>NZ_LAYO01000110.1 GCF_000980875.1 Leucobacter sp. Ag1 | reverse complement strand
GCGACATGGTCGCGATCCCGAGCAGGACAAGCCAGGCGAAGGTGCCCCAGGCGGCGGGATCGCTCGGCAGGTCGATCCCGAACATTGATCGTTGAATATCTGCCGTGCGGACTCCTGCGCGGTTTCTCGCAAGAACTCACCTGCCTTTCGAACGTGACTATTCACCGCACTCCTTTCTCGATTCTGCTAGCCGGCCGAGACTGGCGGCGCAGGTCAACTTGCCTTCGTCGCACCGATTCCGATGGCGAATGCTGTCTTTAGTGGTTCAGAACGGAGTCTCGGCGTTCGTTGACCACGGACTGGTTGGCGTTGGCGGCAACGCACCTTCTGGCAGCGGTAGGTTTGCGACGACGTAGAGGTTCAAGATGTCATCGCGATCCATGAACATGATCTGGCTGCGCTTCTGGGCGTCGAGCGCGTTGCCGAGCCAGTTGCGCGCTGCCTTGGTGATGTCACCACCCGCCACGATGAAGGCATGATCGACCAGGACGCGACGGTTGGTCTCGGGGTCAAAGATCTCGTGTGCCAACATCATGAGCGCCTGGTTGTGGATCTCAGCCATGTTGGCATTGCCTGCCTTGGTTACCCCCGAGGCATCGAGCTTTCCCTTCTTCGCCTGGATTCCGAAGTAGAGAATGTGCTGTGTTGGCAAGGTGTAGCGCATCCAAATGTCCTTGCCGTACTCCAGGGCCTTGTCCTTGTGCCCGGCGGCGGTGATGCGGTGGTAGCCAAGTTGCCTGAACAGCGGGAGGAGCACCTCCTCGATGAGGTCATCCTCGCTGCACTGGTCGAGGTACGCCGTCAGGAGCTGCCGCCGCTCCAGCTCAGCCTTGCTGAAGGGGCGGTGGGGGTTGGCGGCAAGGATGGTCACGGCCTGGGTGCCGACATGACGGAGGTAGCAGCGGTTGTCCTCGCCATAGAACGCCTCGAAACCTTCGCGGCCAAGTATCTCATTGAGTTGCGCGAGCGCCCGGGGACGGTCGGACCCTTCGTTGAGCCGATCGGCCGGGCTCATCAGTTGGTCGATGAGACGGCAGAAGATCTCTGGCGGGCGGTTGGGTCCGTCGTGCGGTTCAGCCAGCATCTGTTCCAATACATCTGCCACCCAGCGGTGGCGAGTTGAACCGTCATGCTGGTACTCCGTATCCAGCTCCTGGAAGAACTCGGTGATGTACATGCTGGACCTGTAAGGGAAGTACTTGGCCTCGTCCTCATTGTCAGCGTCGTCACGGCCTTCGTTGCCCACGATGAGGTTAGCGAGAGCTTCGAGGTTGCGGCGCTTGAACTTCATGGTGCCATTATCGCAAATGAAGCGGCCAAGCTTCCGGACTCAGGAACACCCACATGCCGCAGCTAGTGCACGGGAACTCGGATGTGTCCAGACGGTCATCCGATGAACGTTGAACTACCCGCAGATCGAGACAACATTCTCTCCGTTCGGGCGAGTAGATCTGGGCAGCGTATGCCTGGTTCTCCGTGTGAGGGGATAGAGCTTCCTTGAACGGCGCCTATTGAACAAGTCACGATCCTGCTGAGCTGGTCACTTCCTAGATGCTTAACCCTCCATCTCCCAGGGTGCTGCCGCGAGCCGCGACTTCCGCGCCGCTTGCCGAACCTGACTCTTGAACTGCAAACTCGTGTGGAGTGAACAGTGTCGCCGCAGTAGCCACAGATCTTGCTGGTCCTGATGCGTGTCGCTGCCGGGGTCGACGGTGAAGGGCAAAGGACGCAAACCCGGCGTGGGTCGCCCTGCTGCAGAAGCCACGACCCAAAAGGCAAAGCAGTGAGCGACCCGCTTCTCGTATGAGTGAGATTGATGGCATAGTCGTCCATCGTGGCTGACGATAGGTGCAGTCCGCCATTGCGGGCGGAATCGTGGCAGCATCCTGACGATGAACGCTGGCAACAGAACTTTTTGTGACGCCCTGTGTCCACTCAAGACTGTTGAAAACACAGTCAGAACGACGCGCTGATCGTTGTATCGGGGCGCCCATTCCCCTCGGCCGGCGCGAGTACCCCACACCGAGCGCAGTCCCGTTGCCCTCCTTTTCATGCTTGTACGAGTCAACTCAGCAGGATCATCCTGCACATCGTTACCGCTGACGTGGGCGTGGGCGGCAATCGTTCTGACCTCAGCTATCCCGAGGCTCGCGTCGTCGTACCGGACGACGAACGGCGCCGTCCGTAGCGGCAATCTCGTTTGCCCCATGGTTCGCTTGCATGGCGCTTGTATAGTCGAAGACTCGGGCGGGCGCAGACTGGCCGAATCGGACGCCAATCTCTTGCCGCCATTGCCAGTCGGGTCAAAGTAGTGCAGTCCGTAGCCGAAGTGCTCCACGTCCCGGCCCCTCGACAGGTTCACCGAGCGCCAGGTCACCGTGACGTTGTCGGCATCCTCCTCTACAAGTACCGAAGTCACGCTACGTGGTCGTGCTCCTGCGCGCATAAGTCGGCTCCTTCCTCCGACAGCCGAAGCGATGTGTCGAGCTGCCGCCTAAAGAGTGCGGATCACCTCTGACATCGGCGCGAACGGAAACGACTCTTCGCGCCGGGCCCCGCGCATCATTGAGATTGGAGGGGGCGGAGCGCACCCCGAGAATCGATTGACGCACAGTGCATTGCTCAATCTGGACTGGTGAGCAGGCTCCCGCGCTGGTCACCTCAAAATCACCCCGCCAGCGGATTCCATGGCCTTTGAGCGCCTCGTAGGCCTCGGAAAATCAAGGGAAACTGCGGCCCAGGCGCCCTGACACGGAAGAGGTCACTGGTTCGATCCCAGTATCGCGCACAGAGGAAAACCCCCGGTGAGAGCCGGGGGTTTTCGTGTTTCCCCGTGCAGCCCGCCGCGCGGTGATGAGAGCTGTGGTCGTCTCCAACCGCGGCATCGCCGGACTGCACCATACTGGTGCCATGAGCGCAGACGGCCCGGAGAAAGACGCCGCTCGCCCCTCGTGGATCCGCCGGCATCTCCGCGGGGTGATCATCGGTGTTCTCGTGCTCATCGTGCTCGTCGCCGGCGTGATCGGGCTCGTCCGGATCTCGAACGAGGTGAAGGGCGGCTACGCGATCGAGTACGGCGACGCGCTCAGCGCGGAGGAGTACTCGGCGATCGTCCGCGCGGTCGTCTCCGAGACCGGGAACAGCGACGTGTTCGCCGTCGCGATCGAGCACGTCGAGGCCGCGGCGTCCGACACGAAGACCCCCGACCTGACGATCTCCGTCACCACCGGACCGACCACGAGCCATCCGTTCGGAGCGTCGTGGGAATGGCGGGGCGGGGCGCTCCGGCTCGTCGGCGCCCTGGGCAGCGACGACGTACCGGCAGGCGATGGAGTCTTCGCGCTGGGAAGCGTCTCACCTGAAACACTGAACGCGGTGGATCGTCGCGTCCGCGCCACGATGCCGCACGGCGTCACCCAGGCCACGCTGACCGTGCAGCGGCACGGCGACGCCCCCGTGATCCGCGTGTCCGCCCGCAACCGGGGCACGGACGACAAGGTCGACGCGCGCGCGACCGCCGCGGGCCGGATCATCGACGGCACCGTCTGCCTCGCGACGGATCATCCGCGCGGCCAACCCGTCCGGCACAGCTGTCGCGCGGTGGAGTAGCCCGGCGCCCGATCCCGCGCGCCGGTACGCAACGAGGCGCCCCGTGCTGCGGTTTCGATGACCGAAAACCCGAGCACGGGGCACCTCGGCGAGCGGGTCAGGCGATGCTGCGCACGAAATCGCGGATGTCGCGTGCGAGCAGTTCGGGCTCTTCCAGAGCGGGGAAGTGGCCGCCCTCGGCGAACTCCGTCCAGTGACCGATCATCTGCAGCGGATCCATGACCCGGCGCACGAGCGGGTGCGCGTCGAACACGACCCATCCCGCGGGGACCGGTGCGCCCATCGCGGGCGGCATTCCGGAGTGCGCCGCCTCGTAATAGAACTGCGCGCTCGATTCCCCGCTGTTGGTGAACCAGTAGAGGCTCACGTTCGCGAGCAGGTCGTCGCGGTCGACCGAGTCGCTCGGCGTGGGGTGACGATCGCCGCGGGTTTTGAACTTCTCCGCGATCCAGGCGAGCTGGCCCACGGGCGAGTCCGCGAGGGCGGCGCCGATGGTGTCGGGCTTGTGGTTCTGCATCTCGAGATATCCGCGTTCGGATGCGGCCTCCGCGCTCAGCGGGGTCAGCTCGGACTGCTCCTCGGGCGTGAGCCCGTCGGGCATCGGGAAGATCACCCCGACCAGGCCGAGCAGGCGCTGCTCGCACGCGAGGTGGGTGGCGATCACGCGCTCGGGATGCGCGGAGGCGAGCTGGGAGACGATGCCCGAGCCGAGGTCGCTGCCGTGGGCGACGAAGCGGTCATAGCCGAGGCGGGTCATGATCTCGCCGTACGCTTCCGCGGTGCGGCCGACCTCCCAGCCGGTCGACGACAGCGGGGTCGAGAACCCGAAGCCTGGCGGAGACGGGACGACGACGTGGAAGTCCTCGGTCAGCAGCGGGATCAGGTGCCGGTACTCGACGAACGATCCGGGCCAGCCATGGCACAGCAGCAGCGGCGTCGCATCCGGGTTCGACGACGTGACGTGCACGGCGTGGAAGGTCTGTCCGTCGATCTCGGTCAGCAGCTGCGGGAAGGCGTTGAGCGCGGCCTCCTGGGCCCGCCAGTCGAAACCGTCGCGCCAGTGCTCGACGAGTTCGCGGAGATAGGGCTGCGGGATGCCGCGACTGAAGTCGGCGCGATCGGCGCGTCCGGGCGGGGTGGCCGCCCATCGCGTGCGTGCGAGCCGTGCCTCGAGATCGTCGAGGGCGTTCTGCGGGATGTCGATGCGGAACGGGGTGATGGTGGTGTGTGCGTTCATGCCTCCACTCTCTCGGGCAATGCGGAAGGTTCTGTTCCGCGATCCCTGAAATACTCGGAAGCATGTTGGGAACGTCGGCGCGATTGCTCGAGTTGCTGGTGCTGCTCCAGCAGCGTCGCGACTGGACGAGCGGCGCCCTCGCCGAACGCCTGGGGGTGAGCACCCGCACGGTGCGCGCCGACATCGGCAAGCTGCGCTCCCTCGGATACCCGGTGGATGCGCGCCCGGGAGTCGCGGGCGGGTATCGGCTGAGCGCCGGCGCGACGATGCCTCCGCTGCTGCTCAACGATGACGAAGCCGTCGCTGTTGCGGTGGGCCTCAGCGCAGCCGCGGGCGGCCGCCTCGGCGTCGAGGAGACCTCGATCGCGGTTCTCGCGAAGCTCGAGGAGGTGATGCCGTCCCGCCTCCGGCATCGCGTCGAAGCGGTGCGCCGAGCGGCCGCCGTGGTCCCCGGCGCCGGGCCGGCGCTCGACCTCACCGTCGTCAGCGGCATCGCCGCAGCGATCCACGGGCACGAGCGATTGCGCTTCGGCTACGTCAAACCGAAGGGCGCGGAGGAATCCCGCCACGTGGAGCCGCAGCGCCTGGTCGGGTGGGGGTCGCTCTGGTACCTCCTCGCGTGGGATCTCGACCGCGACGACTGGCGCGTGTTCCGCGTCGACCGGATGCGCCCCCGCACTCCGACCGGGAAGCGGTTCCGGCCCCGCGCGATCCCCGAGCGCGACGAGGTCGACTTCGTCGTGGATCGCGTGCTCCACACGGGATGGGCGCACCGCGCCCGGATCCTCGTGCACGCTCCCGCGGACGTCGTCGCTGCCAAGATCGTCGTTCCGGTCCGGATCGAAGCCGTCGATGCGACCTCGTGCCGCGTCGAGCTCGGATCCGGCGACCCGGACCACCTCGCCCTGTGGGTGACGCAGATCGGCGTCGACTTCGAGGTGATCGAGGGGGACGGTCTCATCGCCGCGCTCGACCGGCTCGCCGCCCGGTTGCAGCGGGCGGTCGGACCGGATCGAAGTGCTGGACGTACGGCTCGCGAGTGAGACCGCCGGTCTCTCGCGAGGCGCTGCCCGCCGGCTCCGGTATGCGACGAGCACCCTTCGCATTCGAGGCGCAGCCGTTCCGGATCACGCCCGTCTTCTGAGCCTGATGTGCCGCTGCTGCATCATCCCGTGGAGTCCCTCGACCCCGAGCTCCCGACCGAAGCCCGACATCTTCCAGCCGCCGAACGGCGCCTGGAGCTCAGACACGTCGTTGACGTTGACGCCGACGCCGCCAGCGTGCAACTGCTCGGCGACGCGCCAGGCACGATCGAGATCGTCGCCGAAGACATAGGCGGCGAGCCCGTAGTCGCCTCGGTTCGCGATATCGGCGACCCGCTCCTGCTCGCCGAAGCGGTGCACCGCGACGACCGGGCCGAACGTCTCCTCGCGCATCACCAGCGCGTCGACCGGAACCCGGTCCAGCACCGTCGGCTCGAAGAACCGCGCGGGATCGAGTCCGGCATCGACCGCGGCGGTCCGGCCGCCGGATCGCAGTTCCGCCCCGCCGGCGATGGCCTCGTCGATGTGCGAGCGGGCCTTCGAGACGACCGCGTCGGTCGTGGTCGGCCCACCGGTCACCCCGGGCGCGATGCCGTGGCCGAGCCGGATCGCGCGTGCTTCCGACACGACCGCGTCGGTGAACTCGTCGGCGATCCGATCCGCCACCAGGATCCGATTGACGGCGATGCAGATCTGGCCCGCGTTCGAGAAGGAGCGGCGGGCGGCCGCGGCCGCGGCCTCGGCGACATCCGCGTCATCGAGCACGATGAACGGGGAGTGCCCGCCCAGCTCGAGGGTGACCCGTTTCATCGTTGCGGCCGCCGAACGCATGATGGCCTGTCCGGTCGCCGTCGATGCGGTCGCGGTGATCGCGGCGATGCCGGGATGCTCGGACAGTCGGGAACCGGCCTCGAACGCGCCCGGCAGATCGGAGAGGACGCCCTCGGGAAGGCCCGCGTCGATGAAGCAGCGGACGAACTCTCCGACGGCCAACGGTGTCTCGACCGGGGGTTTGACGATGACCGAGTTGCCCGCAGCGAGCGCCGGTCCGACCTTCCACGCGTAGAGGTCGACGGGATAGTTCCAGGGCACGATGGCGGCGACGACGCCCAGCGGTTCCCAGGTGACGAGGGAACGGACGTCGGATCGGGCCGAGGGTCGGATCGAGCCGCTCACGCGGCGGCCCTCTTCGGCGTAGTAGCGGATGACCTGGGCGCCGAAGGCGATCTCCTTGACGCTGTCGGCCCGGGGCTTGCCCTGCTCTCTGGTGAGCAGTTCCGCGATCGCGTCGATTCGTTCGTCGAGGAGCGCGGCGGCGCGGAGCATGATCGTGCAGCGCGCGTCGGCTCCGAGCGCCGACCAGCGGGCGAAGCCGGCGGTCGCCGCTTCGACGGCGCGGTCGACGTCGGCGGCGCCGGCGAGGGCGCTCGTGCCGATGAGCTCGCCCGTCGCCGGATCCCTGACTTCGACGACCGCGCCGTCCGCGGCCGGGACCCAGGAGCCGCCGATGCAGAGTCCGCGTTCGACCGCGGCCATCAGCGGACCTCCGGCGCCGAGAACTCGCGGGACCGGAGCCGTCGCCAGAGTTCCGCGTAGTTGCGGTCGTTCTGCTGGTGCGCGAGTGTCGTGCGGTTCGAGTTCGTATTGACCATGATCATCGGCTCGTACCCGCGTGCGACGAGCGCGGCGGAGGTCGAGGCGTTGATCGCGTGGCCGACGGCGACCGCGATCGAGGTCGATGTCGGACCCACGGGGAACTCCAGGCCGTCGATGAACTGCGAGGCGTCCTCCAGCGGAATGCCGGTGTCGATCACGACGTCCGCGATCTCGTAGAGCCGCTGACCCGAGGAATGCCGGCTCTCGACCTGGGAGGAATGGGGCACCGAGGTGACGGCGATCACCTTGAGTCCGCGCTCCCGGAATTCGACGGCCATGTCGAGGATGACGGCGTTGATCCCGGAGTGCGAGAACAGGATCAGGGCGTCGCC
Organism: Leucobacter sp. Ag1; assembly: GCF_000980875.1. Taxonomy (GTDB): domain Bacteria; phylum Actinomycetota; class Actinomycetes; order Actinomycetales; family Microbacteriaceae; genus Leucobacter; species Leucobacter iarius. The sequence continues at coordinate 154,507 of NZ_LAYO01000110.1, read as the reverse complement.
CTCCTTGATCTGATGCGACCTGAGGATCGCGTTGCCGTAGCCTTCCCGAGTGTGCAGGAACCGGTACTGGGCGGTGCCCTGGTCGCCCAGCACGTGATGCATGAGCGCGATGGAGCTTTCGACGATCGGGCGGAAGCCCGTGACGCCGCCCGTGCGCGGGAACATCTCGAGCGCGGCGAAGCCGCCGTGGCCGGTACCGAAGGTGAAGACCAGGCCGTCCGCGGCGATCGTGTCGGCGCAGATCTCGGCCGCGCGTCGGATGGCGTCCTCCTGGGTGTCACGGACCCGCGCCAGCTTGGCGATCACGTCATCGAAGTATCCCGTTGCGATGCTCATGTCTCTGCTTCTTTCCTTCTCTGCTGTCTCTTCTGCGAAATCGTTGGGGTGTCAGACGGCGGCGAGCGCTTCGAGACCTGCGCGGAGCAGATCGAGCTCGGCCGCGCGGCGCGGTTCGGTGTCGAGCTTGGAGAAGTCCCTGCCGTCGACGCTCGCGAGGCAGAGCGATGCTGCTGCGATGCCGCGCGCGCGTGCCACGATGAGCACGGCGCTGGTCTCCATGTCGGTGCCGACCACGTGCTGCGCAGCGCGCGCGGCGGAGAGCTCGGCCTGGCCATCGGGGTCGCCGCGACGCATGAGGTCGGTGTAGAACCCGTCCGCGGTCGCGTAGATGCCGCTGCGCACCGGTCGTCCGGTGGCGCGTGCTGCGGCTTCCGCCTTGACCGTCAGTTCGAGGTCCGGGACCGCCGGATACTCGATTGGGAGGTATGCGGGCGAGGTGCCCTCTCCGCGGATCGCGCCGTGGGCCACGACGAGCTCGCCGAGTTCGGTGGGGCCGGCGGTCATCACCGTGCCGAGCCGCAGCACGCGGCGCACACCGATCTGAGCGAGCTCCTCCACCACGACCGCGGCGATCGGCGCGCCCATGCCGAAGGCGCTCACGGTGATGCGACGCCCGCGGTAGCTGCCGGTCGCGGTGGTCAGGCCGCGATCCTCGTTCAGGAGTTCCGCGTCGTCGAGGAGCTCGGTGGCGAGCAGTACGCGACCGCGGTCACCGACGATGATCGCGTCAGCACCGACCTGCTCGGGGGTGCAGTGCAGGTACCAGGCTTCTTCGGTCGGGCTCATCGGGTCCTCTTCTTCTCGGGGGTGTTGCGTGGTTCTGGGGCGCTGCGACGTTCGGCGAGCATGCGGGCAGTGGCGAGGCTCGCCCGCTCGAGATCGGCGAGCACCCGTTGGGGTGACGGGGCGGTGCCGGTCTCTCCTGCGAGCAGCGCCGCGAGCGTCCCGGAGAAGGTGTCGCCGGCTCCGGTGGTGTCGACGCCGCTCACCGGTGAGGACGGGACCTCGCCGAGCGACTCGAGGGATCGGTCGGCGGAGATCCGGAGCAGCTCGGAGCCCCGGGAGCCGCGCGTGACCACGACGAGGGTTCCCGGGGCTGCGAGGGGCAGGATCCGGTCGAGCGCACCGCGTTCGCCGTCGCTGAGCGTGATCGCCCAGGCTCGAGCGCTCAACTCGGAGAGCAACGCATCGGTGAGCGAGGACGGGTCCTGCTTGAGGATCCAGAAGAGACGGCAATCGGGGCGGACGGCGGCGAGCAGTTCGCGCGTCGCGCACTCGGGCCCGATGGTCACGACCGCGACGTCGGCGGCGCCGAGCAGGGTCCGCTGCGCGTCGGTGAGACGGTCGGTGCCGGCATCGCCCGGATCGAACAGGCAGATGGTGCCAGCCCCCTCCGGGTACAGCAGGTGCGAACTCGGGCTGCGTCCGGCGGAGACGGCGACGCCGACCGTGTCGGCGCCGGATGATGCGACGGCGTCGATCCAGCGGTGTCCTTCGGCGTCCGAGCCCACCCAGGACAGCGCAGCGACGTCGACTCCGGCGTCCGCGAGACTCGCGGCGCGGGTGACGTGCGCCACTCCGCCGTAGCGGGGCCATTCCTCTGCCCGAGCGCGCACGATGGTGGTGGCATCGAAGCCCTCGAACGGGGCCAGTTGCAGGGCGTAGTCGATGCTCGCGTAGCCGCTGACCACGAGGAGCGGGCGGGCCGCGCTCACAGCATCGCCTCGGCGTCGGCGGTGGGCACCACGGTGCCGAAGTAGCGCTCGATGTCCTCGAGGCTCGCTTCGGCGAGGTGCGGGCGATTCGAGTTCGTCGCCTCGCGGGGCACGACGACGTCGAAGCCTCCGGCGAAGGCGTCCTGCACGGTCGCGCGGATGCAGACGTTCGTCTTGACCCCGGCGACGACGACCCGGGTGATGCCCTGCTCGCGCAGGACGAGGTCGAGGTCGGTCGCGTAGAAACCGGAGTAGCGGCGCTTCGGCACGACGATCTCCCGTGCGCGGTCGACCGGCTCGAATCCCGGGAAGAACGCGGCGTCGTGATCCCCGCGCTGGTGGTGCCTCGGCAGTTTTGCGAATTCGAAGTCCTCGAGCCCCCGGTAGTGGCGTTCGACGGCGTGCACGAGCAGTGCGTCGCGTTCGCGGGCGGTGTCGCGGAGCCGAGCGAGCGCCGGGAGGGTGCGCTCCACTCCGGGGTAGTAGTTGGGCTGGCCCGGCTCGTAGAAGGAATTGATCACATCGACGAGCAAGAGGGCCGTGCGGGGCTGGGAAACAGTCATGCGGTCTTTCCTGGCTAGGCGGCGACGCGGGTGCTGCGGCGGAGACCGGTGTATCCGGTCCAGGCGAGCACCGCGACGACGGCGATGTAGGGGAGCGTCTGGATGAGATCGGCCGAGAGGCCGCCACCGGTCTGCAGGCGTACCTGCAGCGCATCGAAGAACGAGAACAGCAGGCAGGCGAGCGCAGTGGGCAGCGGGCGGGCCCGGCCGAAGTAGAAGGCTGCGAGCGCGACGAAGCCGCGTCCCGCGATCATGTTCTCGTTGAACAGGCCGCTGACTCCGAGAGCGAGCGCGACACCGCCGAGACCGGCGAGCAGGCCCGCGAGCGTGCCGGCAGCATCGCGGAGGCCGAGCGTTCGGACTCCGAGGGACTCCGCTGCCGGGGCGCCGACGCCGGTCGCTCGGGTGCGGATGCCCCAACGCGTGTTCGCGAAAGCCCATGCCAGCAGCGGGATGAGCGCCACCGAGAGCCAGAACAGCACGTCCTTGCCGCTCAGGATCGCGCCGAGGACGGGAACCTCGCTGAGGCCCGGGATGACGATCCTCGGGATCCTGGGCTGGTCAGGGAAACGCAGCGTGCCGGACACTCCGAACACCGCGCGCAGTGCGAAACCGACGATGCCGAGCACCACGATGTTGAACCCGAGGCCGACGATGATCTCGTTCGCCGCGAGCCGTGTGATCACGAGACTCATGATGAGTCCGGTCAGTGCGCCGGCGCCGGCACCGGCGAGCACACCGAGCAGCCAGCTCCCGGACGCCGCGCTCGCCAGCACGCCGATGAAGGCACCGGCGAGCATCTGCCCCTCGAGGCCGATGTTCACCACGCCCGCGCGACGGTGGATCGCACCGCCGAGGGCTGCGAGCACGAGGGGAACGGCGAGGAGCAGAGTGGAACTGATGATGCTGTCGATCATGTGCGAGCCTCGGCCTTCCGGGTAGCGGCCCTGCGGCGCAGACGCGGGACGGCGAACTGCGCGACCGCGAGCATCATGACCGTGCCCTGCAGGATGTCGATGAGCTGGATGGGGATGTTCACGAACAGTTGGACGGTCGCACCCGCCGCCGCGAGCGCGCCGAAGGCCACGGAGCCGACGACGATGCCGATCGGATTGAACCGGGCGAGCAGCGCGATGGCGATTCCGGTGAAGCCGAAGCTCGCCGAGAATCCGACCGAGTAGCGGTGCACCACGCCGAGCGCGTGCACCGCGCCGCCGAGGCCGCCGATCGCGCCGGACGCGAGCATCGCCGTCATGAGGACGGTGCGCACGCGAAGGCCCTGCGCGAGCGAGAAGCGGGGCGTCCTGCCGACGGCGTCGAACTCGAAGCCGAGCTGGCTGCGGCGCACCCAGGCGGCGTAGAAGGCGATGAGCAGGAGCGCGACCAGGAAACCGACGCTGAGCTGACCGGGAGGAGCGAGCGCCGGAAGTTCGGCCGATGCTGCGATGTACGCCGTCGCGGAGTTCGCCTGCCCGGGGGCGAGGAAGAACGATTGGACGAGCCAGGACGTCACACCGGTGACGATGAAGTTGAACATGAGGGTCGAGACGACCTCGTCCACTTTGAGCCAGGTGCGGAGCACCGCGGGGACGACGGCGACGAGCATGCCGGCGAGCACACCGGCTACGAAGCATGCCAGGATCGCGACGGACGGGGGCAGGCCGCCGACCCGCGTACCGACCACGGCTGCGGCCAGCCCGGCGAAGGCGAAACTGCCCTCGACGCCGACGTTGAAGACGCCGGCGCGGAATGCTACGGCCGCGGCGAGCCCGGTGAAGAGCAGGGGAGTGGCCGCCGTCAGGGTCGCGTTGAGTCGAGCGCCGTCACCGAACGCCTCCTGCACGAGCATCCCGTATATCTCGAGGGGGCGCTGTCCGCCGATCAGCAGGGCGATGGCACCGACCGCCAGTGCGATGAGAACCGGGACGGCGATCCGCCAGGCTGCGCGGCCGATGGCCACCCAGGGAATCCCGCGGCGCCGGACCGGGACGGGCACGTAGCTGGTATTGGCACCCGTGTCGGGAGCCTGCTGAACGGTCATCGTTCCTCCGCGGTCGTTCCGAGCATGAGCTTGCCGAGCGCGACCCGGTCGGCATCGCGGCCCAGTTCGCCGACGATCCGGCCCTGGTGCAGTACCACGACCCGGTCGGCGAGCGCCTGGATCTCATCGAGCTCCTCGCTGAACAGCAGCACGGCGCTACCCGCATCGCGAGCCTGGCGCAGCTGTCGGTGGATGAACCCGATGCCGCGGATATCGACACCGCGGGTGGGCTGGCTCGCGACGAGGACCGCGGGCCGATCCCGCAGCTCCCTCGCGATCACCACGCGCTGCTGGTTGCCGCCGGAGAGCGAAGCGATGGGATCACGCTCCGAGCCGAAGCGCACGGCACCCGCGTCGAGCACATCCGCGACGGCTCGGCGAACCCGGGAAGGTACGAGCCACCCGAACCGCGAGAGGCGCGAGAGGCCCGGTCCGGCGACCGCGTTCGCAGAGATGGACAGTTCGAGCGCGAGGCCCTCCTGTTTGCGATCGCCGCTGACGTAGCCGAAGCCGGCCCGCCGCCTGGCGCGTACCGAGGAACGGGCGAGTCGCGATCCGCGGAGCGACACGCTGCCGCGATCCGGGCGGCGGAGCCCGATGAGCGTCTCCGCGAGCTCGTCCTGGCCGTTGCCCGAGACCGCCGCAACTCCGAGGATCTCACCGGAGCGCACCTCGAGATCGATCCCTGAGAGCCGCTCGACCCCGGAGTCGTCGCGGGCGGCCAGCCCCTCGCACCGGAGCACGACGTCGCCGGGCTTCCCGGCGCGAGCGGAGTCGCCGGGAACCGGATCACCGCCCATGATCATGCGGGCCAGCGACTCCACGGTGGCGTCCTCCCGCCGGATCACCGGTTCTGTGACCCCGGAACGGAGCACGGTGATCTCGTCGGCGACGCGCAGGACCTCCGCGAGCTTGTGGCTGATGAAGATGACGGTCTTGCCGCCTTCGGCAAGCCGACGCAGCAGATCGAGCAATTGGATCGCCTGCGCCGGAGCGAGCACCGCGGTCGGCTCGTCGAGAATGAGCAGGTCGGTACCGCGGCCGATCAGACGAAGGATCTCGACCTGCTGCTGCACGGCGATCGGCGTGTGCGCGGCCGGCGAGGCCCAATCGATCTCGGTTCCCACCGAGGCCGCGAGCCGCTCCGCCTCGCTCCGCGCACGGCGCCAGTCGATCCGGCCGGCGAGAATCGGCTCGTTCCCGAGGACGAAGTTCTCGAGCAGGGTGAGTTCCGGCACGATCGCGAGTTCCTGCTGCACGAGCCCGATCCCGCGCTTGATCGCGTCCCTGGGGCTCGCGAGGGACACGGCTTCGCCATCGACGAGGATCTCGCCGGAATCCGGACGGTCCAGGCCGTAGAGCATCTTCATGAGTGTGCTCTTGCCCGCTCCGTTCTCGCCGATGACCGCGAGGACCGAGCCTCGGTCGACGCTGAGCGAGACATCGCGATTGGCCCGGACCGGCCCGAATGATCGTGCGATCCGTCGTGCCTCGATCCTGGGCGGTCGGGCCTCGTCGCCCGCCGCGGGAGTGGGGTTCTCCATGGTTCCAGTGCTCTCCTGCCGGCTCCGGTCACTTGCCCGCGTAGAAGTCCGGGTATCCCTGGCTCACGACGTTCCAGACTTTGATCTCGCCGTCGACGATGCCCTTCTTGAGCGCGTCGAGCTTGTCGAGCGTCGCCTGCGGGATCTCCTTCTTCGTGTGCGTGAAATCGGTGAGGCCGACCGCGTTCTCTTTGAGGCCGAACGTGATGGTCTTGCCTCCGGGGAAGTCGCCCTTGGCGTAATCGCCGACGACGCTCTCGACTGCGAGGTCGGTGCGCTTGAGCACGCTCGTCAGCACGAATCCCGGCGCGACGCCATCCTGGTCGTCGTCGACGCCGATGGCGTAGTGCTTCGCCTCCTGCGCGGCTTGGATCACACCGGCCCCGGTACCGCCGGCGACTGAGTAGACGATGTCGGCACCCTGCTCGAACATGGTCTGCGCGAGCTGCTGGCCCTTCGCGGGGTCCGCGAAGTCGTTCGAGTAGGCGGTCAGCACCTTGACGCTCGGATCGACATCGCGCGCGCCCTGGATGTATCCGACGATGAACTTGTCGATCCCGACGCCCGAGGTGCCGCCGATGACGCCGATGACCTTCTCCTTGTTGATGTTCGGGTCGGCCGTATTGGTGGTCTGCATGGCCGCGAGCGCGCCGGCCAGGTAGGACCCCTCCTGCTCCTGGAACAGAACAGATGCGACGTTGTCGCCCTTGGCCTCGGCATTGAAGATCACCCAGTCGCTCTGGGGGAAGTCCTTGGCGACCTTGCCGATGATCTCGTTGTGCGAGTACTCCAGATCGACGACGAGGTTGATGCCGGACTGGCCGGCGCGGCGGAGCAACTGCTCGCCCTGCCCGACGACGTCGTCGGACTCGATGGTGTTGCCCTGCAGGCCGGTCTGCTTGAGTACCCGCTTGAATCCGGTGTTGGCGAGGTCGTTGTAGGACTGGTCGCCAAGGCCGCCCTGCGCGACGACGAGGGCGACTTTGCCCCCGCCTGTCGTGCTCTCGGACTTGCCCGTGTCAGCCGCGCTCGACGAGCAGGCCGTGATCGCGAGGAGCGAAGCCACCGCCGGTACGAGCAGCAGAGCCCGAGTTCGATTCATGAGATCCTCCGTTGGATTGGTTGTTGAGAGTGACGCGGTAGAGGTAGTGGGTGCCGAGATAGCGGGCGCGGACGTTCTCGATCAGCTGACCCGAGGTGTCGCGGGACAGGCGGTCGACCTCGATGAGCGCGGTACCGGTCGGGACCTCGAGATTGGAGGCCTCGGCCTTGTCGGCGTTGATCGCCCGCAGGGTCTCCTCTCCGCCCGCGAGTACGATGCCTGCGTTCCGCAGGGCATCGTAGAAGGAGAAATCCGGCCGTCCGGCCGTCGGTTCGTCGAGACCGACGCGCGCGGCGATGAAGTCAGGGACGATGAGTTTCTGGAGACCGACCGCCTCGCCGCCCACGGTGCGCAACCGCTCGAGGGCGACGATGCCGATAGTGTCGGGAAACGGCGAATCCGGGCGACCCGTCGCGAGCGGGGCGTACTCGGCGTAGTCGAGGAGCACGTTCCCCGGTGCGAGGCCGAGGCTGTCGATGTGCTGGCTGAAGCTCGTGAGCTCGGGGAGGGAGCGCTCCATCGGCCGCGACCGGACGAAGGTTCCCTTGCCGCGCCGACGCGACACGAGGCCCCGATCGACGAGGAGCTCGAATGCCTTGAGGATCGTCGCCCGCGAGAGGTTGTTCTCGGCGGCCAAGGTCGGTTCGCTCGGCAACTGCGTGCCTGCTTCGAGCCGGTTGTCGACGATGTGCGCCTCGAGTGCGTTCGCCAACTGCATGTACAGGGGGATCGCGCCCCGAGTGGCGTCGAGTTCGAATCGCATCATCGCTCCTGTTCGCAGGTTATCCGGTTGTCCGGACAAGTGAAGCATATGGGGGAGATGTCCGGCGCGCAAGAGCGAATGCCTGCCAGACTGCTCCCATGCCGCTTTTCGATCACCTCGGGCTCACCGTCGCCGACCTGGACCGCGCCTTCGCGCAGTGGGATCCGGTGCTCACCGCGCTGGGCTGCGTGTCCGACGGCAGCGAGATGGAGGGCGGCATGGCCTGGTCGCGCGAGGGCGAGACCGAGCTGATCCTGTACCGCGCACCCGAGGCGGGCGGGGAGCCCCATCGGTACGGGCGGGTAGGGTGGCAGCACCTCGCGTTCGCGGTCGATTCGCGGGCGGAGGTCGAGCGGCTGCACCGGATCGCGCTCGACGCCGGCTGGAGCCCCGTGCGGGACCCGAAGATCTTCTCGCGCTTCTCCGACCGCTACTACGCCTCGTTCGTCGAGGACGACAACGGCATCCGGATCGAGTTCGTGCACAACCCGCCGCGCGCGGCAGCCGACGCGTAGCGCGCGAACGGGCTCTCCGAGATCGGAGACGCATCGTGCCCGAACGTGCCGCGGGGCCCCGACCCGGCTCGCATAGGATGATCGCGCGAGCGTCGTCGCGGACGGTCGCCGGCAGCGGATGCAGCCGTCACCCCGGACCGGAGAACCGCATGCCCGACACCGCACCCCCACCGAAAGCGCTCGTCGAAGCACTGGGGGCTTCGGCCGCCGAGCAGCTGCTCGCGAAGTTCGCCGCGTATTCGAACCTGCCCAATGCGATCGCGGGCATCGCGAAGCGGCCGAGCGACCCGTCGCTTGAGCAGGCTGCACTGCGCTGGTTCGACGAGGACTTCGCGGAGACCGCCGCGCAGATGGACATCCGTGAGACCTGGGCGCTGATCGCGCTGGCGGCACGGGCAGACGTCTCGGTGCTCGGCCGTGTGCCGGCCGACACGGTCTCCAATCAGGCGCAAAAGATCGCGAGCATCCGACGCGCCGCGGCGAAGCACGCCAAGCTGCTCGCCGCGGCGGACGCCGCACCCGCTCCGGTGCCGGTGGACGCTGCAGCGGGAGTCCCGCAGCTCCCGGCGAAGGTGTCGGAGGTCGCGAAGTGGATCGCCGCGCACCCCGACGTCGACGCGAAGATGTTCGCCCCGTACCCTGGGCAGCGTGCGGCGGCGCGGCGAAGCGCGCTGCGCGCACTCGGATCCATCGCCTCGCCCGAGGCGTTCGATGTCCTCGGGCAATACGCGACGGCCGAGTACTCGGACGCGGACCTCGCGGAGCTGCACCGGGCCTGGGGGCGCTTCGACCGCCGTGGGTTCGCCGCGACGATGTTCGGTCCCGCCGCGAGGGGTCTGCGCCTCGACGTCTGCGCCGATCTCGAGGGCATCGGTGCTGTCGACGGGCTGCTCGCACTCGACGTGATCCTCGCGAAGCCCGCCGATCTCTCGCCGCTCGCGGAGTGCCGAGGCCTCGAACGGCTCCGGGTGCACGCGCTCGAAGACGCGGGCCTAGCCAGCATCGACGCGATCGTAGGCCTTCCCCGGCTGGCGCACCTGGAACTCATCGGAAGTACGCGCGGGGCCGACCTGACTGTGCTGACGCGGACGCCGATCGAGCAGCTGTATCTGGCGCTCGACGGTGCGGATGGTTCCTTCCTGCGCGAAATGACGCGTCTCGCGGGGCTGAAGCTCAGCGGTGGGAACGAGACCCACGCCGGACTCGCGGGCACCGCGCTCGACCTCGCACGGAACGGCGTGACGGTCGTGCTCTACCGCCACGAGCGCTGGGTGCCGGAGCTCGTCGCGAATGCGCCCGGCGACGTCCTCGTCGAGGAAGCCAACGGATTCGTTCGGCTCCGGCCGGCACAGAACGCCGGATGAGGCGGCACGGCGATGAGTCAGGAGGAGGGCACGGAGCCCCGGTCGGTGCTGCGCGCCTCGGCGGCGACGGCGATCCTGCGGTCGCTCGAGGGAGAACCCGAGTGGCGGACTCCGAACTGGGCGGATCTCGGCTTCACGGTGATCGATCGTGGACGATACGCCATCTTCCCGCTCGCGGGAGCTCCGGTGGACGAGGGGACGCCCGGCGATCCGGGAACGCTGGCCGATGACGCCGACCGGCTGCGCAGGTACTGCGTCCACCGGTACGGCGGCGATTTCTTCCACGCCGAGCCGCAGCTCGACCTCGACGCGGGGTACGGGCTCAGGCTCCGTGAGGCAGGGCCCCTGCTGCCGGCCGCAGTGAGACCGCCGTGGTGGCGGATCGGCGGGCTCGTCGTACTGGTGATCCGCTCGATCGATCCCGGAGGCGCGATCGAGACGCTCGCGCTGCACGCCCTGCCCGGGAAGTGGTTCCCGCAGTCGGTCTTGGCGCCGACCACCAAGCGCGAGATATCCCGAGCGCGCAGCATGCTCCGCGAGCAGGAGGCCGCTGACGCGAGCTGGGTGTGGCCTATCGACGGGGCCGATATCGAAGCGGAGGCCTGAGCGCACCGTTCGAGCGTCTCAGCGCGCCCGGCGCTGCTCCGCGATCCACGTGCGATCGACGATCGCGGCAGAGACGGCGTTGCGGAGCTCGCGAGCTTCCGGTCCGCGGTACAGGTCCCTGATCCGGTAGGGCGACCCTTCCGAGGTCGGAGCGCTCCGATCGATGCGCTCGGCGAGCTCCGAGAGGGCCTCGTGCCCGCCCGACGCGTACGCGGCGAGTTCGTTCGCGTTGAGCCGGATGAGTACCGAGGTGTCGCTGACCGATCCGGCGCTCGTGCGGACGTCGAGGAAGGTCTCGCCGTGCCGGGCGACGAGGAACCAGCGTCCCGGTTCGTGGTCGACATAGCGCATCGCCTCGCGTTCCGCGGCGATCCGCGCTGCATCTCCCCACAGCGCGACGGGCGGGATGTCCGGGGCCGGGCGCCGCCACGCGACGTCGAACGGCAGGTACACGAGGAATGGCTCCGCATCTCGCCGCAGGCCCAGGCAGAGCGCACGCTCGCAGCTCCGGCAGGAGACCTGGCTCTCCGCGGGGGCACCGAGCCCCGAATCGTGCAGCAGCGCCAGGTCCGCGAGCGTGATCCGGGAGGAGTCCTCCCTGAGTCTCCGGTCGGCGACCGCGGTACGGAGCACCTCGATTGTGGCCGTGACGTCGAGGGAGCCGTTGGGCCGGAGCACCGGGAGATCCGCGCAGGTCTCGCAGGTGTCGTCCTCGGGGCGGCAGATCAGCTTCGGGTCCTCCGCGGATACCACCACGCCGGCGAGGAGCCCGGAGCGCACGGTGAGTCGAACGAAGCCGTCGGCGACGGGGAAGTATCGGGAACCGCCGCTCGCGAACCGCCAGTTCGGGCCGATGACCGCCTTGAATCGGTCGAGATCGGAATCGTTGTCGAGGCCGGGGAACCAATCCTGCAGGCGGAGGCCCCGGGGCGCGATCGGAGTCGGCACGAGATGGAGGAGCACTGCGGCGAGCGCACCGTCGTGGAACACGAGCTCGCCGCCCGAGGCGAATCGCAGGTGCTTCGAGCGGATCGGGGGAACACCGATCGAACGTTCCAGCGTCTCGACCGGTTCTTCACCCAGCGCCGAGGCGAGATCACGGACGATCGGATCCTGCTCGCCGCGCGCGAGCGCCTCGAAGAGGCGCGTCGGAAGCGTTGGGCTGGTCATCGGCTCGGCGCCCGTTACTCGCCGGTCGTGGACGCCGACAGGATCGTGACCTTCTGCGCGGGAGCTCCGTCGGGGCCGCCGCCCTCGACGCCCTGCTTCGCGACCGCGCGGACCGCTGCGAGGCTCGCGTTGTCGAGGTGCCCGAACACGGTGTAGTTCGGCGGGAGGCTCGTGCTGTCGTCGTACACGAGGAAGAACTGCGAACCGTTGGTGTCGGGTCCGGCGTTCGCCATGGCGACGGTTCCCGCGGGGTAGCTCATGCCGGGTGCGGTCTCGTCGGCGAAGGTGTAGCCGGGGCCGCCGCGTCCGGTACCGGTCGGGTCGCCGCACTGGAGCACGTAGATGCCGCTCGTGGTGAGCCGGTGGCAGGCGGTCTGGTCGAAGTACTGCTGCGAGATCAGCGAGACGAAGCTGCTCACCGTGCAGGGTGCCTGCTCGCCGTCGAGCGCGATGGTCAGTTCCCCTGCGGAGGTCTTCAGCGTCGCGGCCTTCGCCGTCTTCGGTTCCGCGGGCGGCGGGGTCACCGGCTTCGCGGCCGAACCGTCGCTTGTGTAGGCGCAGGCGGATGCGGTGGTCGGTGCGGCCGGCTGCGAGGCGGCGGACGTCGATTCGTCGGGGGCTGCGCTGCAGGCGGCGAGTCCGACGAGCAGGGCCGCGATCGGGGGCAGGGCGGCGAGACGGAGACGCATGCGACTTCCTTCGGGGAGGGAACGGGATCCGCGCGACGATCCTCTGCTGCGCGGTCGGGCGTTCTCCAGTCTGGCCGATTCGAACGGTGGGCGCGAAGCGGGTGGGCCGCGGGGTGCGGATAGGGTGGCCGGATCGGGACCCTCGACGCAGAGAGCAGGCTCAGGATGACGCACCGCACCGACGCGGGATCGACCCCGCCCGATCCCGCGACCATGACCGGCCTGGAGGTGCTGCGCGCGGTCCGCGATTCACCGGAGCACGGTCCCAGCATCGGCCGGTTCCTCGGCATGGAGCTCGAGGCCGTCGAGGAGGGCCGGGCGACGTTCGTGATCGCCGCACGCCCCGAGTACGCGAACCCGCTCGGATCCCTGCACGGCGGCATCTACGCGACGGTCCTCGATTCCGCGATGGCGTGCGCCGTGCATTCCCGGCTCGGCGCCGGAGTCCGCTACGGAACGCTGGAGATGAAGATCAACTTCCTCAGAACCGTCCCCACCGACGGCAGCGTGCTCCGCGCGACCGGCACCGTGGTCCACCTCGGCCGCTCCACCGCGTTCGCGGAGGGGACGATCACCGACGAGCGGGGGCGCGTCGTCGCGCACGGGACCGAGACCTGCATGATCTACGGCTGAGCGCAGCGCTCGGCGAGGGCCGGGATCAGCGGCCGCCCCACGAGCGCAGCGCGCCGTCGAGCGCGCCCACGATGCGATCGAAGGTGGCGTCGAGATCGCGGGCCTGCTTGAACCCGCCGCCGAGCTCCAGCGCGACGAAGCCGTGCACGGTGCTGCGGACGAATCGGATCGCGTCGGTCAGGTCGTCGCCCGCCAGCTCGTACTCGCGCAGGGCGTCGGCGATCGCGCGGACCAGCCGCTCCGCAGCCGCCTGCCCGTCCGCATCATCCGGTTCGGGCGCGATCTGCAGTGCGGCGTGGCGCCCGGGGTGCTGCTCGGCCCAGCGGCGCAACCCGTCGGCGATCCCGTGCAGGGCGGCCGAGCCGGAGCGACCGGACCCGGCCGCGGTGAGCACGACGGCGAGGTCGTGCGCCGCCAGCTGCGCGATGGCGCTGCGCAGATCGTCGAGGTCCGCGACGTGGCGGTAGACGCCGGGAGGGGCGATGCCGAGGGCGCGCCCGAGCTTGGTGATCGTGAGCGAATCGAGCCCGATCTCGTCGACGAGCTCCGAGGCACGGGCGACGACGGCGCCACGGTTGAGGCGCTCAGCCATGCGAGGCCTCCTCGCTCAGGAAGCCGCGCAGCTCGGCGAAGACGGCGTCCGCCTGCTCGGCCATCGGGTAGTGCCCGGCTCCCGAGATCATGCGGTGCTCGCCCTGGAGGGCGTCGGCGATCCACCGCGCTTCGGCCTCGGGATCGGGGAAGTCCCGGTCCCGCGAGCCCATGATCACGAGTGCGGGCGCGTGGACGCGGGGGAGCGCCGCCTCCGCCGGAGCGTGGGTGACCTCGCGCACGGTGGACTGGAAGGCGCGCCAGCGCCCCGGTCGTCGGAGCAGCGCCATGGTGCGACCGAACTGCTCTTCGTGATCATCGGGGCGGATCCCTCCGAACAGCGAGCTCGCGTACCCGCGCCACACCGCCGGACCCCAGGGGCGCAGCAGCATCAGGCGCATAAGCGTGCGCAGGCCGGCCGGGCCGTGGTCGCGCACGAACGGGCCGATGAGGACCAGCCTCGCGATCGACTCGGGGCGATCCGCGGCGGCGATGACCGCGGCCGCGGCCCCCATGGAGTTGCCGATGATGGTCGCCGGGCCGGAATCGAGCGCGTCGACCACCGCGAGCAGATCGCCCGCGGTGGCGGGATCGTCGTAGCTCGAGAACTCGGCGGAGCTGTCGCCGTGCCCGCGCAGGTCCATGACGGCGACGCGGTACCCGGCGTCCGCGAGCAGTGGGACGAGGTGGCGGAACGACGCGCGATTCTCGCCCATCCCGGGAACGCACAGCACCAACGGGCCGCGCCCGCTGACCTCGACGGCGATGCGCCCGTCGGGTCGCTCGACTTCGATGAGAGATTCATTCATGTTACGAAGCATAACATGTGGTTACGAAGCGTAGCAATGCGTCGCGTGGAAGCCGGAGCGCGGTGACGGGTGCCGTAGCCTGGAGGGCATGGATCCCGACTTCGTCTTCGAGCTGGTCTGGTGGACGGTCGTCATCGTGCACTTCATCGTCGCGCTGTTCGCGATCCGCTCGCTCGGCCAGTGCACCGCCGTGATCTCCATCATCAAGCTGTTCTTCTGGATCGCGTTCATCGCGCTCGTGCCGTTCGTCGGCAGCATCGTCTGGATGAAGGCGGGGCGGAAGCGCGCCGACGCCGCATTGGAGCGGGCCGCGGAGGAGGAATCGCGCCGGGCCGAGGCGCCGGCCGCAGGATCCCGGCGCGCGCGGGACTGAGGCCGCGATCGTCTGCGCCCAGCGGCGGACCCAGTAGGATCGTGGGGTGAACGGCGCCGCCGTTCGTTCCCGATCCGCACCCGCTTGCGAAGGAGTGTGCCCCAGTGGCAGATGGCTTCTCCCTGTTCACCGACCGTTCGATCGTCGCCATGCGCGTCAACGGCGAGCTCCGCGACCTCGCGACCGAGGTCACCGAGACGGACACCGTGGAGCCGATCACCGTCGAGAGCACCGACGGACTGAACATCCTCCGCCACTCCGCCGCGCACGTGCTCGCGCAGGCCGTGCAGCGCATCAACCCCGAGACCACGCTGGGCATCGGCCCGCCCATCACCGACGGGTTCTACTACGACTTCGATCCGAAGACGCCGTTCACCCCCGAAGATCTGAAGGCGATCTCGTCCGAGATGCAGAAGATCGTCAAGCAGGGGCAGCGCTTCGTGCGCCGCGTCGTCACCGAGGACGAGGCGCGGGCCGAGCTCGCGAACGAGCCATACAAGCTCGAGCTCATCGGCCTCAAGGGCGGATCCACCGGCGACGACAACGAGAGCGTGGAGGTCGGCGGCGCCGAACTCACCATCTACGACAACGTCGATCCCAAGACCGGCGAGCTCTGCTGGAAGGATCTCTGCCGCGGCCCGCACGTGCCGAACACTCGCATGCTCGGCAACGGCTGGGCTCTCATGCGTTCGGCCGGCGCCTACTGGCGCGGCAGCGAGAAGAACCCGATGCTGCAGCGCATCTACGGCACCGCCTGGCCGACCAAGGACGAGCTGCGCGCGTACCAGACCCGGCTCGAGGAGGCCGCGAAGCGCGACCACCGCAAGCTCGGCGTCGAGCTCGACCTCTTCAGCTTCCCCGACGAGATCGGATCGGGTCTCGCCGTGTTCCACCCCAAGGGCGGGATCATCCGGCACGAGATCGAGAACTTCATGCGCTCGGAGCTGCTGAAGAACGGCTACGAGGTCGTCAACAGCCCGCACATCACCAAGGGCACGCTGTTCGAGACCAGCCAGCACCTCAACTGGTACAAGGACGGCATGTTCCCGGCGATGCACCTCGACGAGGTGGTCGACGACGACGGGCACGTGGTCAAGCAGGGTCAGGATTACTACCTGAAGCCCATGAACTGCCCGTTCCATAACCTGATCTTCCGCTCGCGCGCCCGCAGCTACCGCGAGCTGCCGCTGCGGCTCGCCGAGTTCGGCACCGTCTACCGCTACGAGAAGAGCGGCACGCTCTCGGGCCTGACCCGAGTGCGCGGCCTCACGCAGGACGACGCGCACATCTACGTCACCGAAGAGCAGGTGAAGGACGAGATCAAGCGTCAGCTGGAGTTCGTCTTCCAGACGCTGCGCGCATACGGTCTCAACGACTTCTACCTCGAGCTCTCGACCCGCGACCCCGAGAAGTCGGTGGGCTCCGACGAGCAGTGGGAGATCGCCACCGAGACCCTGCGCCAGGTGGGCGAGGAGTCGGGCCTCGAGCTCGTCGCCGACCCGGGCGGAGCCGCGTTCTATGGCCCCAAGATCTCCGTGCAGGCGCGCGATGCGATCGGCCGCACCTGGCAGCTGTCCACCGTGCAGCTCGACTTCAACCAGCCCGAGCTGTTCGAACTCGAATACACGGCGGCTGACGGCACCCGCAAGCAGCCGGTCATGATCCACCGTGCGTTGCTCGGCTCGGTCGAGCGCTTCTTCGCGATCCTGCTCGAGCACTACGCCGGCGCGTTCCCGGTGTGGCTCGCGCCGATGCAGGTCGTGGGCATCCCGGTCGCCGAGCAGTACGGCGAGTACCTCGACGGCATCGTCGCCCGACTCCGCGAGGAGGGCGTGCGCGCCGAGGTCGACCACAGCGACGACCGCATGCCGAAGAAGATCCGCACCCACACCAAGGAGAAGGTGCCCTTCCAGCTCATCGCGGGCGAAGAGGATCGTGCGGCCGGCGCCGTGAGCTTCCGCTTCCGCGACGGCACGCAGATGAACGGCGTGCCCGTCGACGAGGCGATCCAGCGGATCGTCGGCGCGATCCGGAGCCACGAGCAGGTGTCGACGGCGTGGACCGAGTAGAGGACCTGAGCTCGACCGCTGCGGTCGGCGATCCCGACGAGCTGCAGCGGCTCTGGGTCCCGCACCGCATGGTCTACGTGGCCGACCACCGTCAGCCCGATCACACCGACTGCCCGTTCTGCGCGGCCCCCGCCCGCAGCGACGAGGACGCGCTGATCGTGGCGCGCGGGCGCTCCGCCTACGTGCTGCTCAACCTGTTCCCCTACAACACGGGTCACATGCTGGTCTGCCCCTACCGCCACGTGTCGGGCTACGACGAGACGACGGTCGAGGAGGTCGCCGAGATCGGCGAGCTGACGCAGACCGCCATGCGCGTCGCGCGCGAGGTCATGGGCTGCGACGGGTTCAACATCGGCATGAACCAGGGCGCGATCGCGGGCGCTGGTGTGGCCGCGCACCTGCACCAGCACATCGTGCCGCGCTGGGCGTCCGACGCCAACTTCTTCCCGATCATCGCGAAGACGAAGGCCATGCCGCAGCTGCTCGGCGACGTGCGCGAGCGAGTCGCCGCGGCCTGGCCCGTGGACCCTGGACCACAGGCGTAGGCCGTCGCCCCGCGACGGCGGAACCCAGCACTCGACCCGTACAACTTCCAAGAACAGAAGGAGCTCCCGTGTCCGGACACTCCAAGTGGGCGACCACCAAGCACAAGAAGGCCATCATCGATTCGCGGCGCGCGAAGGCCTTCGCCAAGTACATCAAGAACATCGAGGTCGCCGCGCGCATCGGCGGCGCCGACCTCTCGGGCAACCCGACCCTCGTCGACGCCGTCCAGAAGGCGAAGAAGAACTCGGTCCCCGGTGACAACATCGATCGCGCGATCAAGCGCGGCGCCGGTCTCGATGGCGATGCCGTCGAGTACACGACGATCATGTACGAAGGCTACGGCCCCAACGGCGTCGCCCTCATGATCGAGTGCCTCACCGACAACAAGAACCGCGCCGCGGCCGAGGTGCGCACCGCGCTCAGCCGCAACGGCGGCACCCTCGCCGATCCCGGCAGCGTCGCGTACAACTTCGCGCGCCGGGGCGTCATCGTGGTCCCCGCCGAGGGTACCACCGAGGACGACGTGCTGACCGCTGTGCTCGAGGCCGGTGCCGAGGAGGTCAACCCGACCCCCAACGGCGAGTCCTTCGAAGTGCTGACGGATCCCTCCGACCTGGTGGGCGCCCGCACCGCGCTGGTCGACGCCGGCATCGACTACGACTCGGCCGACGCCGAGTTCGTGCCGAACCTCAAGGTCGAGATCGATGCCGACACCGCGCGCAAGGTGTTCCGTCTGATCGACGCGCTCGAGGACAGCGACGACGTGCAGAACGTCTTCTCGAACTTCGACCTGACCCCCGAGGTCCAGGCCGAGCTCGAAGCGGACGACTGATGATTCGGCGGTGCGCGGCGAACGGGAGTCCGCCGCGCACCGCCCGATCGTGAGGTGAAGAGGCGATGCGGATCATCGGGATCGACCCGGGCCTGACCCGGTGCGGCGTGGGCATCGTGACCGCCGGCGGCAACCGCCGGGTCGAGTTCGAGCACGTCGAGGTGCTGACGAGCGCCGCGGGCGACCCGTTGCCCGCCCGCCTGCACAAGCTCGGCTCCAGCCTGGAGCGGCTGCTCGACGGGGAGCGTCCCGACGCGATCGCCCTCGAGCGCGTGTTCGCGCAGGACAACGTCGCGAGCGTCATGGGCGTCGCGCAGATCAGCGGCGTCGTCATGTACCTGGCCGAGCAGCGGGGGATCCCGCTCGCCCTCTACACGCCGAACGAGGTCAAAGCCCAGGTGACGGGTTACGGCAGCGCCGACAAGGCGCAGGTCACCACGATGGTCACCCGGCTGCTGCGCCTGCAGGCGCCGCCGAAACCGGCCGACGCCGCCGATGCGCTGGCGCTCGCGATCACGCACGCCTGGCACCTCGGGCGGGGAGGATCGGCGAGCCGCGCCGAGAGCCAGCCCGGCGCGGGATCCGCCGAGACGCCGGCGCAGCGCGCCTGGCGCGAGGCCGAGTCCCGGCAGGGGCGCCGCCGCGGCCCGCGCGGCGGCTGATCCCGCCGGGATCTCAGTGCTCGCAGTGGCATTCCCCGCCCGCGCAGCAGCTCCCGCCGCCGTGCTTCGACGGTGACCGCGGCGCGTCGAGCGACGGGTTCCGGTCGAAGAACCCGAACGGCTTGAGCGTGAAGGCGACCTTGTCGACGGGCATGATCGGCCAGTCCTCGGCGCGGGTGATGTGGTGGATCCCGAAGACGTACCAGAGCACCACGTCGGTGTCGACGAGGTTCTCGTCGTCGGCGATCCACGCGCTCATGCCGTTGCCGAGGTCGTCGTGCGACTGGGTCGGGTAGTCGCCGGCGGGCCACATCTCGAGGTCGTGCTGCCGCGTCACCCAGAGGGTGCTGCCGATCACCGGGTTGCGGCGCAGGATCGGAGACGATTCGTCGAACATCGCCGGGAATGACGCCGACGGCACAAGCTTGTACGCGGTCGGCGCACCCCAGGCGTTGAGGCGGTTCGGATTCTGCACCTTCCAGGAGCGCTGCGTCTCCCACCGGTAGTCGCGGCCGGCCTCGGCCTCCGACGCGATGACCGTGCCGCGCGTGTGCAGGTCGAGCCCGAGCGGATTCGCGTCGCCGATGGGCGCGGCCATCGAGTCGGACTCGACGACCGTGTTGTCCTCGCCGTCGATGTCGAGGTCGAGGCGCGCGACCAGGAAGTGCTGGTGGTAGGGCGCGTAGCTGCGACGGTCGATCACGGTGCCAGTGGGGAACGTCGCGGCCTCGTCCTCCATGGGCGTCGAGACCATGATCCCGGTCGCCCGGATCTCGCACTCGATGTTGCCGTCCGGATAGAACCGCCAGTAGACGAGATACTCGTAGTTGGCGACCGTCGCGTGCACCGAGACCACGAAGCGGCGCATGCGGCGCACCTCGGTACCGGCGTCGGGGTCGACGTGCTTCCACAGCACGGCGTCGTCCTCCTCGTGCAGGCAGATCGCGTTCTTCGTGACCCGGGGGCGGCCCGCGGTGTCGGGCAGGACGCCGTCGAGATAGGTGATCTCGCCGAGGCAATCGCATCCGAGCTCGAGCGAGGTGCACATGTAGCCGAGGCCCCACTCGCCGATGTCGAACGCGGTGCGGCGGTAGTGGTCGAAGCTCGAGTCGCGGTACGGCACGATCATCTCGGCGAGCGACATGCGGTAGGCGATGTCGCGGTACTCGTCGCCGTCCTTGAACCGCACCTGGTACAGCACGGGACCCTCGCGGTAGTTGAAGCCGATGCGGAACTCCCAGTCCTGCCAGCGCAGCAGGGATCCGTCGAGGGCGAAGGACACGCCCTCGGGCTGCACGATGTCGAGCGGCTTCAGATCGGTGCGCTCGGGCTCGTCGCGCAGCTCGGGCGTGTACTCGGCGTCGACCTCGGGGAATCCCCGGTCGTGCGCCTCGTCGATCTGCAGCACTTCCATGCTGTTCACATCGACGATCACCTTGAGCCCGCTCACGGGGTGCGCGTAGGGGTTGCCGCCGGTCGCCGCGCGCTTCCAGATGTCGACCCAGCCGAGCCGGCGATCCCGCCACTGCGGTGGCATGACCTCGTGCCCGTAGGTCCAGAGGTCGAAGAGGACGAGCTCGGGATCGATGCCGCGCGCCTCGAGCGCCGCGCGCACCTCGGGGTGAGCGCGCAGGGCGACGTCGCAGTCGTGGTACTCGTCGACGGTGAAGTTCGGGGTCACGCCCGGGCGATGCTCCCAGCTCTCGACGACGCCGGCGCCGAGGTCGACGATCGCCTCGAAGACCTCGTTGCTCGCCTTGTTCCAGAGCACGGCGAAGGATCGGCGCCCGATCGGGTCGCCCTCGCGCCAGGCGCGCACCTCGGTCTTGGGCGGTTCGCGGAGCGCGATCGAGGCGTAGCGCCAGCCCGCGTCGATCCCGCGCTCGCGGGCGAGCAGCTCGGAGGTCGCGGTGATCTCTTCGGCGGACAGGGAGTCGAGGGGATGAGGGCGCATCGCAGCTCCGTTCTCGGCGGGCGCTCCGTCGCGCCGTCCTGCGCGTCAGCCTACCCCGGCTCAGCGCGCGCTGGGACCCCGCAGATCGTCCGGGTTCGGCGGGATCTCGGGCAGCGGGATCGTGCCCGTCTTGAGCGCCTCGATGGTCTGCTCGACCTCGCGCTGGCGCCGCAGCCGCAGTCGGCTGAGCGCGCGTTGCTCGGGCAGGCTCCAGCCGAACCGGACGGCGAGCAGGCGCAGCACGGCGGTCACTGCGACGCAGGCGATCCCCGCGATGACGACGGGAACCCCGAACGCGAGCAGCACGACCAGCACGCCGACGCCGACGAGGCTCGCGACCGCGTAGAGGGATCCCACGTGCATGAGCGCGATGGGGATGTTGAGCATGAGGTCGCGCAGCACGCCGCCGCCGACCGCCGACACGGTGCCGATGAAGAGGGCAGGCACCACGGGCATGTCGAGCGACAGCGCCTTGGTCGTGCCGATCGCGCCGAACATGCCGATGCTGAGCGCGTCGAGCACGGTGATGACCGGATCGACGCGCTCGAAGAGGCGCGGCAGCAGCATGCCGATGAACGCGGCGCCGGTCGCGACGATCAGGTACCAGTTGATCGAGAACGCCGCCGGCGTCACGCCGAGCAGGATGTCGCGGAGGAAACCGCCGCCGATGCCCGACGCGATGCCGATGATCGCGACGCCGAGCAGGTCGATCCGCTTGAAACCCGCGGCGAACAGGGCGCCCTGCAGGCTGCCGACGCCGACCGCGACGAGGTCTGCGGCGAGCGGGGTGTGGAAGGTCTGGTCGAGCACGCCTCTATTCTCGCCGATCGCGCATAAGGATCCGGGATACTTGAGACATGCCCCTGTACCGCGAAGTCGGCGTCGTGCTGCGCACGCACAAGCTCGGCGAAGCCGATCGCATCGTGACGCTGCTCACGCGCGAGCGCGGCCTGCTGCGCGCCGTGGCGAAGGGGGTCCGGCGCACCTCGTCGAAGTTCGGGGCGCGGCTCGAGCCGTTCATGGTCGCCGATCTGCAGTGCTACGAGGGCCGCACCCTCGACACGATCACCCAGGCCGAGACGCTCGGCTCGTACGGGCCGCCGATCAGCAGCGACTACGAGCGGTACCGCGCGGGCAGCGTCATGGTCGAGACGGCCGAGCGCCTGAGCGAGGGCGGCCCCGCGCCGCAGCAGTACCGGCTGCTCGTCGGCGCGCTGCGCACGCTCGCGCAGGGCAAGGTGCCCACCGAGCTCGTGCGCGACGGCTACCTGCTGCGCGCCATGGCGATCGCCGGCTGGTCGCCGGGCTTCGAGGAGTGCGTGCGCTGCGGTGCCGCGGGCCCGCACACCCTCGTCGTCGTGCAGCTGGGCGGCGTGGTCTGCGAGGACTGCCGCGTGCCAGGCGCGCCGCGGCTCGATCCGGGATCCATCCGTCTGCTCGCCGCGCTGCTCGCGGGGGACTGGGACACGGCGACCGCGTCGACCGAGCGCGAGCGCGGGCAGGCCGCCGGAATCGTCGCCGCGTACACGCAGTGGCACCTGGAGCGCGGTCTGCGCTCGCTGCGCGGCTCCGCGGCGCATCCCGTCGCCTGAACGCTCGATACACTGAACGCTATGCCGCGAGTGCCCGACGAGATCGTGCCGGTCGATTGGACCGGCGAGCAACCGCCCCGGTTCGCGGGACCTGTGCCCGAGCACGTCGCGATCGTCATGGACGGCAACGGGCGCTGGGCCAACCAGCGCGGCCTGCCCCGCGTCGAGGGGCACCGCATGGGCGAGCAGGCGCTGCTCGACGTGGTGGCCGGCGCGATCCAGGCCGGGGTCAAGCACCTGAGCGTCTACGCGTTCTCCACCGAGAACTGGCGGCGTTCGCCCGACGAGGTCCGGTTCCTCATGGGGTTCAACCGCGACGTGCTGCGGCGTCGGCGCGAGCAGCTGCACTCCTGGAACGTGCGCATGCGCTGGGCCGGGCGCCGGCCGCGGCTCTGGGGGTCCGTGCTCAGCGAGCTGAAGACCGCCGAACGGGTCACCGCGCACAACACCGGGCTGACGCTCACGATGTGCGTCAACTACGGCGGGCGCAACGAGCTCGTGGACGCCATGCGCCGCATCGGCGAGGACGTCGCCACCGGGCGGCTCTCGCCCCACGGGATCAGCGAGCGCACCATCGGGCGCTACCTCTACGTGCCCGAGCTGCCGGACGTCGACCTGTTCCTGCGCTCGTCGGGGGAGCAGCGCACCAGCAACTTCATGCTCTGGCAGTCCGCGTACGCCGAGATGGTGTTCCTCGACACCCTGTGGCCCGACTTCGACCGGTCCGAGCTCTGGCGGGCGATCGGGATCTACCACGACCGGGATCGCCGCTTCGGCGGGGCGGTGGACGCCCCGAAACCGGCCTAGCCGCTCGGCCGGGCGGGTCGTGAGAGAATGGAGGCGATATGACTTCCTCCTCTCTCGCAACCGATCAGCGGCTGCGCATCGGTCCGATCGCGCTCGACGTCCCGGTGGTGCTCGCACCCATGGCCGGGATCACCAACACCGCGTTCCGTCGACTCTGCCGCGAGTACGGCGCGGGGCTCTACGTGAGCGAGATGATCACGAGCCGGGCGCTCGTCGAACGCACCCCGGCCTCGATGCGCCTAATCAAGCACCACGAGAGCGAGACGCCGCGCTCGATCCAGCTCTACGGCGTGGATCCGAAGACGGTCTCCGAGGCCGTGAAGTTCCTCGTCGCCGAGGACCGCGCCGATCACATCGACCTGAACTTCGGCTGCCCGGTGCCCAAGGTGACCCGCAAGGGCGGCGGGTCCGCTCTGCCGTGGAAGCAGGACCTGTTCAAGGCGATCGTCGAGGGCGCTGTGAAGGCCGCCGGCGACATCCCGCTCACGGTGAAGATGCGCAAGGGCATCGACGCCGACCACCTGACGTTCCTCGACGCCGCGCGCACCGCCGAGGACGCGGGCGTCGCGGCGATCGCCCTGCACGGACGCACGGCCAACGAGTTCTACTCGGGGCACGCCGACTGGTCGGCCATCGCCGAGCTGAAGCAGACGATCACGAGCGTTCCCGTGCTCGGCAACGGCGACATCTGGTCCGCCGAGGACGCGATCCGCATGGTGCGCGAGACCGGCTGCGACGGCGTCGTCGTCGGTCGCGGCTGCCTCGGGCGCCCCTGGCTGTTCGGTGACCTGGCGGCGGCGTTCCGCGCTGAGCAGGGCGAGATCTCACGCGAGGCTGCGGAGGCGGCGATCGCGAAGCCGCCGCTCGGCTTCGTCATGCAGGCCATGCGCCGGCACACCGAGCTGCTCGTCGAGTTCTTCGACGGCGAGGAGGATCGCGCCTGCCGCGACATCCGCAAGCACGTCGCCTGGTACTTCAAGGGCTACGGTGTCGGCGGCGACACCCGCCGCTCGCTCGCGGCGGTCGAGTCGCTCGAGCAGATGGACGAGATCTTCGCCACGATGGACGGCTCCATGCCGTACCCCGGCGAGGGCGCGGAGGGCCAGCGCGGCCGGGCCGGCAGCCCCAAGCGCGTCGTGCTGCCGGACCGCTGGCTCGAGAGCCGAACGAGCGACGGCATCGACTTCGCCGAGCTGGCCGAGGCCGAGCGGGACGATTCCGGTGGGTGAGCGGGCGAACGGGTACTCCGAGTTCGATGAGGAGCGCTTCGTCCCCGAGCAGCACAGCGGCGGGCGCAGCGATTTCGCACGCGACCGCGCCCGGGTGCTGCACTCGAGCGGTTGGCGGCGCCTCGCCGCGAAGACCCAGGTGCTCAGCCCGACGGCCGGCGTCGACTTCGCCCGCAACCGTCTGACGCACTCGCTCGAGGTCGCTCAGATCGGCCGCGAGCTCGCGGTCTCGCTCGGCGTCTCGCAGGACGTGGTCGACACCGCGTGCCTGGCGCACGACCTCGGTCACCCGCCCTTCGGGCACAACGGGGAGCTCGCGCTGAACGAGTGGATGCGCGGTTTCGGCGGCTTCGAGGGCAACGCGCAGACGCTGCGGATCCTCACCCGCCTCGAACCGAAGCGCTTCGCACCCGACGGGTCGAGCGCGGGCCTGAACCTCACGCGCGCCACGCTCGATGCCAGTTGCAAGTACCCCTGGTCGCTGCGGGAGGCCGCGCCGGGCAGCGCCAAGTTCGGGTACTTCGCCGACGACGCGCCGGTCTTCGACTGGCTCAGGAGCGGTGCGCCCGAGCGGCGCAAGTGCGTCGAGGCCCAGATCATGGACTTCTCCGACGACGTCGCCTATTCGGTCCACGACTTCGAGGACGCGATCGTGTCGGAGCACATCGATCCGCAGTTCCTCACGGCCCGCTCGGGCCACGACGCGCTGATCCGGACCGTCTCGGAGTGGGCCGGCGGCGACTTCTCGACGGACGAGCTCGGCGCGGCGTTCGACCGGATGGCCGAGAGCGGCAACTGGTTGCGCAGCTGGGACGGATCCCGCAGGGACCAGGCCCGGCTGAAGAACTTCACGAGCGACATGATCGGCCGGTTCGCGCGCGCCGCGATCCGCGACACGATCGACGAGGCCGACGGCCGCTCGCTCGCCCGTTACGGCGCGCGCATGGTCGTGCCGCGCGAGGTGAGCGCCGAGATCGCCGTGCTCAAGGGCGTGGTCGCCGCGTACGTGATGCAGAGCGGGCGCCGCCAGCCGACGTATCGGCGCCAGCGGGCGCTGCTCACCGAGCTGCTGCACACGCTCTGGGAGTCGGGCGCGCACGAACTGGAGCCCGCATACGCCGCCGATTTCCGGGCCGCCGACGACGAGTCCGCGGCGCGGCGCGCGATCGTGGATCAGGTGGCGTCGCTCACCGACCAGTCGGCGATCGCCTGGTACGAGCGGCTCTGCACGGCGCCGCTCGTCTAGCCCGACCGACGACGACTAGACTGGGCAGCTATGGCAGGCCGGATCCGCGCGAGCGACATCGAAGAGGTGAAGCGCCGCACGAACCTGGCCGACCTCGTCGGCGACTACGTCGCGCTCAAGAACGGCGGCATCGACTCGATGAAGGGGCTCTGCCCGTTCCACGACGAGCGCAGTCCCAGCTTCCACGTGCGTCCGGCGCTCGGCTACTACCACTGCTTCGGCTGCGGCGAATCGGGCGACGCCATCACGTTCCTGCAGCGCATGGATCACCTCACCTTCACCGAGTCGGTCGAGCGCCTGGCCGCACGGATCCACTACGCGCTCACCTACGAGGAGGGCAGCGGCCGTCGTGAGGAGGGCCCGAACCGGGCCCGTCTGCTCGCCGCCAACCAGGCCGCCGCGGCGTACTTCGTCGAGCAGCTGGCGAGCGAGGAGGGCAAGGCCGGCCGCGACTTCCTCGACGGACGCGGGTTCGATGCCGAGTCCGCGACCCGGTTCGGCGTCGGCTACGCGCCGCGCGGATGGGACGGACTGACCGACCACCTGAAGGCGCAGGGCTACACCCCGGCGGAGCTCTCGCAGGCCGGCCTCGTCTCCGAGGGGCAGCGCGGCGTCTACGACCGCTTCCGCGGCCGCGTCATCTGGCCGATCCGCGACACGAGCGGCCAGGTGATCGGCTTCGGCGCCCGCAAGCTCTACGAGGACGACAACGGCCCGAAGTACCTCAACACCCCCGAGACCCCCGTGTACCGCAAGTCGCAGGTGCTCTACGGCCTCGACCTCGCGAAGCGCGCGATCTCGCGCGGGCACCGCGCGGTCGTCGTCGAGGGGTACACCGACGTGATGGCGTGCCACCTGGCCGGGATCGAGACCGCGGTCGCGACCTGCGGCACCGCCTTCGGGCGGGAGCACATCTCGGTGCTGCGCCGGGTCATGGGCGACGACGCGGCGGCCGAGGTGATCTTCACCTTCGACCCTGACGAGGCCGGGCAGAAGGCCGCGCTGCGCGCCTTCAGCGAGGAGAAGCGCTTCACCGCGCAGACCTACGTCGCGGTCGCGCCCGACGGACTCGATCCCTGCGACCTGCGGCTGCACCGCGGCGACGAGGCCGTGGTCTCGCTGTTCGACCGGAAGACCCCGCTGTTCGAGTTCGCGCTGCGGCAGGCGGTCTCCCGCTTCGACCTCAACAGCGTCGAGGGGCGGGTGTCGGCGCTCCGGGCCGCGGCCCCGATCGTGGCCGAGATCAAGGATCCCGCGATGCGACCGGGCTACGCGCGCGAGCTGGCGCGCATGCTCGGCTCCGACCTCGGCGAGGTGCAGCGCGCGGTGCGCGCGGCCGAGTCCCGACCGCAGTCCCGCGGGAACGACCGCGAGGAGCCGCCGCGCGCGGGCCAGGATCCGAACGACCGCTTCGGCGCCCCGGCCGAGCCGGCGGCGCCCCGCATCTCCTTGGCGAGCCTGCCGAACGCGCCCGGCGTGTGGCTCGAGCGCGACGCGCTCATGGCGATGCTGCAGCAGGGCGAGGCCGTCGGCATCGACCTGCTGTCGCAGGCGGTCACCGCGCAGGTGGACGAACCGCGACTGCGCGGTGTCCGCGATGCGATCGCCGCCGCGCTGCCCGCGCTCGGCACCGACCGCTGGCTCGCCGAGGTGCTCGAGCAGACGCCGGAGGCCCTGCGCGATCTCGCGCGGGAGCTCGCGCTCGCGCCGATGCCGCAGCGCAAGGCCGAGCAGCTGGCCGCGTACGCGAAGGACGTGGTGGTGTCGCTGCTGGATCGCGACCTGCTGAACCTCAAGGGCGAGCTGGTCGCCCGCATGCAGCGCATCGGCGATTCGGCCGACGCCGGATCCCGCCGGATCCAGGAGCAGCTCGTCGCGCTCGAGGCGGCTCGGCGCAGTCTCCGCGTGGAATGAACCGGCGCGGCGCGACCGTGCCGTAGGCTGCTGCGAGTACCGACATCCACCGGTGGAAGGAGTCCTGCGTGGCAGGCGTCGACCTCGACGCGGATCCGGCGATCCACGTCTCCGATCTCTCGCTCAGCTATCCCGCTCACGGCGGAGGCCGCTCGTTCCACGCGGTCGAGGGGGTCAGCTTCGACGTGCGGCGCGGCGAGGTGCTCGCGCTGCTCGGCGAGAGCGGATCGGGCAAGTCCACGCTCGCGCGCTTCCTCGCGGGGCGGGCGAAGGACACGGGGGACAAGTCGGCGCGGATCCGGGCGACGGGCGGCGACGCCCACGTCCTCGGCACCTCGATGCGGCGGCTCAACCGACGCGGTGCCGCGCGGCTGACCGCCTACGTGGGGCATCTCGCGCAGGACGCGGGCGCCACCCTGCCGCCCGAGCTGAACGTCGGAGACATTCTCTTCGGGCCGATCGTCGAGCGCACCAAGGACTTCGACCGGGACGAGCTCGGCGCCGTAATCGCCGAGATGATGGACATCGTCGGCCTGCCGCTGAGCAAGCTGCAGGAGTACCCGTACGAGCTCTCGAAGGGGCAGCGGCAGCGCGTTGCGGTGATGCGGTCGCTCATGCTGAACCCGCCCGTGCTCGTCGCCGACGAGCCGACGCTCGGCGTCGACGCGAACAGCCGGCCGCGGATCGTGGATCTGCTCCGCTGGTACCGCGAGCGCAGCAGCGCGACCCTCGTGCTGATCAGTCACGACATCGGCATGCTGGAGGCGCTCGTGCAGGACGTGCTCGTCATGCAGCAGGGGCGCGTGGTCGGCCACGACGACATCAACGCGATCTTCCGGCAGGCCGATCACGTCTACGTGCAGCAGCTCGCGCAGGCGCTGCGGGCGACCGCCTACGACGAGATCGCCGACGAATAGCGCGGGCGCGCCCGGGCGGCACGCGGAGATGGCCTGGATTTGCACTGCGCGCGAGACGCTGGGTAAGCTAGAGGGGTTGCTTCGGCAATGATCCCCTGTAGCTCAGTTGGCAGAGCGCTTGACTGTTAATCAGGATGTCGCTGGTTCGAGCCCAGCCGGGGGAGCAAGAGAAACCCCCACCCGCACCGGGTGGGGGTTTCGTCGTATCTGCGACCGGCCACCGTCGGCGCCCGGTTTCTTCGAACGCGATACCCGCCGCGCGCCCGTAGGATCGAATCGCGCCGTCGCCGCCGACCCGCGCAGAGAGGGAGCACCCGTGAGCAGCGTCGAGCGAACCGGAACCGTCATCGCCCTGGATCCCGAGCGTGCACCGCGGATCCATGATTCCGCGTGGATCGCGCCGGGTGCGGTCGTCGTCGGCGCCGTCGCCCTCGGGCCCGGCAGCAGCGTCTGGTACAACGCGGTGCTCCGCGGCGACTCCAACTCGATCTCGGTCGGACGCGACAGCAACTTCCAGGACGGCGTGGCGGTGCACACCGAGGCCGCGCACGGTGCGGTGATCGGGGATCGCGTCTCGGTGGGGCACAACGCGGTCGTGCACGCCGCGACCGTGGAGGACGGCTGCCTCATCGGCATGAACGCGACCGTGCTGAGCGGAGCGGTCGTGGGGGAGGGATCCCTGGTGGCGGCCGGTGCGCTCGTGCCGCAGGGCCGGATCATCCCGCCGAACTCCCTCGTCGCGGGGGTGCCGGCGCGGGTCGTCCGCGAGCTCACTGCCGCCGAGCGCGAGAGCGTGCGGCGCAACGCGGAGATCTACATCGGGCACACGGCGGCGCACCGAGCGGCGGTCGATGCGCCGCTCGCCGCGCCCGGGAATCCGGCTGCGCGAGCCGAATGACACGCCACGGTTTCCGATCGGCGCCGGGAGTGCACTAGTATCGGTCGAGTGCTTCGGCACGCCCCGGTCGCGGTGAACGCCCCGACCACGGGGATGTAGCTCAATGGTAGAGCCTCAGTCTTCCAAACTGATTACGCGGGTTCGATTCCCGTCATCCCCTCTGTTCCGTCCGGTCGGCCCGGGCCGCACGAGAGCCCCGCTAAAGCGGGGCTCTCGTCGTTTCGGTGCCGTTTCGGGCGATCCCGCACGCGTTTTCGGCTAGACTTGCCTGCGGTTGTCCGCACAGCCGTACTCGCGCACGCTCTCGCGTGCGCGAGAACTGGGCCGCGGTCACCCGGAACCCGCGGGTTTCGGGGCGTAGCTCAGCTTGGCTAGAGCGCCCGCTTTGGGAGCGGGAGGTCGCAGGTTCGAATCCTGTCGCCCCGACTCGGACCTGCACAGAGTCCGACCACGCCGCTAGCTGCGTACGAATCCGATCACTGAGAGGCCAAATTGCCGAAGACGAACGCTGAGAAGCTCACGCCGACCCGAGTCAAGCTGACGGTCGCGCTCACCATGGACGAGCTCGAGCCGCACCTCAAGGGCGCCTACAAGACCATCTCGGAGCAGGTGTCGATCCCCGGCTTCCGCAAGGGCAAGGTCCCCGCGCCGATCATCGACCAGCGCGTCGGCCGCGAGGCCGTCGTCGAGCAGGCCGTCAACTCGTCGCTCGACGAGTTCTACCAGGCCGCCGTCGCCGAGTCCGATGTGCGCCCCATGGGCCGCCCGACCGCCGACGTCGAGCAGTGGATCGACCTGAAGGACCCGAAGAGCGAGGTCGTGCTCGCGTTCGAGGTCGAGGTCCGCCCCGATTTCACCGTCCCCAAGTACGACGGCCTCAAGCTGACCGTCGACAACGCCGAGGTCGGCGACGACGCGGTCGACGCCGAGCTGGACAAGCTCCGCGAGCGCTTCGGCACCCTCGAGACCGTCGAGCGCGCCGCTTCGAAGGGCGACTTCGTCGAGATCGACCTGACCGCCACCATCGACGGCACCGAGGTCGACCAGGCCCAGGGCGTCTCCTACGAGGTCGGCGCGGGCAACATGCTCGTCGGGCTCGACGAGGCGATCGACACCCTCACCGCCGGTGAGGCCACCACCTTCACCTCGCAGCTGCTCGGCGGCGAGTACGAGGGCCAGGATGCCGAGGTCGCCGTGACCGTCACCGCCGTCAAGGAGCGCAAGCTCGCCGAGGCGGACGACGACTTCGCGCAGCTCGCAAGCGAGTTCGACACCGTCGCGGAGCTCCGCGAGAGCCTCGCCGAGCAGGTCGCCCAGGCCGCCGTGTTCGCGCAGGGCCGCCAGGCACGCGACCTCTTCACCGAGACCCTCATCGAGCAGGCCGGGATCCCGATCTCGGAGGAGCTCGTCGAGGACGAGGTGCACCGTCACCTCGAGGGCGAAGGACGCCTCGAGGACGACGAGCACCGCGCAGAGGTCCGCGAGTCCTCGGAGAAGCAGCTCCAGCTGCAGCTCCTGCTCGACGCGATCGTCGAGGCGGAGGAGGTCACCCCGACCGAGGCCGAGCTCTCGCAGTACATCTTCCAGTCGGCTCAGCAGTACGGCATGGAGCCCGGCCAGTTCATCCAGGCGCTCAGCCAGGGCGGCCAGATGGGCATCATCGTCGCCGAGGTGACCCGCAACAAGGCGCTCGCGATCGCCCTCGCCAAGGCCGAGGTCGTCGACCAGGACGGCAAGGCCGTCGATCTGGCCGAGTTCACCGCGGTCGACAACGGCGAGGAGTCGGCCGACGAGGCCGAGGCCCCCGCCGAGGAGAAGAAGCCGGCCGCCAAGAAGGCTCCGGCCAAGAAGGCTCCGGCCAAGAAGGCCGCCGAGGCTGCGGGCGATGACGACGAGGAGGCCAAGAAGGCCGCTCGTTCGGCAGCCGCCAAGAAGGCCGCTGCGACCCGCGCCGCGAAGAAGGCCGCTGCGGAGGCCGCCGCCGAGTAAGGCGACGCACTGCACGCTCAGAGGATCCCCGGTCTGCGGACCGGGGATCCTCTGCGTTTCCGCCTGTGTGCCCAGGGCGAACATGGGCGTCGAGGGGCCCGTGAGTCGGTAGCCTCGAATCACACCGAGATCGAATGGAGCCACGCATGGCAGAACAGACGACGCCGAACAGCGTGTTCGAGCGCCTGCTCAAGGATCGGATCATCTGGCTGGGATCCGAGGTCCGCGACGACAACGCGAACGAGATCTGCGCGAAGATCCTGCTGCTCGCGGCCGAGGACCCCGAGGCCGACATCTACCTCTACATCAACTCGCCCGGCGGTTCGATCACCGCGGGCATGGCGATCTACGACACGATGAGCTTCGTGCCGAACGACATCGTCACCGTCGGCATCGGCATGGCGGCGTCGATGGGCCAGTTCCTGCTGACCGCCGGTACCAAGGGCAAGCGCTACATCACGCCGAACGCCCGCGTGCTCCTGCACCAGCCGCACGGCGGCTTCGGCGGCACGGCGAGCGACATCCAGACCCAGGCGCAGCTCATCACCTCGATGAAGAACCGCCTGGCCGAGATCACCGCCTCCCAGACCGGCAAGACGGTCGAGCAGATCAACGCCGACGGCGACCGTGACCGCTGGTTCACCGCCGACGAGGCGCTCGAGTACGGCTTCGTCGACTTCATCCGCGATTCGGCCTCCGACGTGGTCGGCGGCGGCGGAACCAGCAAGTAGCCAGCGGAACCAGGAGAGAACTTCAATGAACACCCCGCAGATGCCTTCTCTGCCGCAGGCCGGCGGTTCCGGTCTGCTCATGCCCGAGTCCCGCTACGTGCTGCCCTCCTTCGAGGAGCGCACGGCCTACGGCTACAAGCGCCAGGACCCCTACGCCAAGCTGTTCGAGGATCGCATCATCTTCCTCGGCGTGCAGGTCGACGACGCGTCGGCCGACGACGTGATGGCGCAGCTCCTCGTCCTCGAGAGCCAGGACACCGAGCGCGACATCACCATGTACATCAACTCTCCCGGTGGCTCGTTCACCGCGATGACGGCGATCTACGACACGATGCAGTACATCCGCCCCCACGTGCAGACGGTGTGCCTCGGCCAGGCGGCCTCGGCAGCGGCGGTCCTGCTCGCGGGCGGCACGCCCGGCAAGCGCCTCGCGCTGCCGAACGCCCGTGTGCTGATCCACCAGCCCTCGTCGGGCCAGGGCGGTCACGGCCAGGCTTCGGACATCGAGATCCAGGCGCGCGAGATCATGCGCATGCGTGAGTGGCTGGAGGAGACGCTGTCGAAGCACTCGAACCGCACTCCCGAGCAGGTGCACCAGGACATCGATCGCGACAAGATCCTGAGCGCCGACGAGGCGCTCGAGTACGGTCTGGTCGACCAGGTGCTCACCAGCCGGAAGAACCCGCAGGCAGTGCTCGGATCCTGACCGTCCCCGCGGCCCGACGCCACCGGCGTCGGGCCGCGGCGTGCCGCCGGCGGCAATGTCGGTGGTGCGGGTTAGGCTCGAGAACATCGAACCACACCGATCCGAAAGGGGACGTCGCATGGCGAAGATCGGCGAGAGCAGCGACCTGCTGAAGTGCTCTTTCTGCGGGAAGTCGCAGAAGCAGGTCCAACAGCTGATCGCGGGTCCGCAGATCTACATCTGCGACGAGTGCGTCGGTCTCTGCAACGAGATCATCGAGGAACGCATGGCCGAGTCGGCCGCGCCCGAGTCGCCCGAGTTCACGCTGCACAAGCCGCGCGAGATCTCCGACTTCCTCGACCAGTACGTGATCGGTCAGGATCGC
The DNA here is from genome assembly GCF_000980875.1 of Leucobacter sp. Ag1. Lineage (GTDB taxonomy): Bacteria > Actinomycetota > Actinomycetes > Actinomycetales > Microbacteriaceae > Leucobacter > Leucobacter iarius. The sequence continues at coordinate 121,234 of NZ_LAYO01000110.1, read as the reverse complement.
GCCAAGCAGTCGCTCGCGGTGGCGGTCTACAACCACTACAAGCGGGTGCGCGCGGCGCAGAAGCTCACGAGCGCCGAGGCCGCCGCCGAGCAGGTCGAGATCGCCAAGTCCAATATCCTCATGGTCGGTCCCACCGGCTGCGGCAAGACCTATCTCGCGCAGTCGCTCGCGCGCCAGCTCGGCGTGCCGTTCGCGGTGGCCGATGCCACCGCGCTGACCGAGGCGGGCTACGTCGGTGAGGACGTCGAGAACATCCTCCTCAAGCTGCTCCAGGCGGCGGACTTCGACGTGCAGCGCGCTGAGACGGGCATCATCTACATCGACGAGATCGACAAGATCGCGCGCAAGGCCGAGAACCCCTCGATCACGCGCGATGTTTCGGGCGAGGGCGTGCAGCAGGCGCTGCTCAAGATCCTCGAGGGCACGGTGGCATCGGTGCCGCCGCAGGGTGGCCGCAAGCACCCGAATCAAGAATTCATCCAGATCGACACGACGAACGTGCTGTTCATCGTGGCGGGCGCCTTCGCCGGCCTCGAAGAGATCGTGGCGTCCCGCGTCGGCAAGGGCGGCATCGGCTTCGGCGCACCGCTGTCCAGCAAGCGCGACGACTCCGAGCTGTTCGCCGAGCTGCTCCCCGAAGACCTGCACAAGTTCGGCCTCATCCCCGAGTTCATCGGTCGACTGCCGGTCGTCGCCACCGTCGATCCGCTCGACGTGTCCGCGCTCACGCGCATCCTGACGGAGCCGAAGAACGCCCTGGTCAAGCAGTACCAGCGCATGTTCGAGCTCGACGGGGTCGGCCTCGAATTCGAGGACGCCGCGCTTGAGGCGATCTCCGAACTCGCGGTCGAGCGCAAGACGGGCGCGCGCGGCCTGCGCGCGATCCTCGAGGGCGTCCTCGGGCCGGTCATGTTCGACGCACCCTCGGACGAGTCGATCGCGAAGGTCGTCGTCACCCGGGAATCCGTCACGGGCGAAGCCGCACCTCGAGTGCTGCGCGCCGCGACGAGTGGTGAGCGCACGGCCTGAGCCGCTGCCGCGGTCGGGTTCCTATTCGGACGGCGGCGGAGTCGAGAGGTCGTAGCTGAGCAGCACGGCCCCGCCGTCGCCCGGCAGGGTGAGAGCCTGCACGGTCAGCCGCGTATTCGACAGGGTCGCTGAACGGCCGCCCTCCGGCGTCTCGGCCGCATCCTGCTCGGCGAAGCCATTCGTCGAGATCACCTCGGCCCACAGCGCATCCGCCGCAGCGCGGTCCTTCGCAGACAGCACGACGAACCAGACACCGGGGCCGCGCTCGCCCGCATCGTCGATCGTCGCGCTCTTCGGCACGGCGAACGCATCCGTCGGGAACCCCTTCGGCAGGGTCTTCTGCTTGGCGATGTCGGGTTCGTGCTTCGGCTTCGACCAGCTCGACCCCGAAGCGTCCCCGCCACCGCCCTTGGTGCTGCTGTTCCCGGGCTTGTCCTGCGAGACCCCCCCGCCCGCACCGGGCTCGGGTGCGCACGCGGTGAGTGCGAGCGGGACCGACAGGCACAGCGCTATCGCGACCGCCGCGGTCACGCGGCGGGGGCCGACCGGACGGCGCGTTGCGGGAACAGTCGAATGCTTCATGGGATGCTCAGCTCAACCAATCGTCATCGTCCTCGTCGGGCGCGTCCGCGGAGGCGCGCAGCGACTCGGTGCCGTCGAGGGTGACGAGCAGCAGGTCGTCGAGGGCGCACCGGGGGCGTCCCTCGAGCCAGGTCAGCGTCCACGCGGACGCTTCGGGGTGCTGCCGCTCAGCCGCGGCGATCAGGGGCAGCAGGGCGCCCGGGACGCTGGCGTGCGGGGGCTGACCCACCCGCCAACGCGTCCCGAGCTGCATGCTGTCTTCTCCTCTGCCGGAAGCCCCGGCTCAGGCCTCGGCCGGAGCCTCGAGGCGGATCTCGGCGACGGTCGGAGCGTCGACCTCGGCCGCTTCGATGCGGAGCTCGGCGATGCGCCCGACCTTGCTGAGGTCGTCGGCGGCGAGCTGCAGGCGGTCGCGGTCGGCCGCGGGCGTCTGCACGACCGCGAGCTCGACCGGCGTCTTCTGCGAGGCCTTCGCGGCCGTCTTGGCACCGCGGATACCGACGAGCGCCGAGCCGACGAGTCCGAGCAGGCCGGGATCGGCGTCGGGGCCCGCGGGCTCCGACGCTTCGGCGGCCTGCGGCCACGCGGCGACGTGCACCGATCCCTCGTTGAACCAGGACCAGGTCTCTTCGGTCGCGTAGGGGAGGAACGGCGCCAGCAGGCGGATGAACGCCGAGAGCGCCAGGCGCAGCGCGGTGACCGCGGAGGCCTGCGGCTGGCCGCTGCCGGCGTGCGCGCGCTCCTTGACGAGCTCGAGGTAGTCGTCGCAGAAGGTCCAGAAGAACGACTCGGTGATCTCGAGCGCGCGAGCGTGATCGTACGCCTCGAATGCGCGGGTCGCGTCCTCGATCACGGTCGCGAGCGACGCGAGCATCGAGCGGTCGAGGGCCTCGGTCACGGTGCCGGCGCCGGAGGCGTCGAACGAGAGCGTGAACTTCGCGGCGTTGAGCAGCTTGATCGCGAGTCGGCGCCCGATCTTGATCTGGGTCGGGTTCTGCGGGTCGAAGGCCGCGTCGGTGCCGAGCTTGGCGGACGACGCCCAGTAGCGGACCGCATCGGCACCGTGCTGCTCGAGCATGCCGAGCGGGGTGACGACGTTGCCCTTCGACTTCGACATCTTCTTGCGGTCGGGATCCAGGATCCAGCCCGAGATGCCGGCGTGCTGCCAGGGGAGCCGCCCCGACTCGAGCTCGGAGCGCAGCAGCGTCGAGAAGAGCCAGGTGCGGATGATGTCCTGGCCCTGCGGGCGCAGGCTGAACGGGAAGACGAGTTCGAAGAGCTCGGGATCGCGCTCCCAGCCGCCGGCGAGCTGCGGGGTGAGCGAGGAGGTCGCCCAGGTGTCCATGACGTCGACCTCGCCGACGAATCCGCCGGCCTGGCCGCGCTGCGCGGCGTCGTAGCCCGGGGGCACATCGCTCGACGGGTCGACGGGCAGCTGCTCCTTCGTCGCGACGATCGGCTGGTCGAAGACCGGGTTGCCCTCGGCGTCGAGCGGGTACCAGACCGGGATCGGCACGCCGAAGAAGCGCTGGCGCGAGATCAGCCAGTCGCCCGACAGCCCCTCGACCCAGTTCTCGTAGCGCACCCGCATGAAGTCGGGGTGCCACTCGAGCTCGCGACCGTGGGCGAGCAGGCGCTCGCGCAGGTCCTCGTCGCGCGCGCCGTTCGTGATGTACCACTGGCGGGTCGAGACGATCTCGAGCGGCTTGTCGCCCTTCTCGAAGAACTTGACGGGGTGGGAGATCTTTCGGATCTCGCCCTGCAGCTCGCCGGAGGCCTGCAGCAGCTCGACCATGGTCTGCTTGGCGCTGAACACGGTCTTACCCGCGATCTGGGCGTAGGCGTCGAGCCCGGCCTCGCTGGTGATCGCCTCGGGGGCCTCGGCGAGCACGCGGCCGTCGAAGCCGAGGATCGCGCGGTTCGGCAGGTTGAGCTCGCGCCACCAGACGACGTCGGTCACGTCCCCGAAGGTGCAGATCATGGCGATTCCGGTGCCCTTGTCCTGCTGGGCGAGGTGGTGCGCGACGATCGGCACCTCGACGCCGAAGATCGGGGTGCGCACGGTGGTGCCGAAGAGCGGCTTGAAGCGCTCGTCGTCGGGGTGCGCGACGAGCGCGACGCAGGCGGCGAGCAGCTCGGGGCGCGTGGTGTCGATGAGGATGTCGCCCGCGCCGTCCGTCCGGTGGAACGCGAGCGTGTGGTAGGCGCTGGGCTGCTCGCGATCCTCGAGCTCGGCCTGCGCGACCGCGGTGCGGAAGGTGACGTCCCACAGCGTGGGAGCCTGGGCCTGGTAGGCCTCGCCGCGCTCGATGTTGCCGAGGAAGGCGAGCTGCGATGCGCGGATCGAGTCGGCGCCGATGGTGCGGTAGGTCTGCGTCCAGTCGACCGAGAGGCCGAGCGTGCGCCAGAGATCCTCGAACTGCTTCTCGTCCTCGACCGTGAGGCGCTCGCACAGCTCGATGAAGTTGCGGCGCGAGATCGGCTGCTGGTCGGCGGCCTTCACGCTCTTGCCGTCGCCGCCCTCGTGCGGCGGGACGAAGTCCTCGACGTAGGGGAGCGAGGGATCGCAGCGCACGCCGTAGTAGTTCTGCACGCGGCGCTCGGTCGGCAGACCGTTGTCGTCCCAGCCCATCGGGTAGAAGACGCGCTTGCCGCGCATGCGCTGGAAGCGCGCCACCGTGTCGGTGTGCGTGTAGGAGAACACGTGCCCGACGTGCAGGGACCCCGACGCGGTGGGCGGAGGCGTGTCGATGCTGTAGACCTCGCTGCGCTCGGCCCCCTCGCGCGGGAAGCGGTAGGTGCCCTCGGCTTCCCAGCTCGTGCCCCACTTGGCTTCGAGGCCTTCGAGTGCCGGCTTGTCGGGGATCGCGCTCATGCGGTGGCTCCGTGTCTCGACGCGAGGTCGGGGTCGATGTGGGCGGCACCGTGTCTGCGCGCGATCGACGCGACCGCGCTGGTGCCTGAAGGTGTGTGCCCCCAGTCTATCGAAGCGCGATGATCGGGGTGCGGTGGAACCGCCGCGCCGCCTACCATTGCGGCATGATGCGTGACAGGGTCCGGTTCGAGGTGGCCGACGCGAGCCGGGGCGACGGCGCGGATGACGACTTCGACCCCGTGGCGGGCGAGCTGCAGGTCCGGATCTTCTGCGTGCTCGCCGGCAGCGTCGATGAGGTCGAGCTCACGGCGCGCGGAGCCGGGCTCGGAATGGGGCCGTTCGACCTGCTTCTCCCGGAGATCCGTCTGGTGGCGACGCGCGAGGCGCGCTCCGTGCCCGTCGCGAGGTGCATCTGCGGGACCTACGGCTGCGCCATGACCGACGCGGTCATCGTCCGCGACGGCGACGCGGTGCGCTGGGACTGGGAGCACGAGGCCCCGATAGACCGCCCGCTCGTGTTCGACGCGGCGCAGTACGACGCGGAGGTCGCCCGCATCGGCACGGATCGCTCCTGGGAACGTCGGGAGGACACTGCCGCGCGTCGGGTGCTGGAACTGGTCGATCACGAGCGGCTCGCCGCGTCCGGCATGCGGATCGAGTTCTCCGGGCCGCCGTGGGATCGGCCTGAGCGCTACGGGGTGTGCCTGCGGCTCGTCGAGTCGGGGGACCGCCAGTACCAGGTGTTCGTGTCCGTCCCGTGGAGCGGGGATCCGGAGCGCTCCGCGAGCGACGTGCGGGAGCTGCTCGCGGAGCCCCCGGCCGGGTGGGAGGCCGGGTATTCGGCGGTCACGATGAACGGGCCGGCTCGCCCGCAGGCCGCCGGAACCGCCTGGATCCAGGGAGGGTTCTAGCGGACCGATCCGGTCGCATCGGCATCGCCGCCCCGCCGCATCGCCGCCACGAGCGCGAGGTGCCCGTCGAGGCCCCCGCGGCTCGGTCCCGCCGCGATCCAGGATTGCACCGCGGAGAGCACGAGGGCGAGCGCGGTGTTGACGGTCAGGGCGACGCCGAGATCCTGCGGGTGGGCGTTCGTGCGTTCGGCGACGAAGGCGCGCAGCGACTCCGCGGCTCTGGTGACGCGGCGCGTCGCCGCGGCGAGGACCTCGTCGGGCGAGCCGATCGCCTCGAAGTGGTTGAGGATCCAGGGCACCCGGTCGGGGCCGAAGTTCCGGGCCATCTCGGTGAGCGCGGCCTCGATGGCAACGGCGGGCTCGGAATCGGAGGCGCCGAGCAGATCGGGCAGCCGATCGAGCTGCGCGTCGACGTCGCCCCAGAACACGTCGGCCTTGCTCGCGAAGTAGTTGAAGAAGGTGCCTCGGCTCACACCGGCGCGGCGCGCGATCTGATCGACGCTCGTGCGAGCGTATTCCTGCTCGAGGAACAGCTCGGACGCCGCCTCTTCGAGGACGGCGCGGCTGGAGGCTCGCGGCCGACCGCGAGCGGGGGTGCTGGGGGAGGCGTTCATCCCACCAGTATCCCGCGTCGAGCGGATTTGATGCCCCTTCAAGCGTATTCGCGTATCGTTTCAGGGGATCGAGTTGGGGGTGAACCGCATGGACGCCGATACAGCTTCGGACGCGGAGCTCGTGGACAAGCCCGAGGCGGACGCTTTCGCGCGGCGATTGCGCTTCTTCGTCCGCGGTCTGCTGATCACCCTCTATCTGCTCGCTGTGGCGTGGATCTGCACGACGATCTGGTGGTCGGAGATCTTCCGCGGGCTGGCTGCCTCCCAGGGGCCGAATTCCGGGCTGCGTCGTGCCGACGCCCGACAGTGGGTCGAGTACGTCGCCGCGAACGCCAGCAGCGCCGTCGATCTAGCGATCCTGGCCGCCGTCCTTGTCGCGGTCTCGAGCGTGCTGTGCGTGATCGCGGCCTGGCGCCGGTCCCGGATCTGGCTCAGTACGACGGTGCTCGGCGGCGCGGCACTGCTCGGCACGTTGGTATTCCTGGGAACGATGCAGGTGGCGACCTCGCAGCAAGCCGTGGGCACAGCCCTCGCGAACCTGGATGCCTCGTCACCTGAACGAGAGTCGGTGGCGTCTGGCGAGTCGAGTCCGGCACCTGTCGAAGCGCCGGTGCCCGGGGTCGGCGAGGCGCGCACGGAGATGGAGCGGATGATCATGGCGGTCGGAGCGAAGTCCGGCGAGGACCCGATCGAGACCGCGACCTGCGAGGCAGTCGGGACCGCGCCCGAGGGTGCGCGGGAGTCCGTCCGGTTCTCGGTCGCCGGTGACGAGGACGGCTGGGGGGCCGAGCGGGTGCTGCGCCAGTTCCGGGGAATCGGGTACTCCGTCGTCGATGGGATCCGGTCCGAGCGCTTCCTGCAGAATCCCGGACAGCCGCTGCTGGACCGAGTGTCGGTCAACGACCGCTCGACGATCGATGGGCAGGTCTGGATTACGCTCGAATCCCGTTGCTCGGATCCCGCGCGGTAGCCGTCCTCGCCTGCCTCAGTCGGCGAGCTGGATCGCGACGAGGGTCTCGTTCTCGGCCGGGTCCCCGCCCGGTTGCGGCTCCGTCAGGTACTGCTCCCACGCGAGGCCGGTCGCTTCGAGGCCCTGGGCTGCGGTCCACTCGAACAGGCGCTGATACGCCGGACCGATCTGCGAGTAATCGCCGCGCACCAGCAGCGTCGCGACCCGCCCGGCCGAGATGGTCTCGGCGGTGACCTCGCCGTCGCCGGTGAAGGGCTCCGCGACCGGCACCGCGACCGAGAGATCGAGGGTGCCGTCGGGGGAGCCGTGCACGACCCCCATCGGGGGTGCGCTCGGGGCGATGCCCGCCGCGCCGAGCGCGCCGAAGATCGCCGGATACGCGCGATCGTAGAGCGCGGGGACGTCCGCGAACGCGACGCGATCCCGGACGACCGCGAGGTGCTGCTCGGGCTGTTCGACGACGTTGGGCTGATCGGCGGGTGCGGACACTGGCGGCCTCCTGGGAATCGGCATCGACCTGGATGCTGCGATGCTATCCCGGCTCATCGCGATCCGGTAGAATCGAACGCACAGGCGTCGATCCGGCCATCACCGGGGAGCCTTCGGAAGAACGCTCGTGAGTGCTTCGGCGCGCGCGGTCCACTAGAACCGAACGGGAACGGCCCGTCACAGCCGAACGAAGAGGCCGAACCTCGCTGCTCGCAGCGCGGGTCGGCAAGCGGGGTGGTACCGCGGGAGCTGCGAAGCGCAGCGCTCGTCCCGGCGTCGGAACAGTGCACGTAGGCGACAGCAGCCGTACGCGCACGGACACGCACGAGGGCCCCGAACATGACGTATCCGAAGCAGTCGACCGGCGACGCCGCGCAGCAGCCGAACGGTGCAGCAGCCGAAGTATCGCCGTCCCCGCGACTTCCCGAGGTCGAGCAGCGCGTGCTCGCCTTCTGGAAGGCCGACGACACCTTCCGCGAGTCGATCCGGCGCCGCGAGGGCGAGGCCGAGTGGGTCTTCAACGACGGCCCGCCCTTCGCCAACGGTCTGCCGCACTACGGCCACCTGCTCACCGGCTACGCCAAGGACGTCTTCCCGCGCTTCCAGACGATGCGCGGCAAGAAGGTGGAGCGCCGCTTCGGCTGGGACACCCACGGCCTGCCCGCCGAGCTCGAGGCGATGAAGCAGCTCGGCATCACGGAGAAGCGCGAGATCGAGGAGATGGGCATCGCCGCGTTCAACGCGAAGGCCCGCGACGCCGTGCTGCAGTACACCCGCGAGTGGGAGGACTACGTCACCCGCCAGGCGCGCTGGGTCGACTTCGAGCACGGGTACAAGACCCTCGACCTCGGCTACATGGAGAGCGTGCTCTGGGCGTTCAAGCAGCTGCACGAGAAGGGCCTCGCCTACGAGGGATCCCGGATCCTGCCCTACTGCTGGCGCGACGAGACCCCGCTCTCGAACCACGAGCTGCGCATGGACGACGACGTCTACCAGATGCGCCAGGACCCCTCGGTGACCGTGACCTTCCCCTTCACGGGAGACCGCGCGGCCGAGCTCGGTCTCGACGGCGTGCGCGCGCTCGCATGGACGACGACGCCCTGGACCCTGCCCACCAACGCGGCCCTCGCGGTCGGACCCGAGATCTCCTACGCCGTCGTGCCCGCGGGCCCGGCGGGCGGCGCCGACGGCGGAGCGGCGGGCGAGGCCCGCTACCTGCTGGCGGTCGACCTCGTCGGCAACCACGCGAAGGATCTCGGCTACGAATCCGCCGAGGCCGTGAACGCGGCCGTCGAGCGCACCGTGCTCGGCGCGGAGCTTGCCGAGGTCGAATACGCGCGGCTCTTCGACTACTTCGCCGACGCCGAGGTGTGGGGCACCGAGCGTTACTGGCGCGTGCTCGTCGACGACTACGTCTCGACCAGCGACGGCACCGGCATCGTGCACCAGGCGCCCGCGTACGGCGAGGACGACCACCGCATCACCGCCGAAGCCGGCATGCCCGTCATCGTCTCCGTCGACGACGGGGGCCGCTTCATCAAGGCGGTCACCGACGTGGCCGGCGAGCTCTGGATGGACGCCAACCGCCCGCTGATCCGCCTGCTCAAGCAAGAGGGCCGCCTGCTGCGCGAGGCGAGCTACGAGCACTCCTACCCGCACTGCTGGCGCTGCCGGAACCCGCTGATCTACAAGGCGGTCTCCAGCTGGTTCGTGCGCGTGACCGACATCAAGCAGCGCATGCTGGAGGTCAACGAGGAGATCACCTGGGTCCCCGAGAACGTCAAGCACGGGCAGTTCGGCAAGTGGCTCGAGGGCGCCCGCGACTGGTCGATCAGCCGCAACCGCTACTGGGGCAGCCCGATCCCGGTGTGGAAGAGCGACGACCCCGAGTACCCGCGCGTCGACGTCTACGGCTCGCTCGCCGAGCTCGAGGCCGACTTCGGCGAGCTGCCGCGCAATGAGCAGGGCGAGGTCGACCTGCACCGCCCGTACATCGACTCCCTGACCCGGCCGAACCCCGACGATCCCACCGGCGCGAGCACCATGCGCCGGATCGAGGACGTGTTCGACGTCTGGTTCGACTCGGGCTCGATGCCGTTCGCGCAGGCGCACTACCCGTTCGAGAACCGCGAGTGGTTCGACACGCACCAGCCCGCCGACTTCATCGTCGAGTACATCGGGCAGACGCGCGGCTGGTTCTACCTGCAGCACGTGCTCGCGACCGCGCTCTTCGATCGCCCCGCGTTCAAGAACGTGATCAGCCACGGCATCGTGCTCGGCTCCGACGGCAACAAGATGTCGAAGTCGCTGCGCAACTACCCCGACGTGAACGAGGTCTTCGACCGCGACGGATCCGACGCGATGCGCTGGTTCCTCATGGCCTCGCCGGTGGTCCGCGGCGGCAACCTCGTCGTGACCGAAGAGGGGATCCGCGAGGGCGTGCGCCAGTTCATCCTGCCGCTGTGGAACTCGTACTACTTCTTCAGCCTCTATGCGAACGCGGACGGGATCGAGGCGGAGCGCCGCACCGACTCGAGCGATCCGCTGGACCGCTACATCCTGGCCAAGGCCGGACGCCTGGTGCGCGAGGTCGAGGCGCACCTCGACGGGCTCGACACGACGAGCGCGGCCGAGACCCTGCGCGACTTCGCCGAGACGCTGACCAACTGGTACGTGCGCCGCTCGCGCGACCGCTTCTGGGAGGGCACGAACGGCGAGAACGGCAAGGAGTCGAACCGCCAGGCCTTCGACACCCTGTTCACCGTGCTCGAGACCGTGGCACGCGTCGCGGCGCCGATGGCGCCCCTCGTCACCGAGGAGATCTGGCGCGGACTCACCGGCGGCCGCTCGGTGCACCTCGCGGACTGGCCGGACGCCGCGGAGTTCCCCGCGGACGACGAGCTGATCGTCGCGATGGACGAGGTCCGTCAGATCACCTCGCAGGCGCTCGCGCTGCGCAAGGCCCGTCGTCTGCGGGTCCGCCTGCCGCTCTCGGAGCTCACCGTCGTGAGCGCACGGCCGGAGGCTCTGGAGCCGTTCGCGGAGATCCTGCGCGAGGAACTCAACGTCAAGCGGGTCACGCTCGTCGAGCAGACCGCCGAGAGTGCGGCCGAGCACGGGATCGTGCACACGCTGGCCGTCAACGCCCGCGCCGCCGGCCCGCGCATCGGCAAGAACGTGCAGCAGGCGATCCGCGGTGCGAAGTCGGGCGACTGGTCCGAGACCGACGGCGTCGTCACCGCCGGCGGCATCGCGCTCGAGCCGGGGGAGTACGAGCTCACGCTCTCGGCCGGCGACGGCTCCGACGGGTCGACGGCGCTCGCGCTGCTCCAGGGCGGCGGCTTCGTGCTGCTGCGCACCGAGACGACGCCCGAGCTCGAGGCCGAGGGCATCGCACGCGACGCGATCCGCGCCGTGCAGGAGGCGCGCAAGAACGCCGGTCTCGACGTGAGCGATCGCATCGTGCTCGCGCTGAACGCGGAGCCCGCTCACGTGGACGCGCTCCGGACGCACGGCGGACTGATCGCCGCGGAGACGCTCGCGGCCGGCTTCGCGGTGCAGGAGGCGATCGGGATCGACGCGATCGTCGACGACATCCCGTCTCCCGGCGACGGCGTCTTCGTGACCGGCGCGAAGGCCCTCGGCACGGACAAGGCTCCGCTCATCATCACGATCGACACCACCGGGCTCGACGCGCCCGAAGAGGAGGACGCCCGATGAGCACCGCAGAAGAGGTCTATGACGCGCTGCTCGGCCGCGTGGGCGAGGCGAACCCCCGCCCGCGCATCGAGCCGGTGCGCCGACTCGCCGAGCTCGCGGGCTCGCCCCAGCTCTCGTTCCCCGTCGTGCAGATCGCCGGCACCAACGGCAAGACCTCGACGAGCCGCGCGGTGGAGTCGCTGCTGCGCGCGCACGGGCTGCGCACCGGGCTCTTCACGAGCCCGCACCTCGTCGACTTCACGGAGCGCTTCCAGGTCGACGGATCGCCGATCAGCGGACCGCGACTCGCCGAGGCGTGGAGCGAGCTGCAGCTGCCGCTCGAGGTCGTCGACGCCGAGCTCGAGGAGTCGGGCCAGGGTCCGATCACCTTCTTCGAGGCGCTCGCCGTGCTCGCGTTCACGGCCTTCGCCGACGCTCCGGTCGACGTCGCGGTGATCGAGGTCGGCATGGGCGGCGAGTGGGACGCGACGAACATCGTCGACGCGCAGGTCGCCGTATTCACGCCGATCGCGCTCGACCACACCGCGATCCTGGGCCCGGACATCGCGACCATCGCGCAGACCAAGGCCGGCATCATCAAGCCGGGCAGCACGGTCGTCTCGGCCGCGCAGGATCCGGCCGCGCTGGCGGCGATCGAGGCCGCCGCGGAGCGCACCGGTTCGCGCGTGCTCGTGCAGGGGCGCGACTTCCGCCTCGCCGACGACCGTCTCGCCGTCGGCGGACGTCAGATCGATGTCGTCGGTGCGACCGGCAATGCGTACGATCCGGCCTTCGTCCCGCTGTTCGGCGGACACCAGGCCGAGAACGTGGCGCTCGCCATCGCCGCCGTCGAGGCATTCCTCGGCGGCGAGCGACCGGTGCCCGAGGAGGTGCTCGACGAGGGGCTCGGACAGCTGACCTCGCCGGGCCGCCTGCAGCTGATCGGGACCGACCCGTCCGTGGTCGTCGATGCGGCGCACAACCCGCACGGCGCGGAGGCGCTCGCGCGAGCGTTCGTCGAGTCGTTCCGCTTCTCCGAGGTGGCACTGATCGTCGGCGTGCTCGGCGAGAAGGACGCCGCCGGCGTGCTCGCCGCGCTGGCCCCGCTCGCGTCGCGCGTGATCCTCACCACCGTGGATTCGCCCCGTGCCATCGACGCCGACCGGCTCGCCGAGCTGGCGGCGACCGCGCTGCCCGGCCTGCCGGTCGAGGTCGAGGAGCGCCTGCCCGACGCGCTCGACGCGGCTCGGGCCTGGGCGTCGACCGTCGAGGAGGGCGAGTCGCGCGGCGTCCTCGTCACCGGGTCGGTCATGCTCGCCGGCGAGGCCATCGCGTACTCGCGCGACGAGGGCTGGGGGATCGCATGAGCCCGCGCAAGGTCCGCGGCGCCTCCGCCGAGGACGGCGAGGAGCTCCAGCTGTCGCCGTCCGAGACGCTCGCGCACAACTCCGCCATGCGCGTCTCGGGTGCCCGCAGCGGTCGCCAGTCCACCCAGCGGGCGCTCGCCTCCATCGTGCTCGGCTTCGAGCTGATCATCGTGTTCCTCATGGGCATGACGGTGTTCGGGCTGTCACTGTTGGAACCACGGGAGCTCGGCATCTATATCGGCATCGGGCTGTGCCTGGTGATCGTCGTCGCGCTGGCGTGCATGCGCGGCGGGCTCGGGATCAAGCTCGGCTGGGCGGTGCACGCGCTCATGCTCGCCGTCGCCTTCATCATGCCGATGAGCCTGTTCGTGAGCCTCGTCTTCCTGGCCCTGTGGATCTTCTGCATGGTGCGGGGCGCGCAGATCGACCGGGACCGCGCCGCCTGGCTCGCCTCCCAAGGCGCACCGGAGTAGCCACCTCCGCTCACTACACTTGTTCCCCGTATTCCGTTCTGAACGAAGGAGACGCATGTCCGCAGAAGAGACCCTCATCCTGGTGAAGCCCGACGGCGTCGCCCGTGGCCTGACCGGTGAGATCCTGCGCCGCATCGAGGCGAAGGGGTACCGTCTGGTCGACCTCCGACTGGTGGACGCCGATCGCGAGCTGCTCGCCGCGCACTACGCCGAGCACGAGGGCAAGCCCTTCTACGAGCCCCTCATCGAGTTCATGAGCTCGGGCCCCACGGTCGCGATCCGCGCCGAGGGCCACCGGGTCATCGAGGGCTTCCGCTCGCTCGCGGGCACCACCGATCCGACCACGGCGGCACCCGGCACCATCCGCGGCGACCTCGGCCGCGACTGGGGCCTCAAAGTGCAGCAGAACCTCGTGCACGGGTCCGACTCGCCCGAGTCGGCCGCCCGCGAGCTCGCGCTCTGGTTCGCCTGAGTCGACCGCCGCTCCGCACGTCGAGCGCGCCCCTCTTCCTCCGTACGCGGAGCGGAGGCGGGCGCGTTCGCTTCGTCAGGAGGGCCTAGCCGAGCGCACGCTCGGCGAGCGCGAGCATCCGGCCGGCGGCGTCCCGCACGCCGAGCACTGAGGCGGCCGCGCTCATGCGCCGGCGCCGATCCGCGTCCTGCAGCAGCGGCACGATCCGTTCGTCCACCGCGTCCGGAGTGAGATCCGCGTCGGCGAGCAGCACGGCGCCGCCCGCCTCGACCGCGGCGCGGGCGTTGAGCGCCTGCTCGCCGTTCCCGACGGCGTAGGGCACGTAGACCGCCGGGATACCGAGTGCGCTGATCTCGCTCACGGTCGCCGCGCCCGAGCGGCACACGACCAGATCGGCGAGCGCGTACGCGAGGTCCATCCGATCGACATAGGGGACCACCGCGCGGGCGTCGGCGCTGCTCGCGCCCACCTCGTCGATCTTCTGCTCGCCGGTCACGTGCAGGAGCTGCCACCCCGCGGCGGCGATCGCGGGCCAGGACGCCGCGAAGGCGTCGTTGATCCGGCGCGCGCCGGTCGAGCCGCCGAACACCAGCAGCACCGGGCGGTGCGGATCGAGTCCGAAGACCTCGGCGGCTTCCGCGCGGGAGGCCGCGCGGTCGAGCGACGCGATCTCGGCGCGCAGCGGCATGCCGACGACCTCGGCACCGCGCAGCGGAGTCCCGGGGAAGACCGTGCCGACGGCTGCGGCGCGGCGGGCGCCCCAGACGTTGGCCAGCCCCGGCCGGACGTTCGCCTCGTGCACCGCGTAGGGCACGCGCTCCCGCCGGGCCGCGACGTAGGCCGGGGCCGAGACGTATCCGCCGAAGCCGATCAGCAGGTCGATGCGCTCTTCGCGCAGGAGTTCGCGCGTGAGTGCGACCGCGCGTCGGAATCGCGCCGGGAACCGTGCGGCGTGCAGATCGGGCCTGCGCGGGAACGGTACCCGCGGGATCGTGCGGAGCTCGTGCCCGCGCTGCGGGACCAGACGTGCTTCGAGCCCCTCCTCGGTGCCGAGGACGAGGACCGACGCCCCGGGATCGCGTTCTCGGATCCGGTCGGCGACCGCGAGCAGCGGTGAGACGTGGCCGGCGGTCCCGCCGCCGGCGAGCAGATAGCGGGTCATGGCGCCAGCCTATGAAGCGAGACGTACCGTCCGCGTATCGAAAGCGGCATAGGCTGCGGCAACATCGAACCCGCTTGACTGCTGCACATGCAGCCAACCGTCTCCGAACTCATCGTGCACGACGACGCGATCCGCGAGAACACCGCCGCGTTCGCGCGCCTGACCGGCGATCGGCTCATGGCCGTGCTGAAGGCCGACGCGTTCGGGCACGGCGCCATCGCGCACTCGGTGCTCGAGGCCGGCGCGAAGTCGATCGGCGTCACCTCGATCGATGAGGCCGTGGCGCTGCGCGATGGCGGCGTCGACGCGCCGATCCTCAGTTGGTTGAACACGCCCGAGGCGGACTTCGAGGAGGCGGTGCGGCGGCGTATCGACCTGGCGGTACCGAGCGTCGAACTGCTGGCGGCGGTGGTTCGCGGTGCGGTGCGCGCCGGGTCGCCCGCGCGGATCCACCTGCACATCGACGTCGGCATGGCCCGCGACGGCTGCGCCGCGGCCGACTGGGCACCGCTCTGCGCGCTCGCCCGCGAGGTCGAGGCGTCGGGCTCGGTGCGGGTGGTCGGGATCATGGGGCACATGTCGTGCGCCGACGACCCCGCGGACCCGCAGAACGCGCGCGAGCGGCTGGTGTTCGCGAACGCGATCCGGACCGCGTCGCGGCGCGGGCTGGCGCCGGCCGTGCCGCACCTCGCCGCGACGGCCGCGACGCTCACCGGTGCGGGCGGCGGGTTCGGCGTGCACCGGATCGGTGCGGGACTGTTCGGGATCGACCCGTCGGCGAGCACCGACCTCCTGAAGCCCGCGCTCACCCTCACCTCACGAGTGGTGTCCTCGCGCGAGGTGGGCGCCGGCACGGGTGTCGGCTACGGCCTCGACTTCGTCGCGTCGGATCGCACCCACCTCGCGCTGCTCCCCGTCGGCTACGGCGACGGGCTGCCCCGCGAGGCGTCCGGCCGCGCGGAGGTGCTCGTGCGCGGACGTCGGAGGCCGCTCGTCGGACGCTTCTCGATGGACATGGTCGTCGTCGACACGGGCGATGATCAGCTGCAGCCGGGCGAGCAGGTGACCGTGTTCGGTCCCGGTGCGGAGGGCGAACCCACCGTCGCCGAGTGGGCCGCCTGGGCGCGCACGATCCCGCACGAGATCGTGACCCGGCTCGGGAGCCGGATCCCGCGGATCCATCGCACCATCGAACCCTCGAACCACGCGCAAGGAGCAGCAGCATGACGCAGACCCCCACCACCCGAGTCGCCGTGATCGGCGGCGGGACCAGCGACGAGCACGAGGTGTCGATCGCCTCGGCGGCGTCCGTCGTCCGGGCTGTCGCGGCCCTCGGATTCGAAGCGGTTCCGCTCACGATCGCCCGGGACGGGCACTGGCTCGCCGAAGACGGGCAGCGGCTGCCGGCGCACGCGGCGCTCGGGCGCATCGCGGACTGCGATCTCGCGTTCCCGGTGCTGCACGGCGTCGACGGCGAGGACGGCGCGATCGCCGGGCTGCTGCGCATGGCCGGGATCCCGTTCGTCGGATCCCCGGTGCGGGCGGGCGCGCTCGGGATGGACAAGTGGGCGACGAAGCTCGTCGCGGACGACCTCGGCATCGCCACCTCCCGCGGCGCGCTGGCCGGCGGTTGGGCGGCGCCCGTCGGGGCCGCGTTCGCCTCGGAGTTCAGGCCGCCGTTCGTCGTGAAGCCGACCACCGGGGGATCGAGCAACGGGGTCTTCGTCGTCGCGGACCGCGCCGACCTCGTCGCGACCGTCGAGCAGGCCCGCGCCTACGGCGATACGGTGCTGGTCGAAGAATACGTGCGCGGCCGCGAGGTCGACATCGCCGTGTTCCGGGACGCGTCCGGTGGACTGCGAGTCGGATCGACCCTCGAGATCGGGGTGGTTCCCGGCGGGGTGTTCGACCGGGCCGAGAAATACGACGGAAGTGCGGAGTTCAGGATCCCCGCGTCGCTCGATCCGCGCGAGGAGGGCGCGATCCGGCAGGCCGCCGTGCTGCTCTACGAGGCGCTCGGCTGCGCCGGGGTCGCGCGCTTCGACTTCTTCGCGACCGACGACGGGGTGGTGCTGAACGAGGTCAACACCTCGCCGGGCATGACCGAGCAGTCGCAGGTGCCGCGCATGTACGCCGCGGTCGGGCTCGACTACGCGGGGCTGGTGGGGGAGCTGATCGCGGTGGTTCTGGAGGAGATCCGGCTTCGATAGGAGAGTTCGGGGACGATCCGTCCTTCTGAACCCGGATCTCCTTCGGAACCCGGGCAGGTCGCCCGAGCTAGAGCTTCCGCACCGCCTGGAACACGGTGACGGGGAGATCCGGGTTCTCGCCGGTGCCGTTGATCAGCACCGCGATGACGTGCTGCGTCGCGGGGTCGTACATGACGAGGCCCTGGAAGCCCAGTCCTGTGCCGGTGTGGCCGATCCAGTCCGAGATGCGGCCCATCGCGAAGCCGTAGTCGTCGTAGAGCGGGCTCGCCGGGTCGTCCGCGGTCGAGCCGAACTGCTCCAGGCGCCACCGCTGGGCGTCCTGCGAGACGAGCGACCCCGAACCCAGCGACCGTCCCCAGGTGGCGAGGTCGGCGGCGTTGCCGGTGAGCGCGCCCGCCGCTCCGAACCACCCGGGTGCGACCACGGGCAGCTGCTCGACGATCTTGCCGTCGGCGAGCTGGAATCCCGCCGCGTTCTCGCTCCCCGCGACGAAACCGGTGCGCACGCTCTCCAGCTTCAGCGGGCGCAGCAGACGCTGATCGACGGCCGTGGCCCAATCGTCCCCGGTGACCTTCCGGATCACCTCGCCGAGCAGCAGGGTGTTCGTGTTCGAGTACTCGTAGGCGGTGCCGGGCGCGACGGGCTTCACGGCGTAGGAGAGCGCGAGCAGCTCCGAGGTCTTCGGGTCGCGGGCCGGATCCTTGCTGAGCATCGCGCCGAGGCCGGGTTGCGCCGAGTAGTTCGCGAGCCCGGACCGCATGTCGCCGAGCTCGGCGATGGTGATCCGGTCGCCGTTCGGGACCCCGGCGACGTACTTCGACACCGGATCGTCGAGCGACAGCCGCTTCTCGTCGGCGAGCTGCAGGATCACCGTGCCCACGAACGACTTGGTGATGCTCCGGTAGGCGAAGCGCGTGTCCGCCGTCACCGGTTCACCGGGGGCGCGTTCGCCGAAGACCGCGGTCGCCGAGCCGCCGTCGGCATCGGTGACGACGACCGCGCCGCCGGGCACGCCCGAACCCGCCAGTGCGGACTCGAGCGCGGCCCGCAGACGATCTTCGCTCGGCAGCACTCCGGATCCCGATGCGGAGGACGTGGGCGGCGGATCGGCGGGCGCGCCGGAGCACGCGGCGAGCAGCAGGACGAGCACGAGCAGCGGGGTGCGTCCGAGACGCGAGGCGATCGACGTCATGGCCTCATCGAAGCACCTCGATGCCCCGTGCGCCAGCCCGAGTTCTCGCGCGGCGGCGGTCCGGAGCCGGGTGCGGCCGGGCAAGACCGTGCACGGCAGCCCGTGACAGCGGCGCGACAGCGCGGTGACAGCGGCCCCCGCGAGGCTTGCCGCATGACATCACTACTGAACGAATGGGCCGTCGAGGCCGATGGGCTCGTCAAGGTGTTCGGCGACAACCGGGCGGTCGACGGCGTCGACCTCCGCGTGGCCGCGGGATCCATCTACGGCGTGCTCGGCCCGAACGGCGCAGGCAAGACCACCACCATCAGCATGCTCGCGACGCTGCTCCGTCCCGACGGCGGCAGCGCCCGGGTATTCGGACACGACGTCGTCCGCGAGCCGCAGGTCGTGCGGCAGCTGATCGGCGTGACCGGCCAGTACGCGTCGGTCGACGAGACGCTGTCGGCCACCGAGAACCTGATCATCTTCGGACGCCTGCTCGGCCTCTCGCGGATCGAAGCCCGAGCGAAGGCCGTCGACCTGCTCGAGCGCTTCGGCCTGACCGAGGCGGCGAAGCGCCCCCTGAAGAAGTTCTCGGGCGGCATGCGCCGCCGGCTCGATCTCGCGGCCTCGCTCATCGCGCAGCCGCCGCTCATCTTCCTCGACGAACCCACCACCGGCCTCGACCCCCGCACCCGTGGGCAGATGTGGGACACGATCCGCGAGCTCGTCGCGACCGGATCGACCGTGCTGCTCACGACGCAGTACCTCGATGAGGCCGATCAGCTGGCCGACCGCATCGCCGTGATCGACCGCGGCCGTGTCGTCGCCGAGGGCACGCCGGACGAGCTGAAGAGCTCGGTTGGTACCTCATCGCTGCAGCTGCGCATCGGCGGACGCGACGGGGGAGCCGTGCTCGGATCCGACCTGGAGACCGCCGCACGCGCGATCCAGCGGGTGCTCGGCGTCACCGCGGCACCGTCGCCTGAAGGATCCCGCCTCACCGCACCCATGGCCGACGCGGACCGCGTCGCCGATCTGCTGATCACCCTTCGCGAGGAGGGGATCCCCCTCGTCGAGATGAGCGTGCAGAAGCCGACCCTCGACGAGGTCTTCCTCGCCATCACCGGGCACGATGCCGCCGACCAGGCGGAATCGGCCGCCGCCGAACTCCAGGAGGTCCGAGCATGAGCACCGCCACCCTCGAACGCATCGTCCCCGCCGCCGAGCGGGATCTCAAGAACCACACCAGCCTGAGCCAGTCCATCGCGAACACGTTCACGATGGCCTACCGCGGGCTCGTCAAGATCCGCCGCACGCCGGAGCAGCTCGTCGACGTCACGGTCCAGCCGATCATCTTCACGCTGATGTTCGCGTACATCTTCGGCGGTGCGATCTCCGGCGACGTGCAGAAGTACCTGCCGCTGCTGATCCCCGGGATCCTGGTGCAGACCGTGATCACGGGTTCGGTCGTCACCGGCACCCAGCTGCGCGAGGACATGGACAAGGGCGTGTTCGACCGGTTCCGCTCGCTCCCGATCGCGCGCATCGCCCCGCTCTCGGGGGCGCTGCTCGCGGATACGGTCCGCTACACGATCGCCACGACCATGACCTTCTTCGTCGGCTTTCTCATGGGCTACCGGCCCGGCGGCGGCCTCGGCGGGGTCGTGCTCGCCGGTCTGCTCGTGATCGCCTGCTCGTGGGCGATCAGCTGGATCTTCGCCTTCTTCGGTGTGATCGCCCGCACCGCGTCGAGCGTGCAGGGCATCTCGATGCTGATCCTGTTCCCGCTGACGTTCCTGTCGAACGCCTTCGTACCGGCGAACACCCTGCCCGACTGGCTGCGCTGGTTCGCCGACATCAACCCGGTGTCGCACCTCGTCACCGCGGTGCGCGACCTCGCGAACTCCGGCACGGTCGGTGCGGACCTCTGGGTGTCGCTGCTGGGAGCCGCGGTGATCGTCGTGATCTTCGCCCCGCTGACGGTGAGGGCCTACATGCGCAAAGCCTGAGCCGGGATCCGGCATTCCGGGATCCGGATCAGACCGACGGGACGGGTGCCCCGAGCACGGTGAATGCTCGGGGCACCCGTTCGTCCGTGCTCAGCGCGCGCGCCCGGCCGCGCGCCCGCTCGACCGCATCGGCTCCGACGAGGCGTGCGGCACGCGCGCGGTGCAGTTCGAGCGCGAGGCAGGGCTGATCCTGGCGCGCGCCCAGCAGCTCGGCGAGGGCGAGCGCTTCGAGGCCGCGCTCCCGCAACTCGGGGATCCCGATGGCCCAGGACGACCAACCGGTGAGCGCGGTGCCGAGCACCGGGCGATCGACGTAGACGGAGCGCAAGCGCTGCAGCACGAGGAGCCGCTGCACCGCGATGGTCCGGGAGCGCAGCTTCGCGGCGAGCCGGGCCTGCTCGGTGGACGGGAGGGAGCCGTCGATGCAGGCGGCCGAGACGTAGCCCGCCAGCGCGATCAGGTACCAGGGGGATGCGCGCTGATCGTTCTCGCGGAACTCGGAGATGGCACGGCCGAAGCTCACGATCGCGTCGCCGAACCGTCCGCGGGACCGCTCGATCTCGGCGACGCCGAACCAGCCGATCGATGCGAGGCCCATGCCGTCGTCGGTGCGATCGACCGCGCCGGTGAGGTCTCGGAACATCGCCTCGGCCTCGTCCGCGCGTCCGAGCGAGATCAGCGCGAGGCCGCGGAGCCAACCGCGCTCGCCCATCTCGTCCTCGGCCCCGAAGTCCTCGAACCCGGCGGTGCCGATGTCGAGCCAGTGCAGCGCCTCGGCCGGCCGGGCGGACTGGCTGGCGAGCTGCGCGAGCGAGTGGGCGGCCATGGCCGCGATCCACGGTTCGTCATCGGCCGTCGCGAGCCGCCAGGTGCGCTCGGCGGCGATGCGCGCGGTCTCCGGATCGCCGTCGTTCTCCGCGAGCTGCGCGACGAGCATCTCGGCGAAGAGTCGGGCGTCGGCGTCCGGGCCGGCCCGCAGCGTCTCGAGCTCGGTGCGGGTGGCGTCGGCATCGAGCCCGGATTCGAGCATGTGCGAGACGCCCTGCCACAGCGGGCTCAGCGCGGGATCGCGGCGGCACAGCCGGCGCAGGAGCGCGATGGCGCGAACGGCGCGGCCGGGATCGGTGCTGCCGAGGCCGACCGCGCAGGTGGCCAGGCAGAGCGCGAGCGCGTCGCCCGGGACATCGGCGCCGTCCGTCCGGCGTGCGGCGCGCGCGATGACGTCGAAGACCTCGGACGCGGTGCGGGTGAACTCGGTGAACGCGCCGCGAACCGTCCAGGATTGCGCCAGCACGCCGAGCAGCAGCACCGCCTCCCGGCGGCGGTCGTCGCGTACCGCGCGGCGCAGGGCCGCGAGCAGGTTGTCCTGCTCGGCCCGGATCACCCGGTAGGCCGGGGCTCCGAGCGATCCGGGCAGCGCGAAGATCCCCGGGGATCGTGCGTCCGCGAAACCGCGCCCCCAGCCGAGCACCGCGTCCCAGGCCGCGTCCTCGACACCGTCGAGCCGGAGCCGGGCGAGGCCGAACTCGCGGACCGTCTCGAGCATGCGGAAGCGGATCGTGCCGGATCCCGCGTCCTCGAACACCACGAGCAGCGATTGCGAGACGAGCCGGTCGAGGACCTCGTCGACCTCGGTCTCGCTCGCGCACACGCCACCGGAGCGCAGGACGCCGATCGCGGTCTCGAGCGAGAGGCCGCCCGGCAGCACTGAGAGCATCGCCAGAGCACGGCGGTCGACGGGTTCGAGCAGCTCCCAGCTCCACTCGATCACGGCCTGGAGGGTCCGGTGCCGCTCGGGTGCCGCGCGGTCCCCGACGGTGAGCAGCGCGAAGCGATCCTCGAGCCGGGCCTCGATCTGCGCCGGGCTCATGGTCCTGATCCGCGCGGCCGCGAGCTCGATCGCGAGCGGGAGGCCGTCGAGGCGCGCGCAGAGGCGGGCGACGACGTCGAGCGGGAGATCCGCGCCCGGTCTGACGGCCCGGGCGCGCTCGACGAAGAGCCGGACCGCGGATCCGGTGACCTCGTCGTAGGCGAGCGGGTCGAGGGGACGGCAGACCTCGGATGCGAGCGCGAGCGGAGTGCGGCTCGTCGTGAGGATCCGCAGACCGGGCACCGTGGCGAGCGCGTCGGCCGCCCACGACGCGACGCCCGAGACGATCTGCTCGCAGTTGTCGAGGACGAGCAGGGTGTCGCGTTCGCCGAGTGCGGAGAGCACGCGCTGGCGGAGGTCCGGTTGCGTGCGGGCGTCGGCGAGCCGCGTGCTCGTGGTGGTCTCGCTGATGCCGAGCGCTCCGCCGATGGCGGGGAGCACGTCCGCGGATTCGCGTGCGCCCGCGAGCGGCACGAAGACGACGGACGGAGCGTCGGAGGCCGTGGCGACGGCTGCGGCGAGGCGGGTCTTGCCGAGGCCGCCGGCCCCGAGGACGGTGACGAGCCGGTGGGCGCGGAGCAGCGCGGAGGTCTCGTCGATATCGGAGTCGCGGCCGATGAGCGGGCTCAGGGCGACGGGGAGCCCGATCCTGATGGGATCCCTGCGGGCGGTGCCGCCCGCCGCGCCGCTCGCGGCTTCGGCGGAGGCGTTTCCGGGACGGTCGCGAGGCGCGTCGGGTCCACCCTCGCCGCGCAGGATCCGGGCATTGAGCTCGGTGATCGCGGTGCTCGGCGAAGCGCCGAGCTCGTCGCGGAGACGCGTGCGGAACTCCGCGTGGACCGCGAGCGCGTCGGCGGCGCGTCCGGCGCGGACGAGCAGTTCCATGAGTTCGACGTGCCGCTGCTCGTCGAGCGGGTGCTCCGGGAGCAGCGCGCGGAGCTCGCGCGCTGCCGCGTCGAGGTCGTCGGTTCGCCCGGTCGTCGCGAGCGCTCGCGCCCGTTCGGTGCGCAGACGGTCGTGCAGACGGGCGGCTGCGACCCGGAGGTCCTCCGCGACGGGGGAGTCGGCGAGGTCATGGCCGGGTTCCCCGGTCCAGAGCATCAGTGCCGCGTCGAGGGCCCGCACCCGGTCGGCCGGATCGCGGACGCTGCGGCCGCCGCCGTCCGGGTGCTCCACGACATCGCGGGCGAGGTCGAGATCGCTGCGCGCCCCGGGGATTCTCCGCGCGCCGTCGCTCCAGGAACGCTCGAGGGCGTATCCGCCCGGGAGGGTCGTGATGATGCCGCCGTCGCCGGCGGCTCGTGCTCGGGAGACGAGGCTCTGCAGCGATGCCTTCGGATTGTGCGGGAGGTCGTCGCCCCAGATATCGGCGGAGAGCGCATCGACCGAACGGGGAGCGCCGCCCGGTTCGAGGGCGAGGGCGACGAGGAGCGCCCGGATCATCGGGCCGCCGGGA
This sequence comes from Leucobacter sp. Ag1, assembly GCF_000980875.1. GTDB lineage: Bacteria > Actinomycetota > Actinomycetes > Actinomycetales > Microbacteriaceae > Leucobacter > Leucobacter iarius. Next base: position 97,869 of record NZ_LAYO01000110.1, on the reverse strand, counting down.
TCCCGGCCGTCGAGTCGAACGGGACCGAGCACCGCGAGACGGGGAGACTCGGAACGCATGGGGTCGAGTGTATCCAGGGCCTCGATGTCAGTGGTACGGAGTAGCCTCGAACGCATGGAACCGACACGTAGTGTGCGCCCGTTCGAGGTCATCAGCGAATACGAGCCGAGCGGCGATCAGCCGCAGGCGATCGCCGAGCTGGCGCAGCGCATCAACGCCGGCGAGACCGACGTCGTGCTGCTCGGCGCGACGGGCACGGGCAAGTCGGCGACCACGGCGTGGCTCATCGAAGAGGTGCAGCGTCCCACGCTGGTGCTCGCGCACAACAAGACCCTCGCGGCGCAGCTCGCGAACGAGTTCCGCAGCCTGCTGCCCAACAACGCGGTCGAGTACTTCGTCAGCTATTACGACTACTACCAACCCGAGGCCTACGTGCCGCAGACCGACACCTTCATCGAGAAGGACTCGTCGGTCAACGCCGAGGTCGAGCGTCTGCGGCACTCGACCACGAACGCGCTGCTGAGCCGGCGCGACGTGGTCGTGGTCTCCACCGTCTCCTGCATCTACGGTCTCGGCAAGCCCGAGGAGTACTACGAGGCGATGGTGCCGCTGGTCGTCGGCGACCGCCTCGACCGCGACGTGCTGCTGCGGCGTTTCGTCGACATGCAGTACCAGCGCAACGACATCGAGTTCGTGCGCGGCAACTTCCGCGTGCGCGGCGACACGGTCGAGATCATCCCCATGTACGAGGAGAACGCGATCCGCATCGAGTTCTTCGGCGACGAGATCGAGGCGCTCCACTACCTGCACCCGATCACGGGCGAGGTCATCCGCCAGGTCGACGCGGTGTCGGTGTTCCCGGGGTCCCACTACGTCGCCAGCCGTCAGGTCATGAACCGCGCCATGGGCACCATCACCGAAGAACTCGACTGGCGCACCCGCGAGCTGAAGGAGCAGACGAAGCTCGTCGAGGAGCAGCGCCTGCGCATGCGCACCACCTTCGACCTCGAGATGATGGAGCAGATCGGATTCTGCTCGGGCATCGAGAACTACTCGCGTCACATCGACGGCCGGCAGCCCGGCGAGGCGCCGCACTGCCTGCTCGACTACTTCCCCGACGACTTCCTCGTCGTCATCGACGAGTCGCACGTCACGGTGCCGCAGATCGGCGCGATGTACGAGGGCGATGCCTCACGCAAGCGGACCCTGGTCGAGCACGGCTTCCGCCTGCCGAGCGCGCTCGACAACCGGCCGCTCAAGTTCTCCGAGTTCCAGGAACGGGTCGGCCAGGTCGTCTACCTCTCGGCGACCCCTGGCAAGTACGAGATGGAACGCGCGGACGGCATCGTCGAGCAGATCATCCGCCCGACCGGGCTCATCGATCCGCGCATCGTCGTGAAGCCGAGCGAAGGCCAGATCGACGACCTGCTGGAGCAGGTCCGCATCCGCGCCGAGCGCGACGAGCGCGTGCTCGTCACCACCCTCACCAAGAAGATGGCCGAGCAGCTGACCACCTTCATGGAAGAGGCCGGCATCCGGGTCCGCTACCTGCACTCCGACGTCGACACCCTTCGACGCGTCGAGCTGCTCACCGAACTGCGCGCGGGCATCTTCGACGTGCTCGTCGGCATCAACCTGCTGCGCGAGGGCCTCGACCTGCCCGAGGTGTCGCTCGTCTCGATCCTCGATGCCGACAAGGAGGGCTTCCTCCGATCCTCGACCTCGCTCATCCAGACCATCGGCCGCGCCGCCCGAAACGTTTCGGGCGAGGTGCACATGTACGCCGACAAGATCACCCGCTCCATGCGCGAGGCCATCGACGAGACCGACCGCCGCCGCGAGAAGCAGCTCGCCTACAACGCCGAGCACGGCATCGACCCGACCCCGCTGCGCAAGAAGATCGGCGACATCACCGAGCTCCTCGCGCGCGAGGCGGCCGACACCGAGGACGTGCTCTCGCGCACCGGCGCCCACGCGCAGCGCAAGGCGGTCTCGCCGCAGCGGGCGAAGGGCAAGGCTGCGGCGCGGGCCGGAGCGATCGCGGGCGAGGGTGCGGCCCAGCTCGAGGAGCTCATCGCCGACCTCACCCAGCAGATGCTCACCGCCGCCGAGGAGCTCAAGTTCGAGCTCGCGGCGCGCCTCCGCGACGAGGTGTCCGAACTCAAGCGCGAACTGCGCAGCATGGACCAGGCCGGGCACCGCTAGAGCAGAGGCGCCGCCGTGTACCGCGAAGTCGAGCTCCCCGGGCTCGGAGTGCTCTGGCGCTCCGAGCGCTCGGTCGGCGTCGGTGCGCCCACGGTGATCCCCGCCGACGGCAGCGCCGACATCATCCTGCGGGACGACGAACTCGTGGTCGCCGGCCCATCGACGCGCTGGCTCCTCGGCAGCGGCAGCATCCACGGCGCAACGATCGGGCTCCGCTTCGCACCCGGACTCGCCGGCCGGGCGCTCGAACTCGATGCGTCCGAACTGCGCGACAGCCTGGTACCCGCAGCCGACGCGCTGGCACCCGAGGTGCGACGTCGTGGCGAACGACTCCTGCGCGCACTCGGTGATTCCGTCAGAACCGCAGCGGGGGAGCGGCCCGGCACGGACCCGCGCATCGCGCTCCGCGCCCGCTCCGCGCAACCGTTCGAACTCGGCGCACCCGACTGGACCGCCGAGGCGCTCCGCATGGCCCGACGAGGTGCGACCGTCACCGAAGCGGCCGCGCGCCTCGGCTACTCCGAACGGCAGTTGCAGCGCCGTATGCTGCAGCACTTCGGCTACGGCTACACGGCGCTGCGCAGAGTGCTGCGCGCCGAACGCGCGCGCGGTCTGCTCGATGCCGGGATCGCCGTCGAGGCCGCGGCGACCCGCACCGGCTACAGCGACCAGGCCCACCTCACACGCGAGTTCGGCCGCATCGTCGGAACCACGCCGGCGCGATTCGTCGCGGCGAACGTCGGTGCGGCTCCGTCCCGGAACCGCACCGACGGGGGTCAGACCGCGGGCTCGGCGGCGAGCGGCGCGTAGATGTCGATCGAGTTGCCGTCGGGATCGAGCACCGTCGAGTAGCGCTGCCCCCACGGGGCATCCCACGGAGCCATCGACGCCGCGGCGGGGAACCGGTCCACGATCTCGGCATAGACGCGATCCACCTCGGCCGGCGTTGCCGCGCTGAACGCGAAGCCGATTCGGTTCTCGCCGGTCGGCAGCTCGAAGTCCGGGCGGAACGACCGCACGGTCGAGACCGGGTCCCAGGCGAGCGTCATGCCGCCGGGCAGCACCGTCTCGACGTGGGGCGCATCGTCCTGCCCATCAGGGATGTCGAGGCCGAGCGTGCGGTAGAAACTGAGGGACGCTGGGAGGTCCGCCGTCACGATGCCGATGAAGTCGAATGCGAGTGTCATGCGCTCAGCCTATGAGCGTCGACCCGGTCCCGTCTTGAACGAATCGGACACGGGGCGGAAGCGCGGGGGCGCACGCTTCCGTTCGTACATGTATTCGAATATCTGGCTCGGATTCGATAAGATAGTCGGGTGACCTCGAAGCGCGAAACCACCCCAGTCCGCTCCAGCTCGGCCCATGCGCACATCAGTGTGCAGGGCGCGCGGGTGCACAACCTGCGCAACGTCGATCTGGCGATTCCCCGCGACTCGATGGTGGTCTTCACCGGCCTCTCGGGCAGCGGCAAGTCGAGCCTCGCATTCGACACGATCTTCGCCGAGGGCCAGCGCCGCTACGTCGAGAGCCTGAGCGCCTACGCCCGTCAGTTCCTCGGGCAGGTCGACCGCCCCGACGTCGATTTCATTGAGGGTCTGAGCCCCGCGGTCTCCATCGACCAGAAGTCGACCAACCGCAATCCGCGCTCGACCGTCGGCACCATCACCGAGATCTACGACTACATGCGTCTGCTCTGGGCGCGCGTCGGCGTGCCTCACTGCGCCGTGTGCGGTGAGCGCATCGCGTCGCAGACCGTGCAGCAGATCGCCGACACGCTCATGGAGCTGCCCGAGCGCACCCGCTACCAGGTGCTCGCGCCGATCGTCAGCAAGAAGAAGGGCGAATTCGTCGACCTCTTCCAGGACCTCGCGGCGGGCGGGTACTCCCGTGCGCTGGTCGATGGCGAGATGGTGCAGCTCTCCGACCCGCCGACCCTCAAGAAGCAGGTCAAGCACGACATCTCGGTCGTGATCGACCGCCTCGTGGCCAGCCCCGACGGGCTCGGTCGCCTCACCGACTCGCTCGAGACGGCGCTCAAGCTCGCGGACGGACTCGTCACCATCGACTACGTCGACCGCGAGGCGGGCGCCGCCGACCGCAGCCGCACGTTCAGCGAGAAGCTGAGCTGCCCCAACGGGCACCCCGTCTCCCTCACCGAGATCGAGCCCCGCACCTTCTCATTCAACGCGCCCTTCGGCGCCTGCCCCACCTGCTCGGGGCTCGGCACCAGCATGTCGGTCGACGAGGACCTGGTGCTCGGCGATCCCGACCTGTCGATCGAGGAGGGCGTGATCGTCCCCTGGACCAGCCAGGGCAAGAGCCTCTACCAGTACTACGAGAAGCTGCTCATCGGGCTGGCCCGCGACCTGGGCTTCACGCTCGACACGCCCTGGCGCCTGCTGCCCGAAGAGGTGCGCGACGCCGTGCTCTACGGCAACAACTTCAAGGTCAACGTGCGCTGGAAGAACCGCTTCGGTCGCGAGGTGAAGTACAGCTCGGGCTTCGAAGGCGTCATCCCGTTCATCGAGCGCCAGTACGCCGAGGCGGAATCCGACAACCGCCGCGAACGCTGGGCCGAGTTCCTCCGCGAAGTGCCCTGCCACGCCTGCAACGGCCAGCGGCTCAAGCCCGAGGTCCTCGCGGTCACCATCGACGGCGAGTCCATCGCGAGCGTCGGCGACTACAGCCTGAGCGATGCGCAGCGCTTCTTCCAGCAGGTCGAGCTCACCGAGCGCGAGGCCAAGATCGCGGCCCAGGTGCTGCGGGAGATCCGGCTCCGCTTCGACTTCCTCATCGAGGTCGGGCTGGGGTACCTCACCCTCGCGCGCGCCGCGGGCACCCTGTCGGGCGGCGAAGCCCAGCGCATCCGCCTCGCGACCCAGATCGGCTCCGGCCTCACCGGTGTGCTGTACGTGCTCGACGAGCCGTCGATCGGCCTGCACCAGCGCGACAACCGGCGCCTCATCGAGACGCTGGTCAAGCTCCGCAACCTGGGCAACACGCTCATCGTGGTCGAGCACGACGAGGAGACGATCGAGGCGGCCGACTGGATTGTCGACATCGGGCCCGGCGCGGGCGTCGAGGGCGGCACCGTCGTGCACTCGGGCGACTACGCCTCGCTGCTCGACAACCGGGAATCGATCACGGGCGACTTCCTCGCGGGTCGGCGCGCCATCGGGACCCCCAAGAAGCGGCGCAAGCGCGAGCGCGGCCGCGAGCTCAAGGTCGTCGGGGCCCGCTCCAACAACCTGCAGAACGTCGACGCGACCTTCCCGCTCGGCATCATGACCGCGGTCACGGGCGTCAGCGGCTCGGGCAAGTCGACCCTCGTCAACGACATCCTCTACCGGGTACTCGCCAACCAGCTCAACGGCGCCCGCATGGTGCCCGGCAAGCACACCCGCGTCACCGGACTCGAGCACCTCGACAAGGTCGTCCACGTCGACCAGGCGCCCATCGGGCGCACCCCGCGCTCCAACCCGGCCACCTACACGGGCGTCTTCGACAAGATCCGTACGCTCTTCGCCGACACGCCCGAGGCCAAGACCCGTGGATACCTCGCCGGCCGATTCAGCTTCAACGTCAAGGGCGGCCGCTGCGAGGCCTGCTCGGGCGACGGCACGATCAAGATCGAGATGAACTTCCTGCCCGACGTCTACGTCGCGTGCGAGGTCTGCGGCGGATCCCGCTACAACCGCGAGACCCTGCAGGTCCGCTACAAGGGCAAGAACATCTCGGAGGTCCTCGAGATGCCGATCGCCGAGGCCGCCGAGTTCTTCGAACCGATCTCGAGCATTCATCGCTACCTCAAGACCCTCGTCGACGTCGGACTCGGCTACGTGCGGCTCGGCCAGAGCGCGACCACCCTCTCGGGCGGCGAGGCGCAGCGCGTGAAGCTCGCGACCGAGCTGCAGAAGCGCTCCAACGGGCGCAGCATCTACGTGCTCGACGAGCCCACCACCGGTCTGCACTTCGAGGACGTGCGCAAGCTGCTGCTCGTGCTCAACGGCCTGGTCGACAAGGGCAACACGGTCATCACGATCGAGCACAACCTCGACGTGATCCGCAGCGCCGACTGGATCATCGACCTCGGACCCGAGGGCGGCTCCGGCGGCGGCACGATCCTCGCGACCGGCACGCCCGAGCAGATCGCGAAGGTCGAGGAGAGCTACACGGGGCAGTTCCTCGCCGAGATGCTGGCGAAGCACTGATGATCGAGGGCGATCACCGCGCGGCGTTCCGACCGGCGCAGGGTGAGATCCCCACCACGCCCGGCGTCTACCGGTTCTCGGACCGGCACGGGCGCGTGCTCTACATCGGTAAGGCGAAGAACCTGCGGGCCCGTCTCGCGAACTACTTCCAGCCGATGCACGCGCTCATGCCGCGGACCCAGCGCATGCTCACCCTCGCGGCGCAGCTCGACTGGACGGTCGTCGCGACCGACACCGAGTCGCTCGTGCTCGAGCACACCTGGATCACCGAGTACAAGCCGCCGTTCAACGTCCAGTTCAAGGACGACAAGACCTACCCCTACCTCGCGGTCACACTGCGCGAGGACGCTCCGCGCCTGATCATCACGCGCAACGAGAAGATCCGCGGCGCCCGGTACTTCGGGCCCTATCCGAAGGTCTGGGCGCTCCGCGAGACCACGACCCTGCTGCAGCAGGCGTTCCCGATCCGCACCTGCAACGACGCCGACTACAAGCGGGCGATGGACTCGGGTCGACCCTGCCTCGCCGGGCAGATCGGCCGCTGCAACGGACCCTGCTCGGGCAAGATCACGATGGAAGCGCACCGGGAACGGGTCGACGAACTCGTCGCGTTCCTCGCCGGCGGCGACACCAGCCACCTCAAGCAGCTGCAGCACGCCATGCGCGACGCGGCCGCCGAGCAGCGCTACGAGGACGCCGCGCGCCTGCGCGACCAGGTGCACGCGGTCGAGCACGTGCTCGAGAAGAACGCGATCGTGCTCGGCCTCGACGTCGAGCTCGACGTGTTCGGGCTGAAGTCCGACGAGCTCTCGGCCGCGGCGCATCAGTTCATCATCCGCGGCGGACGCATTCGCGGCGAGCGGAGCTGGATCGTCGACGTCGAACTGGACGACTCGCCCGGGACGCTCCTCGAGCAGGTGATTCAGTCCGCCTACGACGACGGTCACGAAGCCCCCGCGACGATTCTCGTGTCGACCATGCCCGCCGACCTGCCCGCGCTCGAAGAGGCGCTCCGGGCGAACCGCCCGCGCCGCGGCAAGGTGCGGATCCAGGTGCCCGAGCGGGGCGACAAGGCGCAGCTCATGAATCGCGCACTGCTGAACGCGGGCGAGAATCTACTGCGCCACAAGCTCAAGCGCGCGGCCGACATCACCGCGCGCACCGATGCGCTCGCCGAGCTGCAGGAGGGGCTCGACATGGGCGAGGCGCCGCTGCGCATCGAGTGCATCGACGTCTCGCACCTGCAGGGCACCGGCGTCGTCGCCTCGCTCGTGGTGTTCGAGGACGGCCTTCCCGCGAAGGGCGCCTACCGCAAGTACCGCATCGAGCAGACGACCGATGACACCGATTCGATCTACCAGGTCGTCTCGCGCCGAGCCGCTCAGCTCAACGCCGCGGCCGAGGCGGGGGAGCCGCCCAGCGGGAGGTACCGGGACCGGCCCCAGCTCCTGATCGTCGACGGCGGCGAGCCGCAGGTCGCGGCCGCGCAGCGCGCCCTGCGCGAGGCCGGCATCACCGACGTGGCGCTCTGCGGGGTCGCCAAACGGCTCGAGGAGCTGTGGCTGCCCGACGATCCGTTCCCGGTGATCCTGCCCCGCACCAGCGAATCCCTGTTCCTCGTGCAGCGCATCAGAGACGAAGCCCACCGCTTCGCGATCACCTTCCAGCGGCAGCGGCGCAGCACCGCCATCAGCAGCCAGCTCAGCGAGATCCCGGGGCTCGGGCCCAAGCGGGTGCAGGCGCTGCTCAAGCATTTCGGGTCGGTCGCGCGGCTCCGCGCCGCGAGCCCGGAGGAGATCGCGAGCGCCCCCGGAGTGGGGGATCAGCTCGCCGAGCAGATCCATCGGCACGTGCATGCCCCAGCAGCCGGTAAGCTGGTGGGCGGAGAATCGGCTGAGACATCGGAGGAGGACGGCGAGTGAGCGAGCACGCACCCGGACAAGAGATCCTCATCGTCACCGGAATGTCGGGGGCCGGCCGGTCCACGGTCGCGAACGCCCTGGAAGACCTCGGCTGGTACGTGGTCGACAACCTCCCGCTCCCCATGCTCAAGACGCTGGCCGACATGGCCGATCGATCGGGCGGCGCACTGCCCAAGATCGTCGCCGTGATCGACGTGCGCGGGCGCGACCTGTTCGACGACATCCAGCAGACCGTCGCCGAGCTCCGCGAGCACGCGACCGTCCGCGTCGTGTTCCTCGACGCCACGGACGACATCCTGGTGCGTCGCTACGAGGCGGTGCGACGCCCGCACCCGCTCCAGGCCGAAGGCAGCCTGCTCGACGGCATCCGGCTCGAGCGCGAGCGGCTGCAGGAGCTGCGCGCCTCCAGCGACGTCGTCATCGACACCTCGCGCTACAACGTGCACGACCTGTCGACGGCCACGCGAGAGATGTTCTCAGCAGAGGACACACCCGGCCTGCAGCTGTCGGTGCAGAGCTTCGGCTTCAAGTACGGGGCTCCGACCGACGTCGACCTGATGGTCGACATGCGCTTCATCCCCAATCCGTTCTGGGAGCCCGAGCTCCGCCCCCTCACCGGCGTCGATGCCGAGGTGAAGGACTACGTACTCAGCCGCGAGGGGGCGGCCGAGTTCCTCGAGCACTACGTCGCCGCGCTGCAACCGGTCCTCGCCGGATTCCAGCGCGAGAACAAGCGACATGTGTCGCTCGCGGTCGGCTGCACGGGCGGTAAGCACCGCTCGGTCGCCATGGCCCGCGAGCTCGCAGACCGCCTCGCCGGGGTGCCCGGCGTGAGCGTGAGTCTGCGCCACCGCGACCTCGGTCGCGAGTAGTCCGCCGGCCGTTCCCGGCCAGCAGTCTGTCATCTCATCCGCATCCCTTCGAGAGGATCCTTTTCGTGCCATCGACCCCCGACGTCAAAACCGAGCTCGTCCGCGTTGTCCCGCAGCGCACCAGCGAGCGTGTATCGGAGCTGGCGACGATCCTGCGGCTCTCCGGGGGACTCCACACCATCTCGGGGCGCATCGCCCTCGAGGCCGAACTGCACACCCCCGCGATCGTGCAGCGCGTCCGCAAGGACCTGGCCGAGATCTACGGCGTCCGCTCGGACGCCATGCAGCTCCCCGCATCGAGCACCCGCCCCGGTGCCCCGCAGTTCCTCGTCCGCGTGCTCGACGGCGAGACCATCGCCCGCCAGCTGGGCCTCATGGATCCCCGCCGCCGTCCCATCCGCGGCCTGCCCAACCGCCTGACCACCGGTTCGCAGCCCGAGCTCGCCGCCATCTGGCGCGGTGCGTTCCTGGCGCGCGGTTCGGTCACCCCGCCCGGCCGCTCGGCGAGCCTCGAGGTCGTGTGCCCGACGAACGAGACGACCATGGCGCTCGTGGGCGCCGCGGGCCGCCTCGGCATCGCCGCCAAGAGCCGCGACATCCGCGGCCAGCACAAGGTGCTCGTGCGCGACGGCGAGGCGATCGGCGAGATGCTGAGCGCCATGGGCGCCGTCGACGCCCGCGCCGCCTGGGACGAGCTGCGCAAGGCGCGCGAGACCCGGGCCACCGCCAACCGCCTCGTCAACTTCGACGATGCCAACCTCCGCCGCTCCGCCCAGGCCTCCGTGGCCGCGTGCGCCCGCGTCGAGCGCGCGCTCGAGATCCTCGGCGACGAGACCCCCGAGCACCTGCGCTACGCCGGTGCGCTCCGCCTGAGCCACCGCGAGGCCAGCCTCGACGAGCTCGGCGCCCGGGCCGATCCGCCCCTCACCAAGGACGCGATCGCCGGCCGGATCCGCCGCCTGCTCGCGATGGCCGACAAGGAAGCCGAGACTCGCGGCATCCCCGGCACCGAGGCGAGCCTGCCCGAAGAGCTCGACGCACTCTGAAGTCGCTGCGAACACCGGTCATCTCGCGGAATATCTCGCGGTCGGGTCCGGTTGTCGGCATAGACTGAAGTCACATCAACGAAGAATTCGAAGGAGCGCCACATGGCCGCATACACCCTGCCCGAGCTTCCCTACGATTACGCCGCCCTCGAGCCGCACATCAGCGGCAAGATCATGCAGCTGCACCACGACAAGCACCACCAGGCCTACGTGACCGGTGCGAACAACGCGGTCGATCAGCTGGCTGAGGCGCGCGAGAGCGGCAACCTGGCCACGGTCAACAAGCTCGAGAAGGACCTCGCCTTCAACCTCGGCGGTCACGTCAACCACACCATCTTCTGGAACAACCTGTCGCCCGAGGGCGGAGAGCGCCCCGAGGGCGAGCTCGCCGCGGCGATCGACGAGTACTTCGGCTCGTTCGAGAAGTTCCAGGCGCAGTTCACCGCGACCGCGCTGGGCGTGCAGGGCTCCGGCTGGGCGCTCCTCGCGTGGGACACGCTCGGCCAGCGTCCGCACATCCAGCAGCTGTTCGACCAGCAGGGCAACCTGCCGGCCGGCCAGATCCCGCTGCTGATGCTCGACGTCTGGGAGCACGCGTACTACCTCGACTACCTGAACGTGCGAGCGGACTACGTCTCCGCGTTCTGGAACATCGCGAACTGGCAGGACGTCGCGAAGCGTTTCGACGCGGCGCGCACGCAGACCAGCGGGCTGATCCAGCTCGGCGAGTGAGTCGGCTCGGGCCGGTCCCTTCGGGGATCGGCCCGTTCGTCTCTCGGCGGGACCCGCGGGTCGCCGTCGAGTGGTGCGGATCGCTCACCCGAGCGGTCCGTGCACCGGGGCGGGGAGTCCGTCTCGGCCATCTCAACAGTTGAAAGGCACGTGAATGGGCACACGGATCGCTATCAACGGTTTCGGTCGAATCGGCCGGAACTTCCTTCGTGCGGCGCTGAGCCAGGGGTCGGATCTCGACCTCGTCGCGGTGAATGATCTCACCGACACAGCGACGCTCGCACACCTCCTCAAGTACGACTCCGTCGGCGGGATCCTCGATGCAGAGGTCACGCACGACGACACGTCGATCACGGTGAACGGCGACACCTTCCGGGTGGTCTCCGAGCGCGATCCCGGCAAGCTGCCGTGGGCGGAGCTCGGCGTCGACATCGTCATCGAGTCCACCGGACACTTCACCAAGGTGAGCGATGCCGAGGCGCACCGCACCGCCGGAGCGCGCAAGGTGATCATCTCCGCGCCGGCCACGGGCCCGGCTCCCACCTTCGTCATGGGCATCAACCAGGATCAGTACGACGCGGCCAACGACCACGTCATCTCGAACGCGTCCTGCACCACGAACTGTCTCGCGCCCGTCGCGAGCGTGTTCGACGAGGCCTTCGGCATCGAGCGCGGCTTCATGATGACCGCGCACGCGTACACGGCCGATCAGGTCCTGCAGGACAGCCCGCACCGCGACCTCCGTCGCGCCCGCGCTGCCGCGATCAACATCGTCCCGACCTCGACCGGCGCGGCGAAGGCCATCGGCCTCGTCCTGCCGAAGCTCGCGGGCAAGCTCGACGGATCCTCCTACCGCGTTCCCGTCCCGACCGGCTCGATCGTCGACCTGACGCTGGTCACGCGCGACGGCCTCACGGTCGACGAGATCAACTCGGCGTTCCGCGCGGCGGCCGAGGGCCCGCTCGCCGGGTACCTCCAGTACTCGACGGATCCGCTGGTCTCCAGCGACATCCAGCAGAACCCGCACTCGGCGATCTTCGATTCGGAGCTCACCGCGGTCTCGGGCAACCTGGCGAAGGTCTCGGCCTGGTACGACAACGAGTGGGGTTACTCCAACCGTCTCGTCGACCTGACCCGCTTCGTCGGATCCCAGCTCTCCTGAGCGCGAAGTCGGACGCCGGCCGACTCCAGCCCCCGGCACCCACATCCCCCTGAAGGAGGACCCAAGCCGCCATGCGCACCATCGAATCCCTCGGCCAGCTCCGGTCGAAGACGGTGATCGTCCGCTGCGATCTGAACGTTCCGCTCGCCGACGGCGAGATCACCGACGACGGACGGATCCGCGCTTCGCTCACCACGATCCGCGAGCTCCGCGAGGTCGGTGCACGGATCGTGCTCATCAGCCACCTCGGCCGTCCGGCCGGTGCGCCTGAGGAGCGCTACTCGCTGCGTCCGGTCGCGGTGCGCATGGCGGAACTGCTCGGGGCCCCCGTCGCGTTCGTCGGCGAGACCGTCGGGACCGAGGCCTCGGCCGCGGTCTCGGCGCTCGGCGACGGCGATGTGGTGCTCCTCGAGAATCTGCGGTTCAACCCGGGCGAGACGAGCAAGGACGCGGAGGAGCGCCGCGCGTTCGCCGCACGCCTCGCCGAGTTCGGCGACGCGTTCGTGTCGGACGGCTTCGGCGTCGTGCACCGCCGCCAGGCCAGCGTGACCGAACTGGCAGAGGCGCTCCCGAGCGCCGCGGGCCGCCTGGTCGAAGCCGAGCTGCGCGTGCTCGAGCGCCTGACCGTCACCCCCGAGCGGCCGTACGCGGTCGTGCTCGGCGGGTCGAAGGTCTCCGACAAGCTCGGCGTCATCTCGCACCTCATCGAGCGGGTCGACACCCTGCTCATCGGCGGGGGGATGGTCTTCACCTTCCTCGCCGCGCAGGGGCACGCGGTGGCCTCCAGCCTCCTCGAGGCGGACCAGCTCGACACCGTGCGCGGGTATCTCGCCGACGCCGAGAAGCGCGGCGTGCGCATCGTGCTGCCGACCGACATCGTCGTGGCGGAGCGGTTCGCCGCCGACGCCGCGCACGAGGTGGTCGCCGCCGACGCCATCGACGGAAGCTCCTTCGGAGCGGCCGGCATCGGCCTCGACATCGGCCCGGCGTCGGCCGCGGCGTTCGCCGCGGTCATCGCCGAGGCCAAGACCGTCTTCTGGAACGGGCCCATGGGCGTGTTCGAGATGGCGGCGTTCGCGGAGGGCACCCGCACCGTGGCGCGGGCGCTGACCGAGACCGACGGCTTCACCGTCGTCGGCGGCGGCGACTCCGCCGCGGCCGTGCGCGCGCTCGGCTTCCGCGACGACCAGTTCGGACACATCTCGACTGGCGGCGGCGCCAGCCTCGAGTTCCTTGAGGGGAAGACCCTTCCCGGTTTGGAGGTGCTCGCATGAGCAACGAATCGCAGAACGACGCGCAGGACGCCGAGCTCGTCACCGACGACACGGTCGAGGTGGCGCCGCTCGCGGAGCAGGACGCAGCGCCCGCGGCCGATGAGGCCCCCGCAGCCGAGACGGCCGAACCCGTCGAGCTGCCGCAGGTCGAGCGCACCCCGCTCATCGCCGGCAACTGGAAGATGAACCTCGACCACCTGCAGGCGATCGCCTTCGTGCAGAAGCTCTCGTGGGCGCTGAAGGACGCGCGCCACGACTACGCGGATGTCGAGGTCGCGGTGTTCCCGCCGTTCACCGACCTGCGTTCGGTGCAGACGCTGCTCGCCGCCGACAAGCTCTCGCTGAAGCTCGGCGCGCAGGACGTCTCCCCGCACGAGTCGGGCGCCTACACGGGCGATATCTCGGCACAGTTCCTCGCCAAGCTCGAGGCCGCCTACGTCATCGTCGGGCACTCCGAGCGCCGTCACGGGCACGGCGAGGATGACGCGACCGTCGGGGCCAAGGCCCGCGCGGCTGCGGCTGCCGGGGTCACCCCGGTCATCTGCGTCGGCGAGACCGCCGAGGACCTCGCCGAGCACGGTGCGGCGGCGATCCCCGTCGCGCAGCTCGAGGCCGCGCTCGCCGAGCTCCCGAAGGGCGCCGAGTTCGTGCTCGCCTACGAGCCGGTCTGGGCGATCGGCAGTGGCCAGGCCGCCACGCCCGAGCAGGCCGAGGCGGTCGCCCGCGCCCTGCGCGAGGCGATCCTGCGCGCACGCGGCGAAGAGGCGGCCGGTTCCACCCGGATCCTCTACGGCGGCTCGGTGACGAGCCAGAACATCGCGGGCTTCATGCGGCAGCCGAACGTCGACGGCGCGCTCGTCGGCGGAGCCAGCCTCAAGTCCGACGAGTTCTCCCGAATCATCCAGTTCAAGAAGCACGTCACCGGCGCGTAGTCGGCGACGCACCGTGCCGTCCCGGGGGAGGCCCCGGGACGGCACGGTATACTGGTCGATGGCGCGCTGCGCCTCGACCCCTCGAAAGGTGGCCCGCGTGGGTATCCTCAAGATCGTTCTGCTCGTCTTCCTGGTGATCACCAGCCTGCTGTTGACGCTCTTCATCCTGCTGCACAAGGGTCGCGGCGGAGGTCTGTCGGACATGTTCGGCGGCGGCGTCACTTCGAGCCTCGGTTCGTCGGGGGTTGCGGAGCGCAACCTCAACCGCATCACCATCGGCGTTTCGCTGGTGTGGTTCGCCTCGATCGTGGGCCTCGGCCTGGTCGAGCGCTTCGCGACGGTCTGACCGTCCGACGCCGTCCGGCGCACCACTGACCAGCCGCAGCCCCGGCTGCATCGCAAGAAAGGCAACACGTGTCCGGTAGCAACGCTATCCGCGGCGCTCGAGTCGGATCCGGCCCCATGGGCGAGATGGATCACGGCGTTCGCGCTGACCGCAAAGAGGTCTCGTACTGGGACGCACTCGGCAACGAGACCGTCCGCTACTTCTCGGCGGACGTCGCCGAAGAGGAGATCCCCGAGCAGATCGATTCCCCGCACAGCGGTCTGCCCGCCGGCCGGGATCAGAACAATCCGCCGGAGCTCCTCAAGAACGAGCCCTACAAGACGCACCTCGCATACGTGAAGGAGCGTCGCACGCCCGAGGAAGCCGAAGAGCTGCTGGAGGAGGCGCTGCTGAAGCTGCGCGCCCGCCGCGGTTCCGCGCGCTCCAAGGCGTAACCCCACCCCGCCCGCGAACAGCGGGCACCGAGCGGCGCTCGGCCCGGATTCAGTTCCGGCCGAGCGCCGCTTCGTCTGCCCAGAGCACCGTTTCGACGCTGCCGCGCGCGCGACCGGCCGGCAGCGGCTCGGGATCGTCGGCGGAGCGCACTCGTGCGATCGCCGGAGCCTTCTCGGCGCCCGCGGCGAGCAGCCACAGGTGCTCGACCCGGTCCAGCGCCCGGAAACTCAGGCTGACCCGCTCGGGCGGCGGTTTCGGCGACTCGCGCACCGCGATCGCGAGCGGCTGCGCATCGTCGTCGCGGAGCAGATCGTCACGGCCGGGGAAGAGCGAGCAGAGGTGCCCGTCGGGGCCGACGCCGTTCAGCGCGAGGTCGATGCGGTCGAGCCCGGCGATCAGCCCGGCGTACGCCGCTGCCGCATCGTCCAGGCTCAGGCCGGCATCGGCGGCCGCGACGCGGTGCACGAGCGCGGGATCGAAGTCCACCGCTCCGAAGAGCAGGTCGTCGGCGAGCCGGTCGTTGCGCTCCGCGTCGCCGGCGGGGAGCCAGCGCTCGTCGCCCCAGAGCACGCGCACCCGTCGCCAGTCGACGAGACCGCGGTCGCGGTGCGCGGCGATGCCCGCGAGGGACGCCTTGCCCATGCTTCCGCCGGTGAGCACGAGCACCGGGATCCGACCGTCCTCCTGAGCGCGCCGCAGCACGCCGACGAGGCGTTCGACGATCCGTTCGGTGAGCGCTGCGGCGTCGGGTGCGGACTCGAAGCGGAGCCCGGCG
The DNA here is from genome assembly GCF_000980875.1 of Leucobacter sp. Ag1. Taxonomy (GTDB): domain Bacteria; phylum Actinomycetota; class Actinomycetes; order Actinomycetales; family Microbacteriaceae; genus Leucobacter; species Leucobacter iarius. The sequence goes on along the minus strand of NZ_LAYO01000110.1, from coordinate 81,957 downwards.
GTCATCGCTCGCCCTCCGGCTGATCGGCGAGCAGCAGGGGAACGCCCGCGGTGAGGACGCGGCCGAAGAGCTGGTCGGCCTGCAGCAGACGCAGATCCTCGACCAGGCACTGCGCGCGACCGCGCCGGGGGATCGGGACCTCGAGGCGCGGGTGCCCGGGCTGCGTGATGGCGGCGAAGGTACCCCGCGAGCGCTCGATGACGGTGTCGGCGTCGTCGGAGTGGATCGTGACGGACTGGATGCCCCACTCGATACCCGCGGATTCCGGAAGGTCGAGCAGGCGCACCGGCACGCCGAGCTGCAAGCGCAGCCAGGCGCCGAGCAGCATGGTCGACGAGGAGTCGGGGGTGCCGCACACGGTGGCGCCCGTGATGCGCCGCTCGGGCGCGTTGTCGAGCGCGGCCGCGAGCTGCGCGCGCCAGAGCGTCACGCGGGACCAGGCGAGGTCGGTGTCACCCGCGCGGTAGCCCGAGGCGAGCTCCGTGAGGTGCGCGGCAGGATCCCGGAAGCCGCCGCTGTCGCTGATACGCCGCTGTGCGAGCCGGCCGAGCGGCGTGTCGATGGTGCGGCTGGGCCACACGTCGGACCACCACACGACCACGGGCGCATCGGCGAGCAATAGACCGCTGACGAGGCGTTCGGGATCCACGGCGACGGCACCGCGAGGGCGTAGGACGATGACCTCGCCCGCGCCGGCGTCGCGACCCACGCGGATCTCGGCGTCGAGCCCGCTGACCGGGACGTCGCCGATGCCGAGCTCGCGCTGACGCACGTCGCGGCTGACCTCGCCGACCCAGGTCGGGCGGTCCTCGCCCTCGGGCAGCGCGATCGCGATGATGCGCATGGGGTGCTCGCGGGACGCGAAGTTCGCGGCCGCGACCGCTTCTTCGAGCCCCTCGGAGGTGCTGAAGATCAGCAGCGTGAGCACGCGGCTGAGCGTGGTCGCTCCGCCCTCGGCGCGCAGCAGCACGAGACGCTTGCTGATCCCGCTGACGGTGGTGTCGGGCAGGGTCTCGATCACGGCATCCTCCAAGCGCGGCCGCTGCGACCGAGCATCCGCTCGGCGCTCGTCGGGCCCCATCCGCCCGGATGGTAGGGTTCGGGCGCTCCGCTCGTGCTCCAGGCCTCCTCGATCGGATCGAGGATCCGCCAGGAGAGCTCCACTTCGCGCTGGCCGGGGAAGAGCGGGGGCTCGCCCAGCAGCACGTCGAGGATCAGCCGCTCGTACGCTTCCGGACTGGCCTCGGTGAAGGCGTGGCTGTAGCCGAAGTCCATGGTGACGTCGCGGATCTGCAGACCGGGGCCGGGCACCTTGGACGAGAACCGGGTGGTCACGCCCTCGTCGGGCTGCACCCGGATCACGAGGGCGTTGTTGCCGAGCATCTCGGGAGCGACCAGCGGATCGACGGCCTTCTTGAAGACGATGGCGATCTCGGTGACGCGCTTGGCCAAGCGCTTGCCGGTGCGCAGATAGAACGGCACTCCGCGCCAGCGGGGCGTATCGATCCCGAGGGTGATCGCCGCGAAAGTCTCGGTCGTGGAGTGCGGGGCCATGCCCTCCTCCTCGAGGAACCCGGTGACGCTCGCGCCGCCCTGCCAGCCGCCGAGGTACTGGCCTCGCGCGGTGGTCTCGACGAGATCGTCGGGCAGCACCACCGACTCGAGCACCCGCTCCTTCGCCGCCCGCAGATCGTCGGCACCGAGGCTCGCGGGTCGATCCATCGCCGTCAGCGCGAGCAGCTGCAGCAGGTGGTTCTGGATCACGTCCCGCGCCGCCCCGATGCCGTCGTAGTAGCCGGCACGGCCGGCGACGCCGATGTCCTCCGCCATCGTGATCTGCACGTGGTCGACGTGCTCGGCGTTCCAGATCGGTTCGTAAAACACGTTCGCGAAGCGGAGCGCGAGCAGGTTCTGCACCGTCTCCTTGCCGAGGTAGTGGTCGATGCGGAAGACGTGCTCGGGCGGGAACACCGCGTCGATGGCGCGGCCGAGCTCCTGCGAGCTCTCGAGGTCGTGCCCGAACGGCTTCTCGATGACGACCCGGCGCCAGCTGTTCGACGGGGATTCGGCGAGGCCGACGTCGCGCAGCTGCGTGCTCACGGTCTGGAACGTCTTGGGCGGGATCGACAGGTAGAACGCGGTGTTGCCCCCGGTTCCACGATCCCGCTCGAGCTCGCCGAGCACCTCGGCGAGGCGCTCGTAGGCCGCGGCCTCATCGAAGGCGCCGGTGACGAAGCGGATCCCGGTGCAGAACTGCTCCCAGGTGTCCGGATCGAACGGGGTGCGCGCGTGCGCGTCGACGGCCTCGCGCACGACCTGCGTGAACTCCTCGTCGCTCCACTCGCGTCGGCCGAACCCGACGAGGGCGAAGCCCGGGGGCAGCAGGCCGCGGTTCGCGAGGTCGTAGATCGCGGGCAGCAGCTTCTTGCGGGCGAGGTCGCCGGTCACGCCGAAGAGCACGATGGCGCAGGGGCCGGCGACGCGGTCGAGTCGGAGGTCGTCGGGGGAGCGGAGCGGATTCCCGATCACGCAGAGGCCTCCTCGGTGCCCTGCGACGGCGCATCGGAGAACGCGGCCGCGATCGTGCGCGCGGCGGCGGCCGGGTCGGCGCAGCGCAGCGCGAACACCGGACGTCCGCGCTCGACGAGCACGTCGCGATCTCCGCGGGCCTGCGCAGCGATGAGCTCCCCGAAACCGGAGTCCGACTCGGCGATGGCCAGTTCGGGCTCTGCCGCGTCGAGGATCTGCAGGAAGACGCCCACCGCAGGGCCGCCCTTGTGCAGCTGCCCCGTGGAGTGCAGGAAACGGGGACCCCAGCCGAAGGTGACGGGGGCCAGGAGCCGTTCCGCCGCGGCGGCCCGGAGCGCGTGCAGCGCCTCGGAAGTGCCGCCCTCGCGGTCGAGATAGGCCTGGATCGCGAGGTAGCCGGCCGGGCCGACGGCGGCGCGGAGCGACGCGATGAGCTCGGCGATCGTGGCCGGGAGGGCGCCCGAAGGTGCGGCGAGCACCTCGATGCCGAGATCGGCGGTGCCGGAGGAGTCGCCGATCGCACCGATCGCCGGGATCGTGCCGTGCGCATCGTCGAGGGCGGCCCGAGCAGCGACCTTCGCCGACTCGACGTCCGGCTGGTCGAACGGGTCGATCCCCATGAGGAAGCCGAGGGCGGCGGTCGCGACCTCCCAGGTGAGCATCTGGGCTCCGAGGGGACCGGACGCCGAGAGGTCGAGCCGCGGCGCGGACGGGACCTCACCGTTATCGACGGCGCCGACGGTGACGCCGAGCGCGGTCGTCGGGAGGCCTTCGACGAGCTCGGGGGCGGCGGGATCCAGCACGACGGGGAGCACGCCCTGTCCCGATTTGCCGGTCGATTCGGCCACGAGCTGTTCGATCCAGTCGCCGAGCCCCCAGCGGGCATCGGCGGCCTCGGCGATGGCCAGCGCGAACCGCTCGGGAAGCCCCACGGCGATCGCGGCGGCGAGCTGCAGCGCGGGGTTTTCGGGTGCATCGGTCGCGAGCGCCTCGCGCACGCCCTCCGCCTCGGCGACGAGCGCGGCGACATCGGCGCCGGCGAGCCCCGAGGGGACGAGCCCGAAGGCGGTCAGCGCGGAGTACCGGCCGCCCACGTTCGGGTCGGAGATGAACACCCGCTGCCCCGCGTCGCGCGCGGAGGCCTCGAGGGGGGAGCCGGGATCCGTCACCACGACGATGCGATCCGCGGGATCGATGCCCGCGTCGCGGAACGCCTGGGCGAAGGTCGCGCGGTGGCTCCGGGTCTCGATGGTGGATCCGGACTTGGAGCTCACGACGACCGCGGTCCGCGCGAGGTCGCCCGAGAGCGCGCGTCGCACCTGGTCCGGGTGCGTCGAGTCGAGCACGACGAGCCCGACGCCGTCGTGCCGGGTGATGACCTCGGGTGCGAGGCTCGAACCGCCCATGCCGCACAGCACGATCCGATCGATGCCGCGCGAGGCGAAATCGCTCCGCAGTTCGGCGATGCCGCTCAGCAGCTCCGCGGCCCGAGCCGAGGCATCGGTCCATCCCAGACGGATCCGTGCCTCGGCCTCGGCCTCGGGCCCCCAGATCGCGGCGTCGTGCGCCGCGATCCGGCTCGCGATGCGGCCGGAGACGAGGCGCTCCAGGAGCGCCTCGACCGAACCGTCGGCGGCAGCACCCGCGGTGCCGCCGGGTTGGTCAGCCAGTGGGCTGCCGTTCGGCTCGTCGGCCGAACGCTCGCGCGTCAGAGGTTGCCCGTTCCCCATCCGCACGACCGGGTTCACCGCACGTCCTCCCGAGCGGCGCTCAGCGCGCCTCTGACGGTCTCGACGAGCTCCGCCCAGGACACGTCGAACTTCTGCAGACCCTCGACCTCGAGCAGCTCGGTCACCTCCGCGTAGTCGACGCCCTGCGCGTCGATCGCGTTGAGCACCTGATCCGCCTCGCGGTAGGTGCCGCTGACGGTGTCGCCGCGGACCTCGCCGTGGTCGGCGACGGCCTCGAGGGTGGCCTCCGGCATCGTGTTGACGACGCCGGGCGCGACCAGGTCGATCACGTAGAGCGTGTCGGGCAGCGCGGGATCCTTGACGCCCGTGGACGCCCAGAGCGGACGCTGGGGGTTGGCACCCGCCGCGCGCAGCAGCGCGGCGCGCTCGGAGGCGAAGGACTGCTCGAAGACCTCGTAGGCGAGGCGTGCGTTCGCGACGCCCGCGGCGCCGGTGAGCGCCAGGGCCTCGTCGGTGCCGGCGGCACGCAGCCGCGCATCGATCTCGGTGTCGACGCGCGACACGAAGAACGACGCGACCGAGTGGATCGTCGACAGGTCGATGCCGGCCTCGCGGGCCCGCTCGAGCCCGGTCAGGTATGCGTTGATCACCTGGCGGTAGCGCTCCAGGCTGAAGATCAGGGTCACATTGACGCTGATACCGGCCGCGATGGTCTCGGTGATGGCTTCGAGGCCCTCGACCGTCGCGGGGATCTTGATCATCGCGTTCGGCTTGCCGACGCGCTCCCAGAGCTGCTTCGCCTGCGCCGCGGTGCCCGCGGTGTCGCGGGCGAGACCCGGCTCGACCTCGATCGAGACCCGGCCGTCGAGGCCGTTCGATGCGGCGTAGACGTCGGCGAAGATGTCGCAGGCGTCGGCCACGTCGGCGGTGGTCAGCTCGAAGATGGTCTCGGTGACGTCGAGTCCGCGCCTCGCGCAATCGGCGATGCGGGAATCGTACCCGTGGCCCTTGGCGAGCGCGTTCGCGAAGATCGTCGGATTCGTGGTCACGCCGACCACGTTGCGCGAGCCGATCAGCTCGACCAGGTTGCCGCTCTCGATGCGCGAGCGCGAGAGGTCATCGAGCCAGATGCTGACGCCGGCGGTGCTGAGCTCGGCGGTGGGTGATGCGTTCATCGTTCGGTCCTTTCAGCGGGTCAGACGGCGGCGACGGTCTCGCGCGCGGCGGAGACGACGGCCTCGGTGGTGATCCCGAACTCGCGGAACAGGGTCTGGTAGTCGGCGGAGGCGCCGAAGTGCTCGATCGAGACGGAGCGGCCGCGGTCGCCCACGTAGCGCTCCCAGCCGAGCGAGAGGCCGGCCTCGACGCTGACGCGCGCGGTGACGGCCGCGGGCAGTACGCTCTCGCGGTACTCGGCGGTCTGCTCGGCGAACCACTCGAGGCAGGGAGCGCTGACGACGCGCGCGCCGACGCCCTCGGCGGCGAGGATCTCGCGCGCCTCGACGGCGAGCTGCACCTCGGAGCCCGTCGCGATGAGCAGCACGTCGACGGTGCCCGTGGGGGAGTCCGCGAGCACGTAGGCGCCGCGACGAACGCCCTCCGCGGCCTGCTCCGCGGTCGCGAAGTCGCCACCGCGCGGCAGCACGGGGACGTTCTGGCGGGTCAGTGCGATGCCGGTGGGGCCCGCGTGGCGGGTGAGGATCTCGTGCCACGCGACCGAGACCTCGTTGGCGTCGGCGGGGCGCACCATCGCGAGGTTCGGGATCGCGCGGAGCGTGGCGAGCTGCTCGATCGGCTGGTGCGTCGGGCCGTCCTCGCCGAGGGCGATCGAATCGTGGGTCCAGACGAAGACGCTCGGCACGTTCATGAGCGCCGCGAGACGGACCGCGGGACGCATGTAGTCGCTGAAGATGAGGAAGGTGCCGCCGTAGCTGCGCGTCTTGCCGTGCAGCTGGATCCCGTTGAGGATCGAGCCCATGGCGTGCTCGCGGATGCCGAAGTGCAGCACGCGCCCGTAGTCGTTGCCGGTCCAGGCGCCGGTCGAGTGGTGGGCGGGCACGAAGGATGCCGCGCCGGCGATGGTCGTGTTGTTGGAGCCCGCGAGGTCGGCCGAGCCGCCCCACAGCTCGGGCATCACGGGGCCGAGCGCGTTCAGTACCTTGCCGCTCGCCGCGCGCGTCGCGATGCTCGTGCCGGGCTCGAACTCGGGCAGCACCTCGGCGGCCTCGGCGGGCAGCTCCTGCGCCTCGACGCGGTCGAACAGCGCCTTGCGCTCGGGGTTGGCCGCGGCCCAGGCGTCGAAGTCGGCCTGCCAGGCGGCCCGCTTCTCAGCGCCGCGGGCGACGGCCTCGCGGGTGTGCGAGATGACCTCGGGGGCGACGGCGAAGCGCTGTTCGGGATCGAAGCCGAGCACGGTCTTGAGTCCGGCGAGCTCCTCCGCGCCGAGGGCGGAACCGTGGATCCCGCCCGTGTTCTGCTTGCCGGGCGAGGGCCAGCCGATGATGGTCTTGAGGATGATGAGGCTCGGCTTTCCGGTCTCGGCCTTGGCGGCCTCGATCGCGGTGTAGAGCTCGGCGACGTCCTCGACGTAGGATCCGGTCTTCTTCCAATCGACCTCGATGACCTGCCAGCCGTAGGACTCGTAGCGCTTCGCCACGTCCTCGGAGAAGGAGATGTCGGTGTCGTCCTCGATCGAGATCTGGTTGGAGTCGTAGATCGCGATCAGGTTGCCGAGCTCCTGGTGGCCCGCGAGCGACGACGCCTCGCTGGTCACGCCCTCCTGCAGGTCGCCATCGCCGGCGACGACGTAGATGAAGTGGTCGAAGGGGCTGGTGCCCGGAGCGGCCTCGGGATCGAAGAGCCCGCGCTCGTAGCGCGCCGCGTAGGCGAAGCCGACGGCGGAGGCGAGGCCCTGGCCGAGCGGGCCGGTGGTGATCTCGACGCCCTTGGTGTGCCCGTACTCGGGGTGGCCGGGGGTCTTCGAGCCCCAGGTGCGCAGCGACTCGAGATCCTCGAGCTCGAGGCCGTAGCCGCCGAGGTAGAGCTGCACGTACTGGGTCAGGGACGAGTGCCCCACTGAGAGGATGAAGCGGTCGCGGCCCACCCAGTCGGCGTCGGCCGGATCGTGCCGCATCACCTTCTGGTGCAGCAGATACGAGACCGGGGCGAGGCTGATCGCGGTGCCGGGATGGCCGTTGCCCACTTTCTCGACCGCGTCCGCGGCCAGCACACGAGCGGTGTCCACCGCGCGATCGTCGAGTTCATCCCACTGCAGTTCGTTTGCCAATGCCCAGCCTCTCGGAACCGTTGATTGCGCGAAGGCCGCGCAGACCGGGTCCCAGCTTACCGCGGCTCGGGATATCATTGAGAGCGATGTCCACCGAGATCGCAGCCCCCGAACAGCTCCACGAGCCGCGTCAGCGGCCGGGATTCCGCCGTACCGTGAAGGCATACGTGTCGCTGACCAAGCCTCGCGTCATGGAGCTGCTGCTGGTGGTGACGATCCCGGCGATGTTCCTCGCGCAGCGCGGAGTGCCGAACCTCTGGCTGGTGCTGGCGACGCTCATCGGCGGCGCCATGAGCGCCGGCTCGGCGGGCGCGTTCAACTGCTACATCGACCGCGACATGGATCGCAAGATGAAGCGCACCAAGAATCGTCCGCTCGTCACCGGCGAGATCTCGGACCGCGGCGCGCTGATCTTCTCCTGGGTGCTCGGCATCCTGTCGGTCGCGTGGCTCTGGGCCACGACCAACTGGCTGGCGGCGGCGCTGTCCGCCGCCGCGATCTTCTTCTACGTCGTGATCTACACGATCGTGCTCAAGCGCCACAGCGAGCAGAACATCGTGTGGGGCGGCATCGCCGGCTGCTTCCCGGTGCTCATCGGCTGGGCCGCCGTCACCGGTTCGCTCGACTGGCCGGCGTGGGTCTTCTTCCTCGTCATCTTCCTCTGGACCCCGGCCCACTACTGGCCGCTGTCCATGCGCTACCGCGAGGACTACGCCGCCGCCGGCGTGCCGATGCTCGGCGTGGTGCGCGGCCGGGTCACCGTCGGCCTCCAGGTGATCCTCTACACCTGGGCGACCGTCGTAGCGAGCCTGCTGCTCATCCCCGTCGCCGACATGGGCCTCCTCTACTCGATCGCGGCGACCGCGTTCGGCGCCTACTTCATCGTGCAGGCGCACCGCCTCTACGCGCAGGCGATCCGCGGCAAGGAGGGCAAGCCGATGCAGGTCTTCCACACGGCGAACCTCTACCTCTCGGTGCTCTCGCTCCTCATCGCGGTGGACGCGCTGCTGCCGTTCTGATCCCTCGCCCGCATCACGCGGCGCGATCGAAGCCCATCGTGTAGGCCTTCGCCGCGGTCCGGATCAACGGCGTCCGCATCGTCGTTCCGATCGAGGCCCGCAGCGCCGTGTGCTCGAGGCGGCCGCGCGGGCGACCCAGCGCGGTGTTGAGGCCCGCGATGCGGGCCGCGGTCCTCGCCGAAGCCAGGCGCTGCCGCTCCCACCGGACCAGCTCACGATCCTGGTCGTCGTCCAGGCGCAGACGCGCGGCGAGGATCGGGGCGAGCCCGGCCGCGTCGAGCAGGCCGAGGTTCATTCCCTGCCCGCCGATCGGGCTGATCTCGTGCGCCGCGTCGCCGATCGCGAAGAGCCTGCCGCCCGCGTCGAGCCGCATCCGGTCCAGCAGCGCGCGGCGGATCCGGAACACGGAGACCGCCTCGAACGCCGGAACCGACGCGGCGTCGCCCGAACGCTCCGCGACGGCTCGCCGCAACCGCTCCGAGGCACGCGCGGCGTGCCCGGATCGCCCATTCCCTGAGTCCTCGAGACTGGCACCGCCCACGTCATCGGGTTCTGCTCCGAATCCGGCCACGAATCGACGACCGCCGCCCGCCAGCGGAAAGGACTCGAGCACCCCGCGAGGATCGAGCGCAATGACGGCTGTGCGGTCGTCGCCGCGCCGATCGAACGCTTCCGCGGAATCCGACATCAGGAAGCGGTCGGGATACTCGCGGGCGGCGAGGCGCGCGTACGGCAGCGCGAGCACCCGGCCGGCGGCGCCGGTCGCGAGCACGACGGCGCGCGCGGTGAGTTCCTGCTCCTGCTCGTTCCGCACGATCTCCAGGACGACCCGGTCGGGGTACGGCACGACCGATCGCACCTCCGCGTCGAAGCTCGGCTCCGGAGCATCGAGCGATACGGCGTGCTCGGTCGCGGACTGGGGGACCGAGACCGCGAAGGGAAAGCGACGCCCGGGCCTCGCGAAGTCGAGGACCGCGAGCCGGCGGGGTCCGTCGTAGGCGAGGCCCCGTTCGACCCGCGCGGCGAGCGCCAGCAGGAGTTCGGTCGCGCCGGACGGCTCGAGCGCGGCGAGCGCGGGCGGGTGCAGACCGATCGCGCGGCCTCCCTGAGGAGGTACCACGCCGGGCTCCGCGGGTGCGCTCCGGCGCTCGACCAGCAGCACGTCGATGCCCTGCCGGGCGAGCTCCGAGGCGAGGAAACGCCCGCTCGGGCCCGCGCCGACGACGATCGCCTCGTGATCGACGCGGGCGGTCATCGGGGCGCCCCGGAGAAGCGGCGCACCGCGAGCAGGCGGAACCGGCCGACGGTCTCCACCCGCCACTCGGCGGGGAGCCGCGCGGTGAGCTCGGCGGGGGTGTAGCTCCGTCGGATGCTCCGCAGCCCGTCGACCCGGAGGAACGTGCCCGGGGCGACGGGGAGCGCCGCGACCGAGAACGCCGCGTAGGCGAGCCGCCCGCGGGCGATGTCCGAGTGGACGCAGGCGCGCGCGGCGAGCGCGCTCGAGTCGTCGATCAGCGCGTCGAAGGATGCCTCGTCGAGGTGGTGCAGCACGTGGTTCGAGACGACGAGGTCGAAGGTGTCGCCCGAGCGGCGGATCTCCGCGCTCGTCGCGCACGTGAACCGGACTCCGGGGGTGCGCGGCCCCCGACCCGCCGCGTCGAGTGCGCGCGGATCGGGGTCCACGCCGAGCCCATCGATCGCGAAGCCGTCGCGTCGGGCCAGTCGTGCCAGCCGCCGGAGCACATCGCCGCCGCCCGATCCGATGTCGAGCACGCGCGCGGGCGCCTCCGTCGCGGCGAGGATCGGTCTGAGCAGCGTGCGGTAGACCGCGCCCCACCGCGACACGGCGCCATTGACGAGGCCGAAGCCGCGCAGCGTCCGCTGCAGGCGGCGGGGATCGCAGTCCGGGTCGTCCATCAGCTCCGTCAGCGCCTCGTCACGCTGTGCGAGGCCGGGGCCGGGCGGCTTCATGCCCGCTGATCCGCGCGTGTGCGCCGCACGAATCGGGCCGTCTCGACGGTCAGCCCCGGCCCGAAGCACAGACCGGCGATCCGAGCGCCGTCGGCGACCTCGGCATCCGCGAGGATCCGCTGCAGGATGAACAGGATCGTCGCGCTCGACATGTTGCCGAAGTCGCGCAGGATGGCGCGGGAGTGCGCCAACGCTCCGTCGCCGAGACCGACACCGTCCTGCACGCGGTCGAGCACGCTCCGACCTCCCGGGTGCACGGCCCAGACGTCGATCTCGGTCAGCGGATCGGCGTCCGCCCCGATCATCGACTCGACGACGCCGGCGATCTCGCGCCCGATGATCCGGGGCACGTTCGCGGTCAGGCGCATCTCGAATCCGCGATCCCCGATCGTCCAGTCCATGTCGGCCTCGCCTTCCGAGGTGATCGCCGTGGAGAAGTCGCCCACCTCCAGCGCTTCGCTCCGTCTCGCCGGGGCCGACGAGACGATCGCGGCGCCCGCACCGTCGCCGAACACGGCGGACGCGACGATCTGCTCCGGATCGCTCGACGACCGGATATGCAGCGAGCAGAGCTCCGTGCAGACCACGAGCACGACGGATCCGGGTTGCGCGGCGCAGATACGGGCGGCCGCGCGGAGCGCCGGGAACGCGGCGGCGCAGCCCATGAATCCGATGTGCGTGCGCTCGGCGCTCGTGGGGATCCCCAACTGACGCACTAGCAGGTAGTCGGGGCCGGGCGCGAAGAACCCGGTGCAGGAGGCGGTGACGACGTGTGTCACCTCCGCGGCCGTGTAGCCGGAGCGTTCGAGGGCCTCGCGCGAGGCGGCGGCGCTGAGCAGCGGCGCCTCCCGCCGATAGAGCTCGTTGCGAGCCCCGGTCGACGGCGCGCGCAATGTCGCCCCGTCCTCGGTGAACAGGTTCTCGCCGGCTCCGAAACCGCCGATCACGGAGTAGCGGTTGTCGATGGCGGAGGAGTCGAAGGCCGCTCCGATCAGTCGGGCGGTCAGGCGGTCGACCCCCGGTTGCGCCGCGAAGAAGTCGCGGGTGCTCGGCTGCGGCAGCCGGGATTCGGGGACTGCGGTGCCGATGGCGAGGATCTGAGTGCTCATGGACTCATGAAACGCCCGATCGCTCCGGATGGGAAGCCCCTGACAGCGGATGCACGGCAGCCGATAGTCGCTCGCCGAGCTGGAGTCAAGGGGGTGCCGCGAAAGCCCACGGGTTCGGAAACTTGAAAGAGGTCGGCGGTCGGCCCGGGGGAACCACCTCCGATCGGGCGCGGGCCCGACGCGCCCGATCGGGCCGTCCCGGCTGTTCGAGGGAGAACCACCGTGAACACCTCACCCAACCGCATCGTCGGAGGCATCTTCGGCGCCGTCTACCTGCTCGTCGGCCTGCTCGGCTTCGCCGTGACCGGGGGAGTGGGCTTCATCGCGACGAAGGGCGGGCTGCTGCTCGGGCTCTTCGCGGTGAATCCGCTGCACAACATCGTCCACCTGCTCATCGGCGCGGCGCTGCTGCTCGCCGCGTTCGCCGGTGTTCGCGCGGCGAAGGGCGCGAACGGGACGGTCGGCTTCGTCTACCTGCTGGTCGGCATCGTCGGCTTCTTCATCGCGGACACGGCGGCGAACATCCTCGCGCTGAACACCGCGGACCACGTCCTGCACCTGGCGAGCGCGCTGGTCCTGATCGTGGTGGCACTGGCCGCAGACCGGGAGGTCTCGGGATCGGGTGCGGGGCTGACACCGTCGCCCGCGCCGTGAACGGGACGCTCTGGTCGTCGCTCGCGGGGGTCGGTATCGCGCTGATCCTGTGCGCGACGGCCGCGGGCAGTGGGATCGCGGTCGCGATCCCACTGCTCGTCCTCGCAGCGGCGCACCTGGGATGGGCGGTCATCTCCCTGCGTCTCGGCCGGATCGCGACTCCTCGGATCGCCTGCTCGGTCGCCGCGGTCGAGGTGCTGCTGGCCGGCGGGATGCTCATCACCGGACTGATCGGCTTCGTCCCGTTCCTCGCCCTGGCCGGCCTCAGCTGGAGCGTGGCGGCCGTCGCGGCGATCGCGCTGCGCCGCGGGCGGCGGGAAGCTCCCGCCGCTCCGCTGTCTCGCGGGCGCCGGCCGGGTGCGTTCGTGCTCGTGCTCGTCGCAGAGGCGCTCGTCGTCGCCGCGGTGACGACACCGGCACTCGCGCTCTCGACGCCGGGCGAATTCGCGCTGCCGCACGGCGAGTCCCATCAGGGGCACTGATGAGCCACGCCGCGCACGGATCGGCTCGGGGACGCACGCGGGCGGCAACCCCCTGGCGCCGATCCGAACGCACTCATATCCTGGCGCCATGAACGGCATCGAGATCCTCACCGACCTGACCCGGCGGCCGCTCGACGCGGCGGAGCATCTGCGCGAGCGGCTGACTCCGGAGCTGCTCAACGCTCACCCGCATCACGACAACTCGATCGCGTGGCTGCTCTGGCACGCGGCGCGAGAGATCGACGAGCAGCTCTCAGCGCTCTCCGGGCGCGAGCCGGTCTGGACCGCGGACGGCTTCGACCGCCGCTTCGGGCTCGCGACCGGCGCCCACGAACTCGGCTACGGCCACAGCGCCGAGGAGGCGCGCGCGATTCGAGCGGACGACGCGGACCTGCTGCTCGACCACCTGGGCGCCGTGGTCGCCGCCCAGCTCGCCTACCTGTCTGAGCTGGACGAAGCGTCGCTCGCGCAGATCGTCGACGACCGCTGGGACCCGCCGGTGACGCGCGGCTCCCGTCTCGTCAGCATGTCGGCGGACGCACTCGAGCACGTGGGCCAGGCGGCGTACATCGCCGGAATGTCCCGCGACGCGTTCGAGGGAGGACGCGCGTGAGCGAGCACGGCGACGTCGCACCGGTGGCCCAGCTGGACCTGCAGCGCTACCTGGGGCTGTGGTTCGAGATCGGGCGCCTGCCGCTGCGCTTCGAGGACGACGATGCGATCCGCGTCACCGCGGAGTACTCGCTGCACGAGGACGGCACGATCCGAGTCGACAACCGCTGCATCGACGGCGAGGGGGTCCCGACGCAGGCCGTCGGCCAGGCGGAGCCGGTCGAGGGCCACCCAGGCCGGCTGCGGGTGACGTTCCTCCCCGCCGGCCTCCGATGGATCCCGTTCACCCGCGCCGACTACTGGGTGCTCCGTATCGATCCCGAATACCGGATCGCGCTCGTCGGCACCCCGGACCGCACCCACCTCTGGTTGCTCGCACGCGAGCCCGAGCTCGATGCGGCGACGGTCGCCGACTACGCCAGTACGGCACGCGCCCAGGGCTTCGACCTGACACCGTGGATCCGGACCGAGCAGACCGGGACCCCGGTCTCGGACGGTGAACTCGAATCGGGTCGTCAGGCGTGAACGCGCTCGTCCGACGTGCGACCGCGTGGGCGCTCCGGTTGCGGCTGGTCCGCGCGTTCCTGCTCTACACCGAACGCCGGGGCGCGATGCTCGCCGACAGCATCACCTACCGGGCGCTGTTCAGCATCTCCGCTGCGGTGCTGCTCGGGTTCTCGATCGCGGCGCTCTGGCTGGGCGGCGACCCCGAGGCCATGCGGGCGCTGCGCGACGCGCTGGAACGGGTGATCCCCGGGCTATCGAAGGTCGTCGACCCGACCTCGATCTCCGCACCGGTCGGCTTCAGCATCGTCGGCGCCCTGTCGCTCGTCGGTCTCGTCGGCGCAGCGATCAGCGCGATCAGCAGCCTGCGCACCGCGCTCCGAGTGCTGGCCGGAGAGGAGCACGACGACGGCTTCTTCCTCTGGACCCTCCTGCGCAACCTGCTGGTCGGCATCGCATTCGGCGGCCTGCTCGTCGCAGCAGCGGCGCTCAGCGTGCTGGCGTCGGCCGGCGTCGAGAGCGTCAGCGGGGTGCTCGGCTTCTCGCCGCGAAGCGGTGCCGCGATCGCGTTGTCGCGCGCACTGGGCATTGTGATCGTGTTCGCGATCGACGCCGCGGCGGTCGCGCTGGCGTTCCGTGTCTTGTCCGGGGTGCGCGCCCCCGCCCGCACCCTGTGGGCGGGCGCCGCGCTCGGCGGAGTTGCCTTGACCGTGCTGCAGGAGCTGTCGGGGCTCTTCGTCCGCGGAGCGACCGCGAACCCGCTGCTGGCGACGTTCGCCGCGCTCGTCGCGCTGCTGCTCTGGGTGAATCTGTCCGCGCAGGCCATCCTCATCGCGAGCAGCTACATCATCACGGGAGTCGCCGAGGCGCGCGACCGCGTGCGCCAGAAGTTCGGTGCGGAGACGCTCGCCCAGCGCCGACGTCAACAGGCCGAGGACCGCCTGCACGCCGTGCAGCAGGAGCTGCGGGCGGCGCAGGAGGCCGAGCGCGCGGAGCGGCAGGCGATCAGCGGGACGAACGAGTCCCGGGAGTCGGGCGACTGAGCTTCCGCACGCCGACGACGACGAGCAGGAGCACCAGGACGATCATCGCGCCCAGGCTCGTCGAATAGAGCGGGGCTTCGAGGCGCTGCACGGCCTCGGAGTCCCAGTCGGCGTAGGTATCGCCGATCGAATTCAGATTGGCGAACGAGAACATGAAGTAGGCGGGGCCGCCGAGTACCAGCAGTGCCAGGTAGATCGCCGCGAGCGCCCAGGCAGGGAGCTCGCTGGACTTGAGCGCGGCGAACGCAGGGCCGGCCGCCGCAGCGACGGCCAGCACGATGAAGATGCCGCCGGGAACGAGCGCGCGATCCTGCTCGGCCTGTTGCATCGCGTCCAGCGTCCGGTCCAGCGGTTCGTGGCTGGCCGCGACGAGACCCCAGTCGTTCATCACCAGGAGCCCGAAGATCCCGAATGCGAGGACCAGCAGGGATCCTGCGGCGGCGATCGCGATGCGCACGCGGGGGTCCTTCAGTCGTTCGCCGCGACAGGCCGCTTCAGCCGCAGCACGACGATGGTCATGGTCGCCGCCGTGAGCGAGGCGAGCACCATGTGCACGCCGACGGCCAGCGGGGGCAGGCCCGAGCGCGACTGGTAGA
Organism: Leucobacter sp. Ag1; assembly: GCF_000980875.1. GTDB lineage: Bacteria > Actinomycetota > Actinomycetes > Actinomycetales > Microbacteriaceae > Leucobacter > Leucobacter iarius. Next base: position 66,461 of record NZ_LAYO01000110.1, on the reverse strand, counting down.
CGCCGACGATGATCTGCACGATGAGGAGGCCGAGCAGCGCGGCGGTCCAGCGGCGGGGGCGGAGCTCGCGGGTGATCGCCCAGCCGAAGAGCACGGCCACGAGGGCGAACGAGATGTAGCCGGGCCACGCGTGGACGTGCGCGAGGATCGAGGCGTCGAGCCCGTGGCGCTGGATGTCGGCGTCGCCCGAGTGCGGGCCGGCGCCAGTGGTGAGCACGCCGACGACCACGAGGATCGCCATGACGAAAGTGGTGATGTGCGTGAGGATCGCGAAGGGCTTCGGCACGGCGCGCTCGCGAGCACCGGGCGCATCGTACATGCGCGCGATGTACGCGGCGGTGAGGCAGACGAGCACGAGCGAGACGATGTAGTGGAAGCTGACGAGGTTCGCGTTCAGGTGCAGCCAGACGATGACGCCGCCGACGAGGGCCTGCAGCAGGACCAGCGCGAGCACGACGACGGACATCGTGAAGAGGTCCCTGCGCACCGCGCGGATGCGCCAGCTGAGGATCGCGACGAGGATCGCGAAGACGAGCAGCGGGCCCGAGATGGTGCGATTGCCGAACTCGATGAGCGAGTGGTAGCTCAGCTCGTCGGTGGGGACCAGCGATCCGGCGGTGCAGAGCGGCCAGGTGGGGCAGCCGAGGCCGGAGCCGGTGAGGCGGACCGCGCCGCCGGTCGCGATGATCGTCGCGTTCAGCACGAAGGACACCCACGCGGCGATGCGCAGGAAGCGCGAGGCGCGGAATGTCGGACCCGCCGCGGGCGAATCGGATGCGGGGGAGACGGTGCTCGCGCTCGACACGGTTGAATTCCTCTCGATGCTGGGAACGAGCGGACCGGGTTCGTCGAACCGCGGCGCACCTCTCCCGTTTTCACAGCGAGTCTGTAGAATGGTGAGTTGAGGTTGCGTGCGGCGACCCGGAGCGCGGTGCCCAGCACCTGCGGTCTCGGGGTCACGGCCGCTCACGGCCCAGACTACTGCACCGCTGCAGGGAACTCGCAGGGCGCGGTCGCGCTCCGAGGGCCGGATCCCTCCGGTCTCGCGTCGGGTTCCCGCGCGGAGACGATCGAGGGATGGAAGCCATGCCAGAGGTGCTGATTGACCGGCCCGAGCTCGAGGGCTTGGGCGTATACGAGTTCGGCTGGCACGACGCCGATGAAGCCGGCGCTGCGGCGCAGCGCGGCCTCAGCGAAGCCGTCGTGCGCAATATCTCGGCGCTCAAGAACGAGCCCGAATGGATGCTGCAGCGACGCCTGAAGGCCCTGCAGATCTTCGACCGGAAGCCGATGCCGGGCTGGGGCGCCGACCTCTCCGAGATCGACTTCGACAACATCAAGTACTTCGTGCGCTCCACCGAGAAGCAGGCGACCTCCTGGGAAGAGCTTCCCGAGGAGATCAAGGAGACCTACGAGCGCCTCGGCATCCCCGAGGCCGAGCGCCAGCGCCTCGTCGCGGGCGTCGCCGCCCAGTACGAGTCCGAGGTCGTCTACCACCAGATCCGCGAGGATCTGGAAGAGCAGGGCGTCATCTTCCTCGACACCGATACCGCGCTGCGCGAGCACCCCGAGATCTTCGAGGAGTACTTCGGCACCGTCATCCCGTCGGGCGACAACAAGTTCGCCGCGCTGAACACGGCCGTCTGGTCGGGCGGCTCCTTCGTCTACGTCCCCAAGGGCGTGCACGTCGAGATCCCGCTGCAGGCCTACTTCCGCATCAACACGGAGAACATGGGCCAGTTCGAGCGCACGCTCATCATCGCCGACGAGGACAGCTACGTCCACTACATCGAGGGCTGCACCGCTCCCATCTACAAGAGCGATTCGCTGCACTCGGCCGTCGTCGAGATCATCGTGAAGAAGAACGCCCGCGTGCGCTACACGACGATCCAGAACTGGTCGAACAACGTCTACAACCTGGTCACCAAGCGCGCCGTCGCCGAGGCGGGCGCGACCATGGAGTGGGTCGACGGCAACATCGGCTCCAAGGTCACCATGAAGTACCCGTCGATCTACCTGACCGGCGAGCACGCGAAGGGCGAGACCCTCTCGGTCGCCTTCGCCGGCCCCGGCCAGCACCAGGACACGGGCGCGAAGATGATCCACCTCGCACCCCACACCAAGTCGTCGATCCTCGCGAAGTCGATCGCGCGCGGCGGCGGGCGCACCGGCTACCGCGGCGAGGTCCGCGTCGAGGCGAGCGCCCACCACGCCGCCAACTCGGTCGTCTGCGACGCGCTGCTCGTCGACACCATCTCGCGCAGCGACACCTACCCGGCCATCGACATCCGCACGGACGATGCCGAGCTCGGCCACGAGGCGACCGTCTCCCGCGTGAGCGAGGAGCAGCTGTTCTACCTCATGAGCCGCGGGCTCGCCGAAGAAGAGGCCATGGCCATGATCGTCCGCGGCTTCATCGAGCCGATCGCCCGAGAGCTGCCCATGGAGTACGCGCTCGAACTGAACAAGCTCATCGAGATGGGCATGGAAGGATCCGTCGGATAATGACGAACGCTGCAGCAACGATGGACCCCGCTCAGCACGGCGCAGTGGCGCACTCGGACGGCGGCTGGGACCGCAAGATCCCGGTGCAGACCCGCTCCGATCGGTTCACCTCGACCGATGTCGCCGATTTCCCGCAGGTCACCGGCCGCGAGGCGACCTGGAAGTTCGCACCCATCGCGAAGTTCCAGGGCCTGCTCGACGGTGCGCTCGACGGTTCGCGCCTCCCGGTGTCCGTGACCGAGGTCGCCGGCGTCTCGAGCGAGTGGATCGCCCGCGACGACGCGCGCATCGGCCGCGCGGGCACTCCCGAGGAGCGCGGCGCGGCGAACGCCTGGACCGCGTTCGGCGAGGCGCACCTCGTGACCATCTCGGGCGACGAGACGGTCACCGCGATCGTCCGCCGCGACGCGCTCGATCACGCGGAGCGCGCCGCGCACACCGTGATCGAGGCCGCCCCGCAGTCGCAGGGTCTCGTGATCCTCGAGAACGCGGGCGACGCGAACCTCACCGAGAACGTCGAGATCGTCGTCGGCGACGGCGCGAAGCTGACCGTGGTCAGCGTCCAGCAGTGGGACGACGAGGCGATCCACCTCGCCAGCCACTACGCCACCGTGGGCCGCGATGCGTCGCTCACCCACATCGTGGTGTCGCTCGGCGGCTCCGTGGTGCGCCTCAACCCGTCGATCCACCTCGACCACGAGGGCGCCAACGGCGAGGCGCTCGGCGCCTACTTCGCCGATGCGGGCCAGCACCTCGAGCACCAGGTCTACATGGATCACGACGCTCCCCACACCCGCAGCCGCGTCACCTACAAGGGTGCGCTGCAGGGCGAGGGCGCGCACACCGTGTGGATCGGCGACGTGCTCATCCGGCAGAACGCCGACGGCACCGACAGCTACGAGCAGAACCGCAACCTCGTGCTCACCGAGGGCACGCGCGCGGACTCGATCCCGAACCTCGAGATCGAGACCGGCAACATCGAGGGTGCGGGCCACGCCTCCGCGACGGGCCGCTTCGACGACGAGCACATCTTCTACCTCCAGAGCCGGGGCATCTCGGCCGAGGAGGCGCGCAAGCTCGTCGTCCGCGGGTTCCTGTTCGAGGTGATCGCTCAGATCGGCGATGCGGCGACCGAGGAGCGTCTCCACGAAGCCGTCGAAGCGGAGCTCGCCGCGAGCGTGCGCTCGTGACCCGACAGAAGGCCCTGGCGCTCGCCGATCTCACGCAGGACCAAGCGGTCCGCGTCGAGATCGACGGCGTGCCGATGGCGGTCGTGCTCGACGGTCAGGGTGAGGTGCACGCCATCGGCGATACCTGCACCCACGGCCAGATCAGCCTCTCCGAGGGGTTCGTCGAGGACGACACGCTCGAATGCTGGGCTCACGGCTCGGCCTTCTCGCTCCGCACCGGCGCCCCGCAGAACCTCCCGGCCTACGAGCCGGTTCCCGTCTTCGTCGTCGAAATCGAAGACGGTGACGTGTACATCGATCCCACTGTTACGAAAGAGATTTGAACCATGGCCTCCATTCTTGAGATCAAGGACCTCCACGTCAGCGTCGAGACCGACCAGGGCGCGAAGCAGATCCTGAAGGGCGTCGACCTGACCATCCGCCAGGGCGAGACCCACGCCATCATGGGCCCCAACGGCTCGGGCAAGTCCACCCTCGCCTACGCGATCGCGGGCCACCCCCGCTACGAGGTCACGAGCGGCTCGATCCTGCTCGACGGCGAAGAGGTGCTCGAGATGAGCGTCGACGAGCGCGCGCAGGCGGGCCTGTTCCTCGCCATGCAGTACCCCGTCGAGATCCCGGGCGTCACCAACGCCAACTTCCTCCGCACCGCGAAGACCGCCATCGACGGCGAGGCGCCCGCCATCCGCACCTGGATGAAGGACGTCAAGGCCGCGATGAAGGACCTCCGCATGGATTCCTCGTTCGCCGAGCGCAACGTCAACGAGGGCTTCTCGGGCGGCGAGAAGAAGCGCAACGAGATCCTCCAGCTCGAACTGCTCAAGCCGAAGTTCGCCGTGCTCGACGAGACCGACTCCGGTCTCGACGTCGACGCGCTGAAGATCGTCTCCGAGGGCGTCAACCGCGCCAAGGAGAACACCGGCCTCGGCGTGCTGCTCATCACGCACTACACCCGCATCCTGCGCTACATCAAGCCCGACTTCGTGCACGTCTTCGTCGACGGCCGCGTCGCCGAGCAGGGTGGCCCGGAGCTCGCGAACCGTCTCGAGGAAGAGGGTTACGACCGCTTCCTCACCGTCGAGGCGTAAGCTGCGAGCATGAGCGATACCGCCACCACCACGTCGATCGACCCGGAGTTCCGGGAGCAGGCGCTCGAAGCGCTGAAGGACGTCTCGGACCCCGAGCTCGGCGTCAACATCGTCGACCTGGGCCTGATCTACGACCTGGCCTTCGACGACGAGCACGACGCGCTGGTCATCAGCATGACGCTGACGAGCGCCGGTTGCCCGCTGACCGACGTGATCGAGAACGACATCGCCGAAGCGCTCGACGGCCTCGTCACGGCCTTCCGCATCAACTGGGTGTGGATGCCGCCGTGGACGCCGGAGCGGATCACCGACGACGGTCGAGATATGATGAGAGCTTTGGGCTTCGCGATCTGATTCGCGAGCCGGCTCAGTGCGGAGGCCCGGGACGAGGAGACTCGTCCCGGGCCTCCGCACGCAGATTCCAGTTCAGGAGAGAACAGCATGATCACCGTCGAGGATCTCGCGATCGACGTCGGCGCCCGACGCCTCATGTCGGGAGTGACGTTCCGGGTGAACCCGGGCGACAAGATCGGCCTGGTCGGACGCAACGGCGCCGGCAAGACGACGCTCACCCGCACCCTGTCGGGTGAACTGCAGCCCGCCGAGGGCAAGATCACCATCTCGGGGGAGCTCGGCTTCCTGCCGCAGGACCCCCGCACCGGCGATCCCGAGCAGATCGCCCGGCACCGGATCCTCGACGCCCGCGGGCTCGGCACGCTGCAGCAGAACATCGAGAAGGCCACCGAGGACATGGCCTCCGACGATCCGGCCGTCGCCGAGAAGGCGATGAAGCGCTTCGGCAACCTGACCGACCGCTTCCAGGCGCTCGGCGGGTACGCCGCCGAGTCCGAGGCCGCCTCGATCTCGCACAACCTCGGTCTGCCCGACCGGATCCTCGACCAGCAGCTCAAGACGCTGTCGGGCGGTCAGCGCCGCCGTATCGAGCTCGCGCGCATCCTCTTCTCGGACGCGGACACGATGATCCTCGACGAGCCGACGAACCACCTCGACGCCGATTCGATCGTGTGGCTGCGCGAGTTCCTCAAGAACTCGAAGGCCGGCGTCATCGTCATCTCGCACGACATCGACCTCGTGGGCGAGACGGTGAACCGCGTCTTCTACCTCGACGCGAACCGCCAGGTCATCGACATCTACAACATGAACTGGAAGCTCTACCTGCGCCAGCGCGCCGCCGACGAGGAGCGCCGCCGCAAGGAGCGCGCCAACGTCGAGAAGAAGGCCACCGCGCTGAAGGATCAGGCGGCGAAGTTCGGCGCGAAGGCGTCGAAGGCCGCGGCCGCGCACCAGATGGTCGCGCGCGCCGAGCGGATGCTCTCGGGCCTCGACGAGGTCCGCCAGGTCGAGCGCGTCGCGAAGCTCCGGTTCCCGGATCCCGCGCCCTGCGGCAAGACCCCGCTCATGGCCGAGGGGCTTTCGAAGTCCTACGGCTCGCTCGAGATCTTCGCCGGCGTCGACCTCGCGATCGACCGCGGTTCGAAGGTCGTCGTGCTGGGACTCAACGGCGCGGGCAAGACCACGCTGCTGCGCCTGCTCGCCGGCGTCGACGAGCCCGACACGGGCGAACTCGTCGCGGGGCACGGCCTGAAGGTCGGCTACTACGCGCAGGAGCACGAGACGCTCGACGTCAAGGCGAGCGTGCTGCAGAACATGATCTCCGTGTCGCAGCACCTCACCGAGACCGAGGCGCGACGCGTGCTCGGCTCGTTCCTGTTCACCGGCGACGACGTGCACAAGCCCGCCGGCGTGCTGTCCGGTGGCGAGAAGACCCGACTCGCGCTCGCGATGCTCGTGGTGTCCAGCGCGAACGTGCTGCTGCTCGACGAGCCCACCAACAACCTCGACCCGGCCAGCCGAGAGGAAGTGCTCGATGCGCTCGCGCACTTCTCGGGCGCGGTCGTGCTGGTCTCGCACGATCCGGGTGCCGTCGAGGCGCTCAACCCCGAGCGCGTGCTGATCATGCCCGACGCGACCGAGGACCACTGGTCGAAGGAGTACCTGGAGCTCATCGAGCTGGCGTAGGGGCATACTAGGCTCTCGGTGTGGAAAGTACGCAGGAAGCATCGCGAGCGGCCCCGGTCGCCGCGACGGCGCGGAGTACCATCGGTGTCGCGGTCTACGGGACGACCCTGGTCGGCGTCGGCGCGGCAACGGTCTTCCTCGTGTACTCCTTCTACGCAGTGCCTGAGGATCGCTGGGGGATCGGGTGGGGCTTCGGCCTCGTCTGGTTCCCGGCGCTGCTCGGTTCGCTGCTGCTGGGCATTCTCATCGGGCTGATCTGCTGGCTCGGCTCACGTGCGCGTCGCGTCGGTCGGGGCGATACGGCAGCGGGGAGCGCGGAGCGGCCGCTCGCGATCCGCACGGGCCTCTGGTCCGGAGGCAGCGTACTCGCCATCTCCTGCGGCCCGCTGCTCGTCGAGCAGCTCCTGCAGCCGAGTACCGCGTACGGGAACCACGTCGGCGCCTTCGCGCCGTTCTTCCTCGCGGCGGTCGGAGCCGGCCTGGTCGGCGGGATCGGAACCTTCGCTCTGCTCCCGCTCATCCCGGTCGGCGCGGGAGGGTCGGAACGGATCCGGTCGGTGGCCGCCCTCGGGGCCGGCCTCGGAACCGCGATCATCGGAGGGATGCCGACGGCGCTCGCCCTCTCGTTCGCCTCCTCGGCCGGGCTCGATCTCGCCTTCGGGCTGGGATTCCCGCTCGTCGTCCTCGCCCTGTTCCTCCTGAGCGCGGGCTTCGTTCGGGCGCAGACCCGGCGGAAACCCCCGGCTCCCGCGCTCCGGACCGGCTAGCGCCGCTCGCGCGGGCCGAGCCGCCCGATGACGAATGCGGCACCCTCCGCCTGCATGCCGTTGCGGTAGTAGGACACGTGGCCCTTCTCGTCCAGCGAATCGCTGGCCTGGCAGACGAAGTCGTTCTTGACGCAGTAGTCGCGGATGCGGTCTGCGAACGGCGCGAGCACGCCGGCACGACGGGGGAGGATCCCGCCGACCTTCTCGGTGAAGGTGCCGACGTCGTAGGGCTCGCCGCCCGCGAAGCGGGGATCCCCGTAGAGGACGACGGCGAGCACGCGTTCGCGCGCCTCCGGGCTGAGCTGCCCGACCGTCTCGCCGATCAGCCGGTCCTTCGGATCCGCGAGCGCGTCCCCGATGACGAAGGCGCCCTGCGAATACCCGAGCAGGATCGTCCGCTGATCGGGGCAGTGCTCCGCCTGCACGTTGAGCTGATCGATCAGCCGGCGCACGCCCTCGGTGCCGCCCTCGTTGATGTCGGTGTCCGCCGGGTAGAACAGGTCGACCGTGAGCATCTCGCCGGGGCGCGCCTCGGCGATGCGACGAGCGACCGGGGTGACGAGCTGGTTGCCCACGGGCTCGCCGGTGCCGCGCGCGGTGATCACGAGGTACGCGGTGCAGTACTCGGGCTGGGCGACTGGCTCCGGGTGCTTCTTCGCGTCGAACTTCTCGGCGGCCTTCGGGGGAGCGGCGGGCTCCGTCACCTTCGACAGCGAACTCCGGGTCGCCTGCGCGTCGGGCTCGGGCGCGCAGGCCGAGAGCGCCGGCGGCAGCAGCACGGCCAGCCCCAGTACCGCGGCGAGCGCCGCGCGGCGGCTGCGGACAGGCCGCACCCGGCGGCCGCGCACGGTCGAATCCATCGCGCGGTCACGCATCGAGCATCGCGTCTTCCTCATCGGCGTCGCTGGGACCGCGTCGCTGCTTCCGTCGTGCACTGCGTTCGTCCTGGCGTCGCACGGTCTCGCCGTCGGCGTTCAGCGTGCGGTACTCCTGCCGCGCGGCGTAGCCGACGCCGATCAGGGCGATCAGGATGAAGACGTACCACTGGAGCGCGTAGGAGAGGTGCGGGCCCTCGTCGAGCTCGGGCTTCGGCGGAAGGGTTCCGGTCTTCGCGCTCGGGTTCTCCGAGATGAGCTGGCCGTAGGACGCGGAGTAGACCTCCCCGGTCACTCCCGCGAGCTCGACAAGCTCGGGCACGTCGATGCTCGCGACGGTGTGGCCCGTGCTGCTGCGCCCGGCGATCGAGGGCTCGCTCGCGCGGAGCCGCGCCTGCACCTCGATCTCGCCCTCGGGTCCGCGCGGCAGATCCTTCGGAACGGCCTGGTTGCCGTCGACCGGCACCCAGCCCCGGTCGATGAAGAAGACGCGGCCGTCGTCGAGCTTGAACGCCTGGATCAGGTCGGAACCGACGCGACCCTCGCCCGGGCGGTTGCGTGCGAGGTAGGTCTCGCCGATGTACTCGCCGCGCAGCTCGACCGGGTGCCACTTCATGCGGTCCTCGTCGAACTTCGCGGGATCGGTGACGATCTCGTCGATCGGAACCGCGGTGGCGGCGTAGTTCGCGTCGAGCCGGTTGATCTCGGCACGGGCCTCGGCCCGTCGCTCGAACTGCCAGTTGCCGAGCAGCACGCAGGCGACGGCGAAGATCACGAACAGCGCGAAGTAGCCCAGCCAGCGGCGGCTGCGGAGGAAGCTCCACCCGATTTCGGCGGTCATCGGTCGCGGTCCTCCGCATCGTCGAGCTCGCTCACCGGCACGACCGCGAGCGGGAAGTCGCGCGCGGCGAGGAAGTCGCGCAGCACCTCCAGGTGCGCATCGCAGGCCAGCCAGGTCTTGCGGCGGTCTTCGGAATGGATCTTGGGGTTGCGCCAGCGGATCGCGCTCGTCGCGGCGTCGGCGCAGCCGGCGCGCGAGCAGGTGAAACGCATGGCGGGTTCCTCGCCGAACGCGAGGGGGAGTCCGAGGCTCACGCGGTCGCGCCCGTCTGATCGCCGCCGTCGGTGGTCGAAGCGGATGACGGCCGAGCGGAGCGTCGTTCCGCCGGCGCGTCGATCACGATCAGCGTCTCCGCGGGATCCTCGTCCGCCGCCTCGTCGGTCTCGGCGGGCGGCTCGGCGCTCTCGAGCTGCAGCGGGCTCGGCGCGTCGGGACGCTCGCCGTCGGTGGTCGAGACGGCGTTGGCGATGAGCACGGCGAAGTACGGGAGGATGATGGCGCCCGCTGCGGACAGCAGCACCCACCAGCCATGCACGAAGAAGAGCGAGGCGACGCAGGCGATCCTGATCGTCATCATGATGAAGTACGCGCGCATGCGGTGCGCACGGTCCTCGGCCGGGGCCGCCCCCACCGAAGTCACACGATACTGCTCGGCCATCTTCACCTGTCCTTCCACTCAAGCCTACGCGCTCCGGGCGCGTGCAAACTGACCGTGAACCGCGATCCTCTAGGCTGGGAACCCACTCCCACGGAAGGATCCTCGATGACCACTCCTCGTACTGTGCTCGTGACCGGCGGAAACCGCGGCATCGGCTTCGCCATCGCGGAGCGCATGATCGCCGACGGGCATCGCGTGGCCGTGACCTCCCGTTCGGGCGAGGGCGGTCCCGAGGGCGCGCTCACCGTGCGCGCGGACGTGGGCGACGCGGCGTCGATCGACGCCGCGTTCTCCGAGATCGAGGCCGAGCTGGGTGCGGTCGAGGTCGTCGTCGCGAACGCCGGGATCACCAAGGACACCCTGCTGCTCCGCATGACGGAGGAGGAGTTCACGAGCGTCATCGACACGAACCTGACCGGCACCTTCCGCGTGGTCAAGCGCGCAGCCAAGGGACTGCTCAAGGGTCGCTTCGGTCGCGTCATCCTCATCTCGAGCGTGGTCGGGCTCTACGGCTCGCCCGGACAGATCAACTACTCCTCCTCGAAGGCCGCGCTCGTCGGCTTCGCCCGTTCGCTCACCCGCGAGCTCGGCGCGCGCAACATCACCGCGAACGTCATCGCCCCGGGCTTCATCGAGACCGACATGACGGCGGAACTGCCCGAGGCCCAGCAGCAGCAGTACCGCGCGTCCATTCCCGCCGGCCGCTTCGGCCAGGTCTCCGAGATCGCGGGCGCCGCCTCGTTCCTCGCGGGCGATGACGCGGCCTACATCTCGGGTGCCGTGATCCCCGTCGACGGTGGCATGGGCATGGGTCACTGACCCCATCCTGACGACTGGCCGGGAAGGGGCGCCGAGCCCCTGGCCCGGCCGGTCGACCGGGGTCTAGATTGGCCCCATGAGCGAAGAGACGAGTCCCCGTTCCCTCGACCGAGTCGCCGCGGACGCGGCGCAGCTGACGCGGGCCTACCGGGCCCCCGAGATCCTGCGGGTGGTGAACGTCTGGGACGCGGTCAGCGCGCGCGTCGTCGCCGAGCTGCCGGGCACCGCGGCGATCGCCACCGCCGGGCACGCCATCGCCGCGAGCCACGGGTACGGTGACGGGGAGCAGATCCCGCTCGACCTGATGATCTCGGCGATCGAGCGGATCGTGCGCGCCGTCGACCTGCCGGTGACCGCCGACCTCGACGGCGGCTTCGCGGATGCGGGGGAGACCGTGCGGCACGCGATCGGCGCCGGAGCCTCCGGCGCGAACATCGAGGATCGGCTGCGGCCGTTCGACGAATCGGTCGCGCTCATGCGCGCGGCGGTCGAGGCCGGCGAACGCGAGGGCGTGCCGTTCGCGCTGAACGCGCGCACCGACGCGCTGATCCGCGGCGGCGACCGCCCCCGGAGCGAGAGCATCGCCGATGCGATCGAGCGCGGCCGCGCCTACCTGGACGCCGGCGCCACCGCCGTGTTCGTCCCGGCGATCCTGAACACCGAGGAGACCGCGCAGCTGGTCGCGGGCATCGGCGAGCAGCGGGTCAGCGTCATCGGCCTACCCGGCGCGCTCCGCGCCGCGGAGTACGAGGCGCTCGGCGTCGCCCGCATCTCGTACGGTCCGATGCCGCAGAACGTCGCGCTGGGCGCGCTGAAAGCGCTCGGAGCGGACCTGCTCGCCGACGGCGTGCTGCCGGCGGGCGTGGAACAGCTCAACAACTTCTGAGCGTTCGGGCGAGCACGAGGGGCCGCCGCCGATCGGATCGGCGGCGGCCCCTCGTCCGTCCAGGCGGTCGGCTGCTCAGCCGATCAGCCGCTCAGGAGAGCCGGTCGAGCAGCGGGATCGTCAGCGCGAGGTCGTCCTCGATGGTCACATCGGCGCGCTCGCGCACCACGGGCTTGGCGTTGAACCCGACGGAGACCGCCGCGACGGCCATCATCTCGAGATCGTTGGCGCCGTCGCCGATGGCGACGGTCGCCGAGAGTGGAATCTCCGCTTCCTCGGCCCACTCGCGCAGCGCCTCGGCCTTGGCCGCGGCATCGATGATCGGGCCGGTGACGCGTCCGGTGAGCGCACCGTCCGCGACCTCGAGCCGATTGGCGCGCCAGCGGTCGAGGCGCAGGTCGGCAGCGAGGGGATCGAGCACCTCGTGGAAGCCGCCCGAGACCACGCCGACCACGCCGCCGCGCGCGTGCACCTCGGCGACGAGCTCGTGGATGCCGCGGCTCGGACGCACCCGGGCGTACGCGTCGGCGAACACCGACTCCGGCGTGCCCGCGAGCGTCGCCACCCGCTCGCGCAGGCTCTCGGCGAAGTCGAGCTCGCCGCGCATGGCGCGCTCCGTCACCTCGGCGACGAGTTCGCGCGTGCCGGCGACCTCGGCGAGCAGCTCGATCACCTCGTCCTGGATGGTGGTGGAGTCGCAGTCGAGGACGACGAGCGGGCGAACACGAGAATCGGCGGTCATACGCACCAGTCTGGCACGCGGGCGGGGCTAGGCTTGACCGCATGGTGAATGTGCTCCGACTCTCCGATGTGTCCTACGTGCGCGACCGCCGGCCGATCCTCGACGGGGTCGACTGGGCCGTGGAGAGCGATCAGCGCTGGGTGGTGCTCGGACCCAACGGCGCGGGCAAGACCACCCTGCTGAAGCTCGCGACTGCGAACGACTACCCAACGAGCGGCACCGTCGAGGTGCTCGACGAGACGCTCGGTCGTGTCGACATCTTCGAGCTGCGCAACCGGCTCGGCTTCGCGTCCTCGGCGACCGCCCGCCGGATCCCGAACGATGAGACGGTGCGCAATCTGGTGCTGACCGCCGCGTACTCGGTCGAGGGCCGCTGGAACGAGGAATACGACGACTACGACCTGCGGCGCACCGACCGTGTGCTCGCCGAGTGGGACCTGCTCGCACTCGCCGACAACGCCTTCGGCACGCTGAGCGACGGTGAGCGCAAGCGCGCGATGATCGCCCGGTCGGTCATGACGGATCCGGAGCTGCTGCTGCTCGACGAGCCGAGCGCGAGCCTCGACCTCGGTGCGCGCGAGCGCCTGCTGCAGATGCTGTCGGGCTTCGCGCAGTCGCCCAGCTCGCCCGCGATGGTCATGGTGACCCACCACGTCGAAGAGATCCCGCCGGGGTTCACCCACCTCCTGATGCTCCGCGACGGGCGCGTGCAGGCCGCGGGCCCGCTGGCCGAGACCCTGACCGAGCAGAACCTCGAGGCGACGTTCGGCCTGCCGTTCGAGCTCTCGGTGCGCGACGGCCGATACGCCGCGATCGCGCGTCCGTAGCGAAACGCCTCGTCGCGACCCGGTGCCCGCGGCTTCGCTCGTGATAGAATCGATCCTCGGTGCGGGTAACCGTGCCGCTCCCAAGACCTCTGGGCGTGCTGTTACACGCTCTTTCCAGGCGCACATCTTAAGGACCACTCCATGAAGAACGACATCCACCCCGAGTACAACGCCATCGTGTTCCGCGACCTGGCCTCGGGCGAGACCTTCCTCACCCGTTCGACGCTGACCAGCGAGAAGACCATCGAGCTCGACGGCGCGACCTACCCGGTCATCGACGTCGAGATCTCGAGCGCCTCGCACCCGTTCTACACGGGCAAGCAGCGCATCATGGACTCGGCCGGCCGCGTCGAGAAGTTCAACCAGCGCTTCAAGGGCTTCGGCGCCTAAGCAGCTACAGCCAGACTGGCTCCCGGCGGGGCGGCGATCTTCGGATCGCCGCCCCGCCGTCGTTTTCCGGGGGAAGTTCCTGGCGTGCTCGGTGTGCGAGGGGACTGAGCACGCCAGCTCTGACGCGTGCGGTCTCGGATGCGAGCCCGACTCCGACGAGTGGACGGGTTTCCGACGAATGGACGCCTTTTCACGCATCAATTGGGCATCCACTCGTCGGAACCCCGTCCACTCGTCAATGTCCCGTCCGCTGGCTCACCACGGCGGCGGCAGCGCAGCAGCAACGATGCTGCGGCGCCACCCCGCCCGGTGACACGCAGAACCGCGCGTGCTCGATCGAGCACGCGCGGTCAGGTCGCGTTCGTCGTGCGCCGCCGCCGCTCGCGTGGTACAGCCGGGCAGCTCAGCCTTGCAGATCAGCCGTTCGTTCGTAGCGGCCAGCCGCCATCGGCGACGAACTGCGGGTCGCGAGCGCGGCGCATGTAGTCCTGGAAGCTCGCCGCCTGTGCGGCAGCCCAGCCGATCTGCGCCTGGTGGAGCTCGGGGAGTTCGCCCGGCAGCGAAGCGGCGTACTTGCGGGCGATCGCCTGCAGCACCCGGCCCGTCGCGATCGCGTCCTCGCCGGCGTCGTGCGCCGCGGTGCCCAGCTCGACGCCGTAGTGCTCGGCCACCGCGACGAGCGTGCGCTTGCCCTTGCGGTACCGGTCGAACTGCTTGTCGAGGATGAGCGGGTCGAGCACGGGGGAGAGGGGCTCGAGCCAGGTCACGCCGTGGCGCGCGGCTTCGGCACGCAGCAGCGAGAGATCGAACGGCGCGTTGTATGCCACGATGGGGAATCCGCGCTCGATCATGGCGGCGAGCTGCTCGATGATCTGCGCGACGCCCACCGCCGGGTCGACGCCGCTCGCACGGGCTACCTCGGTGCTGATGCCGTGCACGCGCACGGCGGGCTCGGGGATCTCGACGCCCGGGTCGATCAGCCAGTCGTAGCGCTCGGTCACCTCGCCGCCGGGGCCGACGAGCGCGATGGTCGAGGTCACGATGCGTGCGCTCGCGGTCTCCACGCCGGTGGTCTCGGTATCGAACACCGCGAGGTGCTCGGCCCAGAGGGGGAGTCGTTCGGTCATTCGCTGATCCTTCCTTCGGCTCGATGCTATCGGCGACCGCCGACAACGGCAGCGGCACCGTGTTCGGATCGGATGCCCAGGCCTTCCCGGGGTTCTGCACACTGGCGGCTCCGCGTTCGCACAGGGCCGCCCGGATACACTCGGACTGTGAACGACGCACCTCCCGACCTCATCGTGCCGACCCTCGGGATCGGCACGCGCACCTGGCAGTACGGCAACCCTGACGGCGCCGCGCTGATCCTCGTGCACGGGTTCCGCGGCGACCACCACGGGCTCGAGGGGCTCGCTCTGCGCATCGCCGAGCTGCAGCCCGATCTGCGCGTTCTCGTTCCCGACCTGCCCGGCTTCGGCGAGAGCCCGGCGGTGCCCGACCGCGAGCACGGCATCGCGCTCTACGGCGAGTGGCTGCGTGCCTTCGCCGCGGAGGCGGCACCCGAGGGCCACGCGATCCTCGGGCACTCGTTCGGCACCCTCGTCGTCTCGAACGCCGTCTCCACGGGCCTCGATCCGCGCCTCGCGATCCTCATCAACCCGATCTCGGCGCCAGCGCTCGAGGGCCCGCAGGCGCTGCTCACGCAGCTGGCGATCGCGTACTACCGCGCGGCCGACGTGCTGCCGGAGCGCGCGGCCCGCGGACTGCTCGGGCATCCGGCGATCGTGCGCACCATGAGCATCGTCATGGCGAAGACTCCCGACCCCGAGGAACGCGCCTGGATCCACGGTCAGCATGATCGCTACTTCAGCCGGTTCTCCGACACGACCACGCTGCTGCAGGCGTTCCGCGCATCCGTGTCGCACACCGTCACCGCATCGGCCCCCGACTACTCGATGCCGACGCTCATCATCGCCGGCGACGTCGACGACATCACTCCGATCACCGAGCAGCTGTCGCTGCACCGCAAGATCGAGGGCTCGGAGCTTCGGATCCTGCCGGGCGTCGGGCACCTCGTGCACTACGAGGCGGTCGAGGACGCCGCGGCGATGATCACGGCATTCCTGCGGGAGCACGCGGGGGAGCAGGTCGCGTGAGGATCCACCGCATTGACGATCTCTCCGCTCCCGAACTCGCCGATTACACGCAGCTGACCGATGTCGCGCTGCGCCGGGTCCGGGAGCCCGAGGAGGGGCTCTACCTCGCCGAGTCGCCGAAGGTGATCGATCGGGCGCTGCGCGCAGGTCATCGACCGCGCTCGGTGCTGCTCCTGGAGGAGTGGATCCCGAAGCTCGAGGCCGTGCTCGCAGAGCACCCCGATGTGCCGGTCTACGTCGGTTCCTCCGAGCAGCTGGCGCAGCTGACCGGCTTCCACATGCACCGCGGCGCGCTCGCGTCGATGCACCGCCCGGCACCGCGCGACCCGGGGGAGCTGCTCCGCTCCTCCCGCCGCGTCGTCGTGCTCGAGGATCTCGCCGACCACACCAACGTCGGCGCGATCTTCCGCTCGGTCGCCGCACTCGGCGCCGATGCGGTGCTGCTGACCCCCGCGTGCGCGGATCCGCTCTACCGTCGGGCCGTCCGCGTGAGCATGGGCGCCGTGCTGCAGGTACCGTGGGCGCGCCTGCCCGATTGGCGCGACGCAGGCCCGCTGATCCGCGACGCGGGCTACGAGCTGGCGGCCTTCGCCCTCAGCGACGACGCGGTCGACCTCGCCGACTACGTCGGTGCGCTGCCGGATCGTCTCGCGCTCATGTTCGGCACCGAGGGTGACGGGCTCACCCGCCGAGCCCTCGCCTCGTCGACCCGCGTGGTGACGATCCCGATGGAGCACGGCGTCGACTCCCTGAACGTCTCCACGGCCGCGGCGCTCGCGCTGTGGGCCGTGCGCACCGCCGACCGCGCGACGGGTGCGGGGGAGCTCGCGCAGTGACCGACGTCGCGAGGGTGAGCCGGGGCCGGGCGATCGCGATCGCGATCTGCGCGGCCGTGATCGGCGTGCTGTCGTACGTGCTCGGCGTCGGCAGCACGACGGGGCAGCAGGCCGAGGCCAGCGTGCTGGACGCGGCGACCTTCACGATGGACCCGCCGGCGCCGCTCAATCTCGTCTCGGTATCGTCCGTCGCGCTCGCCCTGGCGCTGATCGGCGGCCTGACGATCGCGGCCCACGGCTTCCGCCGCGCGTTCGTCATCGTCTTCACGGCGGGCTTCGCGATCCTCGCGTCGCAACTGCTCAAGCAGCAGTTGCTGACCCGGCCGGGCCTGTTCGAGTTCGACGCGCCGAACACCTTCCCGAGCGGTCACATGACCGTCTTCACGGCCCTCCTCGCGGCGGTCATCTGGGCCGTGCCCCCGCGAGTCCGCGCGGTGGTGGGTCTGGTCGGCGCCCTCGTGATCGGCGCCGCCGCCTGGCAGCTGCTCGCCTTCGGCTGGCACCGCCCGAGCGACGTGCTCGGTGCGCAGGCGCTCGTGCTCCTCATCTTCGCGCTGCTGACCGTGTTCCATCCGCCGCGTCTCGGCGCACCGGCGGCGCTCGGCGCGACCGCGCGCGTGATCCTGACCGTGCTCGGCGTGATCGCCGTGCTCGTCGCGCTCGCGATCGCGGCGTTCGCGGCCCTCGACTCGGCGAGTTCCCTGCTGCTCATCGCGGGGGAGCTGGGCGTGCTCGGCACCGGGCTGCTCACCACCCGCTGCCTGCTCGCGCTGGCCGGCTAGCTCGGCGCAGAGTCGGCCCTGCGTGCCCCGACGGTGCTCATCGCCCGACGCCCGGTTCATGTTCGAGATCGGAGCTCCGGCGGATCAGTTCGAGCAGCAGCCGTCCGCGCATTCGTCGACCGCCCGTTCGTCGGTGAGCGCCGAGATCGGCGCGGCGCAGCATGCGTCGCCCTTCCACGCTTCGATGCCCTCGCGGATCGCGAAGACGGCGATCACGAGAGCCGCCACGGAGTCCGCCCAGGACCACCCGAGGAGGCTGTTGAGCAGCAGCCCGAGGAGCAGCGCCGCCGACAGGTAGGTGCAGATGAGGGTCTGCTTGGAGTCGGCGATCGCTGACGCGGATCCGAGTTCCCGGCCTGTCCTGCGTTCGAACCAGCTGAGAACGGGCATCACGGCCAGGCTCAAAGCGGCGATGGCGATGCCGACGGGCGAATGCTCGGCCTCCCTGAACCCGAGGAGTGAGAGCGTCGCGTCGACGCTGACGTACGCAGCCAGCCCGAAGAACGAGATCGCGATCACGCGGAGCGCGGTCTTCTCCCGTGTCTCGGGAGCGGGGCCGGCGAATTGCCAGGCGATGGCTGCGGCGGAGAGGACTTCGACGATGGAATCGAGACCGAACCCGATCAGTGCGGCGGATGAGGCCGCGCCTCCGGCGATGAGGGCGACGGCGGCCTCGATCACATTCCAGGTGATCGTGATCGCAACGATGATCCTGATGCGTCGACGAAGGACGTCTCTCCGTTCGGATGTGAACGCCGTCGTCACTGCTCGCGCCCAGTCTCGCAGCATCCCGGAACCGGACATCCCGGATCGATGCAGGGCGCGTCCGTGTCGACGGAAAGGGTCGTGTCGACAAGCGCGTTCAGTGCTCGG
The DNA here is from genome assembly GCF_000980875.1 of Leucobacter sp. Ag1. GTDB lineage: Bacteria > Actinomycetota > Actinomycetes > Actinomycetales > Microbacteriaceae > Leucobacter > Leucobacter iarius. The sequence goes on along the minus strand of NZ_LAYO01000110.1, from coordinate 48,186 downwards.
GCTAAGTGCGGATCGGCGATCTCGTAGCGCGTCCGACGGCCCTCGAGCTCGGCGGTGACGATGCCGCAGTCGCGCAGGCAGGTGAGGTGGTTCGAGACGTTCGACCGAGTGAGCGACAGGTCCCGGGACAGCGCACCCGGATACGCGGGCCCGTCGAGCAGCGTCATGAGAATGCGCGACCGCGTCGGATCGGCCATCGCCCGACCGAGCCGGTTCATCACGTCCAAGCGCGGAGAAGTTGTCAGCATATACTGAACTGTACAGTAAGTGTTGACCAATGGAGCTCACGTGCGAGCCTGCCGATGGGCCTCGGGGGAGAAGCGCGGGAATCGACCCCATGAGGATCTAGGTGCTCTGCGTAGACGACTGCCCAAGTTCGGCGGGCCCGCACGATGGCCTGCCGGGTGTGCGCTACGACGGACGGGTTCAGGGGAGTTCCCGGCGAAGCCGAGCTGGTGGGCGCGATCCTGGAGCGCGCGTAACGCCCGGGTTCGGTGCGGCGAATGGCGGCGCGTTGTTATGTCAGCTTTGATGCAGCGCGCAGCCCCGACAGTAGTGGTCGCAGCTCGACCGGCCCTCGTGTGCGGCAATTCTGAGGCAGCTCACCAATGGTGCCGCCGACGGAACCGTGCAGGAGCCCTTCCGCGCGATCGGCGCGCAGTCGCGCAGTCGGCGTACGCCTGGCGTACCTCGCTACGCGCGTTCAGGTCGAACGGACCTGGTTGGATCGGTCCGGATCCATCATCGTGCCGTGTGTCGATAATCTATATTATGTCAGTTTATGTTTGGCGCGGGTCCCCGGCGGCGCTCTAGTACTGCCCGAGTGCGCCACGCTGTGCTCCACAAACGCTGCGGGAACGCGTCGACGATCGCGCACGTGTGCCGAGGGCACTCGCCTGCTCGCTTGCCTACTCGCCGCGCCATGCGCATTCAGCCGGATCTGAACGCTCAGCCAGACCTGAACGCTCAGCCAGATCGAACTCCGCCGAACGATCCGACTGAATGCTCAAGTCCGGCTGAGCGCACCGAAATCACACAGCGCCCAGATGACGCCGCACAGAACCCGGGCTCTCCGGGTTCAGCCCGCCTGCTTCGCCGCCGCGTAGTCGGGCAGCTCCTGCAGGGTCCAGGTGTTGCCGTCAGGGTCGTCGAACCAGACGAATCTCCCCCAACCGAGATCCTCGATGCCACGGGTGGCGACGCCCTGCGCCTCAAGCATGGCCTTCGCCTCATCCGCGTTCGGCACGACCACCTGGATCGTCTTCTGCTGACCCGGTTCGAGCGGAATGTCGAGTCCGGTACCGAACGCGATCGAGCAGGCCGAGCCCGGCGGGGTCATCTGCACGAAGCGGAGCCCCTCGGTGGGCGTCTGATCGTGATCGGGGTTGAAGCCGATCTTCTCGTAGAAGTCCTTCGCGCGATCCACGTCCGTGACGGGGACGAAGATCAGCTCGATTTTCCAGGTCATGCCGCACCTCCAGCGCGGGTCCGTCCCGCTTGCCCACAGCGTACGTGCAGCCACCGACATGCGGAAGAGTGCGCCGCCGCGCTTGGAGGATCCCGCGGAGCGGAGCCCCGAGGAAGGACGAATACGGTGGGCCCGGCCGGGATCGAACCGACGACATCCACGGTGTAAACGTGGCGCTCTACCAGCTGAGCTACAGGCCCTCTCGCCCGCGAGCGGGCTCCCCCCAAGCTTAGGGGAACCCGCTCGCGGGCACGAATCTCGCGGAGTTACGCGGCGAGCCCCTCGATTGCTTCGCGGTACGCACCGAAGTTGCGGGCCTCGCCCGGCGAGGTCTCGAACGAGGCGAGCACCTTACGGCCCTCCCCGATCACGATCGTGGCGCGGGTCGCGATGCCAGCCTCCTCGACGAACGCACCGAACTGCTGCGCGACGGCGCCGTGCGGCCAGAAGTCCGACAGGATCGAGAACTCGTACTTCTCCTGCTCGGCCCACGCCTTGAGCGCGTAGACGGAGTCGACCGAGATGCCGACGAGGCGCACGCGCGAGTCGGCGAAGATCGACAGGTTGTCGCGGAGCTCGCACAGCTCCCCCGTGCAGATGCCGGAGAACGCGAGCGGGAAGAAGACCAGTGCGACGGGCCCCTCCGCGACGAGCTCCGTGAGGTTCAGCTCCTCGCCGTGCTGATCCGACAGGGTGAAATCAGGCGCGATCGCTCCGACCTCGAGCACCATTGCGAACTCCTCTCTCGGCGCGGACGCGCCACCATGATGGGAAACGTCTCAATGCTAGCGAGCGGAGCACCGCCGGATGTCATCGGGCGACACGCGGCGGAGCCGCTCAGAACCCCGCGAAGACGCCGAATTTTGTGCGGATCGGACACGGCACCCACCGAAATACGCGGGAACCGTCGGAGGATGCCGCTAGTCTGGACGGTGGTCCGCGCATCCGCGGAACCCTCCTCGCCTCCCCCGCACCTGGGTGGAGCGCGACGCTTGGTGAAGGAGCAATATCTTGGCCGTGAACACTGAGGATCCGTACGCACCGGATCAGGATGATCTGGACCCCCAGGAGACCGCCGAATGGCGCGAATCCCTGGACGCGGTGGTCGAGGCGCGAGGCGCCGGCCGCGGTCGCGAGATCATGACGAGCCTGCTGGCACGTTCGCGCCAGCTGCACCTCAACGTGCCCCAGGTCCCCACGACCGACTACGTGAACACGATCGCGTCCGAGGACGAGCCCGAGTTCCCCGGCGATGAGGAGCTCGAGCGCAAGTACCGCTCGTGGATCCGCTGGAACGCGGCCATGACCGTGCAGCGCGCGCAGAAGCCGGGCATCGGCGTCGGCGGGCACATCTCGACCTACGCGTCGGCCGCCTCGCTGTACGAGGTCGGCTTCAACCACTTCTTCCGCGGCCAGGACCACCCGGGCGGCGGCGACCAGATCTTCGTGCAGGGCCACGCCTCCCCCGGCATGTACTCCCGCGCGTTCCTCGAGGGCCGCCTCACCGCGGATCAGCTCGACGGCTTCCGCCAGGAGCACTCGCACCGCGGCGGCGGGCTGCCGAGCTACCCGCATCCGCGCCTCATGCCCGACTTCTGGCAGTTCCCCACGGTCTCGATGGGCATCGGCCCGATCAACGCGATCTACCAGGCACAGTTCAACAAGTACCTGACCAACCGTGGCATCAAGGACGCCTCCGACCAGCACGTCTGGGCGTTCCTCGGCGACGGCGAGATGGACGAGGTCGAGAGCCGCGGCCAGCTCCAGGTCGCGGCGAACGAGGGCCTCGACAACCTGACCTTCGTGATCAACTGCAACCTGCAGCGTCTCGACGGCCCGGTGCGCGGCAACGGCAAGATCATCCAGGAGCTCGAGAGCTACTTCCGCGGTGCGGGCTGGAACGTCATCAAGGTCGTCTGGGGCCGCGAGTGGGACTCGCTCCTCGAGAACGACACCGACGGTGCCCTGCTCAACCTCATGAACGTCACACCCGACGGCGACTTCCAGACCTACAAGGCCGAGAACGGCGCCTACGTGCGCGAGCACTTCTTCGGTCGCGACGAGCGCGCACTGCACCTGGTCGACGGCTACACCGACGAGGAGGTCTGGGGCCTCCGCCGCGGCGGCCACGACTACCGCAAGGTTTACGCCGCGTTCAAGGCCGCGACCGAGCACAAGGGCCGCCCGACCGTCATCCTCGCGAAGACGATCAAGGGCTACGGCCTCGGTCCGCACTTCGAGGGCCGCAACGCGACCCACCAGATGAAGAAGCTGACGCTGGAGGACCTGAAGCTCTTCCGCGACACCATGCACATCCCGATCTCGGACCGCGAACTCGAGGCCGACGTCTACAACGCGCCCTACTACCACCCGGGCGAGCAGGACGAGGCGATCCAGTACATCCACGAGCGCCGTCGTTCGCTCGGCGGGTACCTGCCGGAGCGCCGCACGAAGCACACCGCGGTCACCCTCCCGGAGGACAAGAGCTACGCGATCGCCGCGAAGGGCACCGGTCAGCAGGAGGCGGCGACCACTATGGTGTTCGTGCGCATGCTCAAGGACCTCATGCGCGACAAGGGCTTCGGATCGCGCCTCGTGCCGATCATCCCCGACGAGGCGCGCACCTTCGGCATGGACTCCTACTTCCCCACGTCGAAGATCTACAACCCGAACGGGCAGAACTACGTCTCGGTGGATCGCGAGCTGCTGCTCGCCTACAAGGAGAGCCCGCAGGGCGTTCTGATCCACGTCGGCATCAACGAGGCCGGCGCGACCGCCGCGTATACCGCGGTGGGCACGTCGTACTCGACGCACGGCGAGCCGATGATTCCGATCTACATCTTCTACTCGATGTTCGGCTTCCAGCGCACCGGCGACGCGATCTGGGCCGCCGGCGACCAGATGGCGCGCGGCTTCATGATCGGTGCTACCGCCGGCCGCACCACGCTGACCGGCGAGGGCCTGCAGCACGCCGACGGCCACTCGCTCGTGCTCGCCTCGACCAACCCGGCCGTCGTGTCCTACGACCCGGCGTACGGCTACGAGATCGGCCACATCGTGCGCTCCGGCATCGAGCGGATGTACGGCGGCACCCACCCGGACCCGAACGTCACGTACTACCTCACGGTCTACAACGAGCCGTTCAAGCACCCGGCCGAGCCCGAGAACGTGGACGTCGACGGCATCATCCGCGGTATCCACCGCGTCAGCCCCGCGGCAGGCGCCGGGATCCCCGCGCAGATCCTCGCCTCCGGCGTGGCGGTGCCGTGGGCCATCGAGGCTCAGGAGCTGCTCGCGAAGGACTGGGGCGTCGCCGCCGACGTGTGGAGCGTCACCAGCTGGGGCGAGCTCCGCCGCGACGGCATCGATGCGGACCGCCACAACTTCCTGCACCCGGAAGAGACCCCCCGCACGTCCTACCTGGAGCAGAAGCTGCAGGGCGCCGAGGGTCCCGTGGTCGCGGTCAGCGACTGGGCGACCGAGGTCCCCGACCTCATCCGCCAGTTCGTGCCGGGCGACTACTCGGTGCTCGGGGCCGACGGCTTCGGCTTCTCCGACACCCGCGCCGCCGCGCGCCGCTACTTCGCCATCGACCGCGAGGCGGTCGTGGTCAAGGTGCTGCAGCGTCTGGCCGCGCAGGGCAAGATCGACGCCTCCATCCCCCTCCGCGCGGCCGAGCAGTACCGTCTGCTCGATGTCAACGCGGGCACGACGGGCGGCGCCGGCGGCGAGGCGTAAGCGGCCGAATCCCGATGGATCGATCGAAGGAACAGGAGCTCGCCTGGCTGCGCACCATCGCAGGCGAGCTCGCAACCCAGACGATCACGCGGCTCGAGGAGACGCTGCCCTGGTACGGCGATATGCCGCCGTCCAGGCGCAGCGCCGTCGGGCTCGTGGCGCAGACGGGCATCAGCTCGTTCATCCAGTGGTACGAGGACCCCTCCTCGACGCCGTGGATCGCGTCCGACGTGTTCGGCTCCGCGCCGCGCGAGCTGCTGCGCTCGATCAGCCTGCAGGAGACCCTGCAGCTGATCCGCGTGGTCGTCTCGGTGGTCGAGGAGCGCGTGGCGAGTCGCAGCGAGGCGCTGCGGGAGTCGATCCTGCACTACTCGCGCGACGTCGCCTTCGCGGCCGCCGACGTGTATGCGCGTGCCGCCGAGGCCCGCGGACTCTGGGACGCCCGCCTCGAGGCGCTCGTCGTTGACTCGATCCTCACCGGTGAGAGCGACGACGAGCTGCCGAGCCGCATCGCGGCCCTCGGCTGGCACGGCGACGGCGAGGCCGCGGTGCTGGTCGGCACGTCCGACCGCGTCGTCGACGTCGACCAGATCCGCCGCACCGCCCGGCACGCCGGCGCCGACGTGCTCATCGGCCTGCAGGGCACCCGCCTGGTGCTCGTGCTCGGACGCATGAACCCCGAGGTCAAGGAGGGGCGCGCCTCCCCCGCTCCCCTACCCTTCATCGACATCGCCGCGCGGCTCGCCGACGGTTTCTCCGACGGCCCGATCGTGCTCGGTCCGCCCGTCGAGAACCTCGTCGAAGCGTCCCGCAGCGCCCGCGCCGCCCTCGCCGGCGTCGCCGTGGCGCGCTCCTGGCGCGGTGCGAGCCGACCGGTCTCGGCCGACGATCTGCTCCCCGAACGCGCGCTGGCCGGCGACGGCCTCGCGCGTCGCACGCTCATCGAGCAGATCTACGAGCCCCTCGTCGCGCAGTCCGGTGAACTGCTCGAAACGCTCTGGTGCTACCTCGACAACGGCCGCTCGCTCGAGGCGACCGCCCGCGAGCTCTTCGTGCACCCCAACACGGTGCGCTACCGGCTCAAGAAGGTGACCGAGCTGATCGGCTGGAACGCCACGGGAGCCCGTGAGGCGCTGATCCTGCAGTCGGCGCTCATCGTCGGTTCGATCGCCCAGCACGGCGGAAGGCGCGCCGGGCGCTCCAAAAAATAGCGGACTTCCACAACGGAACCGCGAAACACTGGTTGAATACATGCACTCCCTGCATGCCCGATCTGAGAAACTAGGACCCGTGATCATCATCGCCTGCCCCGGACAGGGCTCCCAGACCCCCGGCTTCCTCTCCGAATGGCTCGAGGCACCCGGCGCCCGCGAGTTCCTCACCGCCGCCTCCGAGCGCAGCGGCGTCGATCTGATCGCGCACGGCACCGAGAGCGACGCCGACACGATCCGCGACACCGCGATCGCCCAGCCGCTCATCGTCGCCGCTTCCGTGCTCGCCTGGCGCGCGCTCGAGGCGCGCACCTCGCTCGACGGCGTCGGCGTGGCCGGCCACTCGGTCGGCGAGTTCGCCGCAGCGGCAGCGGCCGGCGTGCTCGACGCCGGAGACGCCCTCGCACTCGTCGGCACCCGCGGTCGCGCGATGGCCGCCGCGGCCACCCGCGCCGAGACCGGCATGGCCGCGGTCGTCGGCGGCGTCGAAGCCGACGTGCTCGCCGCGATCGAGGCGCAGGGCCTGACCCCCGCCAACCGCAACGGCGGCGGCCAGATCGTCGCCGCGGGCACCCGCGAGGCGCTCGCCGCGCTCGGCGAGAACGCTCCGCGAGCAGCACGCGTCATCCCGCTCCAGGTCGCCGGCGCGTTCCACACCGAGTTCATGGCCGAGGCGGTGCCCGTGCTCTCCGAGGCCGCAGCGGCGATCACCCCGAGCGATCCGGTGCGCCCCCTCTGGACCAATGCCGACGGCAGCCGCGTCGAGAGCGGTGCCCGGTACCTCGAGCTGCTCGTCTCGCAGATCGCGAACCCCGTCCGCTGGGACGCCTGCATGACCTCGTTCCAGGATGCCGGCATCACCGGCCTCATCGAGCTCACCCCGGCCGGGGCGCTCACCGGCATCGCGAAGCGCGCGCTCAAGGGTGTGCCGACCGTGGCCGTGAAGACCCCCGCCGACCTCGACGAAGCGATCGCGCTGATCGCCGACGCCGCCTGATCCGGAAGGACCCACCGATGGCACAGCTCGTCCAGCCCACCGGACCCGCTCACACCCGCATCCTCTCGGTCGGCGCCGCCCGCGGCGACCTCGACGTGCCGAACGACGACATCGTCGGCCCGATCGATTCCTCCGACGAGTGGATCCGCCAGCGCACCGGCATCGTGCAGCGCCGCCGCGCCAGCGCCGAGATCGGCGCGGTCGACCTCGCGGTGCAGGCCGGCGAAGAGGCGATCCTCCGCTCGGGCCTCGACCGGTCCGAGATCGACGGCGTGATCATCTCGACCATCTCGAACGTCGCGGTGACCCCCTCGATGGCGTCCCTCGCGGCGCACCGCCTGGGCCTCACCCCCGCGGCCGCGTTCGACATCTCGGCCGCGTGCGCCGGCTACACCTACGGCGTGGGCCAGGGCGACGCGCTCGTGCGCGCCGGCATCTGCAGGAACGTGCTCGTGATCGGTGCCGAGAAGCTGTCCGACATCATCGATCCCACCGACCGCTCGATCTCGTTCCTGCTCGCCGACGGCGCCGGCGCCGTGGTCATCGGCGCGAGCGACCACCCCGGCATCGGCCCGACCAACTGGGGCTCCGACGGCGAGAAGTGGGACACGATCCGCGTCACCTCCACCTTCGAGGAGTACCGCGCGAACCCGACCGAGGTCCCCTGGCCGACCCTGCGCCAGGACGGCCAGACCGTGTTCCGCTGGGCCGTCTGGGAGATGGCGAAGGTCGCACGGCAGACCCTCGAGGCCTCGGGCATCGAGCCCGGCGACCTCGCCGCGTTCATTCCGCACCAGGCCAACATGCGCATCGTCGACGAGTTCGCGAAGCAGCTGAAGCTGCCGGAGTCCGTCGCGATCGCCCGCGACATCGAGCTGCAGGGCAACACGTCCGCCGCCTCGATCCCCCTCGCCATGCACGCCCTGCTCGAGGAGCGTCCGGAGCTGTCGGGCGGTCTCGCCCTGCAGATCGGCTTCGGCGCAGGCCTCGTCTACGGTGCGCAGGTCGTCGAGCTGCCCTAGTCTCGACCCACACGCTTTACCGACCGTCCATACCCACCGATACAAGGAGAATCCGCACATGGCATTCAGCAACGAAGAGGTCCTCGCAGGTCTCGCCGAGCTCATCAACGACGAGACCGGGATCGCGGCCGACGTCGTCGCGCTCGACAAGTCGTTCACCGACGACCTCGACATCGACTCGATCTCGATGATGACCATCGTGGTCAACGCCGAGGAGAAGTTCGACGTCAAGATCCCCGACGAGGAAGTCAAGAACCTCAAGACCGTCGGCGACGCCGTCGACTTCATCGTCAAGGCTCAGGCCTGAGACGGCGGTCCCCGCACGACGGGGACCGCAACGGAGCCGCCGCGGGCGGGCACCCCTTCGGGTGCCCTCCCGCGAGGCCTTCCCCACAGTTTTCACCCGCCGGGCGGATCAGCCCGGCCAGCCACGATTGGACTCGCGGAGCACCCAACATGAGTAAGAAGATCGTCGTCACCGGCATCGGCGCCTCCTCACCCCTCGGCGGCACGGCCTCCGAGAGCTGGGAAGCGCTCCTCGCCGGCGAGTCCGGCATTCGCACGCTCGAGCATGAGTGGGTCGCGAAGTACGAGCTGCCCGTCACCTTCGCGGGTCAGGCGCGCGTCTCCCCCTCCGAGGTGCTCGACCGTCCGGTCGCCAAGCGTCTCGACCCCTCGAGCCAGTTCGCGCTCGTCGCGGCCATGGAGGCGTTCGCCGACGCCGGCAGCCCCGAGGTCCCCTCCGAGCGCCTCGGCGTCGATTGGGCGACCGGCATCGGCGGCGTCTGGTCGCTGCTCGACGCCTGGGACACGCTGCGCGAGAAGGGCCCGCGACGGGTCATGCCGCTCACCGTGCCGATGCTCATGCCCAACGCTCCCTCCGCGGCGGTGTCGATGCACTTCGAGGCCCGCGCCTACGCGCGCACCGTCGCCTCGGCCTGCGCGTCCAGCACCGAGTCGATCGTGAACGCCTACGAGCACCTCCAGGCGGGTCTCGCGGACGTCGTGATCGCGGGCGGGTCCGAAGCCGCGATCCACCCGGTCACCGTCGCCTCGTTCGCCTCGATGCAGGCGCTCTCGAAGCGCAACGACGATCCGGCGAGCGCATCGCGCCCCTACAACACCGACCGCGACGGCTTCGTCATGGGCGAGGGCGCCGCGGCGCTCGTGCTCGAGACGGAGGAGCACGCGCTCGCCCGCGGCGCGAAGATCTACGCCGAGATCGCGGGCGGCGGCGTGACCGCCGACTCGTACCACATCACCGCCAACGATCCCGAGGGCAAGGGCGCGATCCGCGCGATGCGCATGGCGCTCGAGCAGGCCGGCGCGACCCCCGAGGACGTGACGCACATCAACGCGCACGCCACCTCGACCCCGGTCGGCGACATCAACGAGTACCGTGCCCTGCAGGCCGTCTTCGGCGAGCGTGCGGACACCATCCCGGTGTCGGGCACCAAGGCCGCGACGGGTCACCTGCTCGGCGGCACCGGCGCGCTCGAGGCGATGTTCTCGGTGTTCGCGGTGCAGAATCGCGTCGCTCCCCCGACCATCAACCTGGTCGATCAGGATCCCGAGATCCCGGTCAACGTCTCGGTGCAGCCGCAGCCGCTCGGCGACGGCCCCCAGCTCGCCATCTCGAACTCCTTCGGGTTCGGCGGGCACAACGCGGTCGTGGCGATCCGCTCGTACGACGCCTAGTCGAGACGGCGAAGCCGCAGCGCCAGTACGCAGCAGAGGCCCGGATCCCTTCAGGATCCGGGCCTCTCTCGTTGGCGTGCCGACCGACCCCGGTACTCCGATGGCTCCGTCGGCACAGTTTGTCGGGCGGCGGTTCCGGCGCGCAGTGCGCCCCGGCCGCCGCCCAGCTCTATCCGACCCGGTGCAGCGGCACCACGATCGCGTCGCCCGGTTCCGCACCGCGGAACGGCTCGAGTTCCTCGTCCCAGGACTGCCCCAGCGCGAGCCGCAGCTCGCGCGCGAGGACATCGGAATCACCGGCGGCACCGATGATGGCGGCGTGGATCGCGTGCTCGGTGAGCACCCCGTTGCCGGCGCGGTCGGTCTGCATGTGGAAGATCCCGAGCGACGGGGTGTGCATCCAGCGGCCTCCGTCGCCGATGCGGCTGGCGTTCTCGGTGATCTCGAAGCGCAGCTGCTGCCAGCCGAACAGCGAGGACGCCACCGCGGGCGCCGTTCCCACCGGCCCGCGCCAGTTCGCCGTGGCGCGCACGAAGCCGGGCATGAGCGGCTGCGGGGTCCACTCGAGTTTGACCGTCCGCCCGATCTCGCGGGCGAGCGCCCACTCGACATGCGGAGCCAGCGCCTTCGGGCAGGAGTGCACGAAAAGCACCCCCGTGGCGGTTGCCGACGTGGTTTCAGACGACATCGCGATCTCCTCCTCCGACTCGAAACGTCTTCCCCAACGTCGATTCGGTGCGGATCGGATCCGTCACTGGCGATCCTGCCATACGATTTCAGCTCGCGCAACGACCTCTCAGCGGTTGCCCGGCCCCGGCGCCCGGCCGCGAGGGCTCAGCCGGCTGCGCAGAACTCGTTGCCCTCGGGGTCGCGCATGACCCACCAGTGGCCGGCGGGTCCCTGGTCGACCTCGGTGACGCGTACGACGCCGAGCGCCTCCAGGCGGGCCAGCAGCACGTCGAGTCCCGGCTCCCCCGCGTGCACGTCGAGGTGCAGGCGGTTCTTACCCTGCTTCTCCTCGGGCACCCGCTGGAACAGGATCCGGCGACCCTGCCCGGTGCCGCTGAACGGATCGAACGCGTCGTCGGGGTGCCGGATCGCCGCGAGGGTCGCGAAGCGCCGGGAGCCTCCGTGCTCGGTGGTGGCCGCTTCCGGCAGTTGCCCCGCCGCGAGCAGGTGCGCGACGAGCGCACCGGGATCCTCGACCGCGTACTCCAGCGCTCCGGCCCAGAACTCGGCCAGGGTGTGCGGATCACGGCAGTCGATGACGAGCTTCCAGTGCAGAGCCATGTCCCTGTTCTACCCGGTCCGGAGACGCAGCCGCAAGGGCCGGAACGGGGCGTGGAAGGGCGCGGTCGCGTGACGCCGCATAACGCGCTGGCGCGCATTCCCATCCGGGCGGAGTACCGTTGAGGGTATGAAACCGTTCCTGCTGATCAGCACCCGAGGCGAAGACGAGCTCGCCGCGCAGGAGCACGCCTCGTACTGCCACCTGACCGGGCTGCTGCCCGAGGATCTGGAGTGGCGTCGGGTGGAGCGCGAACCCCTCGGGCCGATCGATCTCGACCACTACTCGGGCATCATCCTCGCGGGCAGTCCGTTCACGGTGAGCGAGCCCGTCGAGTCCAAGTCGGAGACCGAACTGCGGGTCGAGCGGGAGCTCTCCGCGCTGCTCGACGAGGTGATCCGCCGCGATGTGCCGTTCCTCGGCATCTGCTACGGCGTCGGCACCATCGGAGCGCACCAGGGCGCGATCGTGGACCGAGCCTACGGCGAACCCGTCGAAGCGGTGCGCGTCTCGCTCACGGAGGCCGGCCGCACCGATCCGCTCATGCGGGAGCTCCCGAACGAGTTCGACGCGTTCGTCGGCCACAAAGAAGGGATCAGCCGCCTGCCCGAGCACATCGCGGTGCTGGCGAGCTCCCCCGGGTGCCCCGTGCAGGCGTTCCGCGTCGGACGCAACGTCTACGCGACCCAGTTCCACCCCGAGCTCGACGCAGCGACCTTCGCGTCGCGCATCCGCATCTACGCCGACCACGGCTACTTCGACCCGGTCGAGCTCGACGCGGTCGTCGAGCGCGTCGAGAACGCCGACGTCCGCGCGTCGCAGCTCGTGCTCGGCCGCTTCGTCGAGGAGTACGCCCGGGCGCTCCCCGATTTCGTCGAGCCGACCGACGATGCGGGCTCGGCGGACCTCGCCGAGGCGACGGTCGTCGACTTCCCCGCGCCCGGCATCGCCGCGGCCGACGCACCGCGACTCGTCTCGAATCGTTGATCGTGCACGCCGAGGTCCACGGCGAGGGCACTCCGGTGCTGTTCCTGCACGGTGCGGGCGTCGCCGGGTGGATCTGGCGGCAGGCGGCCTCCGAGGTGCGCGACGCGCGCGACGGCCTGCAGACGATCGCGGTGGATCTACCGGGGTTCGGCCGCTCGGCGGAATCGACGTACCCGGGCGCTGACGCGACGGTCGCCGAGCTCACCGAGCTGATCCGCGATCGGGGTCCCGCCGTGGTGGTGGGCTTCTCGCTCGGATCGCAGCTCGCGCTGCGCCTCGCATCGCTCGCTCCTGATCTCGTGCGCGGACTCGTCTGGATCAGCGGCGAGACGCGTCCGACGCCGTTCCCCTGGGCCACCGGTGTCGGCGCGGGCGCTGCGGCCGCCCTCGGCCGGGTGCCGGCGCTGGCGAGCCGTCAGGCGACGCAGGCCGGGGTGCCCGTCCCGCTGCGCTCGGAGTACCTCTCGGACCTGCGATCCATGCGCGTCGACTCCGTGCGCCGCAGCGTCGATGAGAATCAGCGCTTCCGCGCGCCCGTCACCATCGATCGGTACCACGGACCCGCGGTCGCGCTCGCCGGATCCCTCGAGCGCCGGATCGTCCGGGAGTCCGCCGACCGCCTGCCGGAGCTCATTCCGGGCGCCGCGGTCGAGGTGGTGGCCGGCGCCAAGCACCACATCCCGTACCGGTTCCCCGAGCGGGTCGCGGCCGCGACGCTCGGCGTGCTCGACGCGGATCGCTAGCGGCGGACGCCCCGTCCCCCGAGGCGGAACTCATCGGGTACGCGCGGCCCGCCGTCGAGTTCGTCGGCGACGAGCGCACCCAGCAGCGGCGCGAACTTCGCGCCGTGCCCCGAGCACGCCGAGAGGATCGTGATGCCGTCGTCACCGTCGATCACGAAGTCCTCGCTCGGCGTCATGGTGAAGAGGCAAGTCGTCTCGGCGTAGGGCTCGGGATCGAGGCCGGGGTAGCCAGACACGATCCGTTCGATCATGGCGCGGCGGGAGGCCTCGGAGATCCGACCGTCCTGCTCGGCCGCCGACGCCAGCGGCCGGCCCGCGTGGTATTCGGCGATCTTGAGCCCGCGGAAGCCGGCGTCTCGTCCGCCCGGCAGCGCGTAGCTGCGCGAGGATCGATCCTGCCGGATCACCGTCGGCCAGTTCGCGCCGGCGAACGCGCTCGCGTATGGGAAGTGGAAGGCCTCCTCCTGCGTGACCTCGAACGCCGGCAGGGCTGCGCGGAACGCATCGCTCAGCGGCAGCTTCGGCAGCAGCTCGGGCAGCCACCCGCCGGCGGCGATCACGATCCGGGCGGCGTGCACCGGCTCCCCCGCCCCGTCGTGCACCAGATACCCGTCGCCGACGCGCTCGACCGCGTCGACGGTCCAGTCGGTGCGGAGCTCCGCCCCATGGCTCTGCGCCGCACGGACCATAGCCCGCACGGTGCCTTCCGCGTCCAGCACACCGGCGTCCGGCTGATGCAGCACCCGGGTGTCGAAGCGGAACTGCGGCCAGCGCTCCCGGGCGGCTTCGGCTTCGAGCACCTCGTGCGGGATCCCCCGCTGCTCGAGCACGCGCGCGAGCGCGGCGGCCGGCACGAGGTCTCCGTGGTCGAGCCCGCCGGTGCGAGTGATGAGCGGTTCGCCGCAGACCGCCGAGAGCTCCTCCCAGAGCGGTGCGGCGCGCTGCACGAGACCGGTGTAGAGCGGGTTCGCGTAGGGGTAGCGGAAGATGCGCGCCGAGCCGTGCGAACTCCCCCGAGCGGAGGCCGGGCGATCCCGTTCGAGCATCAGAACCTCGTGCCCTCGGCGTGCGAGGTGCCAGGCGGTCGAAGCCCCGGCGATGCCCGCGCCGATGACGAGGTGGGAGACGGAGTCCATGCCGACAGTCTGCCAGAGCGCCCACGGACGCCGAGGGGGCGAAACGACCCCTCGGTCGCTTCGCCCCCTCAGCGAGCGGAAATAGCGCGATCAGTCCCGCGCATCGGCGGGACCGCCGTCGGAGCGCGGCCCCGATCCGGCGGAGCCACCGGATCCGCCGGACCCGTTCGCGGCGCCGCTGCCCGCGGCCTCCGACGCGGTCAGCTCGCGCAGCTCCGCCTCGAGCGCCTCGGCCTCGGCGCCGCCGACGGCCTCACCGCGCGCGACCATGCCCGACTGATCCGACAGCGGGATCTGCTTGAGGAACAGCGCCAGCACGAACGAGGCCAGGATGAACGGCAGCACGTACCAGAACACCGGCGCGAGCGAATCCGCGTAGGCATTCACGATCCCGTCGCGGATCGGCCCGGGCAGCTCGCTCATGCGCTGCGGATCCAGCGTCGCGGTGGCCTGGCCGGGATCGGCGACCCCGGCGCCCGCGAACACCTTGCCCAGCTGCTCGCTGAGCCGCGAGGTGAACAGCGCACCGAAGATCGCGACGCCGAGCGACGCACCGACCTCGCGGAAGTAGTTGTTCGTGCTCGTCGCCGTGCCGATCACCTCGGGCGGAACCGAGTTCTGCGCCACCAGCACGATCACCTGCATGATCAGGCCGAGACCCGCACCGAAGAAGAACAGGTAGATGCAGATCAGCCAGATGGGGGTGTCCGCCGAGAGCGACGTCATCGCGACCATCGCCGCCGCCGTCACGAGCGTGCCGACGATCGGGTAGATCTTGTACTTGCCGGTCTTGGTGATCACGATGCCCGAGGCGATCGAGGTGCCCATCATGCCCACCATCATCGGGATCATGAGCAGGCCGGACGCCGCGGCCGACGTGCCCGACGACATCTGGAGGAAGGTCGGCACGAACGCGATCGCCGAGAACATGCCGATGCCGAGCGTCAGCCCGATCGCCGAGAACATGCCGATGCCGAGCGTCAGCCCGATCGCCGTGGTGTTGATGAAGATCGGGTTGCGGAAGAGCGAGAGCGGGATGATCGGATCCTCGGCCTTCGACTCGACCCACACGAACAGGCACACGGCGACCAGCAGGCCGGCGCCCCACATCCAGGTCTCGGGGGCGTCCCAGCCGTGCAGCTTGGCGTTGCCGCCGAAGTCGGTGAAGAAGATGAGGCAGACGGTCGCCGCCGAGAGCAGCATGACGCCGAGCACGTCGATCTTCTTCTCCGCCTTCTTGTTGGGCAGCGTGAGCGTGAACCAGGCGATCGCGAACGCCGCGATGCCGACCGGGATGTTGATGTAGAACGCCCACTCCCAGGTGAGGTGGTCGACGAAGTACCCGCCGAGCAGCGGGCCGGCCACCGCGGAGATGCCGAAGATGGCGCCGAGCGGGCCCATGTACTTGCCGCGCTCGGACGCGGGCACGATGTCGGCGATGATCGCCTGCGAGAGGATCATCAACCCGCCGCCGCCGAGACCCTGGATGGCGCGGAAGACGACGAACACCCAGAAGTCGGTCGCGAATGCGGCGCCGACGGACGCGAGCGTGAAGAGCGCGATCGCGATGAGGAAGAGGTTGCGGCGGCCCAGCACATCGCCGAACTTGCCGTAGATCGGCATCACGATGGTCGTGGCGAGCAGGTAGGCGGTCGTGATCCACGCCTGGTGCTCGACGCCGCCGAGCTTGCCGACGATCGTGGGCATCGCCGTCGAGACGATGGTCTGGTCGAGGCTGGACAGCATCATGCCGGCGATGAGCGCCGAGAAGATGATCCAGATGCGCTTCTGGGTCAGGAGGAGCGGCGCGTCAGCGGTGGCCGAACGGCCGGAGGCTGCGCGAGCGGGGGAACTCATGCGGATCCTTACTGTGGGGTGTGGCATCGGTGAGGGGGGGGGAAAGTCTGCGGGCACGCCGGAGCGCACCGGTGGAGCGAGGCGTCGTCGCTGGGCGGAGCGGGGTGTCCGTGGGAAGGGTGTCGGGTGCGCGCTGGCGCGGTCAGGAACTCGCGGAGGCCGCACCCGCCGGAGCGTCGGGATCCCGGAAGAGCCTGCGGGCCTGGGCCAGCGTCTCCTCCATCACCCCGCGCATGCTCACGGGCTCGGCGCCCGAGCCGACGGTCGCGAAGTAGTGGCTGATCGCGGCGTGCGCGATCGGCATGAGCGACATCAGTGCGAGCTGCACCCGCGGATCCTCGGGTTCGAGTCCCTCGCGCTGCGCGATGAGGGCGCGGACCATCTCGTGCTGCGCCTTGTTCTCGCGGATCAGGCGCGTCATGAACTCGGGTTCCTTCTCGAGCAGGGCGTGCATGTCGGTGAGGCTGCCCGTGATCTGCAGCATCTCGTCGAAGCTGCGCCAGGCGACCTCGACCAGATCGTTCAGCAGGGCGGGCCCGAGCTCGGCGTCGCCGGTGCCGCGGGCGACGAACCACTCGGCGAGCTCGGCGCTGATGGCGTCACTGGGGCGCCCGATGATCGCGTCCTCCTTCGTGTGGAAGTAGTTGAAGAAGGTGCGACGTGAGATGCCGACGATCTCGCACAGCTCCTCGACCGTGAAGCCGTTCATTCCGTGCTTCGCGGTGAGGCGTCGGGCGTTCTCGGTGAGGCTCAGGCGCGTGTGGCGCATGCGCCGTTCGCGCGAGGATTCTGCACTCTTGGTCACGGAGTGCAATTATGCACCATTCGCCTGAGAGTGCAAGTTTGCAGTAAGAGTCGTATGGCCACCCTGCCTCCGGTCAGGAAACCTGGGGAGGCTCGCTGCGGTTCCGCGCTGCGAGCTGCGCGTTGTAGCGTTCGAGCTCCGCGTCCTCCTCCGCCTCCCGGTGCCGAGCCGAACGCATCTCGCTCCTGCGCCACTTCGACAGGGTCGCGATCAGCACGATGAGCAGCGGGAGTTCTCCGTACGACCACGCGAGCCCGCCGGCGATCGCCTGGTCGAGCGGGCGCGGGATCCCCCAGCCGGCCGGATCGTCGGCGTAGGCGCGGAACAGCGGTGCGGTGCTCAGCAGCATCACGAGCCCGAACACGGCGTGGATCTGGATCTCGATCACGACGTCGGCGAGTCGAGCCCCGTACGAGGGCGCGCGCGGCAGCGGGTCGAGCGACCAGAGGGGCGCCGCGGCGATGATGCCGAGCAGGAGGAACAGGGCGAGCAGCACCCCGTGACCACCCGGGACCGCGAGGATCGCACTCACCGCATCGGTGAAGTAGAGCGCCGGGAACGCGAGGGCGGCGATGAGGATGGCGGCCGCGGGGTGCAGGAGGATCCTCGCGAAGGACGAACGGGCGCCTCCGATCGCCCCGCGCAGGATCGGCCGGCCGATCCCGCGGTGCGGAACCGCGCGCAGCAGCAGTCTGCCGGGGCTGCCCATGAGCAGCAGGGGTGGCACGACGACCATCAGGGTGATCTGCTGGAACAGCAGCGCGGACACGAGCGCCTCGGCCTGCGCGTTGACGCCGAGCCCGGTGGCGCCGAACCAGAGCGCGCAGCCGAGCACGAAGGACAGCGCGCGGACCGGCGACCAGCGCCTCCCCCTGCGCCACAGGGAGATCGCGCCGGTCAAGTAGGCCGCGCAGATGATCAGCGCGACCCAGGCGAGCGGCGAGGCGCGAAGCGGGTCGAATACGAACAGGTCGGCGAGGCCGAACGGCCCGGGTTCGATCGGGCTGGTGACTGGGCGGGCGGGCATAGCTGCTCCTCGGTCGATGCGTCTCGGGGCGCGCGTCCGTGCTCCCCTGCTCCGGCGCATCGGAGGTCGTCGAGGGGGCGCGGTGCGCAGCGCGCTGCACGCGTCGGGCGAGCAGCGGCGGGGAACCGAGAGGAATCAGGTTCGACTGATGGCGAGGACCGCCGGCGAGGTGCGGAGTGCGGGCGGCCAGGACGGCCGGCGGCGAGCATGCGGCCGGGCGCTGCCGGCGGTGAACCGTGCGAGAAGTCGGCGGCCCGATGCGAGCAGTAGGACGGCGGTCAACAGCAGGGCGAGGACGCACGCCGCGATCAGGTCGGCATGCTCGCCGCCCTGCGGCGAGAGCAGGGCTCTCGGGGCCGCAACGGGGACGTCCGCTGCGGAGGCCGGCGCCGGTGCCACTGCGGACGATCCGAGGACGTCGCTTGCCGCAGTCGCAGCTGCGGGCGCGGATCCGTGGTTCGCCGGGTCGGCGAGCAGCAGGGAGTGCATTCCGATGAGCCCGAGGAGGATCGCGCCGACGGCGAGGAACCTGCCGAGGCTCCCCCGCAGCGCCCGCTCATACCGCCTGCTCACCCGGGTCACGCTAGCAGTCCCTGCAGAGCGGTGGCCGGGCGGGTTCTTCAACTCGGCGGCGGCGGGCAGCCGAACCGTTCAGCGCAGGAACAGGATCCAGAGCGGCAGGCTGACGATCAGCCCGGCGACGAACGCGATGATGACCGCGAGGCCGCCCTGCCGCAGGAAGCGGCCCGGCACGCGCACCGTCGCCCACCGGGGATCGGCGGCGATCGCGCCCAGCACCGCCGCGTCGACGCGATCGTCGAGCACGGCGACATCCGGGTTCGCGGGGTCGAGCACGACCGACGCGGGAGCGTTCCGCTGAATCCCGTAGCGGGTGGGGAGCAGCACGTAGGCCGTGCGCGGCGGGCCGCTGTTCGGCAGGACCTTCACGAGCGCGAGGCGAGCGGACTCCGGGGACGCCGGGAAACGCATCGTCGCTGCGAGGCGCTGCTCACGGCCGAACACCTGTCCGATCCGCGCGGGGGCCGTCTCCCCCGGAGCCGCGCCGGTGGCGAGGAGTTGCGAGCGCTGCGCGATGAGGGTCACCAGGCGGTCGATCATGCGCAGACCGATACCGAGGTTCACGAAGATCACGACGAGGAGCGTCGGCAGCACGATCAGTTGCGGCGTGATGCCCCTCGGGTGGAATCCCTCGGCCGCGAGCACGATCGACTGCGCGATCATCAGTCCGAACAGCGCGCCGAGGATGGCCCCGGCCGCGATCCCGAAATTGCGCTGCAGAGACCAGTCCATGCCCTCAGTATGCAGTATCCCGGTACGCTGTGGCGATTGCGGCCGGGATGCCGGCGTCCGCGTGCCTCACCCGCGGTTGGATCGGCATTCGCCGACGGCCTATGCCTCGGCTGAACCCGGCTGCGGGAGGCGCTCTGCGATCTCGCGTGCGACGGCGGCCGCGGGTTTCGCGGTCGTGTCGATGACGGTCGCCTGGTCGTGCAGCCAGGAGTGTGCCGCGGCGATGTAGGGACGGACGTGATCGTGCCGGAAGCTCGACGGTCCCATGTCGGCGTCGTCATCGATGCGGCGTCGCAGCGTGGTCTCGTCCGTGTGCAGGACGAAGTGGTGGACGGTGATCTCGTGCCGCCGGAGATCGGCAGTGATCTCCTGCCAGTACTGTTCGGTGAGCACGGTCATCGGGATGATGAGGGTTCCGCCCACGTAGTCGAGCACCCGCCTGGCGGTTTCAGCGACGAGCGGTCTCCAGGGCGGCCAGTGCTGGAAGTTGCCCGTCTCGGGCAGGGCGGGCTCGATATCCATGAGCACCTCGCCGACCTTCTCCGCGTCGAAGATCCGCGACTGCGGCACCAGGGGCCGCAGGAGGCGACTGGTCGTCGTCTTCCCTGCCCCGTGCGTGCCGTTGAGCCAGATGATCACGATCCCCACAGTAGCTCTTGCCCGTTGCGGACGTGGTGCTCGCCCGTCGTTCGACTCGGGGATGACTACGCTGATTCAGAATCCGATGCGATCGAACGAGGAGTCATGATGTGGAAGGTTGGACCGGTCCGATCCGTCCGCGAAGCGGGAGCGTTCCGGAGCGCGGACATCCTCGATGTGCAGCTCGTCGGTGAAACCGACCGACCGCGTGCCATCTCGGAGGCCACGTATGCGGAGATCCGCGAAGCCTCGGACGCGCTGATCTCGGTGCGCGTGGATCCGCTGCGGTTCGATCCGGCGCAGATCGCCCGACTCGCTCCCGACTTCCTCGAGTTCACTCCTGCGGATCCTGAGAAGCCGGGCCGGCTCGCGGAACAGCTGGCGGCGGTCGAACCGCTCGGTATCCCGTTGGTCTGCACCGGCCTCACGATCGCCCGCGATGATCTGTCGCTGCTCGCCGACGAGTCCCACCTGCAGCGGCTGGTCGACGCCGGTGCGCGGTACGTGCAGGTCGAACTGCAGTCGTTCGTCGATCCCGACTTTCGCATTCGTGCAGCGGCTCGAGAACAGACCGTGGATCTTCTCGCCCGATTCCCGATCCTCATCTCGGATTCCTGGACCGATCTGGGCGCGCAGACCGGGATCGGCGAGGCGGGTGTCTTCTTCGACCTTCTCCAGGAGGGGATCGCTCCGGCCGGCGTCGCGCGCCTGACGCGGGGCCGCTGACCGACGGATTTCCGTGCACGCAAAGATGCCCGGCCAGGAAACGAGTCCTGACCGGGCACTATTCGAAGCTTGATTGGTAGGGCGTGCGGGGCTTGAACCCGCGACCGACGGATTATGAGTCCGCTGCTCTAACCGGCTGAGCTAACGCCCCTGGGCAACTCCCCCAGTCTATGACCCCGCCGAGGATCTCCTGGCCGCGGCCGCCGCGCGGCGCGCGCGAAACACGCGGATTCTGGGATCCAGGAAGCGCCACGCGAAGAGCAGCACGATGACGGCGAACAGCAGCATGGCGATCGCCCCGTCCGAGGTCGACAGGAACCCCGTGAGCATCGGATGCTCGGCGCGCGTCGCCGCATCGAACTCCCACCAGTGGTCCTGGCCGCGCACCGAAGCGCCCATCGAACGCGGGGTACCGCCGAGCTGCTGTCCGAGCCACGGTCGCACCACCGCGTTGAGCAGGACCCCGACGACGAGCGGCAGCACGAGGGCCATCATGAAGCTCGGCGGGCGCACACGGAAGCGGGACTCGGTCACCCGACGATCCTACGACCGCCGGCTGCGGGCGGCGCGCAGCCGGCCTCCCTGCCAGACTGGAGCGATGCCGCACCCCCTGTTCGACGCCCCCGCGCTCGAGGTCGCACCGCGCCTGCTCGGCGCCCGCGTCTCGGTGCAGCACCCGGACGGCGCCGTCACGATCCGCATCACCGAGGTCGAGGCCTACCACGGCGTCGGGGTCCCCGGCCCCTACGACGCGGGCTCGCACTCGAGGGACCGCCGCACCGAACGCAACGCCTCGATGTTCGGCCCGCCAGGCCATGCCTACGTCTACTTCAGCTACGGCATGCACTTCGCGCTGAACCTGGTCTGCTCGCCCGAGGGTTCCGCCTCGGGCGTCCTGCTCCGCGCGGGCGAGGTCGTCGCGGGCGAGGCGCTGGCGCGATCCTTCCGCGCGCGGAAGCGCGGCATCCCCGCCCCGGGCGGATCAGACGCATCGGGCACCCCGGGCGCACCGGAGATCCCGCACCGCGCCCTGGCCCGCGGCCCCGGCAACCTCGCGGCCGCGCTCGGGGTGACCCGCGAGGCGCACGACGGCCACGACCTCTTCACCGCTCCGTTCGCGTTCGAGCCGGCGCCGATGCTCGCCACCGAGATCGCGCGGGGACCGCGCGTCGGTGTGGCGGGCGAAGCGGGAGGTCCCGCGTTCCCGTGGCGGTTCTGGGTGCCGGGCGATCCGACGGTGTCGGCGTTCCGCCCCGGCCGCGGGGCGCCGCGCGGCTGAGCTCCGACAGGCCCGCAGCACCCACCGAACAGCGCCCTACTCCCCCGGCGCGAGCAGCCCGCTCTCGTAGGCGAGGATCACGAGCTGCGCGCGATCGTGCGCACCGACCTTGCTCATGATCCGGTTGACGTGCGTCTTCGCGGTGTGCGGTGAGATGAAGAGCTGCTCGGCGAGCTCCTGGTTGGATCGGCCTCGGGCGACGAGGAGGAGCACCTCGACCTCCCGCTCGGTGAGGCCGGAGAGCTCCGCGGGGACCCCGGTGGCGCGGGGGCCGGACGCGGGCATCACGTAACGACTGATGAGCGTCCGGGTCGCGACCGGCGAGAGCAGGGTGTCGCCGGCGTGCACCGCGCGCACCGCCCGAGCGATGTCCTCCGGTTCCGCCCCTTTGCCGATGAAGCCGCTCGCACCGGCGCGCAGCGCGGACACCACGTACTCCTCCTCCTCGAAGGTGGTGAGCACGAGGACCCGCATCCCGCCCGATCCGGGGTCGGCGCAGATCACCTCGGTCGCGCGGATCCCGTCGACCTCGGGCATGCGGATGTCCATGAGCACGACATCGGGGCGCAGCCGGGAAGCCTCCGCGATCGCCTCCCGACCGTCGGCGGCGGTGCCGATCACGTCGAGGTCGTCGTGCACCGCGAGGATGTCGGCCACCGCCTGCCGGATCAGCGGTTGGTCGTCGACCACGAGCACGCGGATCATCGGGCGCCCTCCTCGGGGATCGGGAGCACGGCGCTCAGGTGGAACACTCCGGCGATCCGTCCCGTGGTCACGGAGCCGCCGAGCGCGGCGACGCGCTCCCGGATCCCGACAAGCCCCAGGCCCGGGGACGACGCGGGATCCTCTTCGGCACCCGCGCCGACCGGGTTGGAGAGTTCGATGCGCAGCTCGTGCAGGTCGACGTCGAGCCGCAGCGCCGCTCGACGCTCGGAACCGTGCTTGAGCGCGTTGGTCAGACCCTCCTGCACCAGGCGGTACGCCGCCCGGTCGGTCGCGCCCGTGATCCGCGCGGGATCGCCGTCGACGCGGAGCTCGACGGCGAGGCCCGCCTCGCGCACCCCGGCCAGGAGCGCCTCGAGCCGGTCCAGGCCGGGCTGCGGCGCGGTCCCGGGATCGCTCGTCTCGCCGGCGCGCAGGTAGTGCAGCAGCTCTCCGATCTCGCCGATGCCGCCGCGCGCGGCCTCCCGGATCGTGCTGAGCGCCTCACGGGCGCGCTCGGGTCGCTCCTCGAGCAGGCCGGCCGCGACGCCCGCGTTCAGGTTGATCACCGCCAGCTGGTGCGCCACGGTGTCGTGCAGCTCCCGCGCGATGCGCAGCCGCTCCTCGGCGACCCGCTGCAGCGCCTCGCTCTCCCGCGTCTCCTCCGCGCGCTCCGCCCGCTCGGTCATCGCCGCCAGGTACTCGCGCCGCGAACGGGCGCTGTCGCCGAGGGCGGCCGCGATCGACAGCGCCGCACCGATCTGGAACACCCGGGGCGAGAACGAGGTCCAGTCGGTCACCGCGATGCTGAGCAGCAGGATCAGCCCGGTGGCGACGGCCGCCGCGATCAGCGCGAGCCGCCGAGGCGCCCGGTTCGCGAGCGTGAACGCCGCGATCGTGAGCCCGATCCCCGGTCCGATCGACGGCGAGGACCCGAGCGCGGCGAGGAAGAACACCGCGAACGTCGCGACGAAAACCGCGAGCGGCCAGCGTCGTCGGACGAACATGAGGCCGGCGGGGATCACGAGCAGCAGCACGCTCCAGAACTGGTGCAGCGCGCTCGGCTCCCCCAGGGGCGGCCCCGGCGGACGCCCCCAGGCGCCGGCCCCGGGCATGCCCCCGAACCCCATGCCCAGGCCGCTGCCCACCAGGATCCCGCCGCCCAGCAGCACGACGAGCGCGGCGGTCAGATCCGCCGCCCATCCGGGCCAGCGGTCGTGTTCCTCCGGCTCCGTCGCAGTCGCCCGTGCATCGCTCATGCCCCCAGTCTGCCCGCCTTCGCCCGAACGCGCGTCGCCCGAGCGCGGCATCCGGGATACCGCGATCGCGGTACGGGGTGTACCCGCAGGGGTGACGCGCCTCCGGAGCCGAGTCGGAAGACTCGGAACAGTTCTCGATCGAAGGACGAAAGGACCCCCGATGTACTGGACCATGCTGCGGCGCGAGCTGCTCGGACGGAAACGGCAGACGATCATCGTCGCAGCCGGACTCGCGATCGCCATCGCGCTCGTCATCGTCGTGTCGGCGCTCTCCGCCGGCGTCAAACAGGCGCAGACCCGCGCGCTCGAGGGCGTCTACGGCGTCGGCACCGACCTCACCGTGACCGGCGCCGCCACCCAGCCCGGCCAGGGCGGCGGCCCGCGCTTCGAATTCGGCCAGAACGACGGCCAGAGCAAGGACGGCACCACGACGCTCGCGAAGTCGCGCCTGATGTCGAACCCGCGCCAGGGCACGCTCGATGCCAGCACCGTCACCGCGGTCGGCAAGCTCGACGGCGTCGCGAAGGCCACCGGAGCGCTCAGCCTCACCAACACCACCTTCACGGGCGAGATGCCCGACCGCTCCCAGATGCAGTCGCAGGGCGGCGGCATGAGCGGCCCGCCCGAGGGCGGCGCAGGAGGGGCGGGCGGCTCCGGCGGCAGCTCCTTCGGTATCGAGAGCTTCACCGTGCTCGGCATCGATCCCTCGGCCACGGGCGTCGGCCCGCTGTCGGCGACGAAGGTGAGCTCGGGCCGCGCGCTCGCCGCATCCGATGCCGGGCAGAAGGTCGCCGTGGTCGACTCCCGCTACGCGAAGACCGAGAGCATCGCGGTCGGCGACTCGGTCGAGGTCGGCGGCAGCGCGGTCGAGGTGGTCGGCATCGTGGCATCGACCGGCGACGAGGCGGAGACCGCCGCGAACGTGTTCCTGCCCATCGACACGGCGCGCACCCTCGCGGGCGTGAAGGACGTCGTCTCGACGGTGTACGTGAGCGCCGACTCCGCGAGCGGCATCGACGCCCTGCAGCAGAAGATCGAGAAGCAGGTCCCGGACGCCACCGTGAGCTCGCAGGCGGATCTCGCCGCGCAGGTCTCGGGATCCCTCTCGAGCGCCTCCTCGCTGATCACGAATCTCGGAACCTGGCTCTCGATCATCGTCCTCGCGGTCGCCCTGGTCATCGCCATGCTGCTGACCAGCTCGGGCGTCTCGCGGCGCACCCGGGAGTTCGGCACGCTGAAGGCCATCGGCTGGTCGAACCGGCGCGTGGTCGGACAGCTCGCCGGCGAATCCGGCGTCCAGGCCCTGATCGGTGGCGTCGTGGGTCTCGTGCTCGGTCTGGGCACGGTCGGGATCATCAACCTGATCGCCCCGAAGATCGGCGGCGGCTCCACCGCCACCGCGGGTCGCGCGGCCGCCGAGGGCGCGATGCCCGGCGGTGCGGGCGGCGAAATGCCCGGGAGCGGGAGCGGAATGCCCGGCGGCTTCGGACGCGCTGCGCAGCAGGCGACCGAGATCGTGCTGCACGCTCCCGTGACGCCCTGGGTCGTGGCGGCCGCGATCCTGCTCGCCCTGCTGGGCGGTCTGGTCGCCGGCAGCTTCGGGGCCTGGCGCGCCGCACGTCTCAGCCCGGTCGAAGCGCTGAGGGCCGTCGCATGAGCCCCCTCGACGCGGCGCAGCCGGATCCCCAGCTCACCACCGATCCAGAACGGAACGAGACGCAGATGAACCCCACGACCCAGGCGGTCCCCGAGGCCGCCGTCTCCCCCGAACCCGAGCCCGCTGACCGGTCGCGCATCGAACCGATCTACGTGCTGGAGGGCGTCACCAAGAGCTACCGCATGCAGGGGCGCACCCTCACCCCGCTCACCGGAGTGGACATCAGCATCATGCCCGGCGAGTTCGCGACGATCCAGGGCCCCACCGGCGGCGGCAAGTCGACGCTGCTGCAGCTGCTCGGCGCGCTCGACCGGCCGAGCAGCGGGGTGCTCCGGCTGGACGGCATCGACCTCGCCGCGGCGCGCGACGGGGTGCTCACCCGGATGCGCGCCGCGCAGATCGGCTTCGTGTTCCAGTCGTTCAACCTGATCCCCACGCTCACCGCCAACGAGAACGTGAACGTGGCGCTCGAGGGACGCGGCATGACCGCGTCCACCCGGACCGAGCGCGTCGCCGAGGCGCTCGCGAAGGTCGGGCTGGCGGACCGCGGCGGCCACCGCCCGAGCGAGCTGTCGGGCGGGCAGCAGCAGCGCGTCGCGATCGCGCGCGCCATCGTCGCGGGACCCAAGGTGCTTCTCGCCGACGAGCCGACGGGCAACCTCGACGAGTCGATGCGCGACGAGATCCTCGAACTGCTGGAGGGGCTGAACCGCGAGGGCCTCACCATCGTCGCGGTCACCCACGACTCCGCGGTCGCGAAGCGGGCGCACCGGCGGCTCCGCCTCGACGGCGGCCGCCTGCACGAGGTGCGGCGCTAGTCGCGGCTCGGGGCGGTGCCCGGCTCGGCCTGGGAGCCGACGCCGGGCGCCGCCTCGTCGAGCACGTTCGCACCGTTCTGCGGGTGGAACCGGGCCAGCATGATCACACCCGCGACCGCGATGAGGCCGCCGATCACGAAGCCGAGGATCTGGAGTCCGTTCGCGCCGGACGCCTCACCGAGCACGAGGATGCCGATGAGCACCGCGACGAGCGGGTCGATGACCGTGAGGCCGGCCACCACGAGGTCGGGCGGGCCCGAGGAGTAGGCGTTCTGCACGAACACCATGCCGAGCAGGGCGCCGAGCACGAGCAGCGCCGCGCAGGCCCAGGTGAGCCATTCCACGTCGCCCTGCTGGAAGCGGACGATGATGGTCTTCGCGAGCGTCGCGACGAAGCCGTAGAGCACGCCGGCGCCGACGATGTAGAGCAGCGCGATCCGCTTGTGCCGCAGGGCGAGGAACGCGATGACCGCGAGCACGAGCACGACCGCGTAGGTGATCAGGATCACGAGCAGCTTGTCGTTGCCGATCGGCCGCTCGACCGCCGCGAAGGCGGCGACGGTGACGTAGGTGACGATGCCGCCGACGCACATGGCGATCGCGGTCTTCGCCCGCTTGCCGAGTCGGACCCCCGAGAGACGGGAGTTGAGGATCGAGGTGATCACCAGGCCGACGACACCGATGGGCTGCACGACGATGATCGGGGCGACCGTCAGCGACAGCAGCTGGAACACCACCGCGAGGCCGAGGCACAGCGTGCCGACGACCCAGGAGGGCCGCCGCATCAGGCTGAGCACATGCCGGAAGGAGAGCCCGGAGCCGGCGCTCTCGCCCGTGATCCGCTCGACCTTGTTGAGGCCCCGCGACTGGTACTGGGCGCCGAACGCGAGCAGGGCCGCGCCGACGAGCGCGGCGAAGATGCCGAGGAGCTGCTTGGGCGAGAACTCGACCTCGCTCGCGATCTCGGCGGTCTCGAGCAGGAACGGCGCGGTGCCGACGGAGAGGAGGCTCGAGATCACTCCTCCAACCTACCCGTTCGCGGAGCGGGGTGTGCCGCGCATGATGTCGATGAGTCGCGCAGCGGCCCGCGGCACCTCGTCGTTGATGATGATCTCGTCGAACTCGTCGGCGGCGGCGAGCTCGACCTTGGCGGTCTCGAGCCGGCGCGCGCGCTCCTCGCTGTCCTCGGTCCCGCGCCCCACGAGGCGGTTGACCAGTTCGTCCCAGCTGGGCGGGGCGAGGAACACGAGGCGGGCGTCGGGCATCGAGGCGCGCACCTGGCGCGCGCCCTGCAGGTCGATCTCGAGCAGCACGAGCTCGCCGCGCTCGGAGGCCTCCTGCACGGGACCGCGCGGCGTGCCGTAGCGGTACTTGTTGTGCACGGTCGCCCACTCGAGCAGCTCGCCCGCGGCGAGCATGCGGTCGAACTGCTCGTCGCTCGTGAAGAAGTAGTGCGTGCCGTCGACCTCGCCCGGGCGCGGGGCCCGGGTGGTCGCCGAGACCGAGAGGCTCACCTCCGGGTAGTGCTCGCGGATGTAGGTCGCCACGGTGCCCTTGCCGACCGCGGTCGGGCCGGCCAGCACGGTGAGCGGCGGGCGTGTGCCCGCGGCTTCGGCGCCGACGCGCTCGCGGACGAAGCCCTCGAGCCGCTCGCGCTGCTGACGGCCGAGGCCGCCGAGGCGTTTGCGCTCCGAGATGCTGAGCTCCTCGAGGATCCGGCTGAGCTTCACCTGGCCGATCGCGGGGAACGAGAGCAGGAAGTCGGTGACGCGGAGCGACGCGGCCGGGGTCTCGGGGACCCGTGCCTGCTCGAGCACGCGCAGGGGCGACGCCTCGCCGCTGCGCAGCCGGCGCTTCACCTCGGCCCGCGCGCGCCGCGCGGCGACCGCCGCCCGGCTCGCAGCCGTCCGATCCACGTCGGGCATTGCCCGATCCGATGCCCGCTCCTCGGCCATCCCTACCCCTTCAGTGCTTCTGCGATCGCATTCGCCCGGTCCCGCACTCGCGCGGCGAGGCCGTCGGCTCCCCCGGCGAGGACGCTGCGCGATTCGTTCGCGAGGATCGCGTCGCCGAGACCACCAAAGATATCGCGTGCGCGTTCAATCTGCGCGCCCTGGAACCCGAAGCCGGGTGCCAGCACCGGCAGCGCGGGCCCGGCCGGCCGCACCGAGGGATCGATGCCGAACTCGTCGAGCACGAGCGTCGCCCCCAGAACGACGCCGATCGAGCCCACCGGAGCCGTCGCGTCGTGCGCCAGATTCCACGCCGCCGAATCGCCGACCATGGCGTTCGCCACGGTCGATCCATCGGTGCGCACCGCGGTCTGCACCGGGCGCGCCTCGGGGTTCGAGGTCGCGGCGAGCACGAACAGGCCCTTGCCGTGCTCGCGCACGTGGCCGAAGGCTCCGTCGAGCGTGCCGAAGCCCTGGTAGGCCACCACGGTCATGGCATCGACCTCGAGCGGCGAGCCGGGCGTGAGCCAGGCGTCGGCGTACGCGGCGAAGCTCGAGCCGATGTCGCCGCGCTTCACGTCGGCGACCACGGCGAGCCCTGCGGCGCGAGCGTCGGCGAGCACCCGCTCGAGAGCGACGAATCCCGCCGAGCCGAAGCGCTCGAAGAAGGCGATCTGCGGCTTCACGCACGCCGCGACGCCGGCGGCGGCCGCGACGACGTCGCGGCCCATCCGCTCGGCTCCGGCCGCGTCGTCGGAGACTCCCCAGTCGGCCAGCAGCGGCGCGTGGGGATCGATCCCCGCGCACAGGTGCCGGCCCGCCGCGAACTCCGCGGCGAGCCGGTTCCCGAAGGTGACCGTGGTCATCGAGCGGCCTCCGCGCGGGCGGCGACGCGGTCGGCCTCGTACTCCTGCAGCGACTTCACGTCGAAGCCGCGCTGCTGGGCCGAGATCGCGCCCACGGCCGCCGAGAGCTCGGAGATCGTCGTGAAGATCGGCTTGTCGGCCGCGACGGCCGCCGCACGGATCTCGTAGCCGTCGGCGCGAGCCGAGCTGCCCGAGGGCGTGTTGATGATCATGTCGATCTCGCCGCGGTTGATCAGGTCGACGATGGTGTCGCCCTCGGCCTGGGCCGAGTGCTTGCGCACCGTCTCGCTCTCGATGCCGTTGCGGCCGAGCACCACCTGGGTGCCGGGCGTCGCGAGGATCCGGTAGCCGAGCTCCTGCAGACGGAGCGCGGGCAGCACGACCGCGCGCTTGTCGCGGTCGGCGACCGAGAGGAACACGGTGCCCGACGTGGGCAGCTCGCTCCCCGCGGCCGACTGGCTCTTCGCGAAGGCGACCGGGAAGGTGCGGTCCATGCCCATGACCTCGCCCGTCGAACGCATCTCGGGTCCGAGCAGCGAATCGACCACGAGGCCCTCGTGCGTGCGGAAGCGTTTGAACGGCAGCACGGCCTCCTTGACCGCGATCGGCGCGTCGATCGGAGCGCGCGAACCGTCGCGCTCGGGCAGCAGGCCCGAGTCGATGAGCTGCTGGATCGACTCGCCGGCCATCAGGCGCGACGCGGCCTTCGCCAGCGGGATCCCGAGCGCCTTCGAGACGAACGGCACCGTGCGCGACGCGCGCGGGTTCGCTTCGAGCACGTAGAGCACGCCCTGGCCGATCGCGAACTGCACGTTGAGCAGGCCGCGCACGCCGATGCCTTCGGCGATGCCCAGCGTCGCCTCGCGCACCGCCGCGATCTGGTCGTGGCCGAGCGTGACGGGCGGCAGGGTGCAGCTCGAGTCGCCCGAGTGCACGCCCGCCTCCTCGATGTGCTCCATCACGCCGCCGACGTAGAGCTGCTCGCCGTCGTAGAGGGCGTCGACGTCGATCTCGATCGCGTCGTCGAGGAACCGGTCGACGAGCAGCGGATGGCCGGGGCCCACGAGGGCGTGGCCCTCGATGCGCTCGAAGTAGCCGCGCAGCGAGGCCGTGTCGTAGACGATCTCCATGCCGCGGCCGCCGAGCACGAACGACGGGCGCACGAGCACCGGGTAGCCGATCTCCTCGGCGACGCGGACCGCGCCCTCCTCGTCGATCGCCGTACCGTTGCGCGGGGCCAGCAGGCCGGCGCGCTCGAGGATGTTCGAGAACGCACCGCGCTCCTCGGCGAGGTCGATCGCCTCGGGAGTGGTGCCGAGAATCGGGACCCCCGCGTCCTTGAGCGGCTGCGCGAGGCCCAGGGCGGTCTGGCCGCCGAGCTGCACGACGACGCCCAGCAGCTCGCCCGACGCCTGCTCGGCGTGGATGACCTCGAGCACGTCCTCGAGCGTGAGCGGCTCGAAGTACAGACGGTCCGAGGTGTCGTAGTCGGTGGAGACCGTCTCGGGGTTGCAGTTGATCATGATCGTCTCGTAGCCCGCCTCCGAGAGCGCGAACGAGGCGTGCACGCAGGAGTAGTCGAACTCGACGCCCTGGCCGATGCGGTTGGGGCCCGATCCCAGGATCACGACCTTCTTGCGATCGCTCGGCGCGACCTCGGTCTCGAGGTCGTAGGACGAGTAGTGGTACGGCGTGAGCGCCGGGAACTCGCCCGCGCAGGTATCGACCGTCTTGTAGACGGGGCGGAGGCCCAGGCCGTGGCGCAGGCCGCGGATCTCGGACTCCGAGACCCCGCGGATCGCGGCGATCTGCGCGTCCGAGAAGCCGTGGTCCTTCGCCTCGCGGAGCACATCGAGGGTGAGCTGCGGGGCCGCCTTGACGGACTCCGCGACCTCGTTGATGAGCTGGATCTGGTCGAGGAACCACGGGTCGATCGCGGTCGATTCGAAGACCTGCTCGATCGTCGCGCCGAGGCGCAGCGCCTGCTGCACGTCGACGATCCGGCCGTCGGTCGGACGCTTGATCGTCTCGAGGATCTCGGCGACGGGACGCGTCTCTTCGCCCCAGTGGAACGAGGTGCCGCGCTTCTCGAGCGAGCGCAGCGACTTCTGCAGCGCCGTCGTGAAGTTGCGGCCGATCGCCATCGCCTCGCCCACCGACTTCATGGTCGTGGTGAGAGTGTCGTCGGCGGCCGGGAACTTCTCGAACGCGAAGCGGGGGGCCTTCACCACGACGTAGTCGATGGTCGGCTCGAAGCTCGCGGGCGTCTTCTGCGTGATGTCGTTCGGGATCTCGTCGAGGCGGTAGCCGAGGGCCAGCTTCGCGGCGATCTTGGCGATCGGGAAGCCGGTGGCCTTCGACGCGAGCGCCGACGAACGCGAGACGCGCGGGTTCATCTCGATGACGATCACGCGGCCGGTCTTGGGGTCGATCGCGTACTGGATGTTGCAGCCGCCCGTGTCGACGCCCACGCGACGGATGATGTCGATGCCGATGTCGCGGAGCTTCTGGAACTCGCGGTCGGTCAGCGTCAGCGCGGGCGCGACGGTGATCGAATCGCCCGTGTGCACGCCGACGGCGTCGACGTTCTCGATCGAGCAGACGACCACCGTGTTGTCGGCGGTGTCGCGCATGAGCTCGAGCTCGTACTCCTTCCAGCCGAGGATCGACTCCTCGAGGAGCACCTCGGTGGTCGGGCTGTAGTGCAGGCCGTCGCCCGCGATGCGGACGAGGTCCTCCTCGGTGTAAGCGAAGCCCGATCCGAGGCCGCCCATGGTGAAGGACGGGCGCACGACGAGGGGGTAGCCGAGGTCCTTGGCGAACTCCTTCGCCTCCTCGATCGTGTGGGCGACGTGCGATCGAGCGACGTCGGCGCCCGACTCGATCACGAGGTCCTTGAAGATCTGGCGGTCCTCACCGCGCTGGATCGCGTCGACCTTCGCGCCGATGAGCTCGACGCCGTGCTTCTCGAGGATCCCGAGCTCGTGCAGCGACATGGCCGCGTTGAGCGCGGTCTGGCCGCCGAGGGTCGGCAGGATCGCGTCGGGGCGCTCCTTGATGATGATCGACTCGATGACCTCGGGGGTGATCGGCTCGACGTAGGTCGCGTCGGCGAAGTCCGGGTCGGTCATGATCGTGGCCGGGTTCGAGTTCACGAGGATGACGCGCACGCCCTCCTCGCGGAGCACGCGGCAGGCCTGGGTGCCCGAGTAGTCGAACTCGCAGGCCTGACCGATGACGATCGGGCCGGAGCCGATGACGAGGACGGAGTTGATGTCTGAACGCTTGGGCATGTGCTTAGGCCTCCGAGGCGGTGGTCTTGCGCTCCTTGACCAAAGCGCGGAATCGATCGAAGAGGTAGAAGGCGTCGTGCGGACCGGCCGCGGCCTCGGGGTGGTACTGCACCGAGAACGCCGGAAGGTCGAGGCATTCGAGCCCCTCGACGACCTGGTCGTTCAGGCTGTAGTGGCTGACCTGGACCCGGCCGAGGCCCGCGGGCGAATCGAGCTCGCCCTCGATGGGCGCGTCCACCGCGAAGCCGTGGTTCTGCGCGGTGATCTCGACCCGACCGGTGCGCTTGTCGAGCACGGGCTGGTTGATGCCGCGGTGGCCGAAGGGCAGCTTGTAGGTGCCGAAGCCGAGCGCGCGGCCGAGCAGCTGGTTGCCGAAGCAGATGCCGAAGTACGGCAGTCCGTCGCGCAGCAGCTCGCGCAGCACGAGCACCTGCGCGTCGGAGGCGGCGGGGTCGCCGGGGCCGTTCGAGTAGAACAGCGCGTCGGGCGCGATCTCGCGGATCTGCTCGATGGTGGTGGAGGCGGGCAGCACGATCACGTCGAAGCCGTGCTCCGAGAGGTACTGCACGGTGGCGCGCTTGATGCCGAGGTCGAGCACCGCGATCGATCCGACGCGCTCGACTCCCTCGGCCGCGGGCACGTCGTAGCGCTCGGGCGTGGTGACGGCCTCCGAGAGGTTCTTGCCGGCCATCGACGCCTGCTCGCGCACTCGAGCGAGCTGCTCGTCGTCGGAGAGTTCGAGGGCGGCGCCCGAGAACACGCCGGCGCGCATGGCGCCCGCCGAGCGGATGTGGCGGGTCACGGCGCGGGTGTCGATCCCCGAGATGCCGACGACGCCGTCGTTCACAAGGTCCTCGTCGAGCGAGCGCTCGGCGCGGAAGTTCGAGACGCGGCGTGCGGGATCGCGCACGATGAAACCGGCGACCCAGATCTTGCGCGACTCCATGTCGGTGTCGTTGGCGCCGGTGTTGCCGATGTGCGGGGCCGTCATCAGCACGATCTGACCGGCGTACGACGGGTCGGTCAGGGTCTCCTGGTACCCGGTCATGCCGGTCGAGAAGACGACCTCGCCGAGGGTCTCGCCCGGCGCGCCGTAGGCGCGGCCGGTGTATCGCGATCCGTCCTCGAGCACGAGCACTGCGGCTCCGCCGGGCACGGCGCTCGCCGGCGGTGCCGTCACTTCTGGGCTGTTGGTGGTCACGCGTCCTCCTGGGTGGTGCTGGTCTGTTCGTCGGCCGGAGCCGGTGAATCCTTCGGTGCCGCGGCGATCCGGTCGATCGCGGCGGTGAATCGGTGGTGGTCGTCGGCCTCGACGAAGCGGAAGCCGGACTCGAGCTGGCGGCCCTCGGAGAGCCAGCGCAGCAGGGTGATGCCGTCGCGCTCCACGAACTTGCCGACGCGGGGGCCGGAGGCGCCCGAGCCGAGCACGCGAGCGGCCGGCAGGTGGACGGGCTGCTCGCCCGCCACCGTGATCGTGACGCCGTCGGTGCGGACCTCGACGACGGCGGGGCCCCGGTAGCGCAGGCCGGGTGCGGCTACGCGATCCATGGGGGCGCCGGCCGGGGTGGTCGACACGTACGCGGCGTTCGGGAACTCGGCGAGGAGTTCTCCGGTCGGCGCGACGCCGCCGATCACGTCGGCGTCGCGCCGGCTTCGTCGTCGCCAGCCGAGCCACATGGCCAGCAGCACGAGCACGGCGAACGCCGCGACGATGATCGTGAAGGTGGTGCGGTCCATCATGCGGCGGCCCCCGCGGCGGCGACCGTCTCGGTGTCGACCAGGCGGCCGTCGTCGAGCGTCAGGTAACCGCGCCGGATCGTGGTGTGCACGCGGCCGGGCAGCTCCATGCCGAGGAACGGCGAGTTCGTGCTGCGGCCCCGCAGATCGTCGACGCCGAAGGCGCTGCTGCCGGTGGGGTCGACCAGCACGAGGTCGGCGGGCTGCCCCACCGCGAGTTCCGCGGGATGCCCCTCGAGGCGGCCGATCTCGGCGGGCTTCTGCGAGAGCATCCGCTCGAGCTCCGCCCAGCTGGCGTGCCCCTCGCGGATCAGGGTGAGCAGCGCGATGGGCAGGGCGGACTCGAGGCCGACCATGCCGAACGCGGCGACGTCCCACTCGCTCTCCTTCGCCTCGGTCGGGTGCGGTGCGTGGTCGGTCGCGATGATGTCGATGACGCCGTCGGCGACCGCCTGGCGCAGGGCGCGCACGTCGTCCTCGCGGCGCAGCGGCGGGTTGACCTTGTAGCGGGGGTCGTAGCTGCGGGCCAGCTCCTCGGTGAGGATCAGGTGGTGCGGCGTGACCTCGGCGGTGATCTGCACTCCGCTCGCCTTGGCCCAGCGCACGACCTCGACGGAGCCGGCGGTCGACAGGTGGCAGACGTGCAGGCGAGCACCGATGTGCCCGGCCAGCAGCGCGTCGCGGGCGATGATCGATTCCTCGGCGACGGCCGGCCAGCCGGCGAGCCCGAGCTCGCTCGAGAGCTGCCCCTCGTTCATCTGCGCACCCTCGGTCAGGCGAGGATCCTGTGCGTGCTGCGCGATGACGCCGTCGAAGGTCTTCACGTACTCGAGGGCGCGCCGCATGAGCAGCGGATCGTGCACGCACTTGCCGTCGTCGGAGAACACGCGCACCCCGGCGCGCGACTGGGCCATGGCGCCGATCTCGCTGAGGCGCTCCCCCGCGAGACCCGCGGTCACCGCGCCGATGGGGCGCACGGTCGCGTAGCCCGCGTCGTCGCCGAGGGCCTGCACCTGCTCGACCACGCCCGCGGTGTCCTGCACCGGGCTGGTGTTGGCCATGGCGAACACCGTGGTGAAGCCGCCGGCGGCCGCGGCGCGCGTGCCCGTGAGCACCGTCTCGGACTGCTCGAAACCGGGCTCGCGCAAGTGGGTGTGCAGGTCGACGAGGCCGGTCAGCGCGACCAGTCCGTCGGCC
The DNA here is from genome assembly GCF_000980875.1 of Leucobacter sp. Ag1. GTDB lineage: Bacteria > Actinomycetota > Actinomycetes > Actinomycetales > Microbacteriaceae > Leucobacter > Leucobacter iarius. Next base: position 12,773 of record NZ_LAYO01000110.1, on the reverse strand, counting down.
TCGACGACGCGCTCGCCGTCGCGCGGCTCGAGCCCGCCCGCGGACTGCGCCGCACGCTCGACGATGACGCCGTTGTCGATCCGCAGATCGACGGGCTCGGCGCTCAGGTGGTCGGCGCCGCGCTCGGTGAGCTGGGCCGCGAGGCGGGCGCCTCGGACCAGGATGCCGGGATTGCTGCTCATTCGGAGTCCTTCGGGGTCTGGCGCCGCTCACCGGAGAGCAGCAGGTAGAGGGCGGCCATGCGCACGGAGACGCCGTTGGCGACCTGCTCGAGCACCGTCGAGCGCGGGGAATCCGCCGCGGCCGACGAGATCTCGAGGCCGCGGTTCATGGGACCGGGGTGCATGACGATCGCGCGGTCGCTGAGGCGCGCCAGACGCAGGTCGTCGAGGCCCCAGTTGCGGGCGTACTCGCGCTCGTTCGGGAAGTAGGCCGCGTGCATGCGCTCGCTCTGGATGCGCAGCATCATGACCACGTCGGGCTTCGCGCGCAGAGCGGCGTCGAGGGAATGCTCGACGGTGACCGGCCAGTCGCGGGCGCCGTAGGGCTGCAGGGTCTCGGGCGCCACGAAGGTGACGTTCGCGCCGAGCGCGTTCAGCAGCCACAGGTTGGAGCGCGCGACGCGGGAGTGCGCGAGGTCGCCGACGATCACGACCGAGACGCCGTCGAGATCGCGGCCCCGGCTCGCCTCGCCGAACAGGCGCCGGCGCATGGTGAACGCGTCGAGCAGCGCCTGCGTCGGGTGCTCGTGCGTGCCGTCGCCCGCGTTCAGCACGCCGGCGTCGATCCAGCCGCTCGAGGCGAGCCGCGCGGGGGCGCCGGATGCCGGGTGGCGGATCACGACGCCGTCCGCGCCGATCGCCTGGAGCGTCTGCGCCGTGTCCTTGAGCGATTCGCCCTTGGATACCGAGGAGCCCTTCGCGCTGAAGTTGATCACATCGGCGCTCAGGCGCTTCGCTGCAGCCTCGAACGAGATGCGGGTGCGCGTGCTGTCTTCGTAGAAGAGGTTGACGACGGTCTTGCCGCGCAGCGCGGGGAGTTTCTTGACCTCGCGCTGCTGGATCGCCGCCATGTCCTCGGCGGTGTCGAGGATCAGCAGGGCGTCTTCGCGGTTCAGCGTCCGCGTATCGAGCAGGTGCCTCATGCGATGCTCACCGAGTCCTCGCCGTCGTGCTCGACGAGCCGCACCTTGATGCGCTCCTCCTTCGAGCTGGGGAGGTTCTTGCCGATGTAGTCCGCGCGGATCGGGAGCTCGCGGTGGCCGCGGTCGATGAGCGCGGCGAGCCGGACCGCGCGCGGGCGGCCGTAGTCGTTGAGCGCGTCCAGCGCGGCGCGCACCGTACGGCCCGAGTAGAGCACGTCGTCGACGAGGATGACGGTCGCGCCGTCGATTCCGGACTCGGGGATCTCGGTCGGCTGAGGCGCCCGGGTCGGGTGGTGCGCGAGATCGTCACGGTACATCGTGATGTCGATCTGGCCGACCGGAACGTCGATGCCTTCGATGCGCGAAATGATCGCGGCGATGCGCTGCGCCAGTACGACACCGCGCGTCGGGATCCCGAGGAGAACCAGGCCCTCTGCGCCCTTGTTCGCTTCGATGATCTCGTGGGAGATTCGGGTCAGCGCCCGCGAGATTTCAGCACTTTCGAGTACCGTTCGCGTGGTCACGCTTCGCCTCCCTTCTCCGCCTCTCTGGACGGGGTTAAAGGACTGCTAACGGGGTCAGCCTAGCCGAAACCGGCGAGCCAAGGTGGTATTCCATGCGGATGGAAGAGTGGCCGGCGCCGGACGGGGAACGCGAACGGGCGGGCCCCGAAGGACCCGCCCGCTCATCGCTGCGCACTCGCCTAGACGTTGCGCGCGTGCTCCGCGATCTTGCCGAGCACGCCGTTCACGAACCGGCTCGAGTCCTCGGTCGAGTACTCCTTGGCCAGTTCGACGGCCTCGTCGATCGCGACGGGCGCGGGGACCTCGTCGTTGAAGAGGATCTCCCACGCGGCGACGCGCAGCAGGGCGCGGTCGACGTTCGGCATGCGGTCGAGCGACCAGCCCTGCGCGTAGCTCGAGATCAGCTCGTCGATCTGCTCGCGATGATCCTCGACGCCGTCGACGATCTCGCGGGCGTACAGCCAGGACTCCATGCGATCCGGCTCGGCCGAGGCGCGACCGGATTCGGCCAGGACGACCGAGCGCAGCTCCTCACCGCGCACGTCCGCTTGGAACAGCATGTCGAGGGCCCGCTTGCGGGCCTTGCTCCGTGCACTCATGTAGCGGGCGCCGACTAGTCGTTGACGCGGCCGAGGTAGTCGCCCGTGCGGGTGTCGACCTTGACCTTGGTGCCGGTCTCGAGGAACAGCGGGACCTGGATCTCCGCGCCGGTCTCGACGGTGGCGGGCTTGGTGCCGCCGGTGGAGCGGTCGCCCTGCAGGCCGGGCTCGGTGTAGGTGACCTCGAGCACGACCGAAGCGGGGAGCTCGATGTAGAGGGGCTCGCCCTCGTGCAGCGCGATCTGCACCTGGAGGTTCTCGAGCATGAACTTGGCGGAATCGCCCACGACGGCGCCCGAGACGGTCAGCTGGTCGTAGTCGGCCTGGTCCATGAAGACGAAGTCGGCGCCGTCCTGGTAGAGGTACTGGAAGTCGCGACGGTCGACGTTGGCGGTCTCGATCTTCGCGCCGGCGTTGTAGGTCTTGTCGATGATCTTGCCCGACACGACGTTCTTCTGCTTGGTGCGGACGAACGCGCCGCCCTTGCCCGGCTTCACGTGCTGGAACTCGACCACGCTCCAGAGCTGACCGTTCTCCTTGATGACGGTGCCGTTCTTGATGTCGTTCGAGGTTGCCATATGCTCGTGTGTCTCCGGTTCGTGAAAGTTCGAGCGCGAGATCGCGCCGATCCAGTATAGAGCCTCCAAGCTTCGCGCTCGGCTGGGGCTTCGCCCCTAGGCTGTCGGCCATGCATATGCTCCCCCGCACCCTCATGCACCTGCGCCGCGCGAAGCGGGCGTCGCGCCTCGGCCTCACGGATGTGGCGCGCGCCGAGTTCCGGGTCTCGCCGACCGACATCGACGTGCTGCGGCACATGAACAACGGCAAGTACCTGTCGATCATGGACGTCGCCCGCTTCGAGCTCATGCAGCGCAACGGCGTGCTCGCGGCATTCGACCGCGAGGGCTGGTACCCGGTCGTCGTGGCCCAGACCATCACCTACCGCAAGTCGCTCAACCCGTGGAAGCGCTTCGCCATCGAGTCGAAGGTGCTCGGCTTCGACGAGCAGGCCGTCTACATGGAGCAGCGGTTCCTGCGCCCCGACCGGTCCGGATCGGACGAGATCTACGCCCGCGCGTTCGTGCGCTCCCGGATCCTGCGCCGCTCGGGCGGCGTGGTGCCCGTCGACGAGATCATCGAGCGGCTCGGCGCAGACCCGGCCGAGTTCCACGTCTCCGACGACCTGCTCGCCTGGGGCCGGCTGAGCCGGCTGCAGTCGACGCGGGAGCCCGCGCCGAACGCCTGGTGAGCGGCTTCGGCACGCGAGTCAAGGGACCGCTCCCCCGGCTCAGCGCCCCCGATCGAACGCCGCCGCCGCGAGGTCGCTGCGGTCGGTGACGATCCCGTCGACGCCCCGCGCGACGAGCGCGCGCATCCGTTCGGGATCGTCGACGGTCCAGACGTGCACCTCGGTGCCGTGCGCGTGGGCGGCGTCGAGGAGCCGCCGGGTCAGCACCGGCACCGGGCCACTGCGCTCGGGGATCTGCAGCGCGTCCACGTCGGAGAGGAGCCGGGCGGCCCTGCCGCGCGCGCCGGTCGCCAGCGCGAGGAGCAGCGCGGCGAGCACCGATCGCCCCGGGGAGGTCGCGGGAACGGCTCCCCCGTGGGCGACCGCGGACGCCAGCGCCGCACGGCGCGTGGGGTCCGAGAAGCCGGTGATCAGGACGCGGTGCGCGTGCCCGGCGACGACCCGGCCGACCTGTTCCGCCGCGGCGGGATCCTTCACGTCGACGTTGAATCGCCCCGCGGGGAATCGCTCGAGCGCCTCGGCGAGCGTCAGCAGGCCGCCCCGCTCGGCGAAGAGCTCCGCCAGCTCCGCGTGCCGCACCTCGGAGATCCGGCGCGGATCCGCAGCGAGCCGACGCAGGTCGGGGTCGTGGATCAGCACGACCTCGCCGTCCGCGGTCAGCCGGCAATCGGTCTCGAAGCAGTCGGCGCCGACCTGATCGGCGGCGGCGAAGGCGGCCACGGTGTTCTCGGCGGCCGCACCGAACTCGGTTCCGTGCGCGAAGCCCCGGTGCGCGAGGATCCGCGGGCGGCCCGCGTCGGCGAAGTAGGGATGCGTCACGTCAGCGCCTCAGCCGATCGGCGGACGCGCGCAGAGGTGCGGTCCCTGGTTGCCGATCTCGCGGGCGGCGATCCGCACCACGTCATCGCTCCGGTCGAAGACGTGGCGCGCCGCCAGGCCGCCGTCGGCGAGCGTCCCCGCGAGCCAGGTGAAGGTCTGGGTGTCGACGGGATCCGCTCCCGCGACGAGGCGGCCGAGCTGCAGCGCGAGCATCTCGGGCAGCGACACGTGCGGCCCGTGCGCGTAGCCGAGGCCGAGTACGGAGGGCCGTTCGCCGGCCGGGATCGCGCGGAACGTCCACTCGATGCGGCCGCCGTCCGGCCCGGCCACGGCGACCCGCGGCGTCGACGGATCGGGAACCGCATCGAGGCGCCCGAACTCGCGCACGACCTCGGTGGCGAGCACCAGGCCGCCCGCCGCGCCCGACGCGCCCGTCGAGCGGAACAGCTCGCGCCATACGAGATCGCCGAGCCCGTGCGGCGCGAGCACCGGTTCGAGCGTCGGATCCTCCGCGATCGCGTCGGCCAGCGCGGCCGGGTCGAGCCCGGCCTCGATCAGCGCCTCCGGCTCCGGAGCCTCGATCCCGACGTGCTCCGCGAGTGCTCGGGCCCGCCGGAACGCGGCCGAGAACTGCGCGCCCGCCTCCGCATCCAGCCCGGCGAACGCCGCGGCCGAGAAACGCCCGCCGAGCCGATCGCTCTCGGCATCGAGCCAGGCATCGAAATCCCGTTCCGCACGGGCGGCATCGCTCGCACCGACAACCGTATCGAGCCGCTCGGCGAGTTCGGGCAGCAGCAGTCGTGCGAGCCTGAGCTCGTCGCCGCTCGTCCGGGCATCTGCGTCCATGCTGAGATCCTTCCATGCATCCGCGATGCGCGGCACCGCGATCTTCGAGTCAGGCATCGGGTACCGAAGCCTCGACGAGCGCGAGCACCCGCTCGGGGAGCTGCCTCGGGTCGTCCACCCGGCTGCCGTCGGGCGCATACCTGCGGACCAGCTCGTCGTCGCCGATCCCGATCCCGAGCACCTCGACGCCGCGCGCTCGTAGCCGCAGCAGCTCCGAACGGGCCTCCGCCGGATCGTTGCTGCCGCCGTCGCTGATCAGCAGGACGATGCGTCGCCGGGGTGTGCCGTCGGCGCCGCGCTCCCGCGACGCGGACCCATCGAGCACGCCGAGCTCCTCGCCCGCCGCACGGAGCGCGGCGGCGTCGTTGGTCGCGCCGCCGAGCGTGCGGACTTCGGCCCGCAACCGTCTGCGCGAACGATCGTCCAGCGATCCAGCGAGCGGTTTGACGACCACGGCCTCGGCGTCGTACAGGATCAGGGAGGTGCGGATCGCGAGGTCCAGCTCCGTGCCGCTCGCCCGTTCGGCGGCGGCGAGATCCCGTTCGACCCCGGCCAGGCCCTCGAGCAGCACGAGGGCGGCGTCGGCCGCGAACGACGCAGGGCGGCCGCGCATCGAGCCGGATCGGTCGATGAGCAGGACGTAGTCGGTGCTCCCGGTCTCGCGGTCCGGGCGCCGACGGGACTCGCGGGGCAGGAACGCCTCGGGCCTGCGGATTCCCGCGCGCACCGCGGTCACGGTCGCGACCAGCCGGTTCTCGTCGAGCAGTTCGCCGTCTGCCGAGGCCCGCCGCGCGAAGGCGCGGCGCTCGGCGAGGCGGTCCGCGATCACCCGGTGCCAGGTCTCGCGCATCCGCTCGATCGTTCCGCTCAGCCGCTCCGCGCGGTCCCGGTAGTCGGCGAGGTCGGCCGGCACGGCGGCCGACCGTCCCGCGGCGCCGGACGCGGCGGGATCGTCGTTCGCGGACGAGGTCGCTTCGAGCTCGCTCGGGAGCTCCAGCAGCTCGTCCACGATCGCTCCGGTTGCGGGGAGCGGCGTGGCGAGCACCTGAGTGAGGAACCCCGCCTGCTCCGCCGCGAACAGGTCCGCGCCCTCCGATTCGGCGCGCCGTTCGCCGGCCCGGGCGCGCCGGTCGTCCTCGGGCGGTGCCGCGACCGTGTCCCCGTCGGCGGCGTCCGCTCCCTCCGCGGTGCCGGACGCGTCCTCACCGCCCGCGCCGGAGTCGAAGCCGTCGACGCCCGGCCCGTCGTCGGCTCCCGGGTCCTCCCCCGCGCTCGCGAGCCCGCGTTGCGCGCGATCGGTCGCGAGCAGCCGCTCGTACGGCGGTTGCAGCAGTGCGAGCGCGCGCTCGAACCGGCGGAGCGCCGGGCGCGCGGGATCCGGTGCCGAGACCCGGCGGAGCGGGTGCGCGCCACCCGCTCCGAGCGTCTCGAGGTGCTCCAGCTCGACGGCGACCTCGGCCTCCGCGTGGATCGCGGCCCCGGGCGCCAGCGAGAGGCACAGTATTGCGGCGATCCACTGGAGATGCCTCGGCATACCGATCAGGTCCACCCCGCCCGCACCCGTCGGCAGGCTCCGGAGCGTCGCGGCGGCGAGCTGCTCGCGGAACGCCGGGAAGGACCCGAGCAGCTCTCCCGAGGCCTGGAGACGATCGACCGCGGCGAGCAGGGGTTCGAGCGCGCCGGAGGCGTTCGCGAGCGAGCGCCTCCGGCGCTGCCGGGCTGGAGCGAGGGTCGCCCAGCGCGCCGGGCCCCAGAGCTCGAGCATGGTCAGCGCGATCGCTTCGTCCTCGGGGTGCCCGCGCTCGGCGAAGAAGGACGGGCTCACCTGCAGCGCTCCGTACTCGAACCGCCAGTCGGTCCCCTCGCCGAGCAGGATCTCGACGCCGAGCACGCGCGCGACGGCCTGCAGCCTCGCGGCCAGCGACGGCGTCAGTGCGGGGACGGAGCTCATGCGCACAGACTATCGACCTTGTCGTAGCGAAGCCCAGAACTCGACTGATATCGTGGCTGAATGTTGCCTCTTGATGCTGATCCCGCACTTCTTGAGCTCGCTGCCGCGCACGACGATCTGGTGCGCACCCGACGTGCGCTGCGCGCGGATCTGCGCCGGCTCGGCGCCACGACGCCCGGTGCCGACCGGTCGACAGCCCTCCCCGACGAACTCCGTTCGGCCGCGGCCGCCTGCGATGCCCTGCGGGCTGCACGGGACGCCCTGCTCGCGGATCCGGCGATCCGCCCCCTCGCCGACGAGGCGCTCGACCGTCGTGCCGCGGTCCTGCGCACGGTGGTCCATGCCGGGCGCGCCGAGCGGCTCGATGCGCGACGCTCCGACGAGCGGGCTGCGATCATCGCGCGGGCCGTCTCGAGCGGGCGCGAGCTCGCACCGCACGAGCGCGAACGCGTCGCGGAGCTGGACGCCGCCGCCCCCGACCGATCATGGGAGCAGCGCCTCGGGAGCCCCGCGATGCGCGACGCCGTGCTCGCCGAACTCGGCCGGCTGCGGCTGCGCACCGCGCGGGCCCAGCTGCGCGGCGGTCTGCTCCGCACGGAGCAGATGCGCTCGATCATCGAAGAGGCCCTGCCCGCGCTCCGCCGCGGCGCACCGATGCTGCTGATCGGCGAGACCGGCGGCGCCAAGACCGCGCTCGCCGAGGCGATCGCCCGGGACGAGCTCGGACGCGAGCCCGAGCTCGTTTCCGGCTACGGCGACATCTCGAGCGCCCAGCTCATCGGCGCCCACGAGCTCCGTGCCGAGGGCGGAGCCACGGTCAGCGTGTTCGTGCCGGGTCCCCTGCTGCGCGCGATGACCGAGGGTCGGGTGCTGATCCTCGACGAGGTGAACGCCATGCCGCCCGAGTTCCTCAAGCGCCTCAACCGGATCCTCCAGCTGCGCCCCGGCGCCCGCTACGCCGTGCAGGAGCACGCGGGCGACACGATCGAGATCAGCCCGGGCTTCGCGATCATCGCCACGGCCAACGAGCAGAGCGGGCACCGGTACCGCGGGATCGACCGGCTCAGCGCCGAGCTCGTCAACCGCTTCGGCGCGAACGCGTACCGGGTGCACTACCCGGACTCCGCGGCCGCGGCCGGATCCGAGCACGCGACGACGCCGCGCGAGAACCTGCTGCTCGCCGCGGCCGCGGTGTGCGACGAGGACGGCCGCCTGCCCGATGCGCTGCCGCTCGCGCAGCTCGAAGCGGTCGCGCGCGCCGCGTTCATCAGCCAGCAGGTCTTCTCGGGCCGCACCGACGGCGGCTTCGAGCGCTACGTGAGCACGGAGCGGGAGGTCGACGGGCGCCCCGGGCTCGAGGAGTCGGTGCTCGCACCGCGCACGCTGGTCGCGATCCTCGAGAAGGTCGCGGGCAGCGCCGGCACCGTCACGCTCGAGCACGCGCTGCGGCGCTTCGTCGAGGGCGTCATGCACCGGGAGGACCGCGCAGTGCTCACCCTGATCATCGAGGGGCAGGGCTTCCGCCTCTCCTGACCGTTCCGGGGGTACGATCGGCCGTGTGCAGCGACTCACTCCGGCGCAACGGCTGATCGTCGCCGTCGCGGTCCTCGCCTCCTTCGTGGCGTTCCTCGACGGCACGGTCGTCACGGTCGCGCTGCCCGCGATCAGCCGCGAGCTCGGCGGCGGGCTGACCACGCAGCAGTGGGCCGTCGACGCCTACCTAGTGACGTTGAGCTCACTGATCCTGCTCGCGGGCTCGCTCTCGGACGCCTTCGGACGCGTCACGATCATGCGGGTCGGACTCATCGCCTTCGGCATCGCCTCCGTCGCGGTCGCCGCCGCGCCCGATCCGCTGTTCCTCGTCGTCGCGCGCGCACTCCAGGGAGCGGCGGGCGCGCTGCTCGTCCCGAGTTCGCTCGCCCTCATCACCGCGACGATGCGCGACGAGGTGCAGGCCCGCGCCATCGGCGTCTGGACCGCGTGCACCACCGCCGCCCAGCTCGTCGGGCCGCTGCTCGGCGGGCTCTTCGTCGACTTCCTCTCCTGGCGCCTCGTGTTCCTCATCAACGTGCTCCCCATCGCGGTCACGCTGCTGCTGCTCCGCCGGGTGCAGCTGCCCGAGCACCAGCGCGGCGCGAAGGTCGACTGGTGGGGCGGCGCGCTCTGCGCCATCGGCCTCGCCGCGCTCGTCTTCGCGCTCATCGAGCAGCCCCGGCTCGGCTGGACCGCTCCCGCCATCTGGCTGTCTGGACTCGCGGGCATCGCACTGCTGTTCGGATTCGTGGCGCGGCAGCGGCGCATCGCCGAACCGATGATGCCGCTCCAGCTGTTCCGGGTCCGCAACTTCGCCTGGGGCAACCTCTCGACGCTCTTCGTCTACGCCGCGCTCTCGCTCAACGGCATGGTCATCGGCGTCTACCTGCAGCAGGGCGCGGGCCTCGGCGCCACCCAGGCCGGACTCGCCAGCCTGCCCATCACGATCCTCATGGTCCTGCTGAGCTCCCGGGCAGGATCCTGGGCGGGAAAGCACGGCCCGCGGATCTTCATGACGCTCGGTCCCGCGCTCATGGCGGTCGGTGCGCTGCTGCTGCTCACCGTCGGTTCGGACTTCGACTACTGGTGGCAGGTGCTGCCGTCGATGCTCGTGCTCGGACTCGGACTCTCGCTGACCGTGGCCCCGCTCACCTCGGCGGTGCTGGGATCCATCGGCGCCGAGCGCAGCGGCATCGCCTCGGCCGTCAACAACGCGGTCTCCCGCGTCGCCGGCCTCCTCGTCATCGCCCTGCTCTCGACCATCGTCGGGGGCCGACTCGACCTCGCCGGGTTCCACAGCGCCGCGGTCGTGACCGCGGCGCTGTTCGCCATCGGTGCGCTGGTCTCATGGATCGGGATCCGCCGACCGGCTCAGTCCGCCGGCGGCTCGTAGGTCAGCACACGAGCGACGTCGTTCGCGGGCTTCTTCTCACCGGCCAGGACCTCGAAGTCGAGATGGTTCTGCGCGGGCGGCAGCGGGCAGGTGACGAAGTTCGTCACCGCGCAGGGCAGGGCCGTCGCGTAGTTGAAGTCGATCCAATCGATCCGCCCCGCGCCGTCCTCTGAGAACCGGAGCTCGATCACACGCCCCGCACCGTAGGTGACCGGCCCGCTGCTGCGATCGCGGATGTGCGCGACGGGCTGCACCCGGTCGCCGGCGTCCTTCCCGATCAGCGCCAGCTCGTACGGGCGGCCCTCGTGCTCGAAGCGCAGGGTACCGATCCGCGTCGTCGTCTCGCGCACGCCGCGCTCGACCGTCTCCTGCTCGACGTCGTCGCGCTCGGCGGGAGAGAACACCGCGGGAATCCTCCAGGCCGGATCGTAGTCGAACGCGGTGAGCCCGATGTCGGCGGCGCTCGCCGCCAGTCGCGGATCGCGCACGCGCACCCCGAAGATCCGGTCGCCGGCGTCGTTGGTGCGCGGGACCGTCTCCACCTCGCGCACGCCGAAGTAGACGGGCACGCTCGCGCCGTGGCCGTAGGTCTGGTTGCGTCCGGTGACGATCTCCACGGGGCGCGCGGGGTGCTCCCCGTTCACCGACAGGGTCGGCCCGTCAGCGGGCGGAGTGAAGATCACCCGTCCGTCCTGAACCCCCCAGGTGCCCGGAAGCAGGTCGAGTTCCACGCCCGAGCTGCCCTCGTGCAGCCAGTACTGCGCGACGAGCGCTGTCCAGCCGTACGGACGGGTCAGTTCCGCGACATGGCGGTGGCGCCACTCGCGCCACTGTCCTGCGAGATGCTCGGGTACCGGCATCGGATCTCCTTCGGTTCGATTCAGTCGTTCTGAGAGTCAGGGGCGGCACCGGAGGCCCGCTCCGCACGCGCAGCCGCGGTGCGATGCACGAACGCCCGGACGGCGCGGAACGAATCCTCGCTCGCCCGCGCATTGCCCAACGGCGTGCCGCCGTTCGAGTAGTGGACCCCGGACACCGGATGCACGCGCGCGATCTCGGTGCTCGGCAGGTGCGGCACCGAGATGCCGTGGCCCGCCTCCTCGTAGTCGAGGTGCAGCCGCTCGGCGCGATGGCCGTGCCGCTCGAGGGCTCCCAGTGCCAGTCGGGAGGCGAAGCTCGAGGGCCAGGCCCGATCGTCGAGACCGGATACGCAGAGCACGGGCCCCGCGAAGCGCTCGATGGGGATCCGGGACGCGGCGGCGAGGTCCCGGTCGCGCAGTCCGTCCACGTAGACGTCGGCGTGCCGGGTGGGCGGCGGCGCATCGTTCCAGGGCTGCCAGTCCACGCCCCGGTTCCCGTGCCACAGGTGCTCGACGGGCTCGCCGCGCCAGGTCCACGTGGGCCCGTCCCAGCCCTCGGCCGGGTCCGCCGCTCCCTGCGCCCCGAACGCGAATGCGCCGGGGACGAACGCGACCGCTCCCGCGACCCGCTCGGGGAATCGCGCCGCGAGCAGCAGCGTGAGCTCGCCGCCGCGCGACTGCCCGCTGACGAGCGGGAGCCCGCCCAGCGGATCCAGCTCCGAGGCCGCGTAGTCGAGCGCCCGCTCGAAGTACTCGAGCGGAGTCCGCGAGATGTAGTGGGACAGGCCGGGTGCTCGGAAGTAGCCGAGCGCGAACGCGCGGATGCCGTACGCGGCGTACAGGGCGGCGCGCGCCTCGTTGATGCCGCCGCCGGAGCCGTTCATGACGATGAGGGTCGGGAACGGTCCCGTGCCGGGCGGGGTGAAGAGCGTGCCCACCAGGCCGTCGTGCCGGATCTCCTCCCGACGCACCCCGTCGGCGAGCAGGTCCTGCCGGACCTCCGTCTCCACGCTGACCGCACGGGCGCCGTCGCCGGGAAGATCGAGGAAGCCCGTCCCCGCCTCCTGCGTCGCGATGATCCGGGTGACCACGGGAACACGGGGGTCGACGGGCTCGACTCCCCCGCCCCGAGCGGTCTCGCGATGCTGCGCCCAGAAGAGCCCCATCGCATCGGCGACGCGGTAGTCGCCCGAGACCGGTGCATCGTGATCGAGGTCGATCCCGCCGTCCGCGCCCGCGAGGAAGGTCGCCTGGGCGGCCCAGAGCTCGTCGCCGCGGAGCGTCTCGGCGCGCAGGGTGACGAGCGCGCCCGGAGCGGCTCCGAGCACCTCGATGCGGCGGCGCTCCGAGAGCAGTGCTCGCGCGGGCTCGACGCGGATCTCGAACGGAGCGCTCACGCGACGGCTCCGCCCGCGGAAGCGGACTCCAGTTCGCGCAGGCCCGCGGCGCTCACCCGGACCGCGCCGGTCTCGTCGGCGGGATCGAGCGGCAGCGCGTCGAAACGGGCGGGCAGGTGGCCGCCCGAGGCGATCCACTCCGCCGAGAGCTCGGCTCCGACATCGGAGGCGTGCAGCCCGCCGGCGGACGCCGGGTCCAGCGCGAGCAGCAGCGCTCCACGGCCGTCGACCGGGTGCGCACCGGTCCCCCGGCCGCCTGCGGCTGCTCCGGCGAGGACCTCGACCAGGAGCCCGGCGAGCGAGGCGATCCGCCCCTCCGCGAGCAGCGCGGATACGGCGCCGGGATCGGTCGTCGGCAGACCCGCCGCGTCGAGCGCGACGCTCGACGGGAGCGCGGCGCCGGAGGCGGCGTGGGCGCGCACCGCCGCGAGCGTCGCGCGCGAGGTCGCGAAATCGAC
>NZ_LAYO01000062.1 GCF_000980875.1 Leucobacter sp. Ag1 | reverse complement strand
GCCTGACGGTCCCCGGTGGAGCGGCGCGCTCCGAGACACGACGCGGCCCCGCGGACCCGTCTGGTCGGGTCGGCGGTGCCGCGTCGTCCGGACGCTACTCCGTTCCGTCGAGCGCGGCTTCGGGCTTCCGCCGCTGGCGCACGAAGAGCAGCAGCACACCGGCCGCGACCGCGAGCAGGGCGACGATCCAGCCGGCCCAGAGCAGGGGGCCGCCGGTGGTGGCGAGCCCCGCCAGCTCGACCGTCGCGGTGGCCGCGGCGGTGACCGTGGCGGTGCCGGCGGTACCGCTCGCCGTCGCGACGTTCACGACCTTGCCCGCCGCGACGTCCGCGACCGTCAGGCGGTAGGCGATGGGACCGCACTCCGCCGTCGCGCCGGGGGCGAGCTCGCCCAGACCGCAGTCGAGCGTGCCGCCGAGCTTGGGGTCGGTGATCGCGACCTTCGTCAGCGTCGTGGTACCCGTGTTCGTCACGGTGAAGCGGAACTGCACAGTGTCCCCGGCGTCGACCTTGGCGTTGCCGTTGGTGTCGGCGTAGTCGCCGCCCCGCTTCGTGAGCGCGATCGCCGGCTGCGCGCCGAGCGGCGTCACCACGGTGTCGGTCGCGGTCGGAGGATCCGTGCGGCTCCCGTTGCCGGTGACCGTCGCCGTGTTCCGGATCTTGCCCGCGTCGATCTCGGCCTGGGTGATCACGGCCGGGGGTCCGTCGCAGACCATCGCCTCGCCGGGGGCGAGCGTGGTGGTCGGGCAGTCGATCGGACCGCTGAGACGCGGATCCTTCACGATGACGCCCTTCAGCGTGGTCGTGCCGGTGTTGGTCACGGTGAAGGTGTAGGCGATGGTGTCGCCGGCGTCGGTGCGCCCGTTCCGGTTCGCGTCGACTGTCTTCGCGGCCGACTTCAGCAGCGAGATCCCGTCGACGCCCTGGAGCTTCACCGTCGCCTCGGCCGAGGCGTCCGCCCGGGCCCTGCGGGATTCGCCCGTCACCGTCGCCGTGTTGTGCACCGAGCCGGAATCGACATCGGCCTGGGTCAGCCGGTAGTCCACCGGGCCGCACACCGCTTCCTCCTGCGGCGCCAGTTCGAGCCCGTCGAGCGCGTCGCACACGACGGTCCCGCCGAGCTTCGGGTCGTCGAGCACGATGTCGCGCAGGATCGTGGTCCCGGTGTTCCGGATCGTGAAGGTGTAGCCGACCGTGTCGCCGGCGCCCACGCGATCGTCCGCGCCGCGGTCGACCGGGCCCGGCGTCTTCGTGAGCGCGATCGACGTGACGCTCTCGAATCGGACCTCGGCGGAGGCGGAATCCCCGACCTGGCCGATCGGGCTCGTGCCGGTCGCCGTCGCGGTGTTCGGACGGCTCTCGTTCTCGAGGTCCTGCTGAGTGAGCGTGTAGGCGAACGGCCCGCAGTTCGCGCTCGCGCCGGCGGGCAGCTCCGCGAAGGTGCAGATCGCCGCCTCGCCGAGCAGCGGATCGGCGATCTTGACGTTCTGCAGGGTCGTGTTGCCGATGTTGTCGACGCGGAACGAGTAGTCGACCGTGTCCCCCGCGCTCACGCGACCGTCCGTGTTGGTGTCCCGGATCAGCCCGACCTGCTTGTGCAGGTCGATGCCGGCCGTCCGTTCGATGTCGGCCGAGGCCGCGGCGGTGTCGTCGACGGTGCCCGTCGGGGACTTCGCGACGACCTTCGCCGTGTTCTTCACCACGCCGCCGTCGATGTCCTGCTGCGTCAGCGTGTAGGCCACCGGCGCGCAGGCGACGGACTGGCCGGGTGCGAGTTCGACCCCGTCCAGCGCGGGGCAGGCGACCGCGCCGCCCAGCATCGGATCCGTGATCTTCGCCTGCTTCAGCGTCGTCGTGCCGGTGTTCGTGACCGTGAAGACGTAGGAGATCCGGTCCCCGGCATCGACATGGCCGCTGCCGTTCGTGTCGGTGACCTTGCCGGCGACCTTCCGCAGGGAGACGGCGTCGACGGCGGGGATCGTGACGTTCGCCTCGGCGTCGTCATCGGCCGTGCCGCGAGCGGACTGCGCCACCACCGAGGCCTCGTTGTGGACGGTGCCGCGGTCCAGGTCCTGCTGGGTCAGCGTGTAGGCGACGGGCGCGCAGGCGACCTCGCCGCCCGGCGCGAGCGAGGCGGGGAGCTGCGGGCAGGCGACCGCGCCGCCCAGCATCGGATCGGTGATCGCGGCACCCGTCAGCGAGACGTCCCCGGTATTGCGGATCGTGAACGTGTAGGCGACCGTGTCGCCCGCATCGATGCGCCCGCTGCCGTTCGCGTCTCGCGGAGCTGCCGCCGTCTTCACCAGCTCGACGCGCGGCGCCCCCGCGACGGGGACCGCGATCGTCGAGCGGTTGTTGGACTCCACCGGATCCGGCGTGGTCGAGGAGACCGTGGCAGTGTTCGAGAGCCTGGAGTCCTTGGTCGCCGGGTCGACGGTGCCGGTCACCGTGACGGTGAGAGTGGCACCGACCGCGAGGGTCCCTGCGGCGCAGTCGAGGGTCGAACCGGTGATGGTGCAGCCGGGGGTGCTCGTCCGCGGGCTCAGCAGCGCCGCGGGCAGCGGATCCGAGACCCGCACGTCCGCCGCCGCGCTTGGCCCGGCGTTCTTCACGACGATCGTGTAGGTCACCTGGCCGTTGAGCGGCGCGGGGTCGTGCGAGACCGTCTTCACGATCGACAGGTCGGCGGACGGAGTGACCGTCACCGTCGCGCTGTCCGTATTGTTCGTCGGGTCGGGATCCGGGGTCTGCGAGGTCGCGACGGCCGTGTTGGTCGCTTCGCCTTCCATGGCGGTGCGCGCGGTCACCTGCAGCGTGGCGGACTTGCCCGGGAGCAAGGTGCCGACCGTCCAGCGGGCATCGGCATCGGACCAGCTGCCGGTCGAAGGCGTCGCCTTCGTGATCACGAGCCCCGCGGGGATCGCGTCGTCGACCACCACGGCCTGAGCCGCCGAGGGTCCGCGGTTGGCGACGGTGATCGTGAACTCGACCGTGCCGCCGAGCGGCGCCTGTGCGTCCGAGACCGTCTTGGTGACGGCGACGTCCGCGCTCGGACGCAGATCGACGTCCGCGGTCGAGGTGTTGTTGTCCGCATTCGGGTCGGGCGTCGCCGAGGTGGTCTCGGCGGTATTGCGCACGGTTCCCGTCGCGGTCGTGCTCCAGGTCCCGGTCACGTGCACCGTGACCGAGGCTCCGGGGGCGAGGTCGCCGAGCGCGCAGCTCAGGGTGCCGGCCGCGATACCGCATCCGGCGAGGTCCGCACGGGGCGATCCGAAGTCCGCTGGCAGCGTGTCAGAGACGGTGGCTCCGCGGGCGACGGACGGACCGTGGTTCTGCACCGTCAGCGTGTAGGTGAACTCCGAGCCGGGCACGCCGGTGGACGGCGCGGTCTTGGTCACTCCGAGGTCGGCGCTCTGCACGATCTCGACGTCGGCGGAGTCCGAGTTGTTCGCGGGGTTCGCATCCTTCGCGGGAGACACGATCGAGGCGGTGTTGGTGACCGTCCCGGCCGGCGCGTCGGCGGCCACCGCGGTGTGCACGACGATGTTCGCAGTACCGCCCGCGGCGAAGGTCCCCCAGGTGCAGGTGACCGTGGTCGGGGTGAAACCGCAGTTCGCCCCGCCCGAGGGATCGACCCCGGTGACGGTGAACCCGGCGGGCACCGTGTCGCTGAGCACCGCGTTCACCGCGTCGGAGGTTCCGAGGTTCTCAGCGGCCAGGGTGAAGTCGACCGCACCGCCGGCGGAGACCTGCGCGGTGGATGCCGTCTTGGTGAGCGCCAGGTCGGCGATCACGTCGGGCTGGAAGCTCGTCGAGTCGGCGTTGTTGCTCGGGTCCGGGTCGCTCGTGCTGCTGGTCACGCTGACCGAGTTCTGCACGACCGCGGTCGCGCCAGCCGCGATCCGCACGGTGACCGTGGTGACGACGGTCTCGCCGACCGCGAGCGTGCCCATGCGGCAGGTGAGCAGGGTCCCCGACGGGTTCTCGCAGGTCCCCTTCCCCGGAGTCGATCCGACGAAGACGGTCTGGGGATCGAGCGGATCCGTGAGCACGACGTCGCGCGCCTCGGACGGTCCCGCGTTGTGCGTCGTGAGCGTGTAGGTCACGTTCTGGCCGGCCACCGGATCGGCGGGAGCGAAGGTCTTCTGCACCGAGACATCCGCCTCGGTCGCCAGCGTGCGCGAGGCGCTGGCGGTGTTGTTCCCGAGGTCGGGATCCGTGCGCGAGCCCGAGATCGTCGCAGTGTTCGACAGCGCGGCTCCGGGATCGCGCGACGGCACGACCGTCCCGGTGACCCGGATCGTCTCGGTCTGCCCGACGGCGAGGTCGGGCAGCGAGCAGGTGATGACGCCCGCGGTGATGGCGCAGGATCCGGCGCTCGTCGTCGCGGATGCGTTCGTCAGGCCGTCGGGAACGGGATCGGTGACCTTCACCCCGGTCGCCGTCTGCGGACCGTTGTTCTTCGCCGTGATGGTGAAGGAGGCGGTCCGCCCGGAGACGAGCGTGCCCGCGTCGAGCACCTTGGTGATGGTGAGATCCGCCGCAGGATTCACCGGCGTCACGGTCTGCTGGCTCGTGGAGGTCCGGTCCTGGTTCACGACGGCGTCGCGGAACGCCACGTTCGCCTCGTTCGTGACGTTCCCGCCCGCTGCAGAGACCTTCACCTTGGCGTCGAAGGTGTAGCTCGTGCTCGAGCCGACGCCGATGGATCCGCCCGCGGCGGCGTTCCCGCCGTCGCCGAGGCGCACCTTGACCGTACGATCGCCCGACCCGTACTCGCCGCGGTCGTCGCCCGCGGCATCGGTGAGCGAGCCGGCGCCGGGACCGCTGGCGATCTTGATCGACCCGGGAACGAAGTCCAGCCCCGCGTCGAGGCGGTCGCTCGAGACCGACTGCAGCGCCGGGTTGCCGCCGTCGTTGCGGGTGGTGACGGTGTAGCGCAGCACGTCGCCGACCTCGGCGGTGGTGCCGCCGCGGCTCAGGTTGGTCACCGACTTGGTCGTGATCAGGCACGGGCCGGTACCGAAGGTGATGTCGTCGAGGAAGTTGCCGACCGAGGCGTTCCCGCCGGCCGAACTGACGGCCTCGAAACCGAAGCGCGTCGTGGTCTGGCCGGCCGGCACGGTGTAGGTGCCGGTGTGGCTGCCCCACGCGGAGGTCCCGTCCGAGAGGTTCGGCCCGTTCTGCACGAGCGTGCCGTTCGGCGCGCCGATCACGACGCGCATGACGTCGGTGCCACTGCGTCCACGGTGCTTGAGGGACCAGGCCAGCGTCTGGCCCGGGGTCGTGGCCACGTCCTGGAAGAGCATGCTGGCGCTGTTGGCGTTCAGTTCGGCGAACTGCCGCCCCGCCCCGGCGGGCACGCCCTGGAAGCCGCTGCTCCAGATCTCGATCTGCTTCTGACTGTCGTTGGTACCCCAGCCGGGAACCGCGCTCTCGGCGAGCATCCGGTACGTCGCGTTCGGGATCGCCGGCGACTCGAAGCCGCCGTTCGTGAGCGCGACGGTGCCCTGGCAGCTCGTCGGGTCCTGGGCGGCCGACGCGGGTGGCGGCGCGACCGCTTCCGTGGCGACCGTGAGCCCCGTCGCCACCAGCAAGGTGGAGACGAAACCGGCAACGGCTCTGGTGACGGCACGACGTCGTTCTGAACGCAAGAGAGTCCCCCCGGATCTCACCGGTCCCTCCCCCGAGGCCCGGCTGGTGATTCAGAGGAAGAATAACCGGTCTGGGAGAATCCTGCTCGCCCACCCGGTTTCCAGGTACGGTTCAGGAAACGACCGAGGGGCCGGCATCCGCGGATGCCGGCCCCTCGCGTCCTCCGATCAGACGACCGGGCTGAGCGTCTTCGCGGTGTGCGTGTGCAGCGCCTTGAGCCACGAGAGCAGGAACTCGGCGGTCGACTCGTTGGTCACCTCGCCGTCCTCGGTGATCAGCCCCTCGGTCATGTGCAGGTACGCCTCGGGCTGAGCGAGCTCGGGCGAGGCGAGGAACGACAGGATCGAGCGCAGGTGCTGCTGGGCGACCGCGGTGCCGATCGCGCCGATCGACGTGCCGATGACCGCGGACGGCTTGCCCGCGAAGCTGTTCTGGCCCCAAGGACGGCTCGCCGTGTCGAGCGCGTTCTTCAGCACACCGGGCACCGAGCGGTTGTACTCGGGGGTGATCACGATGATCGCGTCGGACGCCTCGATCTGGCGCTTGAAGTCCGCGGCCTCGGCCGGGATCGCGGCGTCGTGGTCGGCCGAGTAGAACGGCAGCCCGGCGATCGGGATCTCCGTGAGATTCAGATCGGCCTGCGGCGCGAGCTTCACGAGCGCCTTCGAGAGGCGACGGTTGATCGAGGTCGAGGAGATGCTGCCGACGAGGAACCCGACGTTGTACGTGGTCATAGGATGACGATCCTTCCGAGATTTCTATCCAGATGCATACATGGCAACGGGGTCCCCCGCGGCGGCATTCCCGATCCGCGGACTATTTTTCGGAGTTCGTCCGTCGGCGCAGCGCGATCCCGGTCGCGCCGAGGCCGAGCACGATCGCCGCCGCGCCCGCGATCCAGAACGGGATCAGCGCGTCACCGCCCGTGGTCGCGAGCTTCGGCGTCGCGGGCGGAGTCGTCGCGGTCGGCGGCACCGTCGTAGGTGGCACGGTCGGGACCGGAGGCGTGGGCGTGGGCGGCACGACCGGGTTCGCGAGGTTCGTCAGCACGAGTTCGACTCCCGCGGTCGTCACCGGAGTCACCTCGTAGGCGCCGCCGCCGACCGGCCGCACCCCGGTTCCCGTGAGCACGGGAGTCCCCCAGGCGACGCCGTCGATCTTCGGCAGATCGACCTCCTCGATCACGAAGGTCGATCCGAGGGGCGCACGGTCGCTCTTCACCGGCTGACCGGGTCGAAGCGTCATGGTCTTCGGCGCGTCGTTCGTGCCCTTGACCGTGTACTTCACGCTGAAGCTCTGGTTCTGCGCGGCAGCGGCCTGCGCACCGTCGAGCTGCTTGACGATGGTGAAGCGGGTGAACTGCTTGCCGCTCGCGGTGCCGCCGCCCTCGTTCTTGACGGTGAATGCCGACGAAGTGGTCGTGTCCTGCACCGTCGCGGTGTTGCCGAAGACGTCGCCCTCGAGCACCTGCCCGTCGGCCTGGGTGAAGTAGTTGAGGCGGTAGCTGAAGCCGTCCGCGGGTAGTCCCTGCGCCGAGAACTCGAACGACTTGTTGTCGGGCGCGAACTTCACCGAGTAACGGGCGGGATCCACCGGCGTCCACTCGCCCACGAACTGACCGTTCTGCACGGGACGCTGGTTGAGCTGCACCTCACCCGTGTAGCTGTGGTTCTCCTGCTTCGGGTCGAGGGCGTCCTTCACCGTGAACGCCCCCGCGGCGACCGAGCTGCGCGGGATCCCGATGACCCACTCGATGCGCCCCTCCTTCGCGGTGGCACCGCCGAACTTGTAGGGCTGATCGGGCTCGGTGAGATCCTCGGGCGTGATCCCGCCCCCGCCGGGCAGGTCGACGATCTCGACCTTCCCGCCGACCTCGAACTCGACCGTCTCGCTGGTGGTCGACTGCGTCGCGACCCCCTGCATCCAGAAGTCGCCGCCGACACTCTCGAGGCCGTTCACCGCCGAGGTCAGCGTGCACACGACCTGCGGGCCGGAGCCGTCGCTCGCCTGGCAGGTCGCCATCACGACGCCGGTCGACGGATCCGCGAGCTCGAAGGAGCCCGACCCGTAGCGGCTGAACTCCTGCGGCAGCGCCATGCCGAAGGTCTCGCCGGCCTTCGCGCCGTTCGGCACGGCCCAGTCGGCCGAGATCCGCACCTGCTCCCACTGGCTCAGCGAGCCCGAGCCGCCGCTGTCCTTCGCGATCGAGATGTTCGAGATCGCGTCCGGGTAGGTCACGGTCGGTGCGGCCGCTGCGACCGGCGCCGCGATGGCCGGCGCCGACACCCCCAGAAGCCCTGCGGCGAGCGCGAGCGCCCCCGCGAGGCCGCTCAGTCGGCGGAATCCGCCGGCTCCGCTTCGCTTCGTCCTCCGCGCACCGTCGGCGCTTCCCTGCCATTGCGTGTTCTGCATCGTTCCCCCTGGTGAATCCTGTTCAGGCATACGGAGGTAACACGGGAATCGAACCGGATCGTGACGCGATCCCTCGCGGCTCCCAGAGAACTGCCAGGCTCAGTCGACGCGGTCCGCGATGTGCACGACGGTGAGGCGGAGCGCGATCCCCCGCTCCGCGGTGACCCCGCGGAGCGCCTCGTGCACGTGCTCGAGCGTCTGCGGAACCCCGGCACCCGCGCGCACGCCGATCGCGATCTCCACGTACCGCTCACCGTCCCGCTCCGAAAGCTCGGCCAGCGGGGCCGCCCCATCGCGGACCCCGATCGCCTCGGCCCCGAGCTGGAGCGCATTCGTCAGCACCGAACCGGAGCGGTACAGATCCTCGACCTCGGGCACCGCCCGGACGATGGCCTCGATCTGCGTCAGCAGTTCCGCTTGCCGTTCCACGTTCACCGCTCCCCCTCGTTTCGAACCGCCGACGGCCTGACGTCGGACACCACTACGTCGATCCCGGTCACTCGCAATCGGGTGTGCGTGCGCAGCCGGACCGAGATCTCGCTCCTCAGCCGGTCCACGAGCCGGGGAATCGGTTCGCCGTAGGGAACGCTGATCTCCACGCCGACCGTGACGGGTTCGCCCGGCACGGTCACGTCGCCGAGGAGTCGGCACCGCCCGATCACGGCTCCGGGAACGGCGCGCTCGGCTCCCCGCACCAGGCCGCGCACCGCTCCCTCGGTGATGCCCAGGTCGACGCCCGGCTCGGGTGCGGGCAGCGGGATCCGTCGCCCGGCTCGAGCGTCGAAGGCGATGCTCGAGAGGATCCGCTGCGTCCACCCGGCATCGGGCTCGGGCTCTTCGCCGGCATCGGCCTCGAGCATCTCGTCGGAGAGCAGCCGGAGGCGCTCGAGCGCGTCGAGCGCGAGGCGGCAGCCTGCGGATTCCTCGATCGACGGATCCAGCGGCAGCCGGCCGGCGTCGAGATACTCGGAGAGCTCCTCGATCGTGTGGCCGTCGAGGTCGTCCGGTCCGCGCCCGAGGTCGCTGAATCCCGGGATACGTGCGTCGTCGTTCATCGCCATTGCTCCATCCGCACGATGATGTGCTTGCGCGCTCGGGCGAGCAGCCCGCGCACCGTCGAGACCGATAGCTCGAGATCGGTCGCGATCTCCTCGTAGCTCGACCCGCCGAGTTCGCGGAGCACCCAGCACTGACGCTGCGCCTCCGGGAGCTCGGCGAGCGCGTCCCTGAGCGCGCGCATGCCGGCCCGCGCCTCGGCCCTCCGCGGAGGGGCCGCGTGGTCGGGGGCGGCCTGCTCGATTTGATCGAGGTCGATCTGCTTCCGCGTCGCGCGGATGTGATCGATCGCGGTCCGGCTGGTGATCCGCATCAGCCAGCTCTTCACTTTGCTGAGGTCCTCCAGCTCGGGGATCCGGTGCCAGGCCGTGATGAAGGTCTCCTGGACCACGTCGTCGACCTCGGCGCTCCCCGAGAGGATGCGTCGCGCATACGCGCGCATCAGCGGCGCGAATCGCCGCACCAGCACCGCGAACGCCGCGGGATCCCCGTCGGCGGCGCGACCCGCCACGATCCGGTCGTCAGCCGCTTCGAGCGCGGCGGCGGCCTGTTCCATACTCATGCTGCTCCTTCGGACGAGCCCCCGGAGATGAGGTTCGGCACGCGGGCCGATCTCCTCATCCTCTCGAGGGCCCGCCCTCGCGGACGATGATTGTGCTCGGTCGCTAGTCGCGTGCCCGACGGCTGGTGAGCATTCCGTAGATCAGCAACACGATGATCGATCCGCCGATCGCGAGCAGCCAGGTCGAGAGCGAGAAGAAGGATTGCAGATCGGTGTTGAAGATCAGCCCGCCCAACCATCCGCCGAGCATCGCCCCGACCACGCCGAGCAGCAGCGTGGCGAACCAGCCGCCCGCCTGCTTGCCGGGGAGGATGAGTTTCGCGATCGCTCCCGCGATGAGACCGAGGAGCAGAAAACTGAAGAATCCCATGATGGGCTCCTTTCTAAGTGGGTCGCGCGGAGCTTCTCCTCCGCGCGATTCGTACGGTTTCGTGGGTTGTCCGGTGGTACCGGCCGAGTGCGCCCGGGTCGCTCCGTCGCACGGCCGCGCTAGTTTCCGAGCAGGCTCTTCCGCGTCCGCTCGAGCGATTTGCCGAGGTTCTTCGCCGCGCGTCGGCGGGATTTCCTCGCCGCGGGATCGTTCCACAGCCGCTCCACCTGGTGGCGCAGGTCCTCGTAGTTCTTCCCGCGGGACTTCGCGGATTCCACGCCGACCAGGTAGCCGGCACCCGCGACGATCGCCAGGATCAGGATGTTCTTTCGCATGTCTGTTCTCCGTTCCGTGTTTCGTGCCCCGCTCAGGGCGGGCTATCGCACCCGGGTTCTCGCCCGCAGCCGGTCCAGCCAGCCGAGGTCGGCGAGGTGCAGCACCACCGGTATCTCCGGGGTTCCGGCCATCCGGTCCCACTCCGCGGTCGCTCGATCGGCCGCGCGCAGCACCTCGGACAGGTCGGCACCGCGGCGCACTTTGATGGTGAGCTTCATCGCGGGGGCACGCCTCACGCGGGCCGCCTCGCAGTCGGCAGAGATCACCTCGGCCCGTCCGCGCAGCGGCCCGGCGAGCATCGCGTCCGCGACGCTGAGATCCACCGAGGTCTCGCCGGCCGGACCCTCCTCGCGGAGGACCGTGCGAATGCGTCCGCCTCCGCGGGTGCCGATGAACAGCACCGCGCAGATCGCGATGACGACCGCGATCAGGCAGGCGAGCACCAGTGCGCCGGGCACTCGGCCGGTGCCGGGGAGCGCGATCGCCCAACCGTTGACTCCGCTCGCGACCGCTCCGAGCCCGTCGTCCAGAGCACGGAGCGGACGCTCGGCCCATCCGGGCCGGAGGACGGTGAGCAGCAACCAAGCCCCGGTTCCGCACAGCGCGGCTCCGGCCAGGAGCAGCACGAGACGGTTCAGCACCCGATTGGTGGCGTTCACGACACCGCTCCTCGTTCGGCGACGGTCACCCGGATCTCGGATCGGAACCCGACGCCCCGCAGCACCGCATCGGCGGCGTCGCGGGCGGCGGCCTCGTCGACGGGCACACCGCTCGTCGGGACGACCCCGACTCGCATCGTGCGCCGCCCCGCGGTGACGGACACCCGGGTCGGGTCGACGCCGATGCGGCGCGCGACGCGTTCGGATACCGCGTCGGCCAGCACCCCGTCATCGACCAGCAGCGCATGTCGATCACCGATGCGGGCTCGCCGGTTGCGGTGCCCGGGCAGGATCGCTGCGGCCCACAGCAGCACCGCGAGCACGAGGAGCACCGCTGCCGAGGCGGCAACGGCGGCCGCTGCGGGCGATCCCGCCTGCGGCACCTCGACCGTTCGAAGCCCCGCACGCAGACCGGGATCGAACAGCGCCCACACCGAGAGCACCGGGACCGCGAGGGCGATGATCAGCAGCAGCGCCACCACGAGGACCGCGGGACCCGTCCGTGCCGGATGCAGCTCCCGGCGGATCACTCGTCGGGCGGCACGCGCGTCGGTCGTCATGTCACACGTCCTTTCCGAGCATCGCACACTCCCGCGAAGCGGACGTCGACCGAGGCCACGTCCCGCTCCGCGAGCGCGCGCATCCCTTCCGCGAGCGCGGTGCGCAGCGCGCTACCGCGCTCGATCAGCGTGTCCGGCATGCCTGCCTCCATCGCGACCGGCACGACCACCGAGGCCGCCAGGCGTCCCGCACGATCCGACAGCGACACCGACACCGACACCGACGGTACGCGCGCGTTCTCGCGCACGAGTGCGACGGCCAGCCGGTGCAATGCGCGACCGGTCAGCACCGTGCGGCCGGGTATCGAGGCCGTCTCGGAGACGACGCGATCCTCGCCGTTCACGATGAGGATCGCCTGCCTCGGAACGCGGCTGCGACGGCCCGTAGGTCGAGGCGCCCGTCGATCACCCGACCGACGGCCGCGCCGATCAGCATCGCGACGGCGACCAGCACGAAGGCCCAGAAGCCGAGCACGATCCAGGTCAGTGCCAGCACGGCCCCGGCCGAGGCTCCGAGCACGGTGGCGTTCACCGGACTCGCGCCTCCTGCTGCTCGTCGTCCTCGTCGTCCGACGGAATGTGCACGTCGTTGACGGTGACGTTGACCTCGGCGACCTCCATGCCGACGAGCTCCCGCATGGCTCGGGTGATCGCGGCCCGCACCTCGTCGGCGACCCGCTGCAGCGAGGTCGGGTACTCGGCGACGATCGTGACGTCGACGGCGACCTGCTTCTCGCCCACCTCGACGGTGATGCCCTGCGAGAGATCGGCGGTGCTCAGCGCTTCGCGGATCGCGCCCACCATGCGGGCGGCACCGCCGCCGAGCGCGTGCACTCCGGCGACTTCGCGCGCGGCGATCCCCGCGATCTTCGCGACGACACCGTCCTCGATAATGGTCTTCCCGGGGAGATCCGCGGTTCCGGGATCCGCCGACTGGACCTTGGGCTGAGTCGCGCCTGAAACATTCGCCATGATGCACTCCTTCATCTCGTACTCGCACCGTTCAGGCGGGTTGCCCGAACCGGCGACACTCATAGGACGCGTCCCGAGGGGCGGATGTCACAAACTTCTTCGCAGCGTTCAGTCACGATGTCCGATCGGCGCTTGCGCGATCCGCGCTGCGAGCGCACCATCGAGGAATGCTGACCATCTCGATGAGCGTCTCGCTCGACGGGTTCATCTCGGACCGCTCGGGCGGTCTCGACTGGGGCGCGCCGAGTCCGGAGCTCTTCGCGTTCCAGCTCGAGCACGTGCGCTCGCTCGACGCCTACCTGCTCGGCCGGCGCCTGTACGAGACGATGCTCGTCTGGGAGACCGATCCAGGGATGCGTTCGACTCCCGCGAGTGCGGAGTTCGCGGACGTCTGGGCTGCGCTGCCGAAGACGGTGTTCAGCCGGAGCGGGGTCCGGGTCGACGGTGCGGCGCGACTCGCGGACGCCCCGCTCCGCGAGGAGGTCGAGCGCGCCCGGGGCGACGGCGGCACTCGGACGGTGTCGATCGGCGGCGCCGATCTGGCCGGCCAGGCGTTGCGCCTCGGCCTGGTCGACGAGGTCCGCCTGCTCAGGTGCCCGGTGATCCTCGGCGGCGGGACCCCGCTCTTCCCGGAGCTCGCGTCGCCGATCGCGGCGGAGCTCGCCGAGATCCGGCGGTTCGAACCCGGCATCGTGTTCGAGCGGTACCGCCTTCCGCGCGGGGCCTGATCCGCGGCTACCGAGCGAGGAAGCGCGCCGCCATGCGCTGCAGCTCGGTGCGTTCGGCGGTGCGGCCCTCGGCGAGGATCCGGTACACGAGCGGCCCGACGAGCTCGGCGACGAGGGCGTCGGTGTCCGGTTCGGCGGCGAGCGCTCCGTGCGCCCGCGCGCTGCCGATGACCGCGCGCGCGGCGTCGCCCAGCACGTCGGTTCCGCTCAGCAGCTCGGCCACCTTCCGGTCGTGCTGGGCCTCGCCGAGCAGTGCACGGTAGGCGAGCCCGGCGTCGGATCGGGTGAGGAAGGTCGTCAGTGCGACGAGGAACGCGGTCACCTCGGACTCGGCGTCCGCACCGGAGCGCACGGTCAGCTCGCGCGCCGCGTCGGCGGCGCTCGCCTCGAGCAGGATCTCGGCCTTCGAGGACCACCATCGGTAGACGGTCTGGCGGCCGACCCCTGCGCGTTCGGCGATGCCCTTCATGGTCATCGCCGCGTAACCCTCCTCGACGAGCATGTCGTCGACGGCTCGGAGCACGGCGAGCCGGGCGTCCTCGCTGCGCGGACGGCCGAGTGGGCGGGTGCGTTCGGTCATGCCCCGACCCTAGCACTTTCGGTGCTTGATGTTCCGAAACTGTCGGGATACGGTTGCAATACACCTTGCCTCGAAAAGGAGCCCCCATGCACCCCGCATCCGCGAACGCGGCGCGCCCCGCGCGACGCCCCACGACCTCACGCGAGGTCGTCGTCACCGCCCGCGAGCAGATCACGGAGCACATGCTCCGCCTCACCCTCGGGGGCGACGACGACCTTGCACCGGTCGTGCACGGCACCCCGGGCTCCTGGGTGAAGCTCTTCGTCCCCGACCCGGGCGACCCGAGCAGGGCGGGCGAGCACGGGCGCGCCTACACGGTGCGCGGGTTCAATCCGATCAGCAACGAGATCGACATCGACGTCTTCCTGCACGACGGCGGCACGATGCCGCGCTGGGCGGAGAGCTGCGCCGTCGGCGAAACCGCCCGCGTCGGCGGCCCCCGCCCGAGCGGGGCGCCGGGTCGGGACGCCGCCTCGATGCTGCTCTTCGGAGACGAGACCTCGATGCCCGCGATCGCCGCGATCCTGGAGCGGGAGCGCGGGCACCGCCCGATCCACGCATGGATCGAACTCGCCGACGACGCCGACCGGCAGGAGATCACGCTCTCGCGCGGGGCCGGGATCACCTGGCTCCGGCGCGAACCGGCCGCCCCCGGAACCGCCCTGCTCGAGGCCGCCGCCCAGCAGCGGCCCGAACCCGGCACGGGAGTCTGGTTCGCCGCCGAGGCCGGAGCAGCCCAGCGGTTCCGCGGACTGGTGCGCGGCCTGGACCTCGCCGACCTGCACGTCCAGGGCTACTGGCGCGCCGGCGTCGGCGACTACCGCGAGTAGCGGCTCACGCGACCGGGGCCGCCGAGGCCCCTACGCCCCGGTCGCTCCGCCCGCGATGACGTGCTCCCGCACGGCGGCGACGGTCGTGATCGCCATCCCAGCGAAGCGCTCGCTCCGGAGCACGTCGTCCAGGCGGCGCATCTCCCCTTCGTCGTCCACCAGTTCGGCGAGCACCCCGACCGGACGCAGGCCGGCCAGCCGGAGGAGGTCGATCGCGACCTCCGTGTGCCCACCGCGCCCGCGCACCCCATCGGGATGCGCACGCAGCGGGAGCACGTGCCCCGGACGGATCAGATCCCGCGGCCCAGCTTGCGGGTCGGCGAGCACGTGCACGGTGCGCGCGCGGTCCGTCGCGGAGATCCCGGTACTGCCGACCGACCGCGCATCGACGGTCACGGTGTAGGCGGTCCCGCGCGGATCCTCGCTCTCCGCCACGAGCGGCGGGAGTTCGAGCAGATCGGCGCGCTCCGCCGTGAGCGGCGCGCAGAGCAGTCCGGAGGTCTGCCGCACCATCCATCCGATGGTCGCCGCGGTGGCGAGTTCCGCCGAGACGATCGCATCGACCTCGTTCTCGCGCGACGCATCGTCGGCGACCAGCACGACCCGCCCCGCCCTGAGCTGGGCGACGACTTCGGGGACCGGGGTGAGCACTCGCTTCTCCACGTTCGGGAGACCTCCTCTTCGCACGCAACGAGACTGGGTGTCTCGTTATTGCTCTCAGAACATCAGGGCACCGTGCCCCGCAAGATGCGATCCTCAATTAATGAGACACGGTGGATTGAATTGGTGTTACCATTTCGAGGCATCTTGTCTCATTTCTAAGGAGCACTCCCATGTCTTCCCCGACCACGCTCTCGTCGCCGCAGACCGCCGCCCACGTGGCGCCCCGGCGGGCCGTCGTCGCGACCGCCTTCGCTTTCGCAGTGACGATGATGGGCACCACCATCCCGACCCCCCTCTACTCCATCTATTCGGCGGAGCTCGCCTTCTCGCCGCTGACCGTGACCGTGCTCTTCGCCGTCTACGCGCTCGGCGTCGTGGGCGCGCTCTCCCTGTTCGGCCGCCTCTCCGACGACCTCGGACGCCGGCCGGTGCTCCTGATGGCCGTCGGGCTCGCCCTGTTCAGCGCGATCCTGTTCCTGCTGCCGCCGTCCCTCCCGCTGCTCATCGTCGCCCGCGTGATCTCCGGGCTCGGCGCCGGCCTCATGAGCGGCACCGGCACCGCCGCCGTCATCGACTTCTTCCCCGCGGAGCGGAAGACCGCCGCGGGCACGCTCGCCGTCGCCGCGAACACCGGCGGCCTCGCACTCGGCACCTTCCTCGCCGGTCTCCTCGCCGATGCGGTGCCCTTCCCCCTGGCCGCGCCCTTCATCGCGCACCTCGTGCTGTGCGCCCTCGCACTGATCGGCCTCGCGGTGTGGACGCCGGCCCCCGCCCAGGGCTCCCGCGGGTCGCTCCGCATCCGCCCCCGTCGTCTCCGCGTCCCGGCCGAGATCCGCGGCTCCTTCGTCCGGGCCGTTCTGGCCGCGGGCACCGGTTTCGCCGTGACCGGAGTGCTGACCGCGGTCTCGGCGCTGTTCCTCGCGAAGGAACTGCACCTCGCGAGCCACCTGCTCGCCGGATCCGTCGTCGCGATCGCCTTCGCAGGCATGGCCGTCGGGCAGCTCATCGCCCGCCGACTGCGCCCGCGCACCGCGTTGGCGATCGGTTGCGCGGGCCTCGTGCTCGCCGCGGCGGCGCTCGCCCTCGCGCTGGCCGCGGCGCTGCTCGCGGCGCTCCTCGCGTCCGCCGTCCTGCTCGGCATCTCGGGCGGCCTCTGCCTGAACGCGGGGATCGCGACGACGGTCGAGCAGGTACCCCCGGCGCACCGTGGGGAGGTCTCGTCCTCCTTCTTCGCCGGGATCTACCTGATGCTCGCGGTGCCGGCGGTCGGCGTCGGGCTGCTCGCGGGCGCGATCGGCCTGCGCCCCGCTGGCCTGGTCTTCGCCGCGGTCGTGGCGGTGCTCGCCGCCGCGGTGGGCGTCGTCGAGCTCGTCGGCACCCGTCGCGCGAAGCCCTGATGGTCCGCCGTCCCGGCCGGGCGGGCGCTCGATCGCAGCCGGGACGGCGGCACGCCGAACGCTCGGGTGACGGCCGCGGTGAACGATGCGGGCGACGCGTAGCCGAGCTCCGCCGAGACCTCTGTCACCGTGCGCCGCTCCAGCATCGGCAGCGCTGCCAGCAGCCGCGCCCGGGCCCGCCACGCAGCCGGAGAGACCCCGGCCGCTTCCCGGAACCGACGATCGAACGTCCGCCCGCTCATGGCCGCGCTCGCCGCCCATTCGTCGTTCGTCACGGCGAGGTCCGGGCCGCTCAGGAACGCGCGGCACAGCTCGCGGAACGGCTCCTCCGCCGGCACCGTCACGTGGAAGGGCAGCGGCGCTCCGGCGCGGAGCTCGTGCAGGATCAGCCCGATCACCGCGCCGTCGCGCCCCGAGACGTCGTAGTCGATCGCGAACCGGCTGGCCTCGCTCAGCAGCTCCCGCAGGAGCGCCCCCACCTCGACCACGGTGCACCGGGTCGGCCACCACGGGACCGCGGCCGGCTCGATGTAGAGGCTCCAGGTCGTTACCCCGTCCATCCGTACCTCGTGCGGCGTTCCGGGCGGGATCAGCACGGCGCGGTCCTCGGGGACGACCCAGGATCCGTCGTCGGTATCGACCCGCATCACCCCGTGCACGCCGTACAGGAGCTGCGCCCGACGATGCGCGTGCCGTGCCAGCAGGAAGTCGGGCGGGTACTCGGTCCCGATCGGCAGCACGTCGACCGGGAGCCGATCGACGGCTTCGAGCGATCCGTTGAGCACGGTCCCACCCTACGCTCGATCTGGCCGGAACTCGAAGAAGTGTGTCCGACCTTCGATTGCCGGTACTCGCCCGTCAGCGATGGACTGGACCGGTGCTCGTTTCCCTCGCCCTCATCGTCCTCATCGGCATCGCCGTCGGTATCACGACGGCGCTCTTCGGCTTCGGCGGCGGCTTCGTCGCCGTCCCGGTGATCGCGCTCTTCGACGCCGATCTCGGCGCTCGGGCCATCCCCGTCGCCACCGCGACGTCCGCGCTCGTCATGCTCGTGAACGGCATCGTCGCGACGGCCTCGACCGACCACCGGACCCTGGCGCGATTGCGCGGGCGCGGGCTCCTGGTCGCGCTGCTCGCCGCGGGCGGTGCCGCCGGTGCCGCAGCGGGGCGGTTCTCGCCCGAGTGGCTGATCCGCTGGGGCTTCGTCGCCTACGTCGCGATCACGATCGCCGATCTCCTGCTGCGCCCGGGATTCCTGCGCCGTACGCAGCGTGATGAGCGCGACGCGACGCCGCGGGCGCGGAAGGCCGGCGGTGTCCCGGACTCGCTCGGCTTCGGCATCGGCGCCGTCGCGGCCTTCCTCGGCGTCGGCGGCAGCGTGATGACGGTCCCCCTGATGCGTCGCGCGGGAACCTCGATGGCCGTGGCGGCGACCCTCGCGAACCCGCTCACCGTGGCCGTGGTCGCCCCGGCGTTCGCGGTCTCGCTGCTGCTCCCGCCGGGCCTCGGCCAGGCGGGGGCAGCGACGGCATCCGTCCCCGGCCTGGTCGGTTCGGTCGACGTCCCTTCGGCTCTGGCGCTGCTCGTCGGTGCGATCCCCGTGATCGTGCTGCTGCGCCGGAGGCCTCCGCGGATCCCCGACAGTGTGCACGCCTGGACCTATCTCGCTCTGCTCGCCGTTTCGGCGGGCGCCGTGGCGCTGGCCCGGTGACAGGGTCACCGGGCCAGCGCCTGAGCCGCACCGAGTGCGGCGCGGCCTCCCGTCGCTATCGACGCGGTGCCGTCGCGCCCCGGCGACGGACCGCGGCCGCGGTCACCGCTGCCGCTCCGCAGATGATGGCGAGCACGCCCAGCGCCGCAGCGGGCGCCGATGCGGAGTCGATCCCCGTCCGCGTCAGCACCGCGGGTCCGCCCGCGACGAGCGGTGCCGGGGTCGGCTTCGGAACCTGCGGCACCGGAGGTGCGGCGGTCACGACGATCTTCACCTCCGCGCTACTCGATCCCTCGAACGACGCGTCTCCGGCGTAGGACGCGCGCAGCACGTGCGTTCCGACGGCCAGGTTCTTGAGCTCCACGGTTGCGGGATCCGCATCGCCGACGGGGATCCCGGCTCCGTAGGGAGCGCCGTCGAGGGTGAGCTGCACCGACCCGCCGGGCTCGATGACCGCGGGCGACAGGACGCCGGTCGAGACGGTCGCCGTGGCCGTGGCCCCGACCTGGACCGAACCGAAGTCGAGCCCGAGCGCGGTCGTCGTACGCCCCTTCGCCGCGTCGATCGAGAGCGTGCCCTGCGGCGCCGCCGAATAGTCGGCGTCGCCCGCGTAGTCGATCGTGAACTCGGAGGTGCCCGCGGCCCAGGCCGGATGGAACTCGAAGGATCCGTCCGCGGCGATCGGCGCCGTCCCCAGCACCCCGCCCCCGGTGGAGACGGTGACCGAGCCGGTCGGGGCCGCCGGATCCGCGGCACGGGCGTCGGTCGCCGCAGCGGTGGGGGTCCCGGTCTCCGGTTCGGTCTGCGGGGCCGGACCGACCAGCACGCGGCCGGTGATCGTCAGGGGTCCACCGACCTGCGCGGGCGCGGCGCCCGCGAGGTCCGCGAAGTGCGTCGGGGCCGGATCCACGATCTGGGTCAGCGTTCCGGTCGTCGGTGCGAACGGCGCATCGCCCGGATCGTATGCGAACTCGAGCGCGTGGGAGCCGACCGCGGTGACGAGCCCGGGGAAGCTCGCGGTGCCGTCCGCGGCCACGAGAGCCGTGGCGATGTCGGTGCCGCCCTCGGACGCCGTGACCGTGCCGGTCGGCACCGCGCCGCCCTCGGTGTTCGCGACCGTGGCCGTGATCGTCGCGGGAGTGCCGTAGACGGACCGGCTCTGCGTCGAGACCGCCGAGAGCGAAGTCCCCTGCTCGATCGTGTACGAGAGCTGCACGAAGCCGTTGCCGCCCCAGTAGCGCTGGTCCTGCAGCAGCTGCACGCCGGCGCCGGTGTCGATCCAGCTCTGTCCGCCGGCACCGCCGCCGCCACCGCCGCCGCCGGCCTTGCCGCCGCCACCGCCGAAGCCCGCGTTGATGCCGGCTCCGCCACCACCACCGCCACCGCCGGAGGAGCTCTTCCCGGCGTTACCGCCGCCGGTGCCGTTGCCGCCGTTGCCCGCGAAGCCGCCGCCGTTGCCGTGCCCGGCACCCGTGCCGTTCTCGCCGCCCTGGCCCGAGGCGCCGCCCACACCACCGCGGTAGTCGACGAAGGCTCCCCCGAGGCCGCCGCCACCGCCACCGCCACCGCCGACGACCAGCTCGTGGTCACCGGCAGCCGTGCGGATCCGCACGGCGCTCGCACCGCCGCCACCGCCGCCCGCATGCCCCTCGAGCGAGCCGGTGTTCCCGTTGCCGCCGCGCAGCCAGCCGGCGCCGCCGCTTCCCGGGTTCGACTTCGATCCCGTGGGGCCGCCCATGGTGCTCGTATAGAAGACGAGCTTCTGCCCCGGCTCGACGGGGACCCGGGCGAGCAGCCGTCCGCCGGCGCCGCCCGCCCCGTCGGAGGTGATCGACCAGTCGGTGCCCGGGAAGTTGACGGATCCGCCGCCGCCGCCGGCCGAACCGGCGACGTCGACGGTGATCGCGTGCACGCCCGCGGGCACGGTCCACTCCTGCCCCGAGAGCGATCCGATGGCGAAGGGGGCGACTTCGGTCGCGGCCGCGGCGGGAGTCGCCGCGGCGAACCCTCCGACGAGTGCGGCGGCGACCAGCGTCGTGCCGGTGACGCCCGCGGTGAGCGCGCGCCGCCTGCGGGCGGGAGGACGGAGGCCGAGCATGATCGGTCCTTTCATCGAGAGACGTTTCCGATCGGAATCTAGGTCGCGGCGAGGGCTCGTTCCCGCGCGGGACGCGAAACCTATCCGTCGCTGATGGGCGCGGTTGCGAGTAGCATCAGCACACGCACCGCCGCACCGGGCGGCACCCCCGAGAGGATTCCGATGCATCCCGCGCCCGCAGCGATCCCGCACCCCGCACTCGCCGCGGAGGATCGCCCCGGCGCCGTGCTCGACGCCGCGCGGCGGACCCGCAGCGCCCTGGTCGCCGTCACCGGCCTTCCCGGGGTCGGCAAGAGCACCTGGGTGCGGCAGCTGATCGAGGCCGGATCGGGCCGGGCGCGGATCATCGCCACCACGGCCGACGCCTTCGAGCAGTCGCTCCCCTTCGCGCTGGCCGACAAGGTGGCCCGCGCCGCCGGGATCCGCGAGGGCCTGCTCGACGCACCGACCGCGCTCGACCTGCTCTCCGCCGGGCGTGCGCTCCTGCCCGCGCTCACCCGCGGCGTCTCCTCGGGCCGACCGCTCTGCGTCATCGTCGACAACGCGCAGTGGATCGACGACGCATCGGCCGGCGTGCTCCGCTTCGTGCTCGGCCGCGTCGCGCACGGCGGGCTGCTCGTCGTGCTCAGCGGGCACGCGCCCCGGGTCGGCGGGCTCGCGGAATCGATCGTGGCCGCGGACCCGACCGCCTGGGGCGAGGTCCGACCGCTCGCGATCGACCCGCTCGACGCCCCCGAAGTGCGCGAGTACGCCTCGCGCGTGCACGGACGCGAGATCTCGCTCCGGCTCGCGGAACGGATCAGGGACCTCTCGGGCGGACTCCCCGTGCACATCGACGCCCTCGTCGCGGGCATGGAGCGCACGGCGCCGGACCGCAGCCACTGGGACGAGGACGTGCAGTTCCCGAGCATCCCCGAGAATCCGTTCCACACCGTCGGCACGGGCGCCACGTCCGCGATCGCCACCACGGTGGAGATCGCGTCGGTGCTGCGCGGATCGCTCGAACGGCACGAACTGCTCGGAGTCGCGCACCGGCTGGGCGAGTCCGCCGACATCGCCGGCGCACTCGCGGCAGGGCTGCTGGTCACCGCGAGCGACCAGCGGATCGCCCCGTTCCACGACCTGTACGCCGCCGACGTCGCGACCCGCATCGACCCCGCCAAGCGCCGCGGGGTGCTGACCGCCGCCGCGGACGCCCTGTCGAGCACGCACCGGGCGCTCGTCTGCCGGCTCGACGCGGCCGAGGAGCTCGACCCGCTGCTCCTCGCCGAAGTGCGCACGACCGCCGCAGGGGCGGTCTCCGAGGGCCAGCCGGACCGGGCGATCGAGTATCTGCGCCGGGCATCCGCACTGGCGGACCCGCAGCTGCGCGACGAGCTCGTCGTCGAGATCTGCATCCTCGCGGCGGCCGAGCTCGTCAGCCCCTCGGTGCTCGACCTGCTCCCCGAGCTCGAACGGATGCCGAGCTCGCCGCTGCGCGACCTCGCGCTGCTGCAGACCCGGCAGATCACCGGGGACATCCCCTGGGCGGCCGAGTTCGCCGCGGGCCTGCTCGCCGCCTCCGTCGCGCACCCCGACGCCCGCACCCTCGAGCTGCACACCGCCATGCTGGCGGTCATGATCCAGCTCACCACCGGCGACTACGGTCCGCTGCCCGCACTGCTGGACCGCACACGCGACCTCGCCGACGCGCTCGCGGCGCACCCCGCGGCCGTCGCCGACCGTCGCCTGCTCCCGCTCCCCTCGCCCGCGGAGGTCGGACTGCGGGCGACCGCTCTGCTGGTGCTCTCGACCGAGCGGCTCGGACTCCGCGAGCGCACCGAGGCGGAGCTCGACGCGCTCGGCGCACGGATCGGCGCGGCCATCGATTCCCCCGCGCTCTCCGACGCGCTCGTCTGCCGTGCCGGGCACCTCGGCGGGATCGGTCGGATCGCGGAGGCCGCGACCGATCTCGAACGCGTGGCCCGGCTGCGCGAGTCCGGCGTCGCCGGGTGGAGCATCGGCCATGCCCGTGTGCAGCAGGCCTACTGCGCCTGGCTGCTCGGCCGCACCGCGGAGGCCGCCG
Source organism: Leucobacter sp. Ag1 (assembly GCF_000980875.1). Classification (GTDB taxonomy): domain Bacteria; phylum Actinomycetota; class Actinomycetes; order Actinomycetales; family Microbacteriaceae; genus Leucobacter; species Leucobacter iarius. The sequence continues at coordinate 2,146 of NZ_LAYO01000062.1, read as the reverse complement.
AACGCCTCGAGGAGGCGATCGCGACGGTGCTCGACAGCATCGACGTTTCGGCCCGGCCGCTCTCCTACCTGCTGCGCGCCGTGCTGCACGCCACCGCCGGCGACACCGAGGGGTACGAGCGCGACCTGCGCACGGCCGCCGAGGTGACGGTCACGGCCTACGACACCATGGGCGTCGAGCTCGAGCTCCTCGCCGCGGTGGTCCGCGCCCGCGCGCAGGATCGGCCGGAGGAGGTGCTCGAGATCCTGTCGGACGAACGGATCGGCCCCCGCTGGCTGGCAGGGACCTCGATCTTCACCTACCGAGTCGATGCGCTCGCCGCGCTGGGTCGTGCCGAGGAGGCGGACCGCGAACTCGCGCGGCTCACCGAGCTGGCCGGAGACTCGTGGGAACCGATCTTCGGCGGCCTCGACTGGCTGGAGGGTCGGGTCGCCGAGGCGTACGGCCTGCACGACCGCGCGATCCGCGCGTACCGGCGCGCGACGAAGGACGGGCTGCCCGGGCCCCGCGCCCAGGCCGCGTTCGACGCCGGACGGCTGCTGCTCGCTTCCGGCGAGGGCGAGGCGGGCGATCGCATGCTGGGCATCGCGGCGAAGGGCTTCGGGCCGCTCGGCGCCCACGACGCGCTCCGCCGGATCTCGCTGCTGCGCGATGCCCCCGCGTCCGAGGCGGACCGCGCGCTCGCGGGCCTCAGCGGCCGCGAACGGGAGGTCGCGGTGCTGGCCGGATCCGGGCTGACCAACAGCGAGATCGCGGAACGCCTCTACCTCTCGCCCGCGACCGTGGCGTTCCACATGCGCAATGTGCTGGCGAAGCTCGGGCTGCGTTCGCGCCGCGAACTGCGCGGCCTGAGCCGCTGATCCGACGGGACGGGAGCTGAATCGGGTCCCGGGTCTCCGACGCCGGGTCAGTTTCCGACGGTCACCGGGATCGTGTGCCAGCCCGTCGCGCCGTTCGGCGCGGGCGGGGCGATCTCGCCCGTCTGCACGGTGCCGTCCCGCGCGATCGCGCGGCAGCGGATCTCGTGCCGGCCGGCATCCGCCGCCCACGGCAGGCTCCACTGCACCCACGTGTCGTTCGAGATCGCCGGGGCGAGGGTCGCGCGACGCCACGGACCGTCGTCGATCCGCACCTCGACCGCCGCGACACCCACGTGCGGCTGCCAGGCGATCCCCGCGATCGCCGTCTCGCCCGCAGCGAGTGTCCGCCCGGCCCGCGGCACGTCGATGCGCGACTCCAGCTTGATCGGGCCGCGCGCCGACCAGCCGCGTTCCGTCCAGTAGGCGGTCGCCCGGTCGAAACGGGTCACCTCGAGATCGGTGACCCACTTCGTCGCCGAGACGTAGCCGTACAGGCCGGGCACGACCATGCGCACGGGGAATCCGTGCTCGAACGGCAGGGGTTCGCCGTTCATGCCGATCGCGAGCAGCGCGTCGCGATCGTCGGTGAGCGTCTCGAGCGGCGTCCCCGCGGTGAACCCGTCGACCGAGGTCGAGAGCACCATATCCGCGCCGCTGCTCGGCTTCGCGCGGGCCAGCAGCTCGCGGATCGGGACTCCGAGCCAGACGGCGTTACCGACGAGATCGCCGCCGACCTCGTTCGAGACGCACGACAGCGTCGCCGTCGTCTCCGTCATGGGCAGCCGCAGCAGCTCGTCCCAGCTCAGCTCGACCTCCCGTGCGACCATGCCGTGGATCCGCAGCTTCCAGCTCGCCGGGTCCACCGTCGGCACGACCAGCGCCGTGTCGATCCGGTAGAACTCCGGGTTCGGAGTGATGAGCTTCGTAATGCCCGGCACGTCGAGCTCGGCGCCCGCAGGGACCGCGGGCCCGGGCGTCGCCGGGCGCGGCAGCCGGACCGCCTTGCGCACGTTCGCCACCGCGGCGGATCCGGCCCGCGCGGCCGTGCTCGCGATCGCGAGCGCGATGCCGACCGCGGCGGTGCCGCCCGCCCAGACGAGGAAGCGGCGACGGGAGGGTGTGGGGGTCCGGGCCGGATCCGCCTGGTGCGGCACCGCCTGCGCGATCGGCGCGGGCTCCGGGAGCCGATCCCGCAGCAGCCGGAGCGCGCCCGCGGCGGCGACGCCTGCGAGCAGCGGCGGGGCTCAGTAGATCTCCGTGGCTTCGGCCCGCGTGTGCGACAGTCC
>NZ_LAYO01000068.1 GCF_000980875.1 Leucobacter sp. Ag1 | reverse complement strand
CGGCCTCGAGCGCGGCCTCGAGGCCGCGCTCGCCCGGGGCGAGGAGCTGCTGCTCCGAGCTCCCGTGGCCGGTGGCACGGTGGCGATCCGGACCTCGGATGGGGAGCGCGTGGCGGCGTTCGGTACCGCGGGTCCCGGCGGGCCTCCGATGCCGGTCGACGCCCGCCTCGAGATCGGATCGATCTCGAAGAGCGTCGCCGGGCTCGCCGCGGCCCGGCTTGCGGTCGAGGGGCGGATCGACCTCGACGCGCCCGTGCGCGCGCTCCTGCCGTGGCTGGAGCTGCCGCTCGGTGCCGGCGAACCGTGCCTGCGGCACCTGCTCGGGCACACCGCCGGCTGGATCGCCGGGAGCGATGCGCTGCCCGGCGAACGGGCGCAGGCCCTGGCGCTCGGCGAGACCGTCGCCGGGAGCCGGCCCGGCGCGTTCTTCCACTACAGCAACATCGGGTACGTCGTGCTCGGTCTGGCGCTCGAGGCCGCCTGCGGGCTGCCGTACCCCGATATCGCGCGGCGGCTCGTGCTCGAACCGCTCGGCATCGACGGCGCGGTGACGAACCTCACGGGAGCCCGGCGCGGCGAGCTCTGCCGGGGGACCGTGCCGCTCCGGGACGACGCGCCCTGGCGCCCGGCCGACGGGATCGCCGAGGCGCCGTGGCTCGAACCGGCGGGAGCCGACGGCAACATCGCCGCGACGGCCGGCGAGCTGCTGCGCTTCGCTCGAGCGCTCACGGATCCGGGATCGTTCGCGGCTTCCGCGCCCTGGCTGCCGGAGGCCGTCGCCGTCGCCTCCGCACCGTCGGCGCCGAGCGGCGAGGGCGTGCTCGACGTCGGTCCGCACCTGCCCGCGCCGGGGGACCGCTACGGCTTCGGGCTCAACGCGGAACCCACTGCGCGCGGAACGGTGCTCACCCACGGCGGCGGCATGGTCGGTTATGGCGCGTTCCTCGTCGCTCACCCGGAGGCCGGGATCTCGGTCGCGGTGCTGCTGAGCGGACCGGGGGAGCGTCCGTACGCCGAACTGCTGGCGCGCGAATGCCACGCGGCGGCGGTCGGCGCGGATGCCGCGCCGGGCGGCGCGGATCCGATCGGGGCCCTGCAGGTACCCCGGGCACCGCTCGACCTCGATCCCGTGAGCGCGGGCGGCGTCGCCGGCACCTACCGGAGCTACAGCCCCTGGGTGCCTCACCTGGAGGTCGGCCGGGATGTCGGAGGGCGTCTCGTGCTGCGCGCCTATGCCGGAGTCGAGGCGCCGACCGAGGACGTGCCGCTCGTGGCGCTCCCGGGTGAGGGCGCGCGGACGTTCCGGGTCGGCTCGGATCCGAGACTGCCCGAGCGGATCCGCTTCGAGGGGGTGATCGACGGGGTCGCACACGTGCTCGTGCGCGACGGGGGCCGGTTCGCGAGGGTCTCCGACCGCTGAGCTACCGGCCTACTCGTCGGGGACGAGGATCGGGGTGTCGCGGTTGAGGCTCTCGCCGCGGAAGTACGGCTTCGAGCCGGGACGCAGCGCCCACAGCCCCATGAGGATGAAGCCGAGCACGATCGAGCCGACGCCGATCACGAAGGCGCCGCCGACGCCGAACAGCACGGTGTAGCCGTAGTCGACGTCCCACATGTCGATGGCCGACTGCACCAGCGCGTAGGCGAGCATGAGGCCGCCGAGCAGGGGGAAGATGCCGCGCATCCAGAGGTTGCGGGCGCTCTCCTTCAGGGTGCTGCGGAAGTACCAGACGCAGGCGAACGAGGTGATCGCGTAGTAGAGCGCGATCGCGAGGCCCATCGAGCTGAGCGAGTCGGCGAGCATGTCCGTCGACACGATCGACATGACGACGTAGTAGACGATCGAGGCGATGCCCATCATGAGCGTCGAGAACCACGGGGTCTTGAGCTTCGGGTGCACCTCTGCGAACTTCGCGGGCAGCGCGCGGTAGACGGCCATCGAGAGGGTGCCGCGCGCGGTCGGCAGGATCGTCGTCTGCGTCGATGACGCGGCCGACACCATCACGGCGAGGATCAGGAACCAGCCCCACGGCCCGAACAGCACGTCGCGGAGCACGGTGAAGACGTCGTCGAGGTTGGACTCGTTGGTGAGGCCGAAACCGGTGTCGCCGAAGCCCGCGAACATCATGACCGCGATCGAGACGCCGACGTAGACGAAGATGAGGACGACGATGCTCGAGATCGCCGCGCGGCCGGGGGTCTTGCGCGGGTTCTTCGTCTCCTCGTTGAGCGCCAGGCAGGTGTCCCAGCCCCAGTAGATGAAGAGCGCGAGCAGCACGGCCTGCATGAATCCGTGCCAGTCGGTGAGCTCCGCCGGGTTGAACCAGTTCCAGTCGAAACCGATGGAATCGGGGTTGCTGCCGTTCAACGCGTTGACGAGCGCGAGGACGCCGAAGAGCAGCAGCGCACCCATCTGCACGACCATGAGCACCATCTGCATGCGGTCGCCGATCTGCACGCCGAGCATGCTGATGCCGACCATGAGCGCGATGAACACGACCGAGGTGATCACGACGATCGTCTGGTTGTTCGCGAATTCCTCGTTGCCGATCAGGTACCAGAAGTACCTGCCGGTGATCTCGCCGACGTTCGCCATGACCATGACGCCCGCCACGGCCACCGCCCAACCGCCGATCCAGCCGGTCTTGGGCCCGAACGCCTTGGCGCCCCACACGAAGGTCGTGCCGCAGTCGGGCGCCTCGCGGTTCAGCTCCTGGTAGGCGAACGCCGCGAAGACCATCGGGATGCAGGCCACGACGAAGACGAGCGGAGCCTGGGCGCCGACGGCGACGATGACGTAGCCGAGGGTCGCGGCGAGGGAGTAGAGGGGAGCGGTCGAGGACAGGCCGATGATCGTGGAGCCGACCACGCCGAGGGTGCCTTCGTTGAGGCCCTTGCCGACGTGGATGTGCCCCGTGTCGGTCGCGTTGCTCAATGTCGTCTTCGCCATGTGCTTATCGTTTCTTTCGCCTTCGAACGCAAACCCCGGAAGTCTACACAGCCGGAGGGGCCTTGATTACCCCGCTTGGAGGATCCGTTCGGCGGCGCGCCGTCCCGAGGCCATCGCCGCGGTGACCGTCGCCGGATCCTCCTGCCAGGTGGTCTCGCCGGCGATGTGCAGCACGCCGCCGATCGGCTCGGCCAGACGCTCGTGATCCTCGGGCGTCGAACCGACCGTCATGTACGCGTACGACCCGTGGGAGTAAGGATCGTCCTGCCATCGGGTGATCCGGGCGTGCTGCGGTTCGGGGACCGCGTCGCCGAAGATTTCACGCAGGGAGGCGAGCACGGAATCGGTGATGCGCTCGTCGCTCCAGCCGCGGATCTCGCGCGCGCAGGACCCGGCCGCGAAGGTGAGCAGCGTCGGCGTGCCGTGCAGCGCGGTGAGGTCGTACCAGGAGTGCCACCAGGCGCCGGCCGGTCCCTGACGACGCACGGCGTAGACGCCGTCGTCCCAGAACTTCCGGTCGAAGCGCAGGAACACCTTCTCGAACGCGTTCATGGTGAGCCCGGCGAGCGCGTCGGCGTTCACCGCGGGCAGCGGAGGCTCGATCCGGAGCTCGCCGGAGCGCAGCACGCCGACCGGCACGGTGAGGACGGCCGTGGCCGCCGCGAACTCCGCGCCGTCGACGGTCGTGACCACGACGCCGTCCTCGCTCCAGTCGACGCGCGCGACCGGGTGCTCCAGGCGCACGTCGAGCCCCTGCGCCAGGTGGGTCGCGAGCTCGTCGTAGCCGCGGGGGAACACGACCTCGTCGCCGTCGACCGCGTCGTCGTCGAGGCCGTGCGCGTCGAGATCGACCGCGTCCGCGCCGTACTGCTCCTCGCTGCGGTGGTGCAGGTACTCGCGCACCCGGGCCGCACGATCCGCGTCCCAGCCCAGGGACCCGAGCGCCGCGTCGACGGCCGTCGCGTAGGAGGTCGCCGGGGCCGCGGCGGCGATGACGCCGCCGAGCGCGCGGTCGAACTCCGCGACGTCGGCGATGAAGGCGTCGGCGTCCGCATCGCTCAGGCGCGCGCCGTCGGGGCCGTAGTACGCCACGGGGCGGCCGCCGGCCTGGTAGCTGCCCATCGTGAACTCGACGGTCGGCATGCCGGCCGCTTCGGTCTCGGCGTAGACCTCGCTGCCGTCGATCCCGTGGATCCACGACGCGCCGAGATCTGTGACGCGCCCGTCCTCGCGCTCCGTGTGCACCCGGCCGCCGATGCGATCGCGTGCTTCGATCACGACGACGCTCCGCCCCGCCCGCCGCAGCTCCGCGGCCGCCGAGAGTCCTGAGATGCCTGCGCCGATGACGATGGTGTCGAGGTGGGTGCTCATGCCCGTGAGCCTAGTCCGCCTCGGTAACACTGGGGATCGGGGGCGGTCCGATCTCTTAGGATGGAGATCATGGCCAAGCCCTCCCCGTTCTTCATCACGACGCCGATCTTCTACGTCAACGACGCCCCGCACATCGGGCACGCGTACACCGAGGTCGCCGCCGACGTGCTCGCCCGCTGGCACCGCCAGGCGGGCGACGACACGTGGTTCCTCACCGGCACGGACGAGCACGGCCAGAAGATCCTGCGCACCGCGACCGCCAACGGCGTCGCTCCCAAGGAATGGGCCGACCGCCTGGTCGAGTCCTCGTGGAAGCCGCTGCTCGATCTGATCGACATCTCGAACGACGACTTCATCCGCACGACCGACGCGCGGCACGAGGCGGGCGTCGCGAAGTTCCTGCAGAAGCTGTACGACGAGGATCACATCTACGCGGGCGAGTTCGAGGCGCTGTACTGCGTCGGCTGCGAGGAGTTCAAGCCGAAGAGCGAGATCGTCGACGGCACGGGCGAGTTCGAGGGCCAGAAGGTCTGCGCGATCCACTCGAAGCCGCTCGAGCTGCTGCAGGAGAAGAACTACTTCTTCAAGATGAGCGCGTTCCAGGACCGCCTGCTGGCGCTCTACGAGGAGCGCCCCGACTTCGTGCAGCCCGCGAGCGCGCGCAACGAGGTCATCGCCTTCGTGCAGCAGGGGCTCGAGGATCTCTCGATCTCGCGGTCCTCCTTCGACTGGGGCATCCCGATCCCGTGGGATTCCTCGCATGTCACCTACGTCTGGTTCGACGCGCTGCTCAACTACGTCACGGCCATCGGCTACGGCGAGGACGACGAGCAGTTCCAGCGCCGCTGGCCCGCGAACCACCTCGTGGGCAAGGACATCCTGCGCTTCCACGCCGTCATCTGGCCGGCCATGCTCATGGCGGCCGGGCTCGAGGTGCCCGATCACGTGTTCGCGCACGGCTGGCTGCTGGTCGGCGGCGAGAAGATGTCGAAGTCGAAGCTCACCGGCATCGCGCCGAACGAGATCACCGACACCTTCGGCTCCGACGCGTTCCGCTACTACTTCATGCGCGCGATCTCGTTCGGCCAGGACGGCTCCTTCAGCTGGGAGGATCTGGCCGCGCGCTACCAGGCCGAGCTCGCCAACGGCTTCGGCAACCTCGCGAGCCGCGTGCTCGCGATGAACGCGAAGTACTTCGAGGGCGTCATGCCGCAGGCCGCCGACGAGACCGCGGCCGACGCCGCGATCCGCGAGCTCGCGGCGTCGGTCGCGTCCCGCGCCGACGAGCGGATCGGCGCGTTCGCCGTGCACGAGGCGATCGCCGCGATCTGGGAGCTCGTCGACGCGCTCAACGGCTACATCACCGAGCAGGAGCCCTGGGCACTCGCGAAGGATCCGGCGCAGCGCGACCGCCTCGCGACCGTGCTCGCGACCGCGACGGAGGGCCTGCGCGCCCTCGCGCAGCTGCTCGCTCCGGTCGTCCCGGTCGCGACGGCGAAGCTGTGGACCGCGCTCGGCGCCGACGAGGCCCTGGGCTCGCTGAGCGCGCAGCCGATCCGCGAGGCCGGCAGCTGGGGCCGTCTGCCCGCGGGGACCCCGCAGCAGAAGCTCGACGTGCTGTTCCCGCGCATCGAGACCGACGGGAAGTAGGCGCCGCATGAGCGACCACTCCTCAGGGGAGCCCGACGCGGCAGCGCCGCAGCCGCCTGCTGGCGGCCTGCGCAAGCGCTCCACCGACGGCTCCCTTCCGGGTGCGCAGAAGCGCGACCTGCAGCGACCGGCGAGCCCGGAACCGCTGCCGATCCCGGTCTACGACAACCACACCCACCTCGAGTTCGAGGACGGCTTCGAGCAGCTGGATCCCGCCGAGTCGCTCGCCCGGGCCGAGGCCGTCGGCGTGCGCGGCGTCGTGCAGGTCGGCACCGACCTCGAGACGAGCCGCTGGAGCGCCCAGATGGCGGCGGCCGATCCGCGCGTGCTCGCCGCCGTCGCGCTGCACCCGAACGAGGCGCCCCGCCTCGCCGAGCGCGGACTGCTGTGCGAGCACCTCTCCGAGATCTCCCGCCTCGCCGCGCAGCCGCGCGTGCGCGCGGTCGGCGAGACCGGACTCGATTTCTTCCGCACGGGGGAGGACGGGCGCGAAGCGCAGCTCGAATCGTTCGAGGCGCACATCGACATCGCCAAGGCGAACGGGATCGCTCTGCAGATCCACGACCGCGACGCCCACGACGACGTCGTGGCGACGCTGCTCCGCGTCGGCGCACCGGAGCGCACGGTGTTCCACTGCTTCTCGGGCGACGTCGAACTGGCGAAGATCTGCGCCGAGCACGGCTGGTACCTGTCGTTCGCCGGCACATCGACGTTCAAGAATGCGCCCGCGCTGCGCGAAGCGATGCGCGTCGCCCCGTCGAGTCGGATCCTGGTCGAGACGGACGCGCCGTTCCTCACCCCCGAGCCGTTCCGGGGACGCCCCAACGCGCCGTACCTGCTGCCGCACACCGTGCGACGCATGGCCGAGACACTGGAACAGCCGCTCGACGAGGTCTGCGCCCTGCTGGTCGAGAACACCGAGCGGGTCTACGGCTCGTGGCAGATGGAACCGGAGACCCGATGAGCGACGACGCAGCACCCACCGCACCGGCGCTCCTCGGCCCCATCGAGGTGCGCGAGCTCGCCGAGCGGCTCGGCGTCTCGCCGACCAAGAAGCTCGGCCAGAACTTCGTGATCGACCCCAACACGGTGCGCAAGATCGTACGCCTCGCGGGGGTCGAACCCGGCGACCGGGTCATCGAGGTCGGGCCCGGCCTCGGCTCGCTCACCCTCGGCATCACCGAGGCCGGCGCCGACGTGACCGCGGTCGAGATCGACCACCGGCTCGCGGCCGAGCTGCCGAGCACGGTCCGCGCGATGCAGCCCGGGGTCTTCGCCGACCCCGACGCGCCGCGGTTCCGGGTGATCCGCAGCGACGCGCTCGAGCTCACGGCGGAGCACATCGCCGAACTGCCGGCGGCCCCCGAGGTGCTCGTCGCCAACCTGCCCTACAACGTGTCGGTGCCGATCCTCATGCAGTTCCTCGAACTCATGCCGTCGCTGCGGGCCGGGCTCGTGATGGTGCAGGCCGAGGTCGGCTACCGCATCGCGGCCGGACCGGGGTCGAAGGAGTACGGCGCACCGAGCGCGAAGGCCGCCTGGTACGGCGAGTGGGGGATCGCGGGTACCGTGAGCCGCCGGATCTTCTGGCCCGTGCCGAACGTCGACTCCGTGCTCGTGTCGTACGTCCGCTCCGACGAGCCGCGCGGCTCCGAGCCGGAACGCGTGCTGACCTTCTCGCTCATCAACTCGGCCTTCGCGCAGCGCCGCAAGATGCTGCGCCAGTCGATGCAGCCGGTGCTCGGTCCGCTCGAGCGCGCGGTCGAAGTGCTCGAAGCCGCGGGCGTCGATCCGATGGCCCGGGCCGAGCAGGTGTCGATCGATGACTTCCACCGCATCGCCCGAGTGCATGCCGCATCCGAGGTGCGCAAGCGTAATCACATGGGGACGAGGCAGACGCAGACGGTAACGGTCCGGGCGCCTGGCAAGATCAACGTCTTCTTCCGCGTCGGGGCGCTGCAGGACGACGGCTACCACGACGTCGCGTCGCTCTACCAGGCGGTTTCGCTCTACGAAGAGGTCACCGCGACGCCCGCTGACGACTTCTCGGTGCGGTTCACCGGCCCCATCGACACCAGCACGCTGCGTACCGACGACTCCAACCTCGCGATCCGTGCGGCGAAGCTGCTCGCCGAGCGCACGGGGGCGGGCCGGGGCGTTGCCCTGACCGTGCACAAGCGCGTGCCGATCGCGGGCGGCATGGGCGGCGGATCCGCCGATGCGGCGGCCACGCTGCTCGCCTGCGATGAACTCTGGGGGACCGGCCTCGGCCGAGCCGGACTGCTGCCGCTCGCGGCGTCGCTCGGCGCCGACGTGCCGTTCGCGCTCGAGGGCGGCACCGCGGTCGGCACCGGCCGGGGCGACGAGCTGAGCGCGGCCCTCGCCAAGGGATCCTTCCACTGGGTGCTCGCGCTATCCGACGGCGGGCTCTCGACCCCGCTCGTCTACCGGACCCTCGACCAGCACCGCGACGAGCACTCGGCCGACATCGTGCCGACGCCCGAGCAGGTGCGCGTCGACACCGCCGTGCTGCAGGCCGTGCGATCCGGCGATGCCGGGTCGCTCGCCGACGCGATGCACAACGACCTGCAGGCCGCGGCGTTCCGGTTGGCTCCCGAGCTCTCCGAGCTGCTCGAGCTGGGGGAGTCGCGCGGCGCGCTCGCCGGCATCGTCTCGGGATCGGGGCCGACCGTCGCGTTCCTCGTCTCCGACGCGGTCGCATCGGCCGAGCTCCAGGCGGTGCTCGCGCGAGCCGGAGTCCGAACCCTCACCGCGACCGGTCCCGTGCCCGGCGCGCGCCGGATCGACTGAGCGGTCCGGAACCGGACCGGCACGAGACGAGGCCCAGCATGCGATCCACCACCGGAACCCGGGCGCGATGGATCCTCGCGTCCGCGGCCGCGATCCTCGCCGCGGTCGCGCTGACCGGCTGCGGCTCGGTGGACGCCGGAACCGCGGGCAGGCAGGCGACCGAGCGCGAGTTCCGGAGCGATCCCGCGGTGGAGTCGGTCGACCTCACCAGCCTGAACACCCTGCCCTGGATCGGGTCGGTCGACGGCACCGTCACCGCCAAGCCCGGCCTGAGCGACGACGATCTCTCGGCGCTCGTCGACCGCATCGGCGCGTTCGAGAGCGAGAAGCGCGACGGTGCGAGCGTGAGCCTGAAGGTCGCGGCCGACACCGTGACGCTGCGCGTGCTCCCGAACCGCGCGCGGAACGCACGGTTCGTCGCCGCGGCGAACGAGCTGCGGGCCGACACGGGGATCGTCTCGGCAGAGATCGAGGTGCGGTCCGGGGACGGATCGAAGCTCACCGCGCGTACTGCGACCGCCGAGCGCGCCTTCGCGCTCGCCGCGGAGGCTCCCGACCCGCTCCGGGAGCGGGTGAGCGAGCCTCCGGTCGCACTCGAGATCTCCTCGGTGGACGGCGTATCGCTCGACGGCGACCAGGGCGGCACCTGGGTCGCCGACGCCCAGCGGGTGCGGGCGATGGTCGGCCTGCGGGCGCGCGTCACCGTGCTGCAGGCGACTCCCGAGTCCCTGAACCTGCAGGTTGCCGAGGAAGCGGACGTGGCCCCGGCTCGTGCGGCCGCGGAGGCGGCGCTCGGAGACCGATCGATGACGCTCACCGTCGAGAGCCGATCCCTGCAGCTCCGAGACGGGGCGAGCGGGGACGCCGCCCGTGCGACGCTCGCGAAGCTGCCCGCCGAGACGCGGAAGACCATCGACTTCGTCTGGACCGACGATGCGGTGCTCCAGCTCCACCTGAAACCGAGGACCGCGCTCGCTCCCGTCGCGACCGCGCTCCTCGCGGTGCCGGAGGCCTCCGGCTTCCGAACGCTCGCGCTGATGATCGACGGCAGCGACCTCGGATCCGGCGGCTCCGGATCTCCGATCGGAGTCTTCGCCGCACCGACCGATCTCGCGCCGCGCGCGACCGGCGTCGACCGGCTGCTGGCCACGGGATCGGTCGCGGGAGCCGATGCCGCGCGGGAGCGCATCGACGTGATGCTCGCCGAGGGTGCGGGACCGATCGAACGCGCCGCGCTCGCTCCGGTGCTCAAGTCCTTCGCGCAGTCGGGAGACTGGGTCTGCGTGAAAGGCGAGGAGTCGGCGGTGCGCACGCTGTGCGTCACCGCGGCGGAGAGCATCGCGATGAGCGACGTCGACGAGGCGTACCGGTCCCAGGCGAAGGACTTCCTCGCCCGCTGGAACGCGGCTCCGTCGCTCGGTGCCGCCCCCGCAGCGGAGTAGCCGGGGAATGCCCGGGATCCCGGCGGCGTTGCACCCGGCATGACCGCGTCACCGCTCGATTCGGATCCCCGCCCCGTCGGAGCGGCACCGGGGATCGCTGCGGACGTGTGGTTCGACACCCGGTGCCCCTGGTGCTTCATCGGCAAGCGTCGCTTCGAACGCGCGGTCGCGGGTTTCCGTGCGGATCATCCCGGCGTGCCCGTCACCGTGCGGCACCGCAGCTTCGAGCTCGCGCCCGGGATCGCCGACCGCTACTCCGGGACCGAGGGCGACTACCTGCGCCAGTACGAGGGCGTGCCCGACGACCACTCGGCGCGCATGCTGCCCGAGCTCGAGCGGTTCGCGGCCGAAGCCGGGATCGAGATGCGTTTCGAGGGGCTGCCCCTCGTCAACACCCGCAGGGCGCACCGAGTGTTCCAGCTCGGCGCCGCTCGCGGCATCGGCGAGGAGGTGCTCGACCGCCTCTTCGTCGGCTACTTCGCCGAGCATCGGGACCTCGCGGACCCCGACACGCTCGGGGCGCTCGCCGCGGAGGCCGGGCTCGACGCGGCCGATGCCCGCGCGGCCGCGGAGGATCCCGAATGGGACGCCGTGATCGACCTCGAGCAGCGTCGGGCCGGAATGCTCGGGATCCAGGGCACGCCCTATTACCTGCTGAACGCGCGGTTCGCGATCCCGGGAGCGACGGGGGAGCCCGAATTCCGGCGCGCCCTCGAAACGATTCTGGAGCGGAGCGCTCCGGGGTTCCGAGATTCGTCGGATTCGAGGGAATAGTCGGGCGCCGGGGCGTGCTGTACCCGTCGTGAATGAAACGATCCGCGTCGACGTCTGGTCCGATATCGCCTGTCCGTGGTGCTTCCTCGGCAAGCACCGCTTCGCCCGAGGGCTCGAGGCCTTCGCCGAGGCGAACCCGGAAGTGCGGGTCGACGTGGAGCACCACAGCTACGAGCTCGCCCCCGACACCCCCGAGGACTTCTCGGGCAGCGAGTACGACTTCCTCGCGAAGCACAAGGGCATGCCGATGCCGCGGGTCGAGGAGATGCTCGGCGAGATGACCAAGCTGGCGGCGAGCGAGGGGCTGACCTTCGACTTCGACCGCCTGCAGCACGTGAACACCCGTCGCGCGCACCGGATCCTGCACCTCGCGAAGGATCGCGGGGTGCAGTCAGACGTGCTCGAACGCCTCTTCCGCGCCTACTTCTCGGAGGGGCTCGACCTCTCGGATCCCGAGCGCCTCGCCGACCTCGCCGCCGAGGCCGGGCTGGACCGCGCCGAGGCGCGGGCGGCGCTCGACGATCCCGCCTACGGCGACGCCGTCGACAGCGACATCACCCGCGCTCGTATGCTGGGCGTGACCGGAGTACCCTTCTTCCTGTTCGACCAGAAGTACGCGGTTCCCGGTGCGCAGGGCGCCGAGGTCTTCACCGATGTGCTGGGGCAGGTCCTGCAGTTGGGCCGCAGCGGCGACGGTGCGGGCGAGAACGGTTCCGACGGTTCGACGAACGAAGGGGAGGCGCGATGAGCGACACCACCAAGGAGACGGCGCTGAGCGACGAGGCGGCCTCGGCCGTGATCGCGGCGGACGCGGCGTTCGAGAGCGGCTTCGGCGCCGCCGGATTCGCCGATGCCGAATCGCGCGAGATCCTGAACCTGCTCGGCGACGACGCGGCGGCGGGCGGGTCCTGCTGCGGCGGGTCCTGCTGCTCGGTCTGACCCCGGGCACCGATCTCCGATCAGCGGGCGGCAGCGCCGTCCGCTGATCCGGCGTACCCGCCAAACGGCGCCTCCGGGACGGGCACGCGCGTCATAACACGACTTCTTCGAACGCTGTTCAGTGCATCCCAAGGTCCGGTTCCTAGCGTTTTCGGTACGGGGCGAACGTCCCGCGCCGCGGCCACCGCGGTGTCCTGCCACGAAGGAACCACTCCTCTCATGACGAACACCAAACGCCCCACCGCAGACGCCGGACTTCTCGTACTGCGCATCGTCGCCGGCGGCGTATTCGCCGCACACGGCGCGCAGAAGATCTTCGAATACACCATCCCCGGAACCGTCGACGCGTTCGCCGGCATGGGGGCTCCGCTCCCGGCGCTCATCGCGCCGCTCATCGCGTTCCTCGAACTGATCGGCGGCGTGCTGCTGATCCTCGGCCTGCTCACCCGGCCGGTCGCGCTGCTGCTGGCGCTCGACATGCTCGGTGCGCTGGTGCTCGTGCACCTGTCGGCCGGCCTCTGGGTCGGCGCAGGCGGCTACGAGTTCGTCGCGGTGCTGGGGGCCGCGGCGCTCGCGCTCGCCCTCACCGGGGCCGGCCGTTTCGCTCTCGACCCTGCGGTGCTGCGCGGCAAGGCCGCGGTCTTCGCCTGAGCCGAGGATCCCGGCCGGCGTTCGAAGGAGGGGCCTCGAACGCCGGCCCGGATCAGCCCTCGGTGGTCGCGACGACCGCCGAGGGTGTCAGCGTCTCGACCGCGAGCAGCAGCAGCGAGAGCACGAGCAGCACGGGGTACTGGGCGATCAGCTGATCCGAGGTCCAGTACAGCGCGAGCGTGCCGCCCGAGACCAGGGCCGCGACGGTCGTGACCCGGCGCGGCGAACGGTGCGCGACGCCTCGAACGCGCAGCAGAGCGAGGAGTCCGCCGACCGCGAGCACCGCGAACACGGCGCCCAGCAGCAGTTCGAGCATCGGGATCCCGACCCCGAACACCGCGGGGATCCCGCGCATCAGCGCCCCGATCGGAGCGAACCACTCCGGCACCCGGGTGTTGCGCACCGCACCATCGGCGACGAGGAGGATGTCGGACGCACCGAACCCGGCGCGCACCTTGACGACACCCTCGATCGCCCAGAGCATGGCGAGGGCGCCCGAGACGGCGACCGCCGCCGCCCGGACGGCGGACGCGAGCACGGTCGGCCTCCGTGCGACGGCGGCCTCGATCATGCGAGCTTCGCCGCCCCGAACACGGCCTTCGCCTTGTCGCAGTGGATCACGACGTCGGTGTACTGGGACAGGTCGACGCCCGAGAGGGTGAACTTCTGCGCGGCCGAGTCGAACTTGACGGCGTCGATCCGCATACCGGCTTCGACCGCGGCTTCGTCGGTGCCGTCGGTCAGATAGACGTGCAGGTCGGGCCCCTCGTCGGAGGAGAATCCGCTGAGGACGAGCTCGGTGCCGGTGACCTCCACCGTGCCGGCGACCTGCTTGCCGTTCAAGCCGGTGAACGAGCCGGACTTCCGCATCATCGCGGAATCGCTCGAGGCGCTCGGCGTGGTCGACTGGCTGGAGCTCGTGCTCGGCTTCGCGTCGCCGGACGACATGGAGTCCTTCGCCCCGCTGCTGCAGGCGCTCAGCGACACGGCGAGTGCCGCGGCCGAGAGGACGGTGAGTGAGGCGGTGACGATCCTGCGCATGATGCGCTCCCATCTGTTCGACGAGTCCGCCGGTGCCGACGGACGCTTCCGACGCTAGGCAGCGGATCCGCTCGCGGGGCCGGATGTTTCGGAGCCGTAAGGAACCGGGCCCGCGCCCACCCGGCGGAGGTAGGGTCGGGCCATGGACGCCGCAGGACCCGGATGGAGGCGACGCGCATGAGCGAACCGTCGCAGCACGAACCGCAGCTCGGCACGGGCCCGGACGACGTGCGCGTCGAGTTGGTCGAGGACGACCCCACGGTGCGCGGAGCGGTCGAGCAGTACCTCGGGGCGCACGGCTACCGGGTGCGGGTCCACGCGAACGGGCTCGCGGCGCGAACGGCGATCCTCTCCGCGCCGGCGGGCGAGCGGGCCGACGTGCTCGTGATCGATCGCATGCTCCCCGGCCTGAGCGGCGACGAGCTCGTCCGCGAGGTGCGTGCGCGCAGCCAGGTCCCGATCCTCATGCTGACGGCGCTCGCCGAAACGGAGGACCGGGTCGAGGGGCTCGAACTCGGCGCGGACGACTACCTGGCGAAGCCGTTCTCGCTGCGCGAGCTGACCCTGCGGATCGGTTCGCTCGCGCGGCGGTCGCGGACGGCGGCGGCCGCGGTGGATCGATTCGCGGTCGGCGACTTCGAGATCGACTCTGGGCAGCGCCGGGCGTGGGTCCGCGGCGCGGAAGTGCTGCTGACCTCCCGCGAGTACGATCTGCTGCGCTATCTCGTGCGGCACCCCGACCGGGTCCTCGACCGGGATCTGCTGATCTCGGAGGTCTGGGGCTGGAGCTTCGGCGACCGCTCGACGGTGACCGTGCACGTGCGCAGACTCCGCGAGAAGATCGAGCACGATCCGGCGGATCCGCGGTACCTGCGCACCGAGTGGGGTGCCGGGTACCGCTTCTCGGCGACGGGACGCGAGCCGGAGGCCGCGGACTGATGGGCGCCGGGATGATGCCGCTCGGGATCGCGGACGTGCTCGTGATCGCGGGCACCGCGCTCGGCTGCGCGGTCGCGGTCGGGGCGCTCGCACTCATCGTGCTTCGGCTGCTCCGCGGCCGGCCCCTGTTCGTCCACTTCCTGATCGTGCCCTGCGCCGCGCTGCTCGCGACGACCGTGTCGGTGCTCGCGATCTCCGTCGAGATGTACCTGTCGCCGCACGACCTCACCGTGCTGGTCTGGGTGCTCGGGGTGTCGACCGTGTTCGGCGCCGGGCTCGCGTGGGCGCTGGCGCGTTTGGTGAAGCGGGGGTTCTCGCGGGCGACGGAATCCGCCCGCGCCATCGGCGAACCGTCGGCGCGCGATGGGGCCGCGGCCCCCTCGGAGGCTCCTGCCGGATCCGGAGGCATGCCCGGTCACGAGCCGGGCCCCGCTCGTGCGGGGGCGGTCGAGGCCGCGGAGTTCGCCGAACTGACCCGGGAGCTCGCGGAGGTCTCCGCGCGCGTGCGCGATGCGCGGGCGGAGCTCGAACGCCTCGATTCGGCTCGGCGACGGTTCTTCGCGTGGATCTCGCACGACCTGCGCACCCCGCTCACCGCGCTGCGCGCGATGTCGGAGGCGGCGGCCTCCACCGGAGCGTCCGCGGAGCTCCGCGGATTCGCGGAGCGTGTGGGGGAGCAGTCCGTCTCGATGTCGCGGCTCGTCGATGACCTCTTCGAACTGTCGCGGCTCGGAGCGGGGACGCTCCGCCTGCAGACCGAGCAGGTCGATCTGCTCGACGTGGTCTCGGACGCGGTGGCCGAAGTGCGGGTCGCCGCCGCGCAGCGAGGGGTGCGGATCGTCGCGCGCGAGGTCGCCGGGCAGGCGGTCTGGGCCGATCCGCATCAGCTCGGGAGGGTCGTCACGAACCTGCTCACGAACGCGGTGCGCCACGCGCCGGAAGGCACGGCGGTGCTGATCTCGGTGTCGGCGCTGCCCGGGGAGCGCGTGGTGCTCGGCGTGCTCGACCAGGGCGGGGGCGTCGCGGTCGAGGACCTGGACCGCATGTTCGACGTCGGCTGGCGCGCGAGCGCGTCGCGCGGCGGATCGGGCGATGCGGCGAGCGCTGCGATCGCACCCGGATCCGGGCTCGGACTCGCGATCGCGCGCGGTCTCGCGCGTGCGCACGGTGGCGACGTGACCGCGGAGCACACGGATGCCGGGTTCCGCGTGAGCGTGGAGCTGCCGGTGCGGGCGGGGGCCTCGGTCGAGCGCTAGAGCGTCGCGGCGAAGCGATCCCGCAGCGTCGTGATCGCGTCGACCGCGAGGCCTCCGGCCGAGCCGATCGCGCGCCACTCGTCGAGCATGCGCACCGTCTGCCCGGTGTGGTGACCGAAGTGCGAACGCATGTAGACCTCGAGGTCGACCGGCGCGATCGCGGGTGCCGCGCGCAGCGCCACCGCCAGCCCGGAGCGCAGCGCCGCGACCTCCGCCGCGGCCGGGAACGGTGACCCCGGGGCGCGGCGCAGCGACGAGACCGCGGCACGGGCCTGCACCGACGCCGCGGCGATGCCGGGCACCTCGGCGAGCATCCCGCTCCAGGTCTCCCCGCCGATGCGGAATCCGGCGACTACGGGGATCACGAGCGCCGCCTGCTCCAGGAGCGCGTGCACTCCCGTGCGATGTGTCCGTGCACCGACGCCGATGAGCGCGCGCAGCCCCGGGGCTGCGGATCCGGCGACGGCGAAGCCGAGCCCCAGCGGGCCCCACCACCGCACCGGCCGCTCGCGCGTCGCGAGGAACTCGGGCACCAGCAGTCCCCAACGGCGGCCCGCCGCGGCGGCGCGCAGCGCGATGACGTCCGAGGGGGCCTGCGAGACGCCGGCGAGCAGCGCATCGGGCGAGGACGCGAGCACGCGGCCCAGATCCTCCGCGTGCGGCGGAGCGGTCGTGATGACGGCATCCCAGCGCACCGACCCGGCCGGCGGATCGTCGCCTCCCGCGACCTCGATCGCGGGGATGCTCCGGCGGTGCACTGCGCCGTGCCCGTCGCGTCGGGCCGGGGCGATCGCGACGTCGAGCCGGTCGGCCCCCGACCGCAGTCCGGCCCAGGCGTCGACGCCCTCGGGCAGCACCGAGAGCAGCGAGTGCGCCACGGGTCCGCGGCCGATCACGAGTACGCGCATGGGCTCACGATAGCCCGTCGCGGCCGGCGCCCGGGGGAACGACGGCGCCGGCCACGAGGTTTCAGCGATCCGCCCCGACCGGGGCGGGGCGCGGCTCGGACGAGGCTCGCTCGCGCATGCCGCGCTCATCGTCCAGCCAGTTCGCTCCGTTGTTGCGGAGGAAGAACACGTACACGACGAGGGAGACGGCGATCACTCCGGTGACGTACATGATGAACTGCGGCACGTGGCCCGTCTCTCCCGCCGCCTGGTAGAGCAGGGGAGCGGTACCGCCGAACACGGAGTTCGCGAGCGCGTAGCCGAATCCGACGCCGAGCGCGCGGATGTGGGTGGGGAAGAGCTCCGCCTTCACGACCGCGTTGATCGAGGTGTAGCCGGTGAGGATCACGAACCCGACGACGAGGATCGCGAAGGCGAGCACCGGGTCGTTCTGCGCGGGCAGGGCGGTGAGCAGGAACCAGGTGTAGAGCACGCCGCCGACCCCGAAGAACACGAGGAGCGTCTTGCGCCCGACGCGGTCCGATAGCCAGCCGCCGAGCGGTTGCAGCAGCATGAGGATCGTGAGCGCGACGAGGTTGATGATCGTGCCGGAGAGCACGTCGTCCCCGGCGAAGGCCTTCTTGACGATGCTCGGGCCGGTGACCGAGTAGGTGTAGAAGGCGACCGTGCCGCCCGCGGTCACGAGGAAGCAGAGCAGCAGCGGGCGCCACTGGTGCAGCAGGAGCTCCCGCATCGAACCGGAGCGCTGCGACTGCCCGGTGCGGACGGCCTCGAGCGTCGACGTCTCGAGGGTCTCGTCCATGGTGCGCCGCAGCCACAGGACGACGAGCGCGCCGACGCCGCCGATGGCGAAGGCCACGCGCCATCCCCACGCCGCGATCTCCTCGGCGGGCATGGTGACGACCATGATCATGAGGGTGAGCTGGGCCAGCACGTGGCCGCCGACGAGGGTGACGTAGTGGAACGAGGAGAGGAAGCCGCGGTGGCCCGCGATCGCCGTCTCCGACATGTAGGTCGCGCTCGTGCCGTACTCGCCGCCGGTGGCGAAGCCCTGCAGGAGCCGCGCGAACACGAGGACCACGACCGCCCAGACGCCGACGGATCCCGCGGTCGGGGAGAGCGCGATCAGCATGGAGCAGGCGGCCATCATCGAGACCGACACGGTGAGCGACAGCCGGCGCCCGTGGCGGTCGGCGAAGCGGCCGAAGAACCAGGAGCCGAGGGGGCGCATGAGGAACGTGACGGCGAAGATCGCCCACACGTACACCGTCGAGTTCTTCTCGTCGGCGGGGAAGAACTGCATCTCGAAGTAGCTCGCGAAGACGGAGTAGACGTAGACGTCGTACCACTCGACGAGGTTGCCCGCCGAGCCCTTGAGCGTGTTCGAGATGGAGCGCCTGATGGTCGGCGAGGTCGCCGTCGTCGTTGACATTGACAGTCCAATCGTCATCAATCGGGGTGCGCGCCCGGAAGGGGCACTCGGTCATTCTGGGCGCGGCGGCGGCGGTCCGCGGGATTCCTTAACGCGGCCTTTACACTCGTGCGCCGCGGGATCGCGCGGTTCTCCCCACGGTGTCGACGACGCCCCGCCGAGCGGCCGTCGGCCCGGGCATACTGGGGAGCATGCGTATTCTCGTCGCCGAGGACGACCCGTCGGTGTCGGCCGCCCTCGCGGCAGCGCTCACCCGCGCCGGGCACCGCTGCGACCGGGTGGCCCGGGGCGCCGACCTGCTCGAGCAGTACGCTGCCGCGGACGCCGTCATGCTCGATCTCGGGCTGGAGGACATGGACGGGCTCGAGGCGCTCCGGCGCCTCCGGGAGCTCAGTCCCGTACCGGTGATCGTCATGACCGCGCGCGGTGACGAGCGATCCACGGTGCAGGCCCTGCGTCTCGGCGCCGACGACTACCTGGTGAAGCCCGTGCGGCTGCACGAGCTGCTCGCGCGTCTCGGTGCGGTGACCCGGCGCTACGTGCGATCCGCTCCCGAGCGGATCGAGGTGGGCGGGATCGTCGTGGACGCGGCGGCGCACCGTGCCACGCGGGACGGGACGGAGATCCCGCTGACGCCGACCGAGTTCGCGCTGCTGACGGAGCTGGCCCGCGACGCCGGAACGGTGGTCGAACGGCAGAGCCTGCTCGACCGGGTGTGGGGCGACGGGTACGTGTCGACCTCGCGGGCCTTCGACGTCCACCTCGCGCAACTGCGGCAGAAGCTGCCGATGCTCACCATCACGACGATCCGAGGGATCGGCTTCCGGCTCGAAACCGGCTCATGAGGCGCCGGGTCCTGATCCCGCTGCTCGTGCTGGGGCTCGTCGCGGTCTGCGCGATCCTCGTGCCGACCGGTTCGGCGATCGCGGATGCGCGCACGCAGCAGCTGCAGCTGCAGCGCACGGGCGCCGTCGAGCAGGTGGTGCAGCGGGCGCGGGCCGTGCTCGGCGGTACCGGGTCGCCCGCGACCCTGCAGCGCTACCTGGAGCGCTTCCATTCGACCTACGGCGAGGCGGTGCTCGTGGTCGACGGCTCGGGGGAGCGGCTCGCCGAGGCGGGCGGGATCCCGCGGGATGCCGCGACCGAGCGCGCGGTCACCGCGGCCCTCCGCGGTCTGCCGCAGTGGACGCTGCCCACGGTCCTGCCCTGGAGCCCGGACTCGGCGCTCGTCGCCCAGCCGATCGCGACCGCCAGCAGCGCGGCCGAGGGCGCCGTCGTGCTCCGTGTCGACCAGGCGTCGGCGAAACGGGACGTACTGTCCGGGTGGATCCTCGCCGGCGTCGTCGGTGCCGCGCTGCTCGTCGCGCTGCTGCTCGCCTCGAACCTCTGGACCCGATGGGTGATCCGACCGGTGCTGGCGCTCGATGCCGCGACCCGGGCCGTCTCGGAGCACCGCGGTTTCGATGCGGCCGCGGTCACGGGCCCGCCGGAACTGCGTCGCCTCGCGGCTTCGTTCGAGCGGATGGCCGGCGAGGTCGAGGACGCGCTGGAGCAGCAGCGGGGGCTCGTCGCCGACGCCTCGCATCAGCTGCGCAACCCGCTCGCGGCGATCCGGCTCCGGATCGACGGACTCCCGCGCGACGATCCCGAGTCGCGGTCCGAGGCCGAAGCGGTGGAGGGCGACCTGGACCGGCTCGAGCGCACGGTCGACCGGATGCTCGTGCTCGCCGAAGCGGAGCACCGGGCGAGCTCGGAGCCGAGCCGTTCGCCCGACCGCGTCCGCTGCACGGTCTCCGCCGCGGCGCTCGTCGAGCCCTACCGTCGGGCTCTCGCAGATGCCGGGATCGACGTGCTCGCGAGCGGCTCCGACGTCGAGCTGCCGTTCCGGCGCGGCGATCTCGAGGAGATCGTCGAGATCCTGGTCGACAACGCCTGCAAGTATGCGGGTCCCGGGGCGCGGGTGCGCGTGGAGGTGCGCGAGTCGCCCGCGGAGCTCCTCGTCGCCGACTCCGGCGCGGGTCTCGCCGAGGCGGAGCTGGCTCGCGTGGGCACCCGGTTCTGGCGTTCCGAGACCCATCGTGCGCTGCCGGGGACGGGCCTCGGGTACGCCATCGTCGAGCAGCTGGCCCGGGCGGGCGGCGCGGTCGTCGAGGTCTCCCGGGCACCCGAGGGCGGTCTGCTCGCCCGCGTGCGGGTGGTCGGCGCATGACGGCCGTATCGAGACGCGCCGCACTGCTCGGGATCGCCGCCGGACTCGCCCTCCCGCTGACGGCCTGCGCGAACGAGGCGTCCGAGGCGCGGATCCGGATGGCCTGCGGGGAGCCCGGAGGGCTCTACCTGCAGTTCGGGGAGCTGCTGCGCGACGTGCTCGAGCGGCGCGGGATCGCGTTGGACGTCCTCGCGAGCAACGGCAGCGCCGAGAATCTCGCCCTGCTCAGGCGAGGGGATGCCGACCTCGCGCTCGCGCTCGCCGATTCCGCCGAGCAGCAGGGGGCTGGGCTCGCCGCCATCGGTCAGGTCTACCAGAACTACCTCCAGTGCGTCGTGCGCGCCGACGTGGGCGCGCGTCGGATCGCCGACCTCGCCGACCTCGCGGGTCGGCGGGTCTCCATCGGCGCTCCCGGTTCCGGCAGCTCGCTCACGACCCGTCGCGTGCTCCGCGCAGCCGGACTGCTCGACGGTCCCGAACCGCCCGAGCTCGGCCAGCACCCGCTGGAGGACGCGCTGCGCGCGCTCGAGGCGGGCAGGATCGACGCCTTCTTCTGGTCCGGCGGGATCCCGACTCCGAAGATCGCCGAGCTCGGTGCGCGAACACCGCTCGCCCTCGTCGACCTCGATCCGGCGCTGGCGCGGCTCTCGTCCGCCGACCCGGGCCAGTACCTCCCGGCCCGGGTACCCGCGGGCGTCTACGGAATCCCGGATCCGACCTCGACGATCGGGATCCCCAACCTCCTGCTCGCGCGGCCCGAACTCGCCGACGCGACGGCGCAGGGGATCGTCGATGCCCTGATCGACGATGCGCCGTCGCTCGTCCCAGCGGGCAGCGTCGGGGTGCAGTTCCTCACCGGCGCGAGCCTCATCGACACCGGGACCCTGCCGCTCCACCTGGCGGCGAAGCGCCGTTACCGCGAACGCGCGGGCTGACCCGGATTCCCACCGACGCCCCGGGGCCGGCGGGGTAGCGTGGAACCATGCAGATCTCCGGCCAGCCGACGGGCGACCTCACCTACTCCGACGTCTTCCTCATTCCCCGCCGTTCCGCGGTGGGGTCCCGCTTCGCGGTCGACCTCGCGCCCGGCGACGGGACGCCGGCGACGATCCCGCTCGTCGCCGCCAACATGAACTCCGTCTCGGGCCCGCGCCTCGCAGCGACCCTCGCCCGCCGGGGCGGCCTCGCGGTACTCCCGCAGGATCCGCCGCTGCCCGTCGTCGAAGAGGCGATCCGCTGGGTCAAGGAGCGCCCCGCCTCCTGCGACGCCCCCATCGTCGCCGGCGCCGGCGACACCGCAGCCGACGCGCTGCGCCGCGTGCCGCCGAGCGAACAGCACGGCCTGGTCGTCGTCCGCGGCGACGCCGAGCGCTACGCCGACGGCACCGCGGTCGCGAGCGGCGCGCCCGTCGGGATCCCCGTCGCCGAGGTGCTCGGCATCCTCCCCGCGCACCGCCTCGCCAGCGTCCCCGAGGACGCCCGGCTCGGCGACCTCGTGCGCGGCGAACTCCCCACCATCCCCGCCGCCGAACTCGGCGAGGGCCGCGCGGCGTTCGACGCCGTGCTCGCCGCCGAGGAAGCGCTCGGCACCCCGCTCCTCTGCGTGCTCGAGGGCGATCGCGTCGTCGGCACGATCACCTCGCGCAGCGCCCTGCGCAACGCGCTCTACGCCCCGGCCGTCGACCGCGACGGCCGCCTCGCCGTCGCCGCGGCCGTCGGTATCAACGGCGACGTCGCGGGCAAGGCCTCGGCGCTCGCCGCCGCCGGCGCCGACGTGCTCGTCGTCGACACCGCTCACGGGCACCAGGAGGGCATGATCCGCGCGCTGCGCACCATCGCCGACCTCGACCTCGGCCTCCCCGTCGCAGCGGGCAACATCGTCACCGCCGACGGCGTGCACGACCTCGTGAACGCCGGCGCCACCATCCTCAAGGTGGGCGTCGGCCCCGCCGCCATGTGCACGACCCGCATGATGACCGCCGTCGGACGCCCCCAGTTCTCGGCCGTGCTCGAGACCGCCGAGGCCGCGAGCGAGCTCGGCGCGCACGTCTGGGCCGACGGCGGCGTCCGCTACCCGCGCGACGTCGCGCTCGCGCTCGCCGCCGGGGCCGCGTCGATCATGATCGGCTCCTGGTTCGCGGGCACGATCGAAGCACCGGGCGAGCTGGTCGCCGACCCGGGCGGACGCCTCTACAAGGAATCCTGGGGCATGGCCTCGACGAAGGCGGTGCAGGCGCGCTTCGGCGGCCTCGACCCCTACGAGCGCGCCCGCAAGGAACTGTTCGCCGAGGGCATCTCGTCGTCCAAGATCTACCTCGACCCGCAGCGGCCGAGCGTCGAGGACCTGGTCGACATGATCACCTCGGGCGTCCGGTCGTCGTTCACCTACGCGGGCGCGGGCAGCGTCGCCGAGTTCCACGAGCGCGCGCACGTGGGCCTGCAGTCGGCCGCGGGGTACGAGGAGGGCAAGGCGCTTCCGGTCTCGTGGTGAGCGCCGCCCCCGCGGCATGACACGATGGGGGTATGACTTCCGAACTCCGTTCCGCGAGCGCGTCGGCGAATCTCGGTCGCACCGAGACCGCCGAGCGCGCCGCGGTGATCGACCTGCACCGGATCCGCGTCGAGCTCGATGTCACGGCCGCGCCGGACCCCGCCGTCGCCGTGTTCCCGACCGTCACCACCCTCGAGTTCGACGCGCGCGCCGATGCCACCTGGATCGACTTCATCGGCGATTCCGTGGGCCGGGTCGAGGTGAACGGCACCGAGCAGCCGGTCCGCTACGACGGAGCGCGCATCCGGATCGGCGGCCTCGGCGGCACGTCCGATGCCGCCGCCGCGGTGGTGGTGCGCGTCGAGGCGCTCGGCGTCTACAGCCGCAGCGGCGAGGGGCTGCACCGCTACGTGGATCCGGCCGACGGCGAGACCTACCTCTACACCCAGTACGAGCCGGCCGACGCCCGCCGGGTGATGGCCTGCTTCGAGCAGCCCGATCTGAAGGCCGAGACCGCGTTCTCGGTGCGGGCGCCCGAGGCCTGGACCGTGCTCTCGAACACGGTCCCCGCGGGCGAGCACGCGCCGGGCGCCGCGATCGAGTTCGCCCCGACCAAGCCGATCTCGAGCTACATCACGGCCGTCGCCGCCGGGCCGTACTTCGGCGTCCGCGATTCCTGGACCAAGGGCGACGGCAGCCTCGAGATCCCGCTCGGCGTCTACTGCCGCGCCTCGCTCGCCGAGCACCTCGACGCCGACGAGATCCTCGAGGTCACGAAGCAGGGCCTCGACTTCTTCCACGAGCGCTTCGGCTTCGACTACCCCTGGGGCGTCTACGACCAGATCTTCGTGCCCGAGTACAACCTCGGCGCGATGGAGAACCCGGGGCTCGTGACCTTCACCGAGTCCTACGTGTTCCGCGGTGCCGCGACCGAGTCGCAGCGCGAGGGCCGTGCGAACACGATCCTGCACGAGATGGCGCACATGTGGTTCGGCGACCTCGTGACGATGCGCTGGTGGGACGACCTGTGGCTCAAGGAATCGTTCGCAGACTTCATGGGCGCGTTCGCCGCGTCGCGGGCCACGCGCTTCACCGACGCGTTCGTGACCTTCGCGAACCGCCGCAAGGCGTGGGCCGTCGAGCAGGATCAGATGCCGACCACCCACCCCATCGTCGCCGATATCCCCGATCTCGAGGCCGCCAAGCTGAACTTCGACGGCATCACCTACGCGAAGGGCGCGGCCGTGCTGAAGCAGCTCGTCGCCTTCGTAGGGGAGGACGCCTTCTTCGCCGGGGCCCGCCGCTACTTCGCGGATCACGCCTACGGCAACACCGAGCTGAACGACCTGCTCGTCGCGCTCGAAGAGGCCTCCGGCCGCGACCTCCGCGCATGGTCCGCAGCCTGGCTCGAGACCACCGGCCTGTCGACGCTCGAACTGGATCGCGGATCCGATGCGGCGGAGGAGCCGGGCGCCCGGATCCTGATGAGCGACCCGCGCCCGCACCGCATCGCGGTCGGCGGCTACGCGCTCGCCCCGAACTCCGGTGCCATGATCCGACGCGAGCGTGTCGAGCTCGACCTGGTCGACGCCGAGACCCCGCTGCCGGTCGACCCGAAGTTGCTCCGGGCGTACGACCTCTGGATCCTGAACGACGAGGACCTGAGCTACGCGAAGGTCCGCCTCGACGCACCCGCGCGCGCGGCGGTCACCGGCCACCTCTCGGCCATCGACGACCCGCTCGCGCGCGGCCTCGTCTGGTCGGCGCTCTGGAACGCGACGCGGGACGGCGAGCTGCCGGCGCGCGAGTTCCTCGCCATCGTGGCGAAGCACGCGGGCGCCGAGCGCAACGTCGGGCTGCTCGAGACGGTGCTCGGCAACGCCGCGCTCGCCGTGCGCAGCTACGTGCGCGCCGAGCACCGGGTCGACGCCCAGTGGGCGCAGCTGGAGCTCGCGTTGCAGCAGCTCGACGCGGCGGAGCACGGCAGCGGTTCCCAGCTGGTCTGGGCGCGGGCGTTCGCCGCGGCCGCCGAACGCGACGGCTCGGAGTCCGAGCGGGTCGCCGACATCATGCGCGGGCACGAGGACGCGGTGCCGCTCGGTCTCGCGCTCGACGCCGACCTGCGGTGGCGGCTGCTCACCGCGCTCGTCGCCACGGGCCACGCGGGGGAAGCCGAGATCGCGACGCAGCTGGCGAGCGACGACACGGGCAGCGGTCGTGCCTGGGCGGTGCGGGCCCGCGCCTCGGTGCCCGACGCCGAGGTGCGCCTCGCGGCGTGGGAGCGCGCCTGGAACGACCTGGAGCTCAGCAACGAGCATCTCGACGCGACCATCGCGGGCGCACGCGCCGGCGGACGCGACGAACTGCTCGGCGAGCTGCCGTCCGACCCCGAGAACGGGTACTTCGCGCGGATCCTGCCCGCCTGGCAGACCCGCAGCATCGAGATCGCGAAGCGGCTCGTGCTCGGACTGTTCCCCGAGGCCCCGAACACGGACGCCGTCGACGCCTGGCTCGACGCCAACGCGGATGCGCCGGGCTCGCTGCGCCGGCTCGTGATCGAGCAGCGCGACCGCCTGGCGCGCCGCATCCGCGTGCGCGCCGCCCAGTCGGCGTAACGCCGGCCGACGGCCTCCTCGTCATCCCGCGCGCCGGCCCTCTCGTCATCCTGCGCGACGAAGGAGTCGCAGGATCCACCGTCATCCCGCGACTCGCAAGCTCGCGTGGGATGACGGGTGAACGTCTGGAACAATAGAACGTGATCCCCAGTCGGGGACCCGGAGCACAAGGAGCGAACGTGCAGTTCATTTCGACCCGCGGCGGCCTCGAACCGTCGGAGTTCAGCGCGATCCTGCTCGAGGGCCTCGCGCCCGACGGCGGTCTCGTGGTGCCGGCCGAGCTGCCGCGCGTCGACGCCGCGACGCTCGAGTCGTGGCGCAGCCTCGACTACGCGGGCCTCGCGACCGAGGTGATCTCGCGCTTCGCGACCGACATCCCGCGCGCCGACCTCGAGGCGATGTGCCGGGCGGCGTACTCCGCCGAGAACTTCCCGACCGAGGGCGTCGTCCCGCTCACCGAACTCGATGGCGGCATCACGCTCGTCGGCCTGTCCGAGGGGCCCACGTTCGCCTTCAAGGACATGGCCATGCAGTTCCTCGGGCAGTCGCTCGAGTACGTGCTCGCCCGCACCGGCCGCGCGCTCAACGTGCTCGGCGCCACCTCGGGCGATACCGGCTCGGCCGCCGAGTACGCGCTGCGCGGCAAGGATCGCGTCGCGGTCTTCATGCTGTCGCCGCAGGGGCGCATGAGCGCGTTCCAGCGGGCGCAGATGTACTCGCTGACCGACGACAACATCCACAACATCGCGGTCGAGGGCGTCTTCGACGACTGCCAGAACCTCGTGAAGGAGCTCTCGGGCGACCTCGCGTTCAAGCAGCAGCACCAGCTCGGCACCGTCAATTCCATCAACCTCGGCCGCATCACCGCGCAGACCGTCTACTACGTGTGGTCGTGGCTGCGCGCGAGCGATGCGGTCGCGCCCGAGCAGCGCGCCGGCTTCGAGATCTCGATCACGGTTCCGTCGGGCAACTTCGGCAACATCCTCTCGGGCTGGTACGCGAAGCAGCTCGGCGTTCCGCTGCGCCGCCTCGTGCTCGCCGCGAACGAGAACAACGTGCTCGACGACTTCTTCCGCACCGGCGTCTACCGCCCCCGCAGCGCGGCGAACACGCACGCGACCTCGAGCCCGTCGATGGACATCTCGAAAGCATCGAACCTCGAGCGCTTCATCTTCGAACTCGTCGGGCGCGACGCGGATCGACTGCGCGGGCTCTGGACCGAGCTGTCCGAGCGCGGCGAGTTCGACCTCTCGCACGAGCAGGCCCGGTTCGCCGACGAGTTCGGCTTCGCGAGCGGCACGAGCACCCACGCCGACCGCGTCGCGACGATCCGCGCCGTGCACGAGGCGACCGGTGTCACCATCGACCCGCACACCGCAGACGGCGTGAAGGTGGCGCGCGAGCACCAGGAAGCCGGCGTGCCGATGCTCGTGCTCGAGACCGCGAAGCCCGCGAAGTTCCCCGAGATCGTGGTCGAGGCGCTCGGCTCCGCCGCTCCGCTTCCGGCGGATCTCGCCGCGATGCTCGAGCTGCCGCAGCACGTCACCGAGATGGCCGACGACGCCGAGGCGCTGCGCGCCTTCATCGCGGAGCGCGCCACCGCCTGATCCGCGACCGATCCGCGGCGGCCGGGCGAGGCGCCGCCGCGGTGTCGGCGGTGCCGCCTACGCTGGGGGACCACAGGTCCACCGACGAAGGGCAGGGTGATGTTCGGCCGCCGCGAACGACGGGAACTCGAGGGGCGCATCGCCGACCTCGAATCGAGGCTGCCGGAGCCCGAGTCATCGAGGCGGCCGTCGCTGAGCCGCGCTGCGACGGCGGCACGGGCCGCCTGGGGCGACGGTTTCGGTCTGCTCGCCACGCGTGCGCTGCAGATCATCATCGTGCTTGTGCTCACCGCCGGGGTCGTGCTCGGCCTGCGCGTGCTCAGCACGGTCGTGATCCCGATCCTGCTCGCGCTCATCTTCGCGAGCACCTTCGCTCCCGTGATGCGCTGGTTGCGGGCCCGCAATCTGCCGCCCGCGCTCGCGACCGTCATCGTGCTGCTCGGCATCGTCCTGATCCTCACCGGGATCGGCTGGATGATCACCTGGGCGGTCATCGACCAGTGGGACGATCTCTCGGATCAGGCCATCGAGGGCTACGCCCAGGCCGCGGCCTGGGTGCAGACCCTGCCGTTCGCTCCGAGTTCCGAGCAGCTGCTCCAGTGGCGCGACGCGCTCGTGCACTTCGCGACCAGCGCCGAGTTCGGATCGGGCGCCCTCGCGGGCGTGGGCGCGGTCGCGAGCTTCGTGACGGGGCTCATCCTCATGGTCGTCGTGCTGTTCTTCTTCCTCAAGGACGGCGCGGTCATCTGGCGCTTCCTGCTGCGCCCCTTCCGCGGCGAGGCGCTCGCGCGCGCCGAGCGCATCGGCGACAAGGCCGTCGTGACCCTCGGCTCCTACGTCCGCGGCACGGCCGCGGTGGCCGCGGTCGATGCGATCGGCATCGGCATCGGCCTCGTGATCCTGCACGTCCCGCTCGCGCTGCCGCTCGCGGTCCTCACCTTCCTGCTGTCGTTCATCCCGTTCATCGGGGCGACCCTCGGCGGCACCCTGGCGGCGCTCGTCGCCCTCGTCGCGAACGGCCCGATCTCGGCCGTGATCGTCGTCGGCGTGGTGGTGCTCGTGAACCAGCTCGAGGGCAACCTGCTGCAGCCCGTGCTCATGGGCCGCACGCTCAAGCTGCACGCACTCGTGATCCTGCTCGCGCTGACCATCGGTACGGTGCTGAGCGGCGTGCTCGGGGCAGTGCTCGCCGTACCGATCGCGGCGGTCGCCTGGGGCATCATCCAGGTCTGGGACGGTCCGTCCCTCCCGGCGCGGTGGGCGCGCCCGAACACGCGCTGAGCGGCTCCGGCCGGTCGGGCCGGCGCATCGCCGGTTCCGATACGCTGAGGCCACGACAGCGGCCACGCCCGCAGACACTTCGAAGGAGACGCGTCCATGATCCGATTCCTGCTGGGACTGGCATCGAACCTGGTGCTCGCCGCGGTGGCGCTCATCGTCGCCTCGCTGGTCGTCGACGGCGTGCACCTGCAGCTCGGCGGCTTCCTCGTCGCGGTCGGCGTGCTCGCGCTCGCCCAGGCGATCCTCGCGCCGTTCGTGTTCAACCTGGCCCGCCGCTACGCCTCCGCGGTGCTCGGCGGCATCGGGATCGTCTCGACGTTCCTCGCGCTCTGGATCGCGACGCTGTTCCACGGCGGGATCACGATCGACGGCGCGACCGCGTGGATCGCCGCACCCATCATCGTCTGGGTGGTGACCGCCCTCGGCGGCTGGATCATCATGGGCGTGATCGTCGAGCGGTGGCTGAAGCGCCGCGAGGAGGACCGTCTGCTCGATCGTCGGGAGGCGAAGCGCCGGTGAGTCCCGCGGGTACGGGCGGGGTGCTGCTCGTCGCGGAGCGCGCGTCGCTCGTCGTCGACGGCGCGACGTTGCTGCCCGAGACCTCGGTCGCGATCGACGCGGGGGAGTGCATCGCGCTGCTCGGGCCGAACGGCGCGGGCAAGACGACGCTCCTGCGGCTGCTCTCGGGCCGGGTGCGTCCGAGCGGCGGACGCGTGCTGCTGCGCGGCAGGCCGGTGGACGAGCGCGAGGCCGCGACACGGCGGGCGATGGCGATGCTGATCGAGCCGCCCGCACTCTATCCGGACCTCACGATCTCCGACCACCTCGCGCTGGTGACGGCGCTCTGGGACGATGCGGGACCCGTCGAGGACGCGCTCGCGCGGTTCGAGCTCGGCGCGCTCCGCGACCGCTTCCCGCACGAGCTGTCGAGCGGGCAGCGGCAGCTCGCGCACCTGGCGCTGGTGTTCGCGCGACCGGCCGAGGTCCTGCTGCTCGACGAACCCGAGCAGCGCCTCGATGCGGACCGCCGGGGGTTGCTCGCGGAGGCGATCCTCGAAGCTCGCGAGCGCGGGACGGCGGTGGCCTGCGCCAGCCACGATCCGGAGCTCGTGGAGCGCATCGCCGACCGCCGGGTGCGGGTCGGGGAATGAGCCCGCGCTCCGTCCCGGGCGAGGGATCCCGTGCGCGTGCGCGCGCGATCCTCGCTCGCCGTGCGACGCGATCCTCGGACGACGGCGTCGTGTACCGCGCCTACCTCGTCGTGATGACCCTGCTGGTGGTCGTGGCGCCCGTGCTGCGCGCCGCGACGCTCGCGCTCGCGGACGCCTGGCCGGGACTCGGCGGCTCGGGGGCGGGCGTCGCCGGCGTCGCGGTCTGCGCGGTGCTCGCCGCCTGCGCGCTGCTCGGTGCGCAGCGCGGACCCGCCTCCGCGTCGCTGCCCGAGATCGACCTGGTGCTCTCGGGGCCCGGGTCGCGGGCCCGGTTGCTCGCCCCGACGGTGCTCCGCACGTTCGTGGCGTCGGCCGCGCTGGGGGCGATCGGCGGAGGCGTATTCGGCATCGCGACCGCGCCTCCCGCCGCGTGGGCGCCCGCCATCGCGGTCGGCGCC
>NZ_LAYO01000049.1 GCF_000980875.1 Leucobacter sp. Ag1 | reverse complement strand
GGGCTGCGGCTGGCCCGGCTGCTGCGCGAACTGCGGCGCCGCGGGCTGCGCCGGGGCCGCCGGAGCCGCGAACTGCTGGTGCGCGGGCTGCGGCGCGAAACCGGTCGGCTGCTGGGTCGGCTGGGGCGCGTACCCACCGGGCTGCGGTGCGAATCCACCCGGCTGCTGACCGACCGGGGCGAAATCGGAGAATCCGGAGGACTGGCGCATCACGCCGCCGCCCGAACGCGCCATGTGCCCGTTCAGCAGGGTCGCCCAGAGCGCGGGGATGAACGCGCCCGCGACGGTGTAGCCGACGCTGCCCCGGGCCTCGGTGGTGAGGCGGTGGTAGGCGATCAGTCGCACGATGTAGCCGATGATCGCGAGGCCGGGCACGAGGAACGCGAGGATCAGCCAGCCCGGCAGATCGGCGCGCTGCAGCAGGCGCCAGTCGTTCCAGACCGGGATCCATCCGTGGGACGACGGCAGGTCGAGCTTGGGGAACAGCCGCGAGAGCGCGGCGAGGTACCAGATGTACAGTCCGAGACCGATCAGACCGGACACCCCGAACATGACCCAGAAGGGAGCATTCCCCATATCGCGAACTCCTCTACACGTTCCCCGCAAGCGCCGATACGCTGCCGATTCTTCCTTACCGGCAGCTCAGCGGCAAACCTTGCCGCAGAATACCGCGGAATTCGCGGATCCGGAATTCTGAATCCGCGCTGGTGTTCCTCCCCGGATATCGCGTTGCGGTTATCCGGTCGCCTCGTGCGCGGTGGGCACGTACGCGAGCTGGCCGATCTGCAGGCCCCGGGATCGCGAGATCACCTGAGCCCGCCCGGGAACGCTGGGGATCGCCTTGACCTTGCCGATCAGCTGGCCCTCCTCGGGATTGCCGCTCAGCAGGATGCCGGTCACGCCGAGGTCGGTCATGCCCTGCAGGATCGGGTCGTAGGCCGCACGCGATGCGCCGCCCGACCGCCGTGTGACGATGACGTGGAGCCCCACGTCGCCGGCCTGCGCCAGCAGCTGCGCGAGCGGGGCGGCGGGATTGCCCTGCTGGGTGGCGACGAGGTCGTAGTCGTCGATCATGACGAAGCCCTCGGCGCCGCTCCACCAGCTGCGGTTCCGCAGTTGCTCGGCGGTGACGTCCGGGCCCGGGAGCCGGTCGCGGAAGAACTCGACGAGCTGGTTCACCGCGCCGACGGCCTGGTCGGCGGTCGTGAGGTAGGCCCCCAGGTACTCCTCGGGGATCTCGCCGAGGTGGGCGCGTCGGTAGTCGACCATGAAGATGCGGGCGGCGCCCGGTTCGTAGCGTCGGCTGATCTCGTGGACGAGGGTGCGCAGCATCGAGGACTTGCCCGACCCCGAATCCCCGTAGAGGAAGAGGTGCTGTTCGCGGGCGGGATCGATCCCGATCGGGGCGAGCTCCGCCTCGTCGAGGCCGAGCAGCAGGGTCTTCGGATTCGCGGCCGGGTGCGCCCGGAGCTCGTCGAGCGGCAGCCGTTCGGGCAGCAGGCGCAGCTTCGGTCCGGGCTCGCGCTGCCAGGCGCTGCCGATCTTCGCGACCAGGTCCTCGACGCCATCGACGAGGGTGTCCGCTGCGGTGTCGCCGTCGATCCGGGGCAGCGCGGTGAGCATCTGCAGTCCGGCCGGGTCGAGGCCGCGGCCGGGGATCGCGGTGACGTTGCCCGCTGCCCGGCGGTTGACCTCCGAGTCGGAGGGGTCGCCGAGCCGCAGCTCGATGCGCCCGCCGAGCAGGTCCTTGATGTTCGGGCGCACGTCCAGCCACCGGCTGGCGGTGAGCACGATGTGGACGCCGAAGCTGAGTCCGCGGGCGGCGATCTGCTGGATCGCGACCTCGAGCGCCTCGTAGTCGCTGCGGAGCGTCGCCCAGCCGTCGATCACGAGGAAGATGTCGCCGTAGCCGTCGTCGAGCGCCCCGGGTTCGCGGCGAGCGCGGTAGGTGTCGATCGAGTCGATCCCGTTCTCGCGGAAGAACGCCTCGCGCGCGTTGAGCAGCGAGGTCACCTCGGCCACCGTGCGGCGGATCACCTCGGGTTCGCCGCGGGTCGCGAGCCCGGCGAGGTGCGGCAGGTCCCGCAGGCCCGCGAAGCTGCCGCCGAAGTCGATCACGAAGCACTGCACTTCGAACGGGGTGTGCGTGAGCGCCAGGGCGGAGACCAGCGTTCGGGCGACCGTGCTCTTGCCCGACAGGGGCGCGCCCACGATCGCGACATGGCCCGCGGCTCCCGACAGGTCGAGGGTGAGCACGTCGCGGCGCTGCTGCAGCGGCACGTCGGTGATGCCGATCGGCACCGTGAGCCGGCGGTGCTCCCGCCAGCGCGGGGCGTGCAGGCCGAGCTCGTAGCTGACCGCCAGCTTGCCGAGCAGCTGGTCGAGCGTTGCGGGCTCCTCGAGCGGGGGCAGCCACACCCGGTGGGCCGCGGGGCCCTGACCGGCCATGCGGGAGACCGCCAGTTCGAAGGTGCTGCGGTCCTCGACCGGCTCCGCGGCGGCGAGCTCGGCGGCCCGGCGCTCGGCGGTCGCCTCGGCCGCTGCGGCCTCGGCCACGGGGTCCGACAGGTCCTGCGCGGCGGCCGTGAAGGGGACGATCCGCATGGCCTGGGCCGTGCCGTCCGCGGCGTCGGCGGCCGCGGTGATGCGGCGGGCCGGCGGCGGGCCGGAGACGTAGGCGGCTCGGAACTGCGTGAGTTCGGTGTCGCTGCCGACCTTGAGCAGGCCGCCGCCCGGCTCCTGCGGCAGGTGGTAGGCGTCGGGGACCCCGATCACGGTGCGCGATTCCGCGGCCGAGAAGGTGCGCAGGCCGATCCGGTACGAGAGGTGGGTGTCGAGGCCCTTGAGCCGGGATTCCTCGAGCCGCTGCGAGGCCAGCAGGAGGTGGACGTGCAGGGATCGGCCGAGCCGGCCGATCGCGACGAACGATTCGATGAACTCTGGCTTCGCGCTCAGCAGCTCGGAGAACTCGTCGGCGACGATCAGCAGCGCCGGGAGCGGGGGCAGGTCGTCGCGCCCGTTCTTGCGCGCCTTCTCGTACTCGCCGACGTTCACGAAGTTGCCCGCGGAGCGCAGCAGCTCCTGCCGGCGCACCATCTCGCCCTGCAGCGCGTCCTGCATGCGGTCGACGAGGCTGATCTCCTCGCCGAGGTTCGTGATGATCGCCGAGACGTGGGGCATGTCGGCCATGCCCGCGAACGTCGCGCCGCCCTTGAAGTCGACCAGCACGAAGTTGAGCTGCTCGGGCGAGTGGGTGAGGGCGAGGGAGAGCACGAGCGTGCGGAGCACCTCGGACTTGCCCGAACCGGTCGCGCCGATGATCAGGCCGTGCGGGCCCATGCCCTGCGAGGCGGACTCCTTGAGGTCGAGGACGAGCGGGGCGCCGTCGGTGTCCTGGCCGATGGGCACGCGCAGCCGGTCGCGCTCGGGGAGGATCCGCCACTGCTGCGACAGGTCGAGGTCGCGGACATCGGGCATTCCGAGCAGCTCGAGCAGATCCTGCTGCCGCTTGCTGGTGCGCGACACCGGGCCGTTCCCGCCGAGCTCGCGCGCGAGCGGCGCCAGTCGTCGCGCGACGGCCTCGGCTTCGACGAGGCTCATGTCGTCCGGCACGATGGTTTCCTGCTGCGCCCGCCCCTCCGCGAGCTCGGCGATGCCGCCCGAGACGTGGATGCGCGCGGTCTCCGGGTCGTCGTTGTCGTCCCAGGTGTTCGGCAGGTCGAGCACGGTGACGCCCTGGAGTCCGCCGGCGAACACCGAGTCGCCGGGCGAGACCCGGGCGCCGTCGACCACGACCAGCAGGTGCGGGCCGGGGAATGGGGTGTCGGGGACGAATCGGGGGCGTTCCCGCAGGTCGGCCGGCAGCATCCGCAGCAGCGTCGGCAGGTCGGAGCCGATCATGCGCGCGGTTCCGAGCGAATCGCGCAGCCGGGAGGACTGCGTGTGCGGCAGCCACTTCGCCCACTCCCAGTGCGGGAGCGCGTCGGGACTCGCCGCGATCACGATCTGCAGGTCGTCCGGGCTCTGCAGGGAGGCGAGGTGGGTGATGATGCCGCGGGCCAGGCCCCGCAGCGGATCGAGATCCTCGCCGACGAGCTGGATGCTGCGGAACCGGCTGAGCCTCAGATAGGTGGGCAGTCCGCTCTGCGTGTCGTGCGTCATGATGAAACGGTGCGCGGCCGTCGTGGCGACCGGGTCGAGGTCGGTGATCGGCGGCAGTTCGGGGGCGACCAGGTTCAGGCAGAGCGGCTGGTCGCTGACGCCGATGCGAGCGGCGAGGTGATCGTCGACGTTGGGATCGCGCTCCCAGACGCGGGTGCCGTCCTCGACGAGGTAGGAGAGCGTCTCGGGTGCCGGATACCGCCAGTTGCGCTCGCGCCGCTGCGCCTTCGCGGCCGTGCGCACCGTGGTGCGCAGCTCGGACAGGTAGGCGAGGTACTCGCGACGCGAGCTGAGGATCGTGGCCTGGCGGGTGGCGCGCTGCCGCCAGCCGTTCACGAAGACGAAGCCGAGGGCCGAGATGAGGAACATCCCGCCGGTGATCCATCCCGTCGGGCCCGCGTTGCTGACCGACACCATGATGATCGCGCCCACGCTGCCCAGCATGGGCAGGGCGGAGGTCAACATGCTGCTGCCGCCGTCGCCCGCTTCGAGCTCGGGCGGGGTCTGCAGCGTGACGTTGCCGGAGGGCACTCGCGGCGGGGCGAGACGACTGCTCACTCGGTTGTGCTCCTTAGCGCTCGTCGGACGACCGTACCGGTTCGTACTGGCAGCCTAGTCGCTTCGATCCGCTGTTTCAGCACGCATCTACGAGTCAGGGAAGGCGCAGCAGCTGCAGCGTCTCGTCCTTGCCGATGACATATCGGGTGATGCCCGGAACCGTTCCCGGGCCGAGCTCGGATCGGTGCTGCTGGGGCGCGGGGAGCCAGGACCAGACGAAGGCGAGCAGCGCCTCGTTGCGCGTCCGAAGTTCCGGGCGCTGCCGGAACGCCCCGACCTCCACGCCGACGACGCCCTGCTGGAAGCAGAGCTCCACCAGGTGCGCGGCCTGCGGGTAGGTGCGGAAGTTGTCGACGATCATGACGAACTCGGCGGCCGGCATCGGCCCGGTCCTCTCGGTGCCGATGGTCCCCGCGTCGAAGTCGATCACGATGCGTTTGCGCAACTTGAGGACGACGATCGGGACGAGGATCGCGTTGACGACGAGCAGCAGTGCGATCGCGACCGCGGTCTCGATCCAGGACCGGTCGACGACGAGTGCGATCGCGGCGCGAACACCCAGCACGAGAAGCAGCACCGCGTTCATGCCGCCGAGGAGCAACCACCACGGCGTCGGGTTCTGCTGCCGGAAGACGTGCACGCCCGTGGAGTTCAGCAAGTTCCCGTTCGAATCAGTCATCCGAAGAGTCGTCGCCTCGGCCGCCTGCCCGCGAGGCGCGCGCAGCGGGGCCGCCGTCACCCTCATCCTCGAGCTTGGGCGCCAGGTAGCCGCCGAGGCCGCGCTTGCTGCCCTTCTTGTCGGCACCTGCGGCTCCGCCGCCACCGCCCATCATCATTCCCGGACGGCCGCCACGAGCACCCGAGGCACCGGACCCGCCGGCACCCGCACCGCTCGCGCCGCCGGCGCCCGCCGCCGTCGCGGCACCGCGCAGGCCTCCGCTCACGCCGAGACCGGCAGCACCCTGGCCGAGCCCTGATGCTCCGCCCAGCACACCGCCGAGCCCGCTTCCGCTGCTCGCGATCTTGGCACCCGCGGCGAGACCGACCGCACCGAGACCGGCAGCGCCGAGCCCCGTCCGCCCGATGGTGCCGTCGAGCCGACTGTCGACGCTGGGGCCGTCGCCGGGGTTCCGAGGACCGTCACCGCCCGGGCCAGGATCTCCGCCCGGGGTCGGCGGTTCCGGACGCACGGGAGGCTCTCCGGGGAACGGCGGGCGTCCCGGATTCGGCGGTCCGTCGGGATCGGGACCAGGCACTTCGTTGCCCGGCCCGGGGCCCGGAACACCTGGGTGGGTGCCCGGACCGGGGAGGTACGGACCGCGATTGACGCCGGGGCCGCCGCCGACACCGCCGCCGGGACCTCCAAGTACGGGACCGCCTGTGCCAGGTTCTCCATCTCCAGGACCGCTCGATCCCTGCTTGGGTTTCTTAGGTCCTACGTGTTTGCCGTAGACCGGATCGAATCCTCGCTCGATCAGGGCGTCGAGCGATTCCTTTTTCTGGCCGATCGATTCGCGAAGCTCGATGACCGCTTCCTTGGCCCGGTCCTCCCGCTGGTTCGCGAAGAACAGGCCGGCCGTCAGCATGCCAGCAGGACCGGTGAGCGCCCCGATGATGCCGTACTGCGCCATCGGCTCCGGCTTGCCCCGGTCGATTGCATCGCGCACTGCGGAGGGCAGATCACCGGTCGGCAGGCTGTTGAGCTTCGCCTGCGCCTCGCTGCGCACATCTTCGCTGTGCTGGTCGATCAACGCATGAACCTTCTGCACCCACTCCGAGGCGTTTCTGAACGTCTCGACGATCGCCGTGAGCTGCGTCTCTGCAGCGTCTGCAGCGTCGCCCTCCCAGTGACCACTCTGGATCGCATCGCGCACGCGCTCGACACGCCGCTTCAGAGCGTCGAGCGAGCTCTGCATTTGTGTGAGCTTGTCGATCCGCCAGTTCACACCGGATGCGAGGCGGACAAGTTCGTCTTCGGCGGCGCTCATGCGGCTCCTCCCGGATGATGCTGTTCGGCAGGCGTCTGCACAGGTGCCTCTGGTGGGACGCTTGAGGGGACTCGCGTAGCACCGGGCTCACCCCCCGACTGCCTGCGCTTACGCTTCGCTGTCGACACAGCGATCACCGCGACAACGGCACCGGCCAGCACCAACACACCGATTCCGGCGAGGACCCATGGCAGCGGCGAGTCGGAACCGGTATCGGGCTTCGGATCCTTCGAGTACGGTGACCAGGCGGGTTGTCCGGTGGCATCCACCACGCCCTTGTCGCCGGCCTTCACCGCCTTGAGGAGATTCACGGCCGGGGGGAACGGGCCCGTGCTCCAGGCGCATTCCCACTCGCCCTTGGCATTGATGGTGCCCGAGTAGCCGCGACCCTGGCAGCGAGGGTCCTTCAAGGATGTCACGTAGGTAGGCATCTCGGCCGGGAGCTGGGCGAGGTCGACGGCAAGCATCCCTGCGGGATTCAGGTACCCGTAGCCAACGTGGGTGTCGATCCAGTCCGGTTCGTGTACCGCTCCGTTTCCGGTGGTGCGCACGAGCCCCTGCACTACCTGGGAAGCAGACGCTTCCGGGTGCTTCTGGAGACCCAGTGCGATCGCACCAGCAACCAAGGGAGTGGCGTACGAAGTGCCCGAGATTTCAGAGGCCCCCCACCCTTCAGCGGTGCCGACACCCAGCAGCTTCGATCCCGGTGCGGCGAACGCCATCGATCTCGATCCATCTCCGATCTCCTGAGTGTCTGGATCGGCGAGTTGCGCTCCATCTGAGTCGACTGCCGAGACAGGGACCACCCCATTCATATCCCACGGACCACCGACCAGCTGGAAGCCTTCTCCGGGATTTGCCGTACCCACAACAATGGGGACACCGGCGATATGCGCTTCCGCAACAGCTTGCGCCCAGTCTGCCGCTGAGCCCCCCAGCAAAGATACGGAAATCACATCGGCGCCATCACGGATTGCCGCTCGCGCCGCCATGGAAGTCGGATCGAATGCAGCAGCTCCCGCAAGATTCTCCGTGACTCTGGGCTTCTCAAGATCAGCGCCCTCCAGACGGACATCTCGCGTGAGGTCGATGCCGCCAGTCGGCACGGTGGGGTCCTGAACCTTGCATGACTTCGCGTTGTCTACTTTCCCGGTCCCGTAGAACCAGATCTCCGCGCCCGGTGCGATACCGCGGGCGCCGAGCCCGCCGTCCCCGGCTTTCCCGTTACCGACGATCATCGCAGCGGCGTTGGTCCCGTGCGCCGCGAGCTTTGGGTCTGTGGAAACGACATCCGATGGCTTCTTCGTCTTCGGGTCGAAGCAGGTTGCACCCTTCACGGTGATGTTTGCCCCCCTCAGCTCGGGCGCATCAGGATTGATCGCTTCGTCGATGACCGCGATCTTCACGCCTGCGCCGGTGGCTCCCTCAGCGCGCAGCTTCGCAAAATCGAACCACTTTTCGGCATACCACAAAGCGCTCGCCCGCTGCTCCGTTGGCATCTCGCCGGACGCCACCGCCGGCGCTGACAACATCGTCAACAATCCGATGGTCGTGATCGCCGCGAACCCGGCCAACCTGTTCCCGCGCATCAGTGGGACCCCGGCTTCCCGAGTCCCGGACGTTCAGAATTGGAAGGTTTGTCCACGGACTGCGCCGGCGCAGGGCCTTCACCAGTGACCTCGGTCCGGACTCCCTCGAGATCGGCAAGGAGCTTTCGCAGGGCCTCGGTCGCTTCGGCTTCAGTCGCGCGCTGCTCCGATATCGACGTCCGAATCTTCTCTTCTGCATCCTGCAACCGTCGTTCCAACTGCTGAATCTTGGCGGAGATGCGACTCCCTGATGCCTTGAGGCCGAAGCCGTAGTCATACGCGACTCCTCGAGTTTCACCGCTCACAGCCGCCATCTCTCCCTCGCTGGGGAGCTCGCCCGTGGAACCGCGCAGAGTGCCCAGCAAGTCCTCGAAACCTGCCGACAGGCTGATCCGCTTAGCACCCATGTTCCACTCCCGTGCCTTCTGAACTACTCATCATGTTTCTCGAAGCGGCGCCGAAGGCCTCATCACTCCAGGTGCGAATCCGACTCTCGCTCTGAAACAGTTGGCGTCTACGATTGGCCATATGTCCGTCCCCGAATTCATGCAGCCTCAGCTCCTGCCGCTTCACTCGAAGCTCGTGTCCGTCGCGCGGAGCGCGCCACGCTACTACTTGGCCCTGCTGATCGCGCTCCCCGTCACGCCGCTCCTCGCAGTGGCGTCCGGATCTCCGGCGCTGCAGGTCGCGCTCTGCGCGCTTCCGGTACTCACGACGGCCGGACTCATGACCTGGCAGCTCCTCATAGCGCGGGCCGCGGCTCTGCGGTTTCCCGTGCTCAGTCTCGCTGCGCTCGGGCCGCTCATCACAGGCATCGGCCTCATCGCCGTCTACGGCGCCACGGACCTGCTGCTCCACATCACGCTGCAGCTCAATACGCAGACCATCGCTCTCGCTGCGGTTCTCATCCTCGCAGGAGTCGCCAAACCGTGCAGTGACATGCTTCTCGTCGCCCGCTCCCTCGCGGACGCTCAGCGCATGTACGGCCCGGCAGGGCTCATCGAGCTCTGGAAGTACCAATCCGCTCAGTTCCCTTCGCGCTAGGCGGTGGCGACGGCCCGAGGCCAGGAGACCTGGGCAGCCTTCACGGCATCCTCAAGCGCGACCTTACCGCGGTCGGTGATCCGGGTGAGGTCGTCCCACTCGTTCTTGAAGAGGAAGTAGAGACTCACGAGCAACGACACGATCGCAACGATGGCACCGATGATCGTCGCAAGCGAAAGGGCGAGGCCCACGATGCTGAGGCCTGCGGAGATGAGGCCGGCGGTGAGGTTCGACCAGAAGGTGTCCAGTCCGTTCGCGAGATCGTTCAGAGCGGACGTCGCCGCAGTGGCCGACGGCTCGAGCTTCTTCGGCGCGTCCATCTGCTTCACATATCGGTCGTAATAGGCGGTGCCGGCGAGCCCCTGCCAGGAATGAGCCGCCTTGATCGGCGAATCATCGAAGGAGTCCCGCAGGCTGTTCAGCGCATCGACCACTTCGGCTTGCAGCGTCTTGGCCGCGGCGCGCAACGCTCCCGGATCGCCGGTGCCATAACTGAGCACGTCAGCGACGATCCGTTCGAACTTCTTGAGTTTGGCGAGGAATTCCTTCCACCTCTCGAACACTTCCGACAGCAGGTCCTTCGCCCAATCGGGCACGATCGAGATCACACCGTTCACCCCGGACACGAAGCCGTTGATGGTGGTGTCGAATTCAGCGAGCGCGCCGCGGAAGGCAGCCTGGGTAGCAGTCATTCGACGCTTACTCCTCAATCTGTTTGGCGAGGTCCGTGAACCGCGTCTCGGCGGCCTCCTCGGCTTCGTGGTACGTCATTCCAGCTGCGGTCAGCACCCTCTGCAGACCCAAGTACTGCTCATTCCCGGTCCCGAGATTGGTGAGCAAATGAGTGCGGATGGATCGATAGCCCACAGCGAGCCCGTAGCCCCACATCGAGAATGCGTCGTTCGGCAGGTCCACTCCGGCCAGCGCCCCCCGAATCGCCGCGGCTCTCTCAGCAGCACTCCCCCAGGTCTTCGCATCCGTGTCCAGGTCGCCGAATGTGACCCAGAGTTCGTCGTCGCTCATGACGGATCCTCGCTTCGTCCGGACAGAACAGCGACGTATCGGCTCGCGCTCCCGGGGCCGTTCAGGTTCTGCGTTTGGTTGTGCTCATCGACCGCTGCGCGGTATGCGGCCTCAACGTCATCGGCGATCACCCGGCCGGTCATGCCCGCTATGCGTCGTTCGTCGAGGCTGAGCGACTGCATCCCGCCCGAGCTGTCGAGCTGCACCGTCGCAAGCCCACGGGGGCCTCGACCGCCGAACCCTCGAGCGCTGCGGGCGCGCGCCTGCTCGAACAGTTCGTGCAACCGCTCCACGAACTTCGCGTCTTGCATGGCGGCGCGGAACTCGGGGTCACTCCCCAAGCTCTCCGCTTCGGAACGCATGACGGTTCCAGGATCGAACTCTTCCTCGGCTCTGTCCGAAACCGTATCCACATTGACGGCGAAGCGCGAGCGCTGCGCGTCCGAATACGCGGCCTGGATCGTCGGGGCGAGTCCCCCGACTCCGACCCGGCTCTCCCAGTCTGGCGAGACGCGCACACCCACGAGTCCGGGAGCGACACGAACCTCGACCGTGTTCGAAGGATCTCGACCGTTACCGGTTTCCGCTGCTAGCGGAGCCTCGTCCAGGAGCTCCTGCTGCAGGCCGACAGACTCCTCCAGCACATTGCCCAACCGCTCGCCGATCTCGTGGCGAAGCCGCTCGGCGTCCTCGAATTGCACGTGTTCCGTCATACGAACTGCTCCGCAACCGTGCGGTCGGATGCGCCGTACTGCTCCGCGACTTCCTGGGCTGCCACTGCGATCAGGTGCAGCAACTGCCGCATCCTCTCCAGCGAACCGCTCGCGGCCGCCTGAGCGAGCGCATACGACTGCTGGGCGTCACCGCTCCACAGCTGGAGCAGCTGCTGCACCTGC
This sequence comes from Leucobacter sp. Ag1, assembly GCF_000980875.1. GTDB lineage: Bacteria > Actinomycetota > Actinomycetes > Actinomycetales > Microbacteriaceae > Leucobacter > Leucobacter iarius. The sequence continues at coordinate 1,377 of NZ_LAYO01000049.1, read as the reverse complement.
GCGTCGAGGTTCGCGAGCTGGGTAGAGATACCGGACGACCCCGAGTCGAGGGCCGACGCGAGTTCGCTCAGCTGCCCGATATCGACCTTTAATGATTCCGACACGTCTCGTCCGGCACCTCTCGATTAGAAACGCCCCGCGTTGCGGGCGTCGCTGGCGTTGTACGCCTGCGAGATCTGCTCGGTGCTGCTCGAGATGCGCTCGAGCAGGCTCTGCATCTCGGTGAGCGACTGCGTCCACTGCCGCTGCGCGGCGTCGTACGAGTTCTGGGCTTCACCGCTCCAGGCCGCACGCAGGCGCGAGACCTCGGACTCGAGGCGCTCCAGCTCCGCGCGAATGTTCTGGGCTCCGGTACGGATCTCCTGCGACAGCACGCTCACCTGAGCGGTCTGCACCGACATCGACTGCATCAAATTCTCCTTGGTCTCAAAAACTCACGTAGGCGGCGCTCAGGCGCCCGACATCATCGCACCGAGGCCCGAGATGGCCTGCTGGTGCTCCTGCTCGGTCGCGGCCTGATCCTGCTCGGTGCCGCGGAGCGCGTTCTCGAGATCGACCAGCACGTTGTTGAGCTTGCTCGTCTCGGCGTCCCAGCGCTGCATGAGCTGGGTGAACGAACCGGCGGCAGCACCGGTCCAGTAGGCGCGCAGCTGCTCGATATCGCCGCGGACCTTCTTGGTCTGCTGGTCGATGCCGGCCTTCGCCTCGGCGACGGCCTGCTGTCCCTTGCGAAGGGCTCCTTCTTCAGCGGAAATAGTCTGAGCCATGTCGACTCCTCCATCTTCGGTTTCCAGCGCCGCACGGGGCGTGCCGGCACGTCTGCAGATGGTCCCGTATGGAGCCACCGGTCCGAACATACGTCAAAGACGCCGGAATCGCCAGAAAGGTTGAAATTCCAACAATCTCGCCGGTGTCGGAGCCGCCCGAAACCGGGGGCTCAGAGCTCGCCCGTGACAACCCCGACCGTGAAGCTGCGCATGCCGATGCGCACACTCGCGCCCTCTTCGAGACGGACCCGCGCTCCCGGCGCCAGAGCCGAACCGACTCCCGTGTCGTCCACGATCTCCGAGCCGTTCGTCGAGCCGAGATCCGTCACCCAGACGCTGTCGCCGCGGTACTCGAGCCGCAGGTGGGTCTTCGAGACCGATCCGTCCTGGTCGGCGACCGCTACGAGCTGATCGTCGGCATCGATCGGATCGGGGCGGCGGCCGAGGTTCGCGGCGGCCGGGATCCGCAGGCGGATCCGCTGCCCGGAATCGAAGGAGAGCACGAGCATCTCACCGATCTGCGGTTTCGGCGGCGCGGGAGCGATCGGGGCGTCGACCGCGACGACCCCGGCCGGCAGCGGAGCGGACGCCGGTGCCGGTGCCGGTGCCG
>NZ_LAYO01000079.1 GCF_000980875.1 Leucobacter sp. Ag1 | reverse complement strand
GCGGCCGAGGCCGCGCCGGCCAAGACCCGCCGCACCCGCGCCACCAAGGCCGCTGCCGCGGCTGAGACCTCCGCCGCAGAGGCACCCGCGGCCGACGCCGCTGCCGAGGCACCCGCCGCCGAGGAGGCGCCGAAGAAGCGCGCCACGCGCAGCCGCAAGAAGGTCGCGGACACCGAGGCACCGGCCGAGGCGCCCGCCGCAGAAGCTCCCGCCGCCGAGGCGAAGCCGGCAGAGGCCGCAGAGCCCACCCAGACCGAAGCGCCCAAGAACGAGCAGGCCGACGCCGGCGAGGCCAGGACCGGTGAAAGCGAGGGCGGAAGCACCCGCAGCCGCAACCGTCGCAGCCGCAACAAGCAGAACGCCGACGCGGTGAAGAACGACGCGCAGAGCGCCGAGGCCGAGGCCGAGTCCTCCGACGACGCCGAGAAGTCGAACGGCCGCGGCAACGGCCGGGGCGGCAACCGCAACGGCAACGACGGTGCGAACGCCGACGGCAACGCCCGTTCGAGCCGCACCCGCCAGCGCGAGCGCAAGCGCCGCGGCCAGGGCGACGACCTCGAGCCGGAGCTGACCGAGGACGACGTCCTGCTGCCGATCGCCGGCGTGCTCGACGTGCTCGACAACTACGCGTTCGTGCGCACCACCGGCTACCTGCCCGGCACCGGCGACGTCTACGTCTCGCTCGGCCAGGTCAAGAAGTACCACCTGCGCAAGGGCGACGCGATCGTCGGCGCGATCCGTCAGCCGCGCGACGGCGAGGGCGGCGGCCGTCAGAAGTACAACGCGATCGTCAAGATCGACTCGGTCAACGGGCGCACGCTCGAGGAGAACGAGAACCGCGTCGAGTTCGCCGATCTGACTCCGCTCTCCCCGCAGGAGCGCCTGCGGCTCGAGACCGGCGCCGATCAGCTGACGCAGCGCGTCATCGATCTCGTCGCGCCGATCGGCAAGGGCCAGCGCGGCCTGATCGTCGCGCCTCCGAAGTCCGGCAAGACGGTCGTGCTGCAGCAGATCGCCGATGCGATCTCGAAGAACGCGCCCGAGGCCCACCTCATGGTCGTGCTCGTCGACGAGCGTCCCGAAGAGGTCACCGAGCTGCAGCGCTCGGTCAACGGCGAGGTCATCGCCTCGACCTTCGACCGTCCGGCCGAGGACCACACCACGGTCGCGGAGCTCGCGATCGAGCGCGCGAAGCGCCTCGTCGAGCTCGGCCACGACGTCGTCGTGCTGCTCGACTCGCTCACCAGCCTCGGACGCGCCTACGGCGCGGCATCGCCCGCCTCGGGTCGTTCGTTCGGCGGCGTGCTGGACGCTGCGACGCTCGCACCGGCGAAGAAGTTCTTCGGTGCCGCGCGCAACATCGAGAACGGCGGCTCGCTGACCATCATCGCGACCGCGCTCGTCGAGACCGGTGCGAAGGCCGACGAGGTCATCCTCGAGGAGTTCGCGGGCACCGCCAACATGGAACTGCGTCTCGTGCGCGAGCTCGCCGACAAGCGGATCTTCCCGGCGGTCGACCTGAACGCGTCGTCCACCCACCGCGAAGAGGTGCTGATGGGCGCCGACGAGCTCCAGGCCACCTGGAAGCTGCGTCGTGCCCTCGGCGACACCGGTCGCGAGCAGGCGCTCGAGAGCGTGCTGCGGAAGCTGGGCGAGACCTCGTCGAACGCCGAGTTCCTGCTGCTCATGCAGAAGTCGCAGGGGCTGTCCTGAGCATGTTCGAACAGGTCGAGGGGCTGCTCGTCGAGCACGCCGATCTGCAGGAGCAGCTCGCCGATCCCGAACTGCACGCCGACCCCGCGCGCGCCAAGAAGGTCAACCGGCGCTACGCCGAGCTGAGCAAGATCAAGGCCGCGCACGAGCAGTGGATCCAGGCCGGAGAGGACCTCGAGGCCGCTCGGGAGCTCGCGAAGGAGGACGACGCGTTCGCCGAGGAGATCCCGGCGCTCGAGGAGCACCTCGCCGAGTCCCAGGAGAAGGTCCGTCGACTGCTGATCCCGCGCGATCCCGACGACGCCCGTGACGTGATCCTCGAGATCAAGGGCGGCGAGGGCGGGGCCGAGTCGGCGCTGTTCGGCGCCGATCTGCTGCGCATGTACATGCACTTCGCGGAGTCGAAGGGCTGGAAGACCGAGATCCTCGAGAAGGACGAGAGCGACCTCGGCGGCTACAAGAACGTGCAGGTCGCGATCAAGTCGAACGCCACCGATCCGTCTCAGGGCGTCTGGGCGCACCTCAAGTACGAGGGCGGGGTGCACCGCGTGCAGCGCGTTCCCGTCACGGAGTCGCAGGGACGCATCCACACCTCGACCACGGGCGTGCTCGTGTACCCCGAGGTGGACGAGCCCGAAGAGGTCGCGATCAACCAGAACGACCTCAAGATCGACGTCTACCGTTCGAGCGGCCCCGGCGGCCAGTCGGTCAACACGACCGACTCCGCCGTGCGCATCACGCACCTGCCGACCGGCATCGTGGTCGCCATGCAGAACGAGAAGTCGCAGCTGCAGAACCGCGAGGCGGCCATGCGCGTGCTGCGGGCCCGCTTGCTCGCGAGGCAGCAGGAGGAGGCCGCTGCGGAGGCCAGCGCGCACCGCTCGAGCCAGATCCGCACGATGGATCGCTCCGAGCGGATCCGGACCTACAACTTCCCGGAGAACCGCATCGCGGATCACCGCACGGGGTTCAAGGCCTACAACCTCGACGCCGTCATGAACGGCGCGCTCGACGCGGTCATCGAGTCCTGCATCCGCATGGACGAGGAGAGCCGTCTGGCCGACCTCGGCCAGTAGCACCCGCGGAGGATCGCGCGAACGCGAGAACCCCGCGCAGTGAACGCCTCGGCGGTTCGCTGCGCGGGGTTCTCGCGTTCTTGCGACCCTCAGGCCTGGGCGACGCTCTTGCGGGCCTCGGTCTCCAGCCAGATCCGGCGGCTGGTCCGCACGTGGGCGAGGGCGCGCTCGGCGGCGAGATCGGGGTCGCCGCTGCGGATGGCCTCGAGCAGCGCGACGTGCTCGGTGTGCAGCGGCTGCGGGTCGTCGTTCTGGCGGAGCAGCCAGTGGAGCCGGCCTTCGAGCGGCTCCATGAGCGAGGTCAGCAGCGAGTTGTGCGCGCTCGCGGTGAGCAGGTCGTGGAAGCTCTGGTTGCAGCGTCCGACCGCCTGTGCGTCCGAACGGGCCGCCGCGTCCTCAGAATCGGCGATCGCCCGCGCCAGTCCGTTCAGCTCCTCCGGCGTCGCGCGCTCGGTGGCGCGTCGTGCCGCGAGCACCTCGAGCGCGGTCCGCACCTCGAAGAGCTCCTCGACGTCCTGCTGGGTCAGGGGAGTGACGACCATGCCGCGATTGGGGAAGGCCGACACGAACCCCTCGCCGCGCAGGATGTTCAGCGCGTCGCGGACGGGGATCCGCGAGACGCCGAGCTCGGCGGCGAGGGTGCGCTCGACGAGACGCTGGCCCGGCACGAAATCGCCCTGCAGGATGCGTTCCCTGAGCACCCCGGCGACCTGGTGGTGCCGGGTGCTCGCGTCTTCCGGCGTCGCCGTCTCGGTCGCTGCGGCGGTGCTGCGTTCCTGCTTCATAGATTCCAAGCGTAGCCCGCCGGACGTCGCGGAACGATCGCGGCGTCCGACGGGATTGCAATTCGGCCTATCGGATGTCGACTCGGGGGATCGACGCCAGCAGCGTCTGCGTGTACGGGTGCTTCGGCGCATCGAATACCTCGTCGATGGTTCCCTCCTCGACGAAGCGGCCGGCATTCATCACGACCACGTCGTCCGCGACGTGCCGCACCACCGAGAGGTCGTGCGACACGAAGAGGTAGGCGAGGTCGAGCTCGCGCTGCAGATCGTCCAGCAGGTTCAGGATCTGCGCCTGGATCGAGACGTCGAGCGCCGAGACGGGCTCGTCGAGCACGAGCACCTCGGGCTTGAGCGCGAGCGCCCGGGCGATGCCGACGCGCTGGCGCTGTCCTCCCGAGAACTCGCCGGGCTTGCGCGCGGCCATCTCGGTGCTCACACCGACCCGATCGAGGAGTTCGTCGACCTCGGTGCGCACGTAGCGGCCGGTGATCCGGAGCGGCTCGGCGACGATCTCGTGCACGGTCATGCGCGGGTCGAGCGCCGAGTAGGGATCCTGGAAGACCATCTGCATGCGACCGCCGAGCTGCCGCCGCTTCCGCGCCGGCAGGCGGGTGATGTCCTCGCCGAAGGCGCGGATGCTGCCGCCCACGATCGGACTGAGTCCGAAGAACGAGCGGATCAGGGTCGACTTGCCGCAACCGGACTCTCCGACGAGTCCGAGGGTCCGACCGGCGAAGAGGCGCAGGCTCACGCCGCGCACCGCTTGCACGCCCCTGCCGCGGCGCACCGCGCCGGCTCGGCCGTAGGTGATCTCGAGGTCCTCGACCTCGATCAGCGGTTCGGTCATCGTGCTGCGTCCTCTCCGGCCGGCGTGCCCGGGGCACCGCTCGGCACGAGCTCGTCGGCGAAGTGGCAGGCGGAACGCGATCCGCTCGGTCTGAGTTCGAGCATCGGCCGAACATCGGTGCAGAGGTCGCGGCCGCGCGCGAGTTCGCAGCGCGGCGCGAACGGGCATCCGGCGGGGCGGAGCCTCGGCGAGGGCGGGTTGCCCGGGATCGCGTAGGCGCGCTCGTCGCCCTCCGAGATGAGGCTCCGCAGCAGGCCCTGCGTGTAGGGGTGGGTGGGGCGGAGGAAGATCTCGCGCGTGGTCCCGGTCTCCAGGATCCGGCCCGAGTACATGATGATCATGCGGGAGGCGTTCTGCGCGGCGAGGGCGAGGTCGTGGGTGATGAGGATCAGGGCCGAGGAGAGCTCCTCGCGGGCCTGCGCGAGCGTGCGCATGACCTGGGCCTGCACCGTGACGTCGAGGGCGGTGGTCGGCTCGTCGGCGATCAGGAGCGCCGGGCCGTTCGCCATGGCCATGGCGATGACGGCGCGCTGCCGCATGCCGCCCGACCATTCGTGCGGGTAGGCCCTGGCGCGCTTCTCGGGTTCGGGGACCCCGACCGTGCGCAGCAGCTCGTGCACCCGCGCCTTCGCCTCCGATCGGGAGAGATCCTGGTGCAGGCGCAGCGCCTCGGCGAGCTGGGGCCCGACGCGGCGCAGCGGATTGAGCGCCGTCATCGGATCCTGGAAGACCATGCCGAAGTCGCGTCCCCGCATCCGCCGCATCTCGCGGTCGCGCAGGCCGATGAGGTCGCGTCCGCGCCAGCGGATCGATCCCTGGGCGATCTCGAGCCCGACGGGCAGCAGGCCCATCACGGCGAGGACGGTCAGGCTCTTGCCCGATCCGGACTCGCCGACGATGCCGAGGACCTCGCCCTCCTCGACGGTGAACGAGATGTCGTCGATGAGGCGGACGGTCTCGCCGTCCGGGCCCGTGGTCGTGATGACGAGGTTCTGCACCTGCAGCAGCGGGATGTGCTCGGACATGTCAACGCACCTTCCGGAGGGGCTGGGTGTTCTCGGCGGTGTAGCGCTGGCTGAAGAACTGGGTGCCGCCCACCACCAGGAAAATGGCGACGCCGGGGATGACGGTCTGCCAGGGGGAGAGACGCAGGTACTTCTGGCCCTCGAGCACGAGCCCGCCCCAGGTGGGGTCCGGCGGCTGGATGCCGAGACCGAGGTAGTCGAGTCCCGCCTGCAGGATGATGACGGTGCCGATGCTCGTGACCGCGAGGATGAACATCTGCGGGACGACGTGCGGCAGGATGTGCGTGCGGATCACCCGGCCGGCCGAAGCGCCGAGCATCTGCGGGGCGACGACGAAGTCGCGATGGCGGAGCGACAGCGCGGTCGCTCGCGCGAGCCGCGCGAAGCTCATCCAGTGGGTCAGGCCGAGCACCAGGATCATGAGCAGCGCGCTCGGCCCGAAGATCGCGGAGAGCGCGATGAGCAGCAGCACCGCCGGGAGCGCGAGGCTCACATCGGTGACGAGCGCGATGACGCTGTCGAGCCAACCGCCGAAGAAGCCGGCGAGCAGCCCGAGCACCGTGCCGACGACCATGTTCAGGGCCACGATGGCGAGTGTGATCCAGAGCGTCGTCGTGCCGCCCGCCGCGAGGCGGCTGAGCAGATCCCGACCGACGGAGTCGGTGCCGAGCGGGTGCGCGGGATCGGCGAAGGGCGCGAGGCGCACGGCGTCGAGGTTCTGGGTGTACGGGTCGAACCCGGGCCAGAAATGGACGGCGACGATGGCGAGCACCGTCGCCACCACGATCCCGCCGCCGATGGCGGAGAGCATTCGTCCGGAGCCGCGGGAGCGACGGCGGCGGCGCGGGGCCGCGGGGTCGACCTGCGCGAGGGTCACGGTGTGTGTCATGAGAGCTTCACCCTGGGATCGATGATCGAGTAGAGGAGGTCGACCGCGACGTTGACGACGACGAAGATGAGCGAGACGACGAGGAGTCCGGCCTGGACGACCGCGAAGTCGCGCTGCCCGACGGCGCCGATGAGCGCGCTGCCGACACCGGGCCAGGCGAAGACCTGTTCCACGATGATGGTGCCGCCCAGCAGGCCCGCGAGGTTGAGCCCCGCGACGGTCAGAATCGGGAGGAAGGCGTTGGGGAGCATCTCGGTGAGCACGACCGCGGTGTGGCTCTTGCCCCTGGCGTACGCGGTGCGCACGTACTCGGCGGTCGTCTGCTCGCTCAGCGCGGCGTCGAGGAGTCGCACGTAGAGCACGAACTGGGCGGTGGCGATCGTGGCGACCGGGAGCACGAGCGACGGGGTGCCGCTGTAGCCGAGGCTCGGGAGCCAGCCCAGCGCGACCGAGAAGACGAGTACGAGCAGCACGCCGAAGAAGAAGTCGGGGACCGACTGCCGGAGCGATCCGCTCCACACGAAGAGCGCCCGCAGCGTGTGGCTGCCGCGGATGTGGATCAGCGCCGCTGCGGCGACCGCGAGGACGAGGCCGATCGCGAACGACGTGATGGCGAGGGTCATGGTGGCAGGCAGGCGCTCGGCGATGATGGTGAAGGCTGACTGCCCCGGGTTCTTGTAGGAGACCCCGAAGTCGCCGCGGAGCAGGCCGCCGAGGTAGTTCAGGTATTGCACGCCGATCGGGTCGTTGAACCCGAGCTTGCCGTTGAGATCGTGGATCTGCTGCGCGGTCGCGCCCTCGGTGAGGATGAGGGCCGCGGGCTTGCCCGTCGCGCGGCCGAGCAGGAACGCGATGGTGACCGCGATGAAGAGGGTCGCGATCGCCTGCAGGATTCTGCGGAGGAGATAAGTGGCCATGGGCGGCTTTCCGTCTGGTGCGGTGGGGAGGGGAGGAGGGGTGGCGGGGCCGCGCGTTCGGCGCGGCCCCGCCACCGGCTCACCCGTCGGAGCGGGAGATCTCGGATGCTCGGTAGATCCCGTCGATCGCGGGAGTCCACTTCAGGGCCTTGGACGAGGCGTAGGCGTTCTTGATCTCCCAGAGGGGGACGTTCGACACGTTCGCCGTGTTCCACTCCCAGATCTGATTGAAGACCTGATCGCGATCCTTCTCGCCCGCCGCCTGCTGGTCGAGGTAGAGCTTCGCCATTTCGGGACTGCGCGCGTAGTCCTCGGGGCCGCCGGCGAGCAGCTGGCTGACGACCACGTCGCCGTCCATGCTCGAGGGGGACCAGAAGTTCAGGTACAGCCCGGTGATCTGGTGGTTCGCGATCGTCAGGCTGAGGCTCTGCTGCTCCGAGCCGACCAGCTTGATGTTGAGGCCGACGTCCTTGAGATTGCCGGCGATCGCCTGCGCGACGTCCGGATCGGTCGGGTCGCCGCCCGAGCTCGCGTACTGGAAGGTGATCGGCTCGCCCGCGTAGCCGGATTCGGCGATGAGCTTCTTCGCGGCCGCCGGGTCGAACTTCGGGGTCTCATAGCCGTCGATGTAGCCGGTGACGCCCTTCGCGACGGGCTGGCCCGTCGGGGTGCCGTAGCCTTCGAGGAGCTGCTCGATGATCTTCGAGCGGTCGATCGCGAGGGGGAGCGCCTGGCGGAGCTTCTCGTTCTTCAGCGCTCCGGCGGTCGTGTTGACGCCGATCAGGGCGACCTTGTTCGAGCGGGCGTCGATGACCTGCGCATCGCTCGCTCCCTTGAGCACGGGCACCTGGCTGGCCGGGATGAGCGCGGCGTCGAGGGTGCCGGACTCCACGCCGGTGGTCCGAGCGTCGGCGGCGCCGACGAAGGAGAAGGTCACGGTGTCGAGCTTCGCCTTGTCGCCCCAGTAGCCGTCGAACCGCTTCACCTGGTAGTCGACGCCGTGGTTCCACGCGACGAACTGGAAGGGTCCGGTACCGACGGGGGCGTCGGCGAACTTCGCGCCCTTCTTCTCGTAGTCGGCCTCGGGCACGATCCCGATCGTGGCGACCTGGTTCAGCCAGGCGCTGAAGGGGTTCTTGAGCGTGAATTTGACGGTGTCGTCGCCGACGGCCTCGACCGAGTCGATCATCGCGATGGCGACGCGGTTCGTCGAGGTCTCGCTCGCGAGGATCTTCTTGTAGGTGTAGACGATGTCGGACACCTTGAGGTCGGTGCCGTCGTGGAACTTGACCCCGCTGCGGATCTTGAACTCCCAGACCTTCTTGCTGTCGTCCGAGGTCCAGGACTCCGCGAGGCCGGGCGTGATCGATCCGTCGGAAGCGATCCGGGTGAGGCCGTCGAACACGGCGTAGTACATGTTCCACGCGGAGAGCGAGCGCATCATGATCGGGTCGATGTTGCCGGGTTCCGTCGGCATCGCGAGGTTCGCCGCGCCGCCGGACGCGGCGGCACCGCCGTTCTCGGTCTTCGCGGCGTTGCCCATGCAGCCGGTGAGCAGCGCCGCGCTGATGGCGAACGCCGCTCCCGCGCCGAGGAGGCGTCTGAGCTGTCGTGTCTTCGTTGACATGGTGGGGTGGTTCCTCTCGTGCGGCGCGCGGTCCGTTCCGCGCGCTCGGGGTGGGTGGAGGGTGGACGGGGTGGGGCTGTTCGACGGCGGATCAGGCCGCCGATATGAAGACGCCCATCTGGGGCAGGCCGGGAACAGGGACCTCGGTGCGCTCGTGCGTCTCGAGGTCGATGACCGCGATCCCGTCCCAGGGGCCGCGGCTCGTCGAGCCGCCGGTGAGGACCGCCTTGGGGCGGCCGTCGGGGGCGTCGAGCCACTCGACGGGGTTCTCGTGGCCCTTGTCGAGGGGGACCAGCACTTCCGTGCCGGAGGCCAGATCGCGGATCGTGAGGCTCGGGCCGAGCGTCGCGCCGCCGATCGGGCCGACGCCGACGACGAGCAGGCGGCCGTCGGAGGTGAGCCCGACGCCGTGCTGGTGGGAGTCCCCGGTCATGGGCGCCGTCGTGTAGCTCCGGGTCTCCGGCGAGTATGTGACGAGTCCCTTGCCCTGGTAGGGGAGGAAGAGGGTCCCGTCCTCGGCGACGGCGGCGTAGTGCGGTTTGTAGTGCGACATGAGGCCGCCCTCGGTGCCGAACGGGGCGACTTCGGCGCGGATGACCTCGTGGCCGGGCACGGTGATGGTGTGCAGCGTGAACGAGTCGTGGTCGATCGTGTAGATCTCGCGGCCGCTCGGAGAGAGCTGCACGTCGAAGGGCCGCAGCCCGACCTCGAAGGAATCGGTGAACGCGCCCGTCGCGGTGTCGAAGCGCTCGACGGTCGAGGTGAGCCCGTCGCGGTGGACGCCGGCGTAGACCGCCGATCCGTCGGGGAGGACGACGACGCCGGTGCCGCCCGGGCGGTACTCGCCGGTCGCGATCTCGGTCGGCTGGTCGAGATAGGGCACGAGTGCGAGTCGTTCGCGGGAGTCCAGATCGACGACGGCGAGCCCCTCGGCGGTCGTGACGTAGGCGCGGCGCGACGGCTCGTGCACGGCGATGGCCCACGGGGATGCGCCGACGACGGTCTCGGTCTGCACCGGCTGCGCCGCGTCGGCCAGGTCGACGAACGCGATCCGATCGGCGTGGCTTTCGGTGACGACGAAGATCGTTCCGTTGCCGGTACCGGGAATGCTGCGAGTCAAGATCTCTCCTTCGAGGTCGGTGGGCGACTGCGGGCGAGGACTCGCGATCCCGGTGGAATCGCTCGGACGCGCTCCGATGCAATCACTTTTGGTATGCCATATGTAGTATGGCACTGGCTTTGGAAGCCTTGCAACCGTCCGCTTGTTCCTTTCTTGTTGTCGTGATTGGGGGCGATTCGGGTCAAGATGGCATGCCTGAGTGTGGAGTTAGCGAATCATCGCGTGTCCGGCGGATGCGCCCCACCGATACGCTGGATCCATGTCCGATGCCGCACTGCCCCTCTCAGGCCCCCTCGTCACTCTCCGCCTCCCGCGCGAGGCCGACGCCGAACCGCTGCTCGCGATCCTGCAGCAGCCCGAGGTCTCGGAGTGGTGGGTCGGCTACTCGCTCGAGCGGGTGCGCGAGGAGTTCGTCGAGGCTCCCGGAACGGCCCGCATCATCGAGGTCGAGGGGGAGTGCGCCGGCGCCATGTACGTGCTGCGCGGCGAGGATCCCGAGTACCCGACCACGGTCATCCACATCTTCATCGGCACGCAGTTCCGCGGACGCCGCATCGGCGAGGAGGCCCTCGCCCTCGCGATCCGCGCGGAGTTCGCCGACGGGATCACGCGCGTGACGCTCGACCCCAACATCAACAACGAGGGCGCGATCCGCAGCTACGAACGCCTCGGCTTCCAGCGCATCGGCGTGCTGCGCGACTACCAGGTGCGACCCGGCGGCCACCTCGAGGCGGCGCTCTTCATGGATCTGACCCGCAGCGACTTCCCCGACGGGCCGCCGCTGCCGCCGCGCGGCTAGCGGCGGAGCCCGGCCCGGGCCGGGCGTGCGATGGCTCGGGGTGACTCGGACACGCCCGGAGCGACCCCGGGGCAGGAGTAGCATTGCGCCCATGACCCGCGCCCGTTCCCTGCTTCCCTGGGCGGTGTGGACGGTCGCCGCGCTCTCCTACGCGGTCGCGATCATCAATCGGTCCTCCCTCGCGGCGCTCGGACCCGCCGCGCAGGATCACTTCGGCATCGACGCGACCACGCTGTCGGCCTTCCCCGTGATCCAGCTGATCGTCTATGCGGGCCTGCAGATCCCCGTCGGAATCCTGCTCGACCGCGTGGGCGCGACGACCATGATCCTGATCGGCGGCGTGCTGATGATCGTGGGCCAGGTGACCATGGCGACCGTGCCGGACGTCGGACTCGCGATCCTCGCGCGCGTCCTGGTGGGCGCGGGCGACGCCTGCAGCTTCATCAGCGTCATGCGGATGCTGCCCGAATGGTTCCCGGCGCGCCAGCTGCCGACCGTCAGCCAGCTCACCGGCCTCGTCGGTCAGGCGGGCCAGCTCGTCTCCGTGACGCCGCTCGCCCTCATGGTCTCCGGCTTCGGCTGGGCCTCCGGCTTCCTCGCCGTCGCCGCGCTCGGCTTCCTGGTGACGCTGCTCGCGGCGCTCGTGCTGCGCGACAGCCCGGGCACGGGCACCGCGTTCGAGCGGATGATCGGGCGCACCGGCGGGATCACGCGCCGTTCCACCGCCTACCGGCCGCAGGGCAGCGCGTCATCCGTCGAGATCGCGCCGCCCGCGACGGGGCTCATCGAGATGCCGCAGGGCCGGGTCCGCCGGGGGCTCGGGTTCTGGCAGCGGGCCCGCCGGCTGCTGCGGCTGCCCGGCGTGCGGCTCGCGTACTGGGTGCACTTCACGTCGCCGTTCGCGTCGAACACCTTCATCCTGCTCTGGGGCACGCCGTTCCTGGTGGGCGGCGTCGGCCTCTCCCGCGGTACCGCCGCGGGGCTGCTGAGCCTCACGATCCTGTCGTCGATGGCGGCCGGGTTCCTGCTCGGCCCGCTCACCTCGCGTTTCCTCGAGCGCCGAGTCGGCATCGCCGCGAGCATCACGGTCGCGATCGCCCTCGTCTGGATCGCGGTGCTGCTCTGGCCCGGGACCCCGCCGACCTGGCTGCTCGTGCTGCTGATGGTCGTGATGCCGATCGGCGGGCCCGCGTCGATGATCTCCTTCGAGGTCGGGCGGTCCCACACCCCGCGCAGCTTCTCGGGCTTCGGGACCGGGCTTGTCAACACCGCGGGCTTCACCGCGACGCTGCTCGTGATCCTGCTGATCGGCCTCGTGCTCGACGTGCAGGGTGCGGGCTCGCCCGAGAACTACTCGCTGGACGCGTTCCGCGTGGCGTTCGCCGTGCAGCTGCCGTTCTGGGCGCTCGGGCTCGTGTTCATGGGGATCGAATACCGCAAGACGAAGCGCTGGATGGACGAGCAGGGGCGGCGGCTGCGCTGAGGTCGAGCCTGCGCCTGCGTCGTGTTCGCGCGTGGTGTTCCCGAGGCGCGTCTACGTGGACCCGCAGCGACGGCGTTGACCCGCAGCGACGAATGGACGCCTTCTCGACGAGCGGATGCCGTTTCGGCGCGCGACACGCCGTCCACCGGTCGAGAAGCCGTCCACCAGTCGAGAAGCCGTCCACCGGTCGACGAAGCGTCCACCGGTCGCATGCGCGTGCGCGTGCGCGAGCTCCGAGGCGAGACGGAATCGCGGACGGAGGCGCGGCGGAGTCTGCGCGGAGGTGGGCCCGGGCGGCTCGGAGGCCGACCTGCGCAGCCGCCGCAACCCTCAGATCACGTAGAAGTCGGCCTCGTCGGGCACCTCGAGCGGCGCTCCGCGGCGCGGGCGACCGGTGGCGGGGATCCCGGTGAGCGTGGTCCAGGGACCGGCCGAGCGCACGACGACGGCGTTCGCGCCGACCGCGCTGTCGTGGGCGATCTCGATGTCGCCGAGCACCTGGGCGCCGGCGCCGACGACCACGCGGTCGCCGATCGTCGGGTGCCGCTTGCCGCGGTCGTGACCGGTGCCGCCGAGGGTGACGCCGTGGTAGAGGTGGACGTCGTCGCCGACGACCGCGGTCTCGCCGATCACGACGCCCATGCCGTGGTCGATGAAGAGCCGTCGACCGATGGTCGCGCCCGGGTGGATCTCGACGCCGGTGAGGAACCGCGCGAACTGCGAGAGTGCGCGGGGGAGGAACCGGAATCCTCGCCGCCACAGGGCGTTCGCCGCGCGGTGCCACCAGACCGCGTGCAGGCCCGAATAGATGAGGAACACCTCGAACGGTCCGCGCGCGGCGGGATCGTGCGCGCGAGCCGCGGCGATGTCCTCGCGGACGCGTGAGAAGGGTGCCATGTTCGGTGCAACCCGATCGGCGGGTCGGCGATTCCCCGTGCCGGGGAGCCGCCGACCCGCCGGTCGGAGCGTCTCAGACGCTGAGGTCCTCGTAGAGCACGGTCGAGAAGTAGCGCTCGCCGAAGTCGGGCACGATGACCACGATCTTCTTGCCGGCGTTCTCGGGTCGCTGCGCGACCTGGGTCGCGGCCCAGACGGCCGCGCCGCCCGAGATGCCGGCGAGGATGCCCTCGTCGGTGCCGAGCGCGCGGGCCTTCGCGATCGCGTCGGGCAGCGCCACGTCGATGACCTCGTCGTAGACCTCGCGGTCGAGGATCTCGGGCACGAAGTTGGCGCCGAGCCCCTGGATCTTGTGGGGGCCGGCCTTGCCCTCGGTGAGGAGCGGGGAGTCGACCGGCTCGACGGCGATGACGCGCACGCCGGGGTTCTGCTCCTTCAGGTAGCCGCCCGCGCCCGAGATGGTGCCGCCGGTGCCGATGCCGGCGACGAAGATGTCGACCTGGCCGTCGGTGTCGTTCCAGATCTCGGGGCCGGTGGTCGCCCGGTGGATCGCGGGGTTCGCGGGGTTGCCGAACTGGTTCGCGAGGACCGCGCCCGGGGTGCTCGCCACGATCTCCTCGGCCTTCGCGACCGCGCCCTTCATGCCGAGGGGGCCCTCGGTGAGCACGATCTCGGCCCCGTAGGCGGCGAGCAGCTTGCGGCGCTCGATGCTCATGGTCTCGGGCATCGTGAGGATCACGCGGTAGCCGCGCGCGGCGCCCACGAACGCGAGCGCGATGCCGGTGTTGCCGCTCGTGCCCTCGACGATGGTGCCGCCGGGCTGCAGCGCGCCCGACTCCTCGGCCGCGTCGATGATCGCGATGCCGATGCGATCCTTGACGCTGCCGGCCGGGTTGTAGAACTCGAGCTTCGCGAAGACCTCGGCGCCGGCCCCGTCGGTGACGCGGTTGAGGCGCACCAGGGGAGTGTTGCCGAAGGCCTGGGTGATGTTCTCGTAGGTGCGTGCCATGGGCTCCCTCTCTCAGCGTGCGGATCCTGCGGACCCGGATGTTGCGCGGCGCCTCCGGCGCCCCACCGAAGCATATCCAAGCATTATCTGAGATGTCATCCTTGCTTATGAATTGTGACGGGCCTCTCAGACCGGCTCCGGGGGCCGCGAACCCGCCCCCGGAATCCTGTGCCAGAGTGGTTCGGTCCGGATCCGGTCGGATCCGATCCGACCCGAATCCAGGAGGTCCCCGTGGGCGCACCCGTCGCAGCGGTTCTGAGCGAGCTGCGCGCGCAGCTCGAAGCGGCAGGGATCGAGGATCCGGGCGCGGACGTCGAGCTCATCGTCGCGCACGTGCTCGACGTCGCCCGCGGCCGGGTTCAGGCGCTCGCGATCCTCGGCACCGAGCTCGGGGACGACGAGCTCGCCCGGATCCGGGACCTCGCCGACGAGCGGGCGCGTCGGGTCCCGCTCCAGCACCTCACGGGTCGGGCGCCGTTCCGCGGGATCGAGCTCGAGGTCGGCCCCGGCGTATTCGTGCCGAGGCCCGAGACCGAGACGGTCGCGCAGTTCGCCATCGACGCGCTCCGCGCCGTGCCGGATCCCGAACCGCTCGCGGTGGATCTCTGCACGGGCAGCGGGGCCATCGCGCTGGCGCTCGCGAACGAGGTGCCGACCGCCCGCGTGCGCGCCGTCGAGAAGAGCCCCGAGGCGCACGCCTGGGCCGCGCGCAACGTCGCGCGCCTCGGCGACGGCCGCGTCGAGCTGCTGCTCGGGGACGTCGCCGACCTCGATCCCGGCGCCGGCGACCCCGCGCCGGGACCGCTCGCGGCGGCGTTCGACCCGCTGGCCGGTCGCGTGCACGTGCTCGTCTCGAACCCGCCCTACGTCCCCAGCGGCATGGTGCCGCGGGATCCCGA
Source organism: Leucobacter sp. Ag1 (assembly GCF_000980875.1). Taxonomy (GTDB): domain Bacteria; phylum Actinomycetota; class Actinomycetes; order Actinomycetales; family Microbacteriaceae; genus Leucobacter; species Leucobacter iarius. The sequence goes on along the minus strand of NZ_LAYO01000079.1, from coordinate 24,503 downwards.
GGTGCGGGACCACGATCCCGAGCTCGCGCTCTACAGCGGGACCGACGGACTCGACCTCATCCGGGTCATCAGCCGTGCCGCGCGTCGACTGGTGGTCCCCGGAGGGCTGCTGGTGCTCGAGCACGCGGAGGGGCAGGGGCGCGCGATCCGCGAACTGCTCGCGACGGACGGGTGGCGCGCCGCCGCCACGCACCAGGACCTGACGCTGCGCGATCGCGCGACCACCGCGATCCGCTGAGAACCCGCGGAGTGCCGGGGCGGGAGGCCCGGCCCGAGGACTAGAATCGTTCCTCATGGCCGACGTCTTCGATTGCAGCGACAGCGCACAGCTCCTCTCGGGGACGCGCAGCGCCCGACAGGCACTGGGGCTCGGCAAGCTCGTGGTGCTCCCCACCGACACCGTCTACGGCGTCGCCGCCGACGCGTTCAACCCGGCCGCGGTGCAGCGCCTGCTCGACGCGAAGGGCCGCACGCGCCAGTCGCCCCCGCCCGTGCTGATCCCCGGCACCGACACCCTGCACGCGCTGGCCGCGGCGGTCCCTCAGCCCGTGCTGGCGCTCGCCGAGGCCTTCTGGCCCGGGCCGCTCACCATCGTGCTGCCGTCCCAGCCGTCGCTGAGCTGGGACCTGGGGGAAACCGCCGGAACCGTAGCGCTCCGCATCCCGAACCAGCCGCTCACCATCGAACTGCTGCAGGAGACGGGCCCGCTGGCCGTGTCCTCGGCGAACACCACGGGGGATCCCGCGGCGACGACCGCGGCCGAAGCGCAGGGCATGCTCGGCGACTCGGTCGCGATCTACCTCGAAGCCGGTCCGGTGGACGGCGACGGCACCGCTTCCACCATCATCGACGCCACCCGCCTCGACGACGAGGGCGGGACCCTACGGATCCTGCGCCAGGGGGGCATCAGCCGGGAGGCCATCGCGGAGCTGCTCCCGCAGGTGACCATCGAGGACTGAGATGCTCTCCTTCCTGCTGGTCGCGCTCGCCGCCGCCGCGGTGACCGCGGTCGCCTCGGCGGCACTGCTGCGTCTCAGCCGGCGATTCCGTCTGGCGCCCGAGGTGCGCGAGCGGGACGTGCACCGCACGCCCACGCCGCGGCTCGGCGGCATCGCGATGTTCGTCGGCATCATCGTCGGCTGCCTCTTCGCGACGACGCAGGACGACTTCTCGACGCTCTTCGCGCTGTCGACGCAGGTCTGGGCGATCCTGGGGGCGTGCACGCTGATCGCGGCCGTCGGCGTGCTCGACGACCTCTTCGACCTCGACTGGATGATCAAGCTGGCGGGCCAGCTCGCGGCATCGGGACTGCTCGCCTGGCAGGGCATCCAGATCGTCTCGCTGCCGTTCGGCGACACGCAGATCGTGGCGTCCGCGACCATGAACTTCGCGCTCACGGTCTTCCTCATGACCCTGGTCATGAACGCGGTCAACTTCATCGACGGTCTCGACGGCCTCGTCGCGGGCTTCGCGATCATCTCGAACTCGGCGTTCTTCCTCTATACGCAGCTGCTCACCGATCGCTCGGGGGAGACGCCGGCGGTGACGCTCGCCGGGCTCATCGCCGCGATCGTGGTCGGCGTGTGCGTCGGCTTCCTGCCGTTCAACTGGCACCGCGCCAAGATGTTCATGGGCGATACCGGGGCCCTGCTGGTCGGCCTGCTCATGGCGACCTCGACCGTGTCGGTGACGGGGCAGCTCAACCCGGCGGTGCTCGATCAGAAGCTCGTGCTCGCGAGCTACATCCCGATCATCCTGCCCGTTGCCGTGCTGGCGCTCCCGCTCGCGGACTTCTCGCTCGCCGTGCTGCGCCGCCTGCGGGCGGGGCAGAGCCCGTTCGCGGCCGACCGCAAGCACCTGCACCACCGGTTGCTCGACATGGGGCACTCGCAGGTGCAGGCGGTCTCGATCTTCTACCTCTGGACCGCGGTGATCTCGCTCGCCTGTCTGCTCGTGTTCACGATGCGGAGCTTCGCGCTGCCGTTCGCGGTGCTCTTCGCGGGGACCGCGCTCTGCCTGGTGGTGACGCTGGTCCCCGCCTCGCGATTGCGCGCAGGTCTGGCTCGGCGCGGCTTGCTACCGTTGAGGGCGGGGAAGACCCCCGCCGACGAAAGGACCTCCGAGTGAACAGCACCGCCGACCACGACGCGACGGCAGACGCCGCGCCGCAGATGCCGGCTTCCCAGCCCGTGCTCCTGACCGCTCTGAAGTGGGGGATCCTGGCGACGGTCGTGCTCATCGTGCTGTTCGGCGGCATCGGCTTCCTGGTGGCGGGCGCGCCCGGCCTCATCGGCGGAATCATCGGAACCGCGATGGGCGGCGTCTTCCTGCTGCTGACCGTCGGCAGCATCGCGTTCGCCAACCGGTTCATCGAGAGCCCCAACTACGTGATCCTCTTCTTCGTGGTGGTGCTCGGCAGCTGGGTGCTGAAGTTCCTGATCTTCATCGTCGCGACCGTCATGCTCAAGGGACAGCCCTGGCTCGACACCACCGTGCTCTTCTTCGGCGTCGTGGCATCGGTGCTCGTCTCGCTCGTCATCGACGTCCTCGTGATCGCCAAGTCGCGGATCCCGTACATCTCGGATCCACGATAGGGTTGAATCCGGCAGGATCCTGCGCCTGATCGGTTTCGCCAGAGGCCGAATTTTTGATAGGATCCTAGTGTTCCCTTGCCGCGGCATGCTTCTGGCTGCCGCGTGAGCGACGGGGGCACGATCATCGTTCGACGCTGTGTGAGCCGAGCTCGCACCCCGAATCAGGAGAATGGCGCTGTCCGCTAACGCTATGCAACTCGTGGCCCCCAGTCTTTTCGCAACTCAGGAGGGCGGCGGGTTCCACCCGCCGTCGATCGAGGAGTTCTTCCCGGAGGGCGTGCTGTTCGTCGGCACTCCGTTCGAGATGAACCGCATCATGATCATCCGCGTGATCATGCTCGTGCTCCTCCTCGTGATCTTCTGGCTGGGCACTCGCAAGATGCGGGTCATCCCGACCCGCGGTCAGTCCCTCATCGAGATGGGCCTCGACTTCGTCCGGGTCAACATCGCCGAGGATCTGCTGGGCAAGGTCGACGGCAAGCGGTTCCTGCCGATCCTGACCTCGATGTTCTTCCTGATCCTCGCGTTCAACTTCACGGGCATCATCCCGGGCTTCAACATCGGCGCTTCGGCCGTGGTGGGTCTGCCGCTCGTGCTCGCGCTCGTGTCGTACGTGACCTTCATCTACGCCGGCATCAAGAAGAGCCCGAAGAACTTCTTCAAGAACTCGCTCTTCCCGGCAGGCGTGCCCTGGCCGGTCTACCTCATCGTGACCCCGATCGAGCTCATCTCGACCTTCATCATCCGTCCGGTCACGCTGACGCTCCGACTCCTCATGAACATGGTGGTCGGTCACCTCCTGCTGGTGCTCTTCTTCAGCGCCTCCTGGTTCTTCCTCATCGAGGCGCCGGGGCTCATGAAGCTCTTCGGCATCGGCACCCTCGCATTCGGCTTCGCGTTCACGCTCTTCGAGATCCTCGTCGCCGTCCTGCAGGCCTACGTCTTCACGCTTCTCACCGCTGTCTACATCCAGCTCGCGCTGGCTGAAGAGCACTAAAACCAACCGGGTTCGGCAACCGCCGCGCTCAACACACGGAAGGAAACACATACTGTGTCTGTTCTCGCTGATATCTCGGGCAACATCGCAACCGTCGGCTACGGCCTCGCCGCCATCGGCCCCGCCATCGGCGTGGGTATCGTCGTCGGCAAGACCATCGAGGGTGTTGCTCGTCAGCCCGAGCTGGCCGGCCGCCTCCAGGTCCTGATGTGGATCGGTATCGCGTTCACCGAGGCGCTCGCCTTCATCGGTATCGCGACCTACTTCATCTTCACCAACTAATTCGCTTCCCTACGTCTCGGAAGGGAGGCACTGATGCATAACGCAGTTATCGCAGCTGCCGAGGGAGCCCGGAATCCGCTGATCCCGGAGACCTACGACATCGTCTGGTCTGGGCTCGCGTTCCTCATCATCCTCATCGCGTTCTGGAAGGTGTTCCTTCCGAAGATGCAGACGATGCTCGACGCTCGCGCGGAGGCCATCGAAGGCAACATCGCCAAGGCCGATGAGGCTCAGGCGAAGGCCGAGGCCGCGCTGCAGGAGTACACCGCTCAGCTGGCGGGCGCCCGCCAGGAGGCCGGCGAGATCCGCGACGTGGCACGTGCCGACGCCGCGAAGATCGTCGCGAAGGCCAAGGAAGACGCCACGACCGAGCAGACCCGCATCGCGCAGGCTGCTCAGGCGCAGATCGAGGCCGAGCGCCAGAGCGCTGCCGTCTCGCTCCGCAAGGAGGTCGGCACCCTCGCGATCGACCTCGCCTCGGGCGTCGTCGGCGAGTCGCTCAGCGACGATCAGAAGGCCTCGGCCCTGGTCGACCGCTTCCTCGCCGATCTCGAAGCATCCGAGAAGGCGGCCAAGTAATGGGCAGTGCGTCTCGTGCGGCACTCGCCGCGGCCCGCGGTGAGCTGAGCCCCGTGCTCGGCGCCGGGGTCGGGGCCGAGCTGCTGGGTGCAGCGGCCGAACTCGACCGCACCCCGGCGCTGCTCAAGGCGCTCGGCGATGCGTCCGCTTCGGCTGCCGCGAAGGGGCAGCTGGTGGATCGCGTGTTCGCCAGCGTCTCGGGCGGCGCGCGCGGCGTGCTCCGCGCCGCCGCGGCGGGCACCTGGTCCGACTCCGGCGAGTTCGTCGAGGGCATCGAGGAGCTCGGCATCCGTGCCGAGGCCAACGCCAGCTCCTCGCTCTCCGACGAGCTCCTCGCGGCCGCCTCGGTCGTCGAGAGCAGCCACGAGCTGGAGCTGAAGCTCGGTGACAAGCTCGGCGATCCCGCGGCCAAGGTCGCGCTCGCGACGCGCCTGTTCGGCGGCAAGCTCTCGGCTGCCGCCCTGGGCATCGTCACCCACCTGGTCGCGAACCCCCGCGGTCGTCGCGTCAACGCAGCGCTCCGCGCCGCGGCCGACGTCGCAGCCGACCAGGGCGGCAACGCACTCGCGACGGTCACCGTCGCCGCGCCGCTCGCCCCCGCCCAGCAGGAGCGCCTCGCGGTTCTGCTCGAACAGAGCGCCGGCCGTCCGGTCCGCATCACCACCGTGCTCGATCCTGAGCTCGTCGGTGGCGTGCGCGTCCAGCTCGGCGACAACGTGATCGACGGCAGCGTCCGCGCTCGCCTCGAGGACCTCCGCCTGCGACTCGCGGGTTAGGGCTCAACTTTTCACCCCGGGGGCGGCGCTTCCGGACCAGACAGAGGAAACGAAATGGCAGAACTCTCAATCAGCCCGGACGAGATTCGCGACGCTCTCAAGGACTTCGCGTCGTCGTACGAGCCGGCTCAGGCAGAGAAGACCGAGGTCGGCACCGTCACCGACGCAGCCGATGGCATCGCGCACGTCGCGGGCCTGCCCGGTGTGATGGCCAACGAGCTCGTCCGCTTCGCGGACGGCACGCTCGGCCTGGCGCAGAACCTCGAAGAGGACGAGATCGGTGTCGTGGTGCTCGGTGAGTTCACCGGCATCGAGGAGGGCCAGCAGGTCACCCGCACCGGCGAGGTGCTCTCGGTCCCCGTGGGCGAGGGCTACCTCGGCCGCGTGGTCGACCCGCTCGGCAACCCGATCGACGGCCTCGGCGAGATCGCCGGCGTCGAGGGCCGCCGCGCGCTCGAGCTCCAGGCTCCCGGCGTCATGCAGCGCAAGTCGGTGCACGAGCCGCTGCAGACCGGCATCAAGGCGATCGACGCCATGATCCCCGTCGGCCGCGGTCAGCGCCAGCTGATCATCGGCGACCGCCAGACCGGCAAGACGGCCATCGCGATCGACACGATCATCAACCAGAAGGCCAACTGGGAGTCGGGCGACATCACCAAGCAGGTGCGCTGCATCTACGTCGCCATCGGCCAGAAGGGCTCGACCATCGCTTCGGTGAAGGGCGCGCTCGAGGACGCCGGCGCGATGGAGTACACCACCATCGTTGCTTCGCCGGCATCGGATCCCGCCGGCTTCAAGTACCTGGCTCCCTACACCGGTTCGGCCATCGGCCAGCACTGGATGTACGGCGGCAAGCACGTCCTGGTGATCTTCGACGACCTGTCGAAGCAGGCCGAGGCCTACCGCGCCGTGTCGCTGCTGCTCCGCCGCCCGCCGGGGCGCGAGGCCTACCCGGGTGACGTCTTCTACCTGCACTCCCGTCTGCTGGAGCGTTGCGCGAAGCTGTCCGACGAGCTCGGCGCCGGTTCGATGACGGGCCTCCCCATCATCGAGACCAAGGCGAACGACGTCTCGGCGTACATTCCGACCAACGTGATCTCGATCACCGACGGCCAGATCTTCCTCCAGTCCGACCTGTTCAACGCGAACCAGCGTCCCGCGGTCGACGTGGGCATCTCGGTCTCGCGCGTGGGCGGCGACGCTCAGGTGAAGTCGATCAAGAAGGTCTCCGGCACGCTCAAGCTGGAGCTCGCCCAGTACCGCGCCCTCGAAGCCTTCGCGATGTTCGCGTCGGACCTCGACGCGGCCAGCCGCCGTCAGCTCGAGCGCGGCGCACGCCTCACCGAGCTGCTGAAGCAGCCGCAGTACTCGCCGTACCCCGTCGAGAAGCAGACCGTTTCGATCTGGGCCGGCACCAAGGGCCACATGGATCAGGTCCCGGTCGAGGACATCCTCCGCTTCGAGAGCGAGTTCCTGGAGTCGCTCGAGCGCAACTCCGAGGTCCTCACCACGCTGCGCGAGACCAACGTGCTCGACGACGACACCGTCGCAGAGCTCGAGGCCAAGATCGCCGAGTTCAAGCTCGAGTTCCGCACCTCGGCCGGCGTCACGCTGGCTGAGCAGTTCGCGTCGCTCGGCAAGGACGAGATCAAGCAGGAGCAGCTGGTCGTCAAGAAGTAGTCGAGGCTCCGGCGGGGGCGCACGCCCCCGCCGGTCCTCCTCCACTTCGACCAGCCCGCCCCAACCAGACACAGGAGAGACATGGGAGCGCAACTTCGGGTCTACCGGCAGAAGATCCGTTCTGCCCAGACGACCAAGAAGATCACCCGTGCGATGGAGCTGATCGCGGCATCTCGCATCCAGAAGGCTCGTGCCCGCGTCGCGGCGTCCGAGCCCTACACCACGGCGATCACCCGCGCGGTGTCCGCCGTCGCGGTGCACTCGAACACCGACCACCCGCTGCTGACCGAGCCGGAGCGCATCGAGCGCGCCGCGGTGGTCATCTTCACCTCGGACCGCGGTCTCGCGGGCGCCTTCAACTCGCAGGTGCTGCGTGAGGCCGAGCAGCTCAGCGAGCTGCTGCGCGCCGAGGGCAAGGACGTGAAGTACTACCTGGTCGGCCGCAAGGCGCAGGGCTACTTCAGCTTCCGCGCCCGCGCCTCCGAGCGCGTGTGGACCGGCGGCACCGACAGCCCCGCGTTCGAGACGGCTCAGGAGATCAGCGAAGCGCTGCTCGAGGCCTTCAACACCGAGACCGCAGAGGGCGGCGTCGACGAGATCCACCTCGTCTACAACCGCTTCGTCAGCATGGTCTCGCAGACCCCCGAGGTGCACCGTCTGCTGCCGCTCGAGGTCGTCGAGGGCGTGGCCGAGGCGAGCGACGGCGCGAACCCGCTGTACGAGTTCGAGCCCGACGCCGACACCGTGCTCGACAAGCTGCTTCCGGCCTACATCGAGTCGCGCCTGTTCAACGCGCTGCTCGAGTCGGCCGCGGCGAAGCACGCCGCGACGCAGAAGGCGATGAAGTCGGCGAGCGACAACGCCGATGCGCTGATCCGCGATTACACCCGCCTCGCGAACAACGCGCGTCAGGCGGAGATCACCCAGCAGATTTCCGAGATTGTTGGCGGCGCTGACGCGCTGTCCGATTAGCAAACGCGAAGAGAGAGAATCATGACCGAAACCGCCGCTGTGGCGACTGAGGCCACCACGAAGGTCGCCGGGCGCATCGCTCGCGTGACCGGCCCCGTCGTCGACATCGAGTTCCCGCACGACGCGATCCCCGCCGTCTACAACGCGCTCGAGACCACCATCGACTTCGGTGAGGGCTCGGAGCCGTTCAAGCTCGTCCTCGAGGTCGCTCAGCACCTCGGCGACAACGTCGTTCGCGCCATCGCCCTGAAGCCGACCGACGGCCTGGTCCGCGGCCAGGAGGTCTTCGACACCGGCACCTCGATCACCGTCCCCGTGGGCGACGTGACCAAGGGCAAGGTCTTCAACGTGACCGGCGACGTGCTCAACCTCCCCGAGGGCGAGACCATCGAGGTCAGCGAGCGCTGGAGCATCCACCGCACGCCCCCGGCCTTCGACCAGCTCGAGTCGAAGACGCAGCTCTTCGAGACCGGCATCAAGTCGATCGACCTCCTCACCCCCTACGTGCAGGGCGGCAAGATCGGCCTCTTCGGTGGTGCGGGCGTCGGCAAGACCGTCCTCATCCAGGAGATGATCCAGCGCGTGGCGCAGGATCACGGCGGCGTGTCCGTGTTCGCCGGCGTCGGCGAGCGCACCCGTGAGGGCAACGACCTCATCCACGAGATGGAAGAGGCCGGCGTCTTCGACAAGACCGCCCTCGTGTTCGGCCAGATGGACGAGCCGCCGGGGACCCGTCTCCGCGTCGCGCTCTCGGCCCTCACCATGGCCGAGTACTTCCGCGACGTGCAGAAGCAGGACGTGCTGCTCTTCATCGACAACATCTTCCGCTTCACGCAGGCCGGTTCCGAGGTCTCGACGCTGCTCGGCCGCATGCCCTCCGCCGTGGGCTACCAGCCGAACCTCGCCGACGAGATGGGCCTCCTCCAGGAGCGCATCACCTCGACCCGCGGTCACTCGATCACCTCGCTGCAGGCCATCTACGTGCCCGCCGACGATTACACCGACCCGGCTCCGGCGACCACCTTCGCCCACCTCGACGCGACCACCGAGCTCTCGCGTGAGATCGCTTCGAAGGGTCTGTACCCGGCGATCGACCCGCTCACCTCGAGCTCGCGCATCATGGATCCCCGCTACTTGGGCGCGGACCACTACCGCGTCGCCACCTCGGTGAAGCAGATCCTCCAGAAGAACAAGGAGCTCCAGGAGATCATCGCGATCCTCGGTGTCGACGAGCTCTCCGAAGAGGACAAGATCACCGTGGCGCGCGCACGCCGCATCCAGCAGTTCCTGTCGCAGAACACCTACATGGCGAAGAAGTTCACCGGTGTGGAGGGCTCGACCGTGCCGCTGAAGGAGACCATCGAGTCGTTCGATGCGATCACCAAGGGCGAGTTCGACCACGTCGCCGAGCAGGCATTCTTCAACGTCGGCGGCATCTCCGACGTCGAAGAGAAGTGGGCGCAGATCCAGAAGGAGAACGCGTAATCATGGCCACGCTCAACGTGAGCGTCGTTTCGGCTGAGCGCGAGATCTGGAGCGGCACCGCTTCCAACGTCAGCGCGAAGACGGTCGAGGGCGAGATCGGCATCTACGGTGGGCACGAGCCGCTTCTGGCTCTGCTCGCCGAGGGTGCGGTCCGCGTCGCCGGCACCGACGGTGAGAAGATCACCGTCAACGCCGAGGACGGGTTCCTCTCCGTCGACCACGACACGATCACGATCGTGGCGGGTCGCGCCGAACTGGTCGCCTGATTCCGACCGTTCGTACCTTCCAACGCCGGGGCCGGCCGCAGCTTCACTCGAAGCAGCGGCCGGCCCCGCCGTTTCCCCACCACCAGAAAGCCGCACCATGCTGATCCTGCTCCCGCCCTCCGAGACGAAGCGCACCGGCGGAGACGCGCCCTACCGGGCCGAGGATCTGGCGCACGACGAACAGCTCGCGGGCACCCGCGCCGCCGTGCGCACCGCGCTCGAGGAGCTCTCGCGCGACGAGGAGCTCGCGGCGAAGGCGCTCGGGCTCGGCGTGAAGGCGCGGGGCGAGCTCGAGCACAATCGGGTGCTCGGGTCCTCGGGGGCGCTGGAGGCGATGGACCGGTACACGGGCGTCCTCTACGACGCGCTCGATGCGGTCTCGCTCGATGCCGATGCGCGCGACTGGATGCGCGAGCACGTGGCGGTGCAGTCCGCGCTCTTCGGGCTCGTGCGCGCGGGGGATCGGATCCCCGCCTACCGCCTGTCGGCGGGCAGCCGCCTCGCCGCGCTCGAGGCGCCGCTCAAGCGGAGCTGGATCCGCGCCCACGCCGACATGGACTGGGCGGCGCACGGGTGGATCCTCGACCTGCGATCCAACGACTACGCCGCGCTCGCGCCGTTGCCCGAGGGCGTCGGAACCAAGCTCGAGGTGGCGCAGCGCGGCGCGGACGGGGCGGTCCGCGCGCTCAACCACTTCAACAAGACCGCCAAGGGCGACCTGGTGCGGCGCCTGGCGCGATCCGGTGCGGAACTCGACGGCCCGGAGGCATTCGGCCGTTGGGCGCAGGCGGAGGGGCTCGAACTGGAACTCGGAGACCGGCCGGGCAGCGCGACCCTCGTGACCGAGCTCGGCGCACCTGCCGGGGTGACGGGCGGGGCGGGCTCCAAGCGGGCCGCACGGTAGGATGTTCGAGTGATTGCCGAGGAGAGACGTTGACCGAACGTGGGGAGAACGCCGTTCGGCGTCGCATCGGCTATCGCCCGGGCTCGGATCTCGAGATCGAGCTGTCGTGGCACGCCATCACCGATGTCGGGCGCCGACGCGAGGTGAACCAGGACAGCTATGTCGTGATCCCGCCGGTCTTCGCGGTCGCGGACGGCATGGGCGGCCACTCCGCGGGCGAGGTCGCGTCGGCCGCGGTCGTGCGCAGGCTCGCCGAGCTCGGCGGCAACCGCACGGTCAGCGAGCGCGACATCGACGGCGCGCTCGAGGACGCGGTCGAGGACATCGAACTCGACGCGGGCGAGACCGATCTGGGTGCCGGCACCACGGTGACCGGCGTGACGCTGGGATCCTGCGCCGAGGAACCCACCTGGACCGTCTTCAACATCGGCGACTCCCGCGTCTACCAGTACTTCAAGGGTGCGCTCAGCCAGATCACCGTCGATCACTCGGTCGTGCAGCACCTCATCGACACCGGCGCGATCACGCCCGAGGAGGCGGAGTTCCATCCGCACGCGAACGTGATCACCCGCGCCGTCGGCTTCAACGAGGCGCCCTCGCCCGACTACACGGCGCTCGCGCTGATCCCCGGGCAACGGATCCTCATCTGCTCCGACGGGCTCACCAAGGAGCTCACCGAGATCGGGATCCAGCACTTCCTCGCAACGACCGACACCGCGGAGGAAGCGGCGAAGCAGCTCGTGCATCACGCCATCGAGAACGCGGGCCGCGACAACGTCACCGTCGTCGTGATCGACGTGCACGCCGTGGGCGAGGCGCGGGACACGAGCGATCTCGCGATCGCCGGGGTCTCGCTCGACGCGGTCGGCGGGGAGAACCCCGCCGAGATCCGGGCCGGCGCTGAGGCGGCAGCCACGGAGGCGCCCGTCGAGACCGAACCCGTCGAGGTCGTGGGGATCGACTCCGATTCCGATTCCGAGGACGCTATTCCCGCTGAGGGTGTCGCAGCCTCGGGCTCGGACGACGAGGGCCCGGACACGGTGCCCGTGCGCGTCCCGCTCGGCTGAGCGCCGCTTTTCCTTTCGCCGTACGGCCCCGAACGCCGAGAGCGGGCGCCCTCCGGAGGAGTGACGCCCGCTCTCGAAACGGGGGACCGCTGGGCTAGGCGAGCTCGGCCGCGAACGCCTCGTCGAGCACGGACAGCACGTCGGCGGCCAGGGCGTCGGTGAGCTTCAGCGACGGCAGGAAGCGGATCACGTTGCCGAAGATGCCGGCGTTGAGCAGCAGCACGCCGGCCTGGGCTGCGCGGGCGATGACGCGCGAGACGAGCTCGGCATCGACGTCGAGCGTGCCGGGCTTCACGACCTCGATCGCCATCATGGCGCCCTTGCCGCGCACCTCGGCGATCACGTCGTACTTCGCGGCGAGGGCGCGCAGGCCGTCGCCGAGCACGCGCTCGATGCGCTTCGCCTCGGCGAGCAGGTCGGCGGACTCGATCTGCTCGAACACGGCGTTCGCGGCGGCGCACGAGACGGGGTTGCCGCCGAAGGTGCCACCCAGGCCGCCGGGCTGCGCAGCGTCCATGATCTCGGCGCGGCCGGTGACCGCGGCGAGCGGCAGGCCGCCCGCGATGCCCTTGGCCGAGAGCACGAGGTCGGGCTCGACGCCGAACTGCTCGATCGCGAAGACCGTGCCGGTGCGGGCGATACCCGACTGCACCTCATCGGCGATGAACACGATGCCGTTCGCGCGGCACCACTCGGCGATCGCCGGCAGGTAGCCGTCTGCCGGAACGACGAAACCGCCCTCGCCCTGGATCGGCTCGACCACGAGGCACGCGAGATCCTCGGCGCCGGCGACCTTCTCGAGGTAGGTGATGGTGCGGGCCGCGGCCTCGGCGCCCGAGAGGCCGTCGCGCAGCGGGTAGGAGTTGGGCGCCTTGTAGACGTCGCCCGCGCGCGGGCCGAAGCCTGCGGCGTAGGGAGCGGCCTTGTGGTTCATGGTCGCGGTGAGCATGGTGCGTCCGTGGTAGGCGTGCTCGAGCACGGCGACGCCGGGACGGCCGGTGAACTTGCGGGCGATCTTGACGCCGTTCTCGACGGCCTCGGCGCCCGAGTTGACGAGCACGGTGCGCTTCTCGCCAGCGCCCGGAACGTGCTTCGCGAGGTGCTCGGCGACGCGCACGTAGCTCTCGTAGGGGGTCACGGTGAAGAGTGTGTGTGTGACGCTCTGCAGCGCCGCGGTCGCGGCAGCGACCACTGCGTCGTCCGTGTGGCCGATGGTGGTGACGCCGATGCCGCCGCCGCAGTCGATGAACTGGTTGCCGTCGACGTCGACCAGGATCGAGTCGTGCGCGCGGTCGATGTAGACCGGCAGCACGCTGTGCACGCCCGGCGGGACGACCGCCCGGCGGCGCTCGTGCAGCTCCTGCGAGCGGGGCCCGGGGATCGAGGTTACGACGCGGCGTTCCTGGACGATGGTGTCATTGCTCATGGCTTCGATCCTACTCCGGGGTATCTCGACGTCGACCTACTCGGGGGCCGCGCCGCGCGGTACGCTCGCAGCATGATGGGGAACCACGAGTACGCGGTCGGCGTCGAATGGACCGGCAACCGGGGGACCGGCACCAGCGGGTATCGCGAGTACGGTCGGCAGGTGCTGCTGTACGGCACCGACAAGCCGCCGCTCGAAGGATCGGCGGACCCGACCTTCCACGGTGACGTCGATCGCTGGAACCCCGAGGAGCTGCTCGTGGCCGCTCTCGCGCAGTGCCACCTGCTGTCGTACCTGCACTCGGCGGTGCGCGCCGGGGTCGTGGTGACGGACTACGTCGATCGTGCCACGGGATCCATGCGGCAGCAGGGCGAGGGCGGCGGCTTCGTCGAGGTCGTGCTGCACCCCGAGGTGACGGTCGCCGACGCGTCGATGGTCGATGCGGCCCTGGCGGCGCACGCCGAGGCCGGGCGCAACTGCTTCATCGCGTCGTCGGTGAACTTCCCGGTGCGGCACGAGCCGGTGATCCGGGTCGCCGGCTGAGCCCGCCGACGGATGAGCGCGTCCGCTCCGTCCGTCCCGACTCCTGCGAACCGGATGGGCGTGCTACTCTCGCGGCAGCAGACATACTGATCATGTCAAGCGAGAGGATGCACGCGGTGCCGGTGAACCAGGACGGGGCGCCCCGAGCGGGACGCGAACTGCGCTATCAGCGCGTCTACGACCTGGTGACGGGGCTGATCGCCGACCAGGGGCTCGAGGCGGGCGCGAAGCTGCCCAGCACCGCGGAGCTGTCGGCGATGGCCGAGGTCAGCGTCATCTCGGTGCGCCGCGCGCTCGACGAGCTCGCTCACGACGGCATCATCGTGCGGCATCAGGGCGTCGGCACCTTCGTCGCGCAGCGGCGGCTGGTGAGCCAGCCCGGTTCGCCGGGCACGCTGCTCGGAACGATCTCGGACGGCGTCTCGCCCGTCGAGTTCAGTACCGAGCTCGTCGGGATCGCGGTCGGGCTCCCGGGCCCGGACCACGTGCGAGCGCTCGGCATCGAGAGCGGCCAGCCGGTGTGGGAGATCGCGCGCGTGCGCTCCCGCGGGGGCGTGCGCGCGGTCGCCGAGCTCGCGACGATCCCGCTCAGTCTGGCGCCCGCGCTCGACGAGGACCGCCTCGCGGCGGGCGAATCCCTCTACGGACTCATCGAGGAGCGCACGGGGATCACCGAGGCCTACGCCGAGCAGTTCTTCCAGGTGGACCGCCCGACCGCGTGGGAGCGCGAGCGGCTGGGCATCGGGGCCGACGACACGGTGATGCGGGTGCGCGGGGTGAGCTACTCCGACGACGACGTGCCGTTCGACTCCTACCTGCAGACCTACCGGGCCGACGATTTCGTCTTCTACGTCTCGGGCAAGCGCGGGCCGCGCCTGCTGCCGCCTCCGACCGGAGCCGGCCGCTGGGACGTGCGCCCGTTCGGCGCGCCGAGCGCCGACTGAGCCGGCACGCGGCACGCGGCACGCGGCACTCGGCGCTCGGCGTCCGGCAGCCGCCTCACGCCGCCCGGGCGGGGTCCGGGCTCGGGATGCTGTCGATGAGCAGTCGCGTATAGGGGTCCCGCGGTCGGTGCACGACCTCGTCGGGGGTCCCCGACTCGACGATCCCGCCATCCCGCATCACGATGATCCGGTCGGCGTACTCGGCCGCGGTCGAGAGGTCGTGGGTGATCATCAGGATCCCCATCCGCTCCCGCTCCTTCAGCTCCGCGAGCAGCCGCAGCACTCCGGTGCGCACCGACACGTCGAGCATGCTCACCGGTTCGTCGGCGAGCAGCAGCGCAGGGCGCAGCACCAGCCCGGCCGCGATCGCCACGCGCTGCCGCTGGCCGCCGGAGAGCTGGTGCGGGTAGCGGTCGATGAACTGCTCGGCGGGGGAGAGCCCGACCGCCTCGAGCGCCGCGAGCGCCCGTTCGCGGCGCTCGGCGCGGTCCCGGCAGGCGCGGAACACGAGCAGCGGCTCCTCGATGGTGTCGGCGACGGTGAACCGCACGTCGAGCGACTCGTACGGGTCCTGGAAGATCATCTGCACGCGCTCGCGGAGGCGCCGCCGGTCCGCGCGGCGGATCCCGAGCGCGGGGGCGCCGTCGACCGAGACCGAGCCGGTCGCTCCGGGCAGCATGCCCATGATCGCCTGCAGGGTCGTGGTCTTGCCGCAGCCGGACTGGCCGACGAGCGCGACGAGCTCGCCCTCGGCGACCTCGAACGACACGTCGGAGACCGCCCGCCGCGTTCCGCCCCGACCCGCGTACTCGACCGAGAGACTCTCGACGGCGAGCAGCGCGGGCGAGGGATCGGGGATCGGCTTCGCCGCCACCTGCGCGATGTCGGGCGTCGACTCGAAGAGCGTGCGCGTGTAGGGGTGCGCGGGTGCGCGATAGAGCTGTTCGACCGTGCCCTCCTCGAGGATCTCACCGTCGCGCATGACGGCGGCCCGGGTGCAGCTCTGGGCGACCACCCCGAGGTCGTGGGTCACGAGGATCAGCGCGAGTCCGAGGCGTTCGGAGAGCTCCACCAGCAGCCGCAGGATCTGGTCCTGCACGACGACGTCGAGCGCCGTCGTCGGTTCGTCCGCGAGCAGCACCTTCGGTTCGCAGGCGAGCGCCATTGCGATCACCGCGCGCTGCTTCATGCCGCCCGAGAGCTCGTGGGGGAACCGCTGCTCGGTGCCTTCGGGCAGGCCGACGAGGTCCAGCAACTCGCGCACCCGGGCGTCCTCCTCGCCGACGAAGCGCCGATGCACGCGGAGCGCTTCGAGGATCTGCCATCCGACGGTGTGCACGGGGTTGAACGCGCTCATCGCGCCCTGGAACACCATCGCGATGTCGGTCCATCGGTGCGGGCGGACGGTGCGGTCGCCGCCGGCGATGATGTCGACGCCGTCGAGCAGCACGTGCCCCGAGACGGTCGCGTTCGCGGGGAGCAGTCCCAGCGCGGCGAGGATGGTCGTCGTCTTGCCGCACCCGGACTCGCCGACGAGACCTAGGCGCTCTCCGGGAGCGAGGCTCAGCGAGAGCCCCTTGACCGTCTCGTTCTCGGCGCCGTCATCGGTCCGGAACCAGATCCGGAGATCGCGGATCTCGAGCGCGGGCCGTGCCGCGTCCGTCGAGGTGGGGGTCATCGTCGCTCCTCCGTTCCGGCGGCGGGACCATCGCCCGCGCTTCGCTTCCGCGGCGCCGGTGCGGCGGCGCGTTCGAGATCGTCCGAGGCGCTCTGCCGCAGCGCCCAGGTGCGCAGCCCGAGGTGGGAGACGCGCAGGCGCGGGTTGAGCGCGTCCTCGATCGCTCGGCCCAGCAGATAGCAGCCGACGATGAGCAGCGCGACGGCGACGCCGGCCGGCACGATCGCCCACCACGCGCCCGTCGAGACGGCCGCGCGGTTGAAGGCGCGCTCCATGATCGTGCCCCAGGTGATCGCGTTCGGGTCGGAGAGGCCGAGGAACGCGAGGGCGGTCTCGTTGAAGATCGCGACGGTGACGGCGAGCACGGCGCTCGCCGCGAGCAGCGGGCCGAGCTGGGGCAGGATGTGCCGGAGCACGATGCGGAGGTGCCCGGCGCCGATGGCCTCGACCCGCCGCACGTACGCGCGTTCGCGCAGGCTCTTGACCTGGGAGCGCACGATGCGGGCGGTGCTCGTCCACATCAGTGCGCCGATCACGATGATCACGTGGTCGAGGCTCGGCCCCCAGACCGCGGCGATCACGATCATGAGCACGATCTGCGGGATCACGAGGAAGTAGTCGGTGATCCGCATGAGCACGGTGTCGACCCAGCCGCCGAAGTAGCCCGAGAGGATTCCGACCGTCGCCCCGATGAGGATCGAGATCGCGGCCGCCGCGAATCCGACGAACATCGAGATGCGGCCGCCCTCGAGCACGAGGCTCAGCACGTCGACGCCGCCGTCGTCGCAGCCGAACCAGTGCGCCGCGCTGGGCGCTTCGAAGACCCCGCAGCTGACCTCGCGGCTCGAGTACGGCGTGAGGAGCGGCGCGAAGATCGACAGGAGCAGGAAGGCGAGGATCACGGAGAGTCCGATGATGGCGCCCGGTTCGCGGATCGCGCGCCCGAAGGCGCCTCTGCGCCGGTTCTTGGGGCGTCGTCCGCGGGGGAGCGAGACGAGGGTGGTTCCCGGATGCGTCATGGTGGTGCCCTGGCCCTTCTAGTCCGAGACTCGCGGATCGAGCCACGCGTAGGCGAGGTCGGCGAGGTAGTTGAATACCACGACCGTGATCGTGATGACGAGGAAGCCGCCCTGGAGCATCGGGTAGTCGCGGTGCAGCACGGCTTCGTAGAGCGCGCGTCCGATTCCGGGCCAGGAGAAGATGACTTCGATGAGGATCGCGCCGCTCACGACGCTGCCGAGCGCGAGCGCGATCATCGTGACGGTGGGCAGCATCGCGTTCCGCACCGCGTAGGCGCGGATGATCCGGCCGCGGGAGAGCCCCTTCGCCCGCGCGGTGAGGATGTAGTCCTCGCCGAGGGTCTCGAGCACCGAGGATCGCATGATGAGCAGGTTCTCGGCATAGAGGGTGAGCGCGAGCGTGGCGACGGGGAGCACGAGATGCGCGCCTCGGTCGACGAACTGCTCCCACGGGGTCGCGAGTTCGGCGAACGGGTCGCTCATGCCGGCGGAGGGCAGCAGCCCGGCGAACGCGATGAGCAGCATCATGCCGAGGAACTGGGTGGGGAACGCGTAGAACGCGACAGACACGTTGGTCATGACGTGGTCGAAGGGGCTGCCGCGCCGGACCGCGCTCAGGATCCCGAGCAGGATCCCGATGGCGAGCGCGATCACCGTGCCGGTGAGCACGAGGGGCAGCGTATTGGCGAAGGCGTCGGCGAGGTTCGCGGTCACGGGCTGCCGATTCGCGTACGAGACCCCGAGGTTCCCGGTGAAGAGTCCCTTGAGGTAGAGCAGGTACTGCTCCCACATCGGCCGGTCGAGGCCGAACTCGCGGGTCAGCGCCTGCTTCAGCTCGGGCGAGGCGTTCGGTACGCGCGAGATGCGGGTCACGGCGGAGCCGGGCAGGACTCGGAACAGCACGAAGTTGAGGGTCACGGCCACGAACACGGTGACGATCGCGAAGATCGTTCGCCGCCAGACGTATCTCCTGCGGTGCATCTCGCCTCTCTTCCTCGAGGGGGCTGTGCGATCGAGAATCCGATCGCGAGGTCTTGTCACCTAGTATGCTCAGTCTACTAAGATAAGTGAAGTTGCAATTTCTTCCGTGTTGCCACCTCCCTCGACGATGAGAAGCAGGGGAACCATGAAACTGAGAAGACGTCTGCTGGCGATCGGCGCGGTGCTAGTCGCCGCCGCACTGGCGCTGACGGGATGCACCGGGAACAGTGCGAGCCGCAATGTGCTGCGAGTCGGCACCACCTCGCTCGTCGATTCGCTCAACCCCTTCGTCGCCGACTCCGACTACTCGAGCGTGCTGTTCCAGTACATCTACCCGCACCTCACCGAGTACGACGAGCAGTTGCGGATCGTGCCGTCCTTCGCCCGCAGCTGGGAGACCTCGGCCGACGGCCGGACCTGGACCTTCCGCACGGTGCCCGACGCGAAGTGGTCCGACGGGAAGCCGCTGACGGCCGAGGACGTCGCCTTCACCGCCAACATGATCCTGCGCTACAAGGACGGCCCCACGGGCATTCTCTCGGGCTGGGTCGCGCACCTCGAGCGGGCCGAGGCCCCTGACACGAACACCGTCGTGCTCCACTACGCCTCACCCGTGGGCAACGTGCTCACGCAGATGCAGGCCCTGCACATCCTGCCCAAGCACATCTGGGAACCGCTCGCGACGGGGGACGGCATGCGCATCACCTCCTACGAGAACAAGGCGCCGCTCGTCTCGGGCGGACCCTTCACGCTCGACACCTACCGCAAGGATCAGATCATGCTGTTCTCGCGGAACCCGGAGTGGTGGGGCGAGCAGCCGAAGATCGATGGCTTCGGATTCCAGTTCTTCGCGAACGACGACGCCATGGTGACCGCGCTGAAGAGCCATCAGCTCGACATGATCGGCCAGATGACGCCGCCGACGGCCGTCAAGACCCTGAAGCGCGCGGGCATGACCGTCGAGATCGGGCCGAGCGTCACGATCAAGAACCTCATCATCAACACCAACCCGAAGAAGCCGAAGCATCGCGAACTCCTGAACCCCGAGGTGCGCAAGGCGCTCGAGTACGCGATCGACCGCACCGAGATCGTCGATCAGACCTGGCTCGGCTACGCGCAGCCCGGATCCACCGTGCTGTCCCCGGCCTCCGGGTACCACGACCCCGCGATCACGGGCCTGCCCTACGACACCGCGAAGGCCAACGCGATCCTCGACGGCCTCGGATACGCGAAGGGCTCCGACGGGATCCGCGTGGCGAACGGCTCGCGCATGGACTACGAACTCGTGTTCCCCACGGAGGAGAACGGATCCGGGGATCGCGCGTTCCAGACGATCCAGCGCGGTTTCGAAGACATCGGGATCCGGCTCGTGCAGCGCAAGATGGATCCCGACGCCGCGACCGACGCCATCAACGGCCCCGACAACGAGTACCTCGACTACGACTTCGCGATGTGGAACTGGACCCCGCCGGTCGACCCCGACTTCCTGCTCAGCACCCTCACCTGCGCCTCCCGCGGCCACAACTCCGACAGCGGCTACTGCAACCCCGAGTACGACCGGCTCTACACGCTGCAGGGGACGCAGATCGATCCCGCGGCCCGACGTGCGACGATCGACCGCATGCAGCGGATCCTCTTCGACGACCGGCCCTACGTGGTGCTCACCTATCCCAAGGTGATCGAGGCGCACGACCCGGCGTGGACGGGATTCGTGCTCTCGCCACTCGTCGGCTCGATCAACAACCTGTCGACCCAGACGCTCATCCAGGTGCACCGGACGAAAGGCTGAACCGTGCAGATCGAACTCGTCGTCCTCCCGGATCCCGAGCGGACCGACCCGCTGAACGAGTCGGCTGCGGCCGGTCTCGAAGCGCTCGCCGCCGCGCTCGGTGCGGAGCCCGCGAGCATCACCGACTGGCTCTCCGCGGCGAAGGGGGAGGCCGAGCACGCTCGCGCGGTCGTGCCCGGTCCCGATGGCCCGCACCTCGTGATCGGGGTCCGCGCCGAATCGCCGCACCGGGGTCCGGGCGCCCCGTCCGGCGCCTCCCGGGCGTGGGCCTCGGGGCTGGCCCTCGGCGGGCTGGCGGCCGAGGTCGCCGACGGATCGCCCGCCCGCATCTGGTGGGAATGGGGGGATCCCTCGCGCGACGAAGCGCTCTGGCGCGGGGTCCGGATCGGCGAACAGCGTCCGGGGTCGCCCGAGCGCGTCGCGCCCGAGCCGGTCTTCGCCGTCGGCGAGCCGGTGCCGAACGATTGGAGGCGTCGGGCCGATGCGATCCGCTGGGTCCGCGAGCTCGTCGAACTGCCGCCGAACCTCCTGGGCCCCGCCGAACTGGCGCAGCGGATCGTCGAGTACTGCGGTGAGAACCCCGCGGTCGAGGTGGAGGTCTGGGACGCGGTGCGGCTCGGTCGTGCCGACTTCGGCGCGGTGCTGGCCGTGGGTGGCGGCAGTTCCCGGCCGCCCCTGGTCGCGCACCTGAAAGTGCCGGGGGATCCTGCGCTGCCGTCCATCGGGCTCGTCGGCAAGGGCATCGCATTCGACTCCGGCGGTCTCAACCTCAAGCGGGACGCCGGCGAGATGTCGTGGATGAAGTCGGACATGGCCGCCGCGGCGACCGTCGCCGCCGCGATCCGGCTCGCGGCGGACGAGCGCGGAGCGGGGTCCGGCCCGACGATCGAGGCGATCCTCCCGCTGTGCGACAACGCGGTCTCGGGCTCATCGGCCCGTCCGGGCGATGTCGTGCGTCATCCGGGCGGGGAGACGACCGAGATCGTCGACACCGATTGCGAGGGCAGGCTGGTGCTGGCCGACGGCCTCTCCTGGCTGCGGGAGGCCGGGCATGACTCCCTCATCGACGTGGGAACGCTGACCGACGGCGGCGCGGGGCTGCGGCGGACCGGGATCTGGTCGAACGACGAGGAGCTGTCGGCGCGCGTGGTCGCCGCCGGCGAGCGGGTCGCGGATCCGGCCTGGATCCTGCCGCTGCCCTACGGGGAGGGGGTTTCGCTGGAGTCGCGGGTGGCCGATTCGCGGAACGCCCCGCTCGACCGACCGGATACCGGACGGCACGCGGCGGCCTATCTCGCACGATTCGCGGGCGCGCGCCCGTGGGCGCACCTCGATATCGGCGGTACCGCCTACCTGGAGTTCCCGATCGCCGGGTTCGGTGAGGGGCCGACCGGCGCCGGTGCGCTGATGCTCGCGGAGCTGCTCGCGCACGACGGTGTCGCGCATCGGAGATGACCCGCTTCCTTCTCAATGCATACTTAGTATGATAAGTTGATCGCGTTCGGAACCGACGACTCGTCCCTCCCCGTGAAAGGCATCGATATGGACCTCACCTTCGCCTCGGCGTTCTCCGACCGCACCCCGCGCTCCCGCGAGCTCTTCGAGCGGGCCAAGCTCACGATCCCCGGCGGTGCCGGCAGCACCGCACGCCTGCCCCGCAACGGGTGGAATCCCTACCCGCTGTTCATGGAGCAGGGGCTCGGGTCCCGCATCACCGACGTCGACGGCAACGAGTACGTCGACTACCTCCTCGGACTCGGCCCGGACATCCTCGGGCACCGGCACCCCGTCGTCACCGAAGCGGTGACCCGGGCGATCACCGAGCACGGCACGAGCTTCGGTCTGCCGTACGAGCTCGAGATCGAGGCCTCCGAGAAGGTCGTGGCGACCGTGCCCGGCGTGGAGCAGGTCCGCTTCGCGAACTCCGGCTCCGAGGCGGTCGGTCAGGCGGTCCGCATCGCCCGCGCCACGACGGGGCGGCGCATCATCGTGCGCTTCGAAGGGCTGTACCACGGCTGGCAGGACAGCGTGTACTGGTCGAACCACGTCGACCTCGACCAGGCCGGTCCCGCCGACCGTCCGCGCCCCGTCGCGATGGGGCTCGGCGTCCCCGCCGAACTGGGCGAGACCCTCGTCGTGCTCACCTGGAACGATGCGGAGAGCTTCGTCCGGCTGATGGAGGAGCGCGGTGAGGAGGTCGCGGCCGTCATCACCGAACCCGCCGTGCTCAACACCGGCTGCATCCTGCCCGAGCCCGGCTACCTGGAACTGCTGCGCTCCGAGACGCGGAAGTACGGTGCGATGCTCATCTTCGACGAGGTCATCACCGGATTCCGCATCGCCCGCGGCGGCGCGCACGAGTACTACGGCGTGATCCCCGACCTCACCACCTACGCGAAGGGCATCGGCGGCGGCTTCCCGGTCGCGGCGATCGGCGGCACGAAGGAGGCCATGCGCCTCATCGCCGACGGCACCTACTCGCACTCGGGCACCTACAACGCCAACGTCGTGCAGTGCGCCGCGGTGTCGGCGACCATGGACCTGCTCGCGGAGCCCGGCCTGTACGAGCGGCAGCGCGCGCTCGGCGACCGGTTGGCGCGAGGGCTCGAAGCCATCGCCAACGACAACGGCATCGACGCCTACGTGACCGGTCTCGGCACCGTGTTCCAGCTGTGGTTCGCCGACGGCCCGATCAAGAACTGGCGCGACGCGGTCGCCCATACCCGCGAGGGCGTGTTCACCCGCTGGTACGAGGAGATGATCGTGCGCGGGGTGCTCTTCCACCCGCTGCAGTTCGAGAACCTGTTCGTCTCGCTGGTGCATGATGATCGAGACATCGACGACACGCTCGAAGCGGCCTCGGGGGCCATGCGCGTGCTCGCTCGGGAGTTCGCGAAGGCGTGAGGCGGAGGGGCTGACGGTATGGCAGGCGGACGGGCGATCGCGATCGGTCTCGATCTCGGCACCTCGAGCGCGAAGGCGCTCGCGGTGGACGCGGCGACGGGACGGGTGCTCGCGCGGGTGCGGCGCCCGTACCCGACCTCCCGCCCCGAACCCGGGGCGGCCGAGCAGGCCCCCGGTGACTGGATGGCCGCGGTGGTCGGCGCGCTGGGGGAGCTCGCGCAGGCGACCCCCGCGCAGGAGTGGATCGGGATCGGGCTGTCCGCGATGCTGCCGACGCTCGTCTGCCTCGACGAGGCGGGCGAGCCCGTGGGGCCGGCGATCGTCTGGGAGGACATCCGTGCGGAAGCCGACGCGCGCGAACTCGCGGAGCGCCATCCCGGCGCCACGGCGTACGCCCGCACCGGGCAGCACCTCGACGCCCGCTACCTGGTGCCCATGCACCGCCGCATCGTGCGGCAGGATCCGGAGGCGGCCCGCCGCATCTCCCGGATCGCGGGGGCGAAGGACTACGTGTTCGCGCGCCTCACCGGACACCTCCTCACCGACCCGAGCACCGCGGTGGGCTCGGGGGTGAGCGCCGTCGCGGACGGTGCGCACGCCTCGGGCGATTGGCCGGAGCTGCCGGAAGTGCGTCCGGCGACCGAGACGCGGGGGCTCGTCGAGGGGGTGGCCAGACTGGTCGGCGCGCCGAGCGGGATCCCGGTCGCGCTGGGCGCCGCGGACTCGGTGCTGGGCGCCGTCGCTCTCGGAGCGAGACCGGGTCGCGACGTCGCGATCATCTCGGGCACGAGCACCGTGATCCTGGGGACCCGGACGAGCCCCGAAGCGGATCCCGGCGGGCGCTCGCTCGTGACCCCGCTCGCCGACGGCGGATTCGGCTGGGAGATGGATCTCGTGGCGACGGGGTCGGCGTTCGCCTGGTTGGCGGACCTGACCGGCGCGTCGTCGGTGGAGGCGCTGCTCGCGGAAGCCGGATCGGTGTATCCCGCAGAAGCGCCCGAGACTCTGCCGTACCTCGGACCGGGGGAGCAGGGAGCGCTCTGGGAGCCGGGGCTCTTCGGCGGCTTCGCCGGCCTCACGCTCGGGAGCACCCGCGGCCAGCTCATGCGCGGACTCCTGACGGGGATCGTGCTCGAGGCCCGCCGCTGCATCGCGGTGATCGATCCGCCGGCCGACGGCAGGCTCCTCGTCGCGGGGAGCTCGGCGCGGTCGCCGCTGCTGCTGCAGGATCTCGCGGACGCCTGCGGGCGAGCCGTCGAGGCCGACCTGCTCGAGACCGACCACTCGGCGCTCGGAGCGGCGGATCTCGTCGCCTCGACCTGCGGCTTCGCCCCCGGGTCCCGCGGGCACGGCGATCTCCGCCGGTTCGAGCCGCGGCGCGAACTCGAGGAGCTCTGGCGCGGGCTGGCGGCCCGGCAGGAGCGCGCGATCCTGCGCGAGCGGGAGCGCGTCGCGGGAGCGGGCCGATGAGCGGCCTCGAGCGCGGCCTCGAGGCCGCGCTCGCCCGGGGCGAGGAGCTGCTGCTCCGAGCTCCCGTGGCCGGTGGCACGGTGGCGATCCGGACCTCGGATGGGGAGCGCGTGGCGGCGTTCGGTACCGCGGGTCCCGGCGGGCCTC
>NZ_LAYO01000077.1 GCF_000980875.1 Leucobacter sp. Ag1 | reverse complement strand
AAGCTTTCCGAAAGACAACCTGTCTTGCTTCGCATGTTTTCCCATGCTCGCTGCGCATGAAAAGAACCGGACCGCTTCTGCGTCCGGCTCCGTCGCGCTGACAAGGGATTACATTACGCGGATGCCGGGGGCCCCGCAACATGGAGCGGGATCCCGGGCGTGTCACATCGCCGCTCCAGACCCGGGCCTCCCGCGCCCGGAACGCTGAGGGCCCCGGAATCTCGCGGATTCCGGGGCCCTCAGCGCGCGCCTCGAGCGGCTGCGGGTCACGCCTCCCGACGGGTTCGCACCGAGATCAGCAGCACCAGACCGCCGACGATCGCGATCCCGAGCGCCCCCGCGACCGCCAACCCGGTGCCGTCCGCGGCACCCGTGACGGGAAGCGAACCACCGTGCTTCACCGCCCCGGTGCTCGAGCCGTTCGCCGCCTGCGCATCGGCGCCGTTGTTCGAACCGTTCGCCGAGCCGGACGACTGAGTCGACGCGGACGCGTTCGATCCATCGGCCGAGCCGCCCGCGTTCGAGCCGCCCGCGTTCGCAGAACCCGAAGAGGCCCCCTCCGCGGTCCCGCTCGCGTCGGCGCCTGCGGAGGATCCGGAATCGGCGTCGGCGCTCGCCCCGGTGTCCGGCTTCGCCGGCACCGAGACCACCTCCGACGCGGGCGAGAGCGGGGAGTCCCCCACGAGGTTGTGCGCGATGACGGTGGCGGTGTACTCCCCCGCGGGCACATCGGTGAAGCGGTGGCTGGTCGCGGGTGCCGCCACCTCGGCCACGATCGACGCGGAGGCCGCGGGCGCGGCGACCGAGTCCACGACGGCGGGCTGCACCGGATCCAGCCGGACGGTGTACCCGGTCACCGGGCGATCGCCGGAGGCCGGAACGCTCCAGCTCACGGTCGCCTCGCCCGCCGCAGCGGTCACGGTCGGCGCGGCGGGCATCACCGGCAGATTCGCCGCGCGGTACTCGAGCGCGTACGCGATCTTGCCCGGCTTGGCATCGGAGTAGGGCTTCGCCAGCTTGCTCCACTCGCCCTTGCCCTCGGCTTTGCCGTCGTTCCACTGCCCCAGCTTGCCCAGCTGCGCCGCGGTGAAACCGCTGTCGACCACCGCGCCGTCGGCGAGTCCGGTCTGAGCCGTGGTCAGCGCGCGCACCGTCGCCAGGTAGCTGGTGAGGTCGCCCCGATCCCACCCGGAGAGGTCGACGGGCTTCGCGTCGCGCACCCAGGAGCCCCAGTAGAACTCCTGGAACGGCAGCGAACCGGAGGTGTACCCGATGTCCCGCCCGAAGTAGAGCACGCTGCGGTAGTTGTCGTTGCGGAAGTTCGCGAGCCCGACGTTCTTCGGAAGCTGTTCCGGAGTCACCGCATCGCCCTCGGGACCGCGCAGCCACGTCCACTTGTTCTCGATCATCTTCGCCCAGAACTGCTGCTCGTTCAGCGAGCTCAGGTTGCCCAGCACCCGGAGGCGCACGTGCAGGTCGAGCCCGCCGTCCGGCGTCTCGGCGAAGGAGGTGAGGGTGTGGTGACCGTCGGTGAGGTAGAGCGTGCCGCCCGGGCCCACCACCACGGTCTTCATCGGGGCGATCGTGTCGGCGGTCTCGGCGCCCAGCGCGACCGTGCAGGTGAAGCTCGTCGGATCGTCGAGTCGCGCACCCGGCTTCGCGCTGGCGACATCGCCCTGGCCGTTCGCCTCGCACCAGTCGCCGAACTTCTTGTTGATGGCGTCCTTGCCCATCGTGTACCGACCGAGCTTGTAGAAGACCTCGTCGTAGCCGAGCGCCGGCTGCGTCGGCCGCACGTCGCCGATGCGCACGTCGACCAGGTCGCCGGCCTGCGCCCCCGTGTAGTCGGCGGCCTGCGCCGGCTGCGCGGGAGCGGTCAGCGTCGCGACCGTCCCCAGTCCGAGCGTTCCGAGCAGCAGCGCGGCCATCAGCGTCCGCGATCGTTGCGGGAGAGTACGGGGCACGGTCTTCCTTCCGGGTCTTCGCGCAGCACAGCGCGCTGCGGCTCCTCCGATCATGGCGAGCGGGCATGACCCCGCGGTGACGCGGAGGTGAACGCGCGGGGTCGATCCGGCTCACGGGAGACGCCGAGGCCCCGCGCGACGGGCTGGTGCTTAGATGGTCAGGTGAACGAACGCCCTGCGCAGACGCCCCCGCCCTCCCCCGCCGACTTCGGCTTCACCGTCGATCATCGGCTCGAGACCGGCGGAGCCTCGGGGTCCGACGGCCGGCCGCTCGGCCGCGCCGGCACCATCAGCACCCCGCACGGCGAGATCCAGACCCCGGCGTTCATCCCGGTCGGCACCAAGGCCACCGTCAAGGCGCTCCTGCCGGCGACCGTGAGCGAGCTCGGCGGGCAGGCCGTGCTCGCCAACGCCTACCACCTGTTCCTCCAGCCGGGCAGCGACCTCGTCGACGAGGCCGGCGGGCTCGGCAGGTTCATGAACTGGGACGGACCGACCTTCACCGACTCCGGCGGGTTCCAGGTGATGTCGCTCGGCGTCGGCTTCCGCAAGGTCATCTCGATGGCCGAGGCCGATCACGCCAGCGCCGAGGTCATCGCCGAGACCAAGGACCGGCTCGCGCACGTCGACGAGGACGGCGTCACCTTCAAATCGTTCATCAACGGCGACACCCACCGGTTCACCCCCGAGGTGAGCATGCGGATCCAGCACCAGCTCGGCGCCGACATCATCTTCGCCTTCGACGAGTGCACGACCCTGCTGAACACGCGGCCCTACCAGGAGGACTCGGTCGCCCGCACCGAGCGCTGGGCGGTGCGCTGCCTCGACGAGCACGCGCGGCAGACCGCCGATCGCACCCACCGGCCTTATCAGGCGCTCTTCGGCGTGGTGCAGGGCGCGCAGTACGAGGATCTGCGCCGCCAGGCCGCCGGCGGACTGGCCCGCCTGACCGGCGCGGAGGCGACCGGGCAGCGCTTCGACGGCTACGGCATCGGCGGGGCGCTCGAGAAATCCCAGCTCGGCACCATCGTCAGCTGGGTCTCCGACGAGCTGCCCGAGGACAAGCCCCGCCACCTGCTCGGCATCTCGGAACCCGACGATCTCTTCGCCGGGGTCGCGGCCGGCGCGGACACCTTCGACTGCGTCGCCCCCTCCCGGCAGGCCCGCGGCGGCACCATGTACTCGAGCTCGGGCCGGATCAACGCGAAGGCCGCGGCGCAGCGCCGCCGCTTCGAGCCGCTGGATCCCGAGTGCGACTGCTACACGTGCGAGAACTACACGGCCGCGTACCTCCACCACCTCTTCAAGGCGAAGGAGATGCTGGCCTCGACGCTCGCCACGATCCACAACGAGCGCTACATCGTGCGCATGGTGGAGCGGATCCGGCAGAGCATCATCGACGGCGACTTCGCCGAGCTGCGGGACGAGACCCTCGGCCGCCTCTACGGGCCGGAGTTCGCCCGCACCGCCGCCGCGGCCTGGAACTGAGCGGCGGCTACTCCGCCGGACGTGCCGCCGCGCGATCCTCCGCGCGGCGCACCCAGCGGATGACCCGGGTGGTGACGGGCAGCAGCACGACCTCGGCGAGGCACTTGACCAGGTAGCCGAGCACCACGTACATCACGAAGTCGAGCCCGGTGATGATGCCGGCGAAGGCGATCGTGCAGAAGAGCAGGGTGTCGGCGAACTCGCCGACGAGAGTCGAGACGATGAGGCGCGAGCGCAGGAAGCGCCCCTTCGACCGCCGGTGCATGAGGTCCATGACCCAGGCGTTGAGCAGCTGCCCGGCGAGGAAGCCGGTGAGGCTCGCGAGCACGATGCGCGGGACGAAGCCGAGCACCGCCTCGAACGCCGCCTGGTTCTCCCAACCGGAGGCGGGCGGCGACACCTGCGTCGCGAGGATCGTCAGCGAGGCGAGCGCCGCGAGGGCGAACGCCGTGAAGATGGTGCGGCGCGTGGCCTTGAGCCCGTAGACCTCGGCGAGCACGTCGCCGAGCACGTAGGCGAGCGGGAACAGGAACACGCCGCCGTCGAAGACCAGCGGCAGGGCGAAGTCGCCGATCGGGATCGCACCGAAGGCGATGGGTTTCACCGCGACCACGTTCGAGATGAGCAGGATGCCCGCGAAGATCGCCGAGATGGTCGCGTAGCGCGCGCCCACCGCGGCACCGCGTGCGCCCGGCGTCAGGTACCGCGAGGGATCCTCGGCTCCCGGTGCCCGCTGCTCCACCCGCTGCTCCGTCTCAGTCATCGATCTTCCCTACGCCCAGTGCGCCTCGAATGAGGTCCATGTTCAGTTTCGCAGCCACCTGCGCGCCGTTCCCGGCGGCGATGATGAGCTGCTGGGGCCCCGGCGGCACGATGTCGCCCGCGGCGTACACCCCGCGGATCGAGGTCTCGCCGCGCTCGTCGACCCGGATCAGGCCCCAGTCGTCGCGCTCGATCGGCTGCTCGCCGAGGAACTCGACGGGCGCGTGCCACCGGGGGCGGACGAACCCGCCCACCCGCGGGATCACGGTCCCGTCGGTGAGCCGGACCCCCGTCATCTCGGCCTTCTCACCCACGATGTCGTCGATCGCGCGACGCTCGACCCGGATCCCGACGGCGGAGAGCTGCGCCTCCTGATCGGGACGCACGGTATCGGCGCCGTTGGTGAACACGATCAGATCGGAGCTGAAGCGGCTGATGAGCAGGGCCCGCGCGAAGACGTCGCTCGTCTCGCCGATGAGGGCGAGCGGCTTGTCGGTCTTCTCGAAGCCGTCGCACTCGACGCAGCTGTGCAGCGCCGTGCCGTAGTAGGCGCGGATCAGCGGCAGCGCCGGCAGCTCCTCGGTGAGGCCGGCCGCGATCAGCACCCGTCGCGAGAGGAACTCGACGTCGGACGCGCCCCGCACCCCGGTACCGCGCACGCGGAACCCGATCCCGTCGGGGAACCCGGTCGCGCGGGCCTCCTCCGGGGTGAGCGGCTGCACCTCGCGGGTCATGACCTGCGCGAAGCGCGCCGTCGGATACCGCTCGAACTCCTCGCGGCCGAGGCGCCGCAGCTCGAGCGGCGGCGCGCCGTCACGCGTGAGGAAGCCGTGCGACTCGAGGGTCGCCGAGTGCCGCGGGCGATTGCTGTCGAGGATCGCGATCCTGCGGTTCGCGCGCACGAGCTGCAGGCCCGCCGACAGACCGGCCGGACCGCCGCCGATGATGGCGACGCCGATCGGCGCCTCGCCCTCGGTACGATCCGACGCGGTCATGACTGGGTCACTCCCCCGATGCGAGGCGGTCGGCGAGACGGCGCAGGCGTGCCAGCGACTCGTCGCGGCCGAGCAGCTCGAACGACTCGAAGAGCGGCGGCGAGATGCGGCGACCCGAGGCGGCGACGCGGAGCGCGCCGAACGCGATGCGCGGCTTCAGCCCGAGCTCGTCTACGAGTGCCGTCTGCAGCGCGGTCTGGATCCGCTCGGTCGTCCACTCGGACTCGGGGATCGCATCGAGGGCGGCGAGGCCCGCGGAGAGCACCTGCGGCGCATCGTCCTTGAGCGACTTGAGCGCGTCGTCCTCGTACACCAGCGCATCGCTGGTGGTGAAGAGGAAGCCCATGAGGCCGGCGACCTCGGACAGCACCGTGACGCGGCTCTGCACGAGCGGCACCGCCGCGCGCACGATCTCGAGCTGCGCCTCGCTCGGCTCGACCGGCAGCGCCCCGCCCGCGATGAGGTAGGGCAGGATCCGCTGGCCGAAGTCGTCCTCGGAGAGCAGACGGATGTGGTCGGCGTTGATCGAGTCGGCCTTCTTCTGGTCGAAGCGGGCCGGGTTCGGGTTCACGTTCTCGACGTCGAACGCCGCCACCATCTCGTCGCGCGAGAAGACGTCGCGGTCGGGCGCCAGCGACCAGCCGAGCAGCGACAGGTAGTTGAGCAGTCCCTCGGGGATGAAGCCCCGGTCGCGGTGGTGCAGCAGGTTCGACTCGGGATCGCGCTTCGACAGCTTCTTGTTGCCCTCGCCCATGACGTAGGGCAGGTGGCCGAAGCGCGGGATCGCCTTCGCGACACCGATCTCGACGAGCGCGTGGTAGAGCGCGATCTGACGGGGCGTCGACGAAAGGAGGTCCTCGCCGCGCAGCACGTGGGTGATGCCCATGAGCGCGTCGTCGACCGGGTTGACGAGCGTGTAGAGCGGGGCGCCGTTGGGCCGCACCACGACGAAGTCGATGGTGGATCCCGCCGGGAAGGTGATGTCGCCGCGCACCAGGTCGGTGAACGAGAGATCGACCTCGGGGACGCGGAAGCGGAGCGCGGGCTGACGGCCCTCGGCGCGAAAGGCCGCGCGCTGCTCGTCGCTCAGATCGCGATCGAAGTTGTCGTAGCCGAGCTGCTTGGGGCGGCCGGCGGCCTCGTTGCGCGCGTCGATCTCTTCCGCGGTCGAGAAGCTCTCGTAGAGGTGCCCGGCCTCGACCAGCTGCGCGATGACGCCCTGGTAGATCTCGCCGCGCTGCGACTGGCGGTAGGGGCCGTCGGCTCCGCCCGCGTCGATGCCCTCGTCCCAGTCGAGCCCGAGCCAGCGCAGGGAATCGATGATCTGGCCGTAGCTCTCCTCGCTGTCGCGAGCGGCGTCGGTGTCCTCGATGCGGAAGACGAAGGTACCGCCGGTGTGGCGGGCGTACGCCCAGTTGAACAGCGCAGTGCGGACCATGCCCACGTGCGGAGTGCCGGTGGGCGACGGGCAGAAGCGGACGCGGACGTCGGCGCCGGTCGCAGTGGAAAACAGGGGTTCACGGGTCTCAGACATCGCCGCCCAGTCTATCGGGTAGCGCCGGTCTGCGGGGCTCGATCGGAGCCGGCCGTGCCCCGCGATCGCAGTGCCAGCGGGACCGCCGCGATGGCGCCGATCGCCAGCATGAGCGCCGAGACCACCGCGAGGAACGGGAAGTCGCCGACCGCGAAGACGAGCCCCGAGAGCGCCCCGGCGACGGCGCCCGACGCGCTCATGAAGGTGTCGGATCGGCCCTGCCAGCGCGGCCGATCGGCCCGCGGGGTGAGCTCGGTGAGCAGCGCGGCGCCCGCGACGGTGACGGCGCTCCAGCCGAGGCCGAGCAGCACGAGCGCGATCTGCACGAGCACGTGGGAAGCGCCCGCGAAGTAGGCGAGCGCTGCGGAGCCGAGCAGGATCACGAGCCCCGTCGCCACGACCGGGATGCGTCCGAGGCGGCTCGCCAGGAGGCCGAACACGGGCGACAGCGCGTACATGCCGGCGATGTGCAGGCTCAGCGTGATCCCGACGATCTCGGGGGTGCCCTCGTGATGCATGAGGTGCAGCGGCGTCATCGCCATGAGCGCGACCATGACCGCCTGCGCGATGGCGATCACCACGATGGTGAGGATCTGGGCGACGCGGTCTCCGCGGGCGGACCCGCCGTCGACGCCGATCGGCCCGGTGGGATCGGCCTGCGGCAGCGCGCGGGCGGTGAGCAGCGGATCGGGGCGCAGCCCGACCGCGTTGACGATCGCCGCGAGCACCTGCGCGACGAACGCGAAGACGAACACTCCGGCGAGCGGCGCGATGCCGAGCGCGGATCCGACCACGGCGCCCGGACCGATGAGGTTCGGGCCGACGACCGCGCCGACGGTGATGGACCACACGACGAGCGACAGATCGCGGGCCCGGTTCTCGGGACGCGCGAGGTCGGCCGCGGCGAATCGCGAGAGCAGCTGCACCGCGCTGGCGACGCCGAGCGCGGCGAGGCCGATGGCGAGCACCCACCAGACCGAGATCACCGCGCCGAAGATGGCGACCAGCGCACCGATCATGGCGACGATGCTGCCGGTGACCAGCGCGCGCCGACGCCCGTGCCGCATCGCGATGCGGGCGAGCGGGATCCCCGCTGCCGCGGCACCCGCGTTGAACACCGCGGACGCGAGTCCCGAGATGGCGTCGTTGCCGCTCACCTGCGCGAGCAGCAGCGCCCCGACGGACAGCGCCGCGCCGACGCCGAGTCCGCCGAGCACGGTACCGGCGGCCAGCACCCAGAGGGTGCGCCGCTGGATGCGGGCGACCGCGCCCGGATCGAGGGTCGCGCTCGCGTCCGGCGCCGCGCTCGAGGTCTGCTGCATACCGCCGCTCACGCGACGGGCTCCAGCCCCCAGCAGGATCCGTCGACCGCGCCGAGCATGCGCTTCGCGAGCCGCACCTGGGGGCTCTCGTTCGCGGTGTCCATCGACACGAGCCCGATGGTGCGGGTGCGCGGCGGCACGATCGGCAGCGCGCAGGCGTCCTCGGGCAGGGTGCGCGCCGCCGCGAGTGCCAGGTCGGGCACCATCGCGACCGCGCCGCCGGCCGCCGCCATCGCGAGCATGGCCGGGACGTTGTCGGTCTCCTGGATGATGTCGGGCTCGAAGCCGTGCTCCGCCGCCGCGGCGAGCAGGTGTCCGCGGCACTTCTCGCACCCGGCGATCCAGTGCTCGGCCGCGTACTCGCCGAGGTGCGCCTCGTGCTGATCGCCCGCGCGCTCCTGCGACACGACCAGCTTCACCTCCTCGCTCCAGAACGGCGTGAAGACGCTGCCCGCGGGGCGCTCGGCGGCGCCCGCGTAGTCGAAGATGAGCGCGCAGTCGACCTCGCCGTCGCGCAGCATGGCGACCGCGGCGGGCGGCTCGGCCTCGCGGTACTGCAGCGAGACGTCGGGGGCCTCGGTCGCGAGCCGGCGCATGACGGCGGGCACGATGGTCGCCGATGCCGAGGGGAAGCCGACGAGCCGCAGCGTTCCGCCGCGCTCACCGCGCAGGTCGTCGATCGCCGCGAGCGCCGCGTCGATCTCGGCCACCACGGTGCGCCCGTGATCCGCGAGGATCTGCCCCGCGGGGGTCAGCCGGATCCCGCGCCCCTGGCGCTCGATGAGCGGGACCGCGAGGCGGG
Source organism: Leucobacter sp. Ag1 (assembly GCF_000980875.1). Taxonomy (GTDB): domain Bacteria; phylum Actinomycetota; class Actinomycetes; order Actinomycetales; family Microbacteriaceae; genus Leucobacter; species Leucobacter iarius. Next base: position 27,448 of record NZ_LAYO01000077.1, on the reverse strand, counting down.
TCTCGACCCGCTTGATGCGCTGGCTCACCGCGGGCTGGCTGAGCCCGAGGCTCGCCGCCGCGGCCGTGAGCGAGCCCGTCGTGGCGAGGGCGTGCAGGATTCGGAGTTCGGTCGAGTCGATGGAGCCGAGCGGGTCGCCGGTGCGCTGCGTGGTCATGCCCACGAGTATAAGCCAGTGGAAACAAAAAGATAAGAAGCATTCTCTTTTCTTATGAAGCGGTGGCTCCTAGCCTGGCGGCATGACCGCAACGACCTCCCGGATCCCGACCGACGCGTTCCCCGAAGTGCGCGGATACCTCTCCGCCTGCACCGGCGGACTGCCAACGCTCGAGACCGCCCGGGCCGTGCACGACACCATCGACGCGTGGTCCGCGGGGCGCCTCGATGCCCGCGCGATCGGCGGCCTCGTCGAGCGCTGCCGCGAGCACTTCGGCCGGATCGCAGGCGTCGACGCCGACCGGGTGGCGGTCGCCGGCCAGGTGTCCCAGCTGGTCTCGGTCGTGGCGACCTCCGTACCCGACGGGGCCGAGGTGCTGTGCGTGTCGGGCGACTTCTCGTCGCTCACGCACCCCTTCGAGCAGCTCGCCGCCCGCGGCGTGCGGGTGCGGTACGCGCCGCTCGACGGGCTCGCCGACGCGATCGGCCCCGAGACCGCGCTCGTCGCGTTCTCGCTCGTGCAGTCCGCCACGGGCGCGATCGCCGACCACGCCGCCATCGTCGCGGCCGCCGAAGCGGTCGGTGCGCGCACGCTCGTCGACCTGACGCAGTCCCTCGGCTGGCTCCCGGTCGGCGCCGCCCCCTTCGACTTCACCGTCTGCCACGCATACAAGTGGCTCTGCGCGCCGCGAGGCGTCAGCTTCCTCACCGTGCGGGCCGGACTCGACGACGCGCTCACCCCGATCGCCGCCGGTTGGTGCTCCGCCGACGACGTCTGGGCCTCCTGCTATGCCGGGCACACCCCGCTCGCGACGGGAGCCGGGCGCTTCGACCTCTCCCCCGCCTGGCAGGCGATCGCCGGCGCCGAGGCGGCACTGCGCTTCTTCGCCGAGCTGGAGCCCGGCCTCGCGCAGGCGCACGCCGTCGGACTCGCCGATCGCGCCCGCGGCGTGCTCGGCCTGCCCGAGTGCGAGTCCGCGATCGTGACCTGGGCGGACCCCGACGGATCCGATCTCGCCGCGCTCACCGCGGCCGGGATCGTCGCCTCGGGCCGCGCCGGCAACGCGCGCGTCGCGTTCCACCTCTGGAACACCGCTGCCGACGTCGAGCTGCTCGCGAGCGCGCTCGGGCGCTGACCGCGCTACGCGGTCAGCGCCTCCGGGTGGACCTCAGCTCGCGGCGTCGGCGAACGCCGCGGCGTCCGCCTTGTCCTGCTCGGTGGCCACCAGCTGGCCGCAGGCCCCGTCGATCTCCTTGCCCCGGGTATCGCGCAGGGTCGTCGGGATCCCGGCCGCGTTCAGCCGGTCGACGAACTCGCGGGTGACCTCACGGGTGGACGAGGTCCACACCGAGCCCGGGGTCGGGTTCAGCGGGATCGGGTTGACGTGCACCCAGCCGCGGCCGCGCTCGTTGAGCTTCTGCGCCAGCAGCTCGGCGCGCCAGGCGTGGTCGTTCATGTCCTTGATGAGCGCGTACTCGATCGAGACGCGTCGCCCGGTCTTCTCGTAGTAGCCGCGCGCGGCGTCGAGCACCTCGTCGACCTTCCACCGGCTGTTGACGGGGATCAGCTCGTCGCGCAGCTGGTCGTCGGGCGCGTGCAGCGACAGCGCGAAGGTCACCGGGATGTCCTCGTCGGCGAGCTTCTTGATGGCGGGCGCGAGGCCCACCGTCGAGACCGTGATGCCGCGCGCGCTCATGCCGAGCCCCTCGGGCGACGGCGCGACCATGCGGCGCACCGCGTTCATGACGCGCTTGTAGTTGGCCAGGGGTTCGCCCATGCCCATGAAGACGATGTTGTTGACCCGCTCGGGCTCCGCCCCGTTGCCGGCCTCGCGCTTGCGGCCGAGGCCGCCCTCGGCGATCACGCGGTTCGCCTGCACGATCTGGTCGAGGATCTCGGCGGTCGACATGTTGCGGGTCAGGCCCGCCTGGCCCGTGGCGCAGAACGGGCAGTTCATGCCGCAGCCGCACTGGCTCGACACGCAGAGCGTGATGCGGCCAGGGTAGCGCATGAGCACCGACTCGACGAGCGCGCCGTCGAACAGGCGCCAGAGGAACTTGATGGTGTCGCCGTCGTCGGTGACGAGGCGCTTCACCTCGGTGAGCAGCGGCGGGAAGAACGCCGCCGCGATCTCCTCGCGGCGATCCTTCGGCAGGTCGGTCATCTGCTCGGGGTCGGTGGTGCGGTGCTCGAAGTAGTGCTTCGAGACCTGCTTCGCCCGGAACTTCGGCAGCCCCATCTCGGCGATCTTGGCCTCGCGCTCGGCGAGGGTCATGTCGGCCAGGTGCGTGTCGGGCTGCTTCACGCGCGGCGAGGCGAACTGCAGCGTCGGGCGGCCGTCGGGCCCGGTCAGCTGCTTCCAGCCCTCGGTGCGCGGGCGCGTCTGCGGGCGCGCCGCATCGCCGTCGGCACGGGGCCGCGTCTTGATCAGGCGGGGCGCGTCGGCGTCGTGGTTCAGCTTGTTGGGATCCATCGCCGTCTATTGTCGCATCCTCCGGGCCCGGTGTTCGCAGACGCGCCACCGAGCCCGGATCGACGGATCAGCGCACGGTGTTGCGCAGCACCCCGATGCCCTGCACCTCGACCTCGACGGTGTCGCCCGGCTCGAGCCGCCCGACACCCGCGGGCGTCCCGGTGAGGATCACGTCGCCCGGCAGCAGGGTGAACGCCTGCGAGGCGTGCGCGATGATCTTCGGGATCGAGTGGATCAGGTCCTTGGTCGAGGCGCTCTGCCGCACCTCGCCGTTGACCCGGGTCTCGACCCGCACGTCGGCGAGGTCGAGGTCGGTCTCGATGACCGGACCGAGCGGGCAGAACGTGTCGAAGCCCTTGGCCCGCGCCCACTGCCCGTCGCTGATCTGCAGGTCGCGCGCGGTCACGTCGTTCGCGCAGGTGAAGCCGTAGGCGTACTTGAGCGCCTCGGACTCGGGGACGTCCTTCGCGATGGCGCCGATCACGATGGCGATCTCCCCCTCGTGCTCGACGCGGTCCGAGATCGCGGGGCGCACGATCGCGTCGTCGGGCCCGATCACCGAGGTGTTCGGCTTCAGGAAGAGCAGGGGCTCCTCGGGAGCCGAATCGCCGATGCCGGTGACGCCGGCCATCTCGGCCACGTGATCCTGGTAATTCTTGCCGACGCAGACGATCTTCGAGCGCGGGATCACTGGGGCGAGCAGCTTCACCTCGTCGAGGCGGAAGCGGCGGCCCGTGGTCTCGTAGCCGGCGACCATGGGATCGGCGACGAGCTCGACCAGCTCCTCGCCGCCGCCGTGCTCGGCCTCGTCGAAGACGCCGAAGGTGATGGCGTCGTCGGTGCGGAAGCGCGCGACCCGCATCAGGCGGCCGCCCCGGCGTTCGCGGGAACCACTTCGGTCACCCAGCCGAAGGGATCCGCGACCGTGCCGAACTGGATCCCGGTGAGCTCCTCGCGCAGCGACATGGTGAGCTCGCCCGGAGCGCCCGCGCCGAAGTCGAGCAGGGTGCCCTCCTCGCCGATGAGCGCCTGGATCGGGGTGATCACCGCTGCGGTGCCGCAGGCGAAGGCCTCGGTGATGCTGCCGTCGGCGACGCCCTCGCGCCACTCGCGCACGGTCACGTCGCGCTCCTCGACCCGGTGCCCGCGCGCCTCGGCGAGACGGATCAGGCTCGACCGCGTGATGCCGTCGAGGATGTTGCCGTTGGTGCGCGGGGTGATCAGGGTGCCGTCGGCGCGCACGATGAACAGGTTCATGCCGCCGAGCTCGTCGATCGTGTCCTCCGTCGCCGAGTCGGTGAAGAGCACCTGCGCGCAGCCGTTCGCGGCCGCGATACGGGTCGGCAGCAGCGAGGAGGCGTAGTTGCCGCCGCACTTCGCCGCTCCCGTACCGCCACGGCCGGCGCGGGCCAGATCCTTCGACAGCCAGATCGACACGGGCTTCACGCCGCCCGTGAAGTAGGCGCCCGCGGGGCTCGCGATGATGAGGAAGCGCGCCTTCTGCGCGGCGCGCACGCCGAGGAAGCTCTCGTCCGCGATCATGAACGGCCGCAGGTAGAGGCTCTGGTCCTCGCCCGAGGGCACCCAGTCGGCGTCGACGTGCAGCAGCTCGTTCACCGCCGCGACGAACAGTTCCTCGGGGAGCTCGGGCAGGGCGAGGCGATCGGCGCTCGTGTTCAGGCGGCGCGCGTTGGCGTCGGCGCGGAACGTGACGATCGACCCGTCGGGGCGACGGTAGGCCTTGAGCCCCTCGAAGATCTCCTGCCCGTAGTGCAGCACCGACGAGGCCGGATCCACCTGCAGCGGCCCGTACGGCAGCACCTCGGCATCGTGCCAGCCCGCGTCGACGCTCCACGAGATCGAGACCATGTGATCGGTGAAGTGGTTGCCGAAGCCGGGGTCGGCGAGGATCGCTTCGCGCTCGGCGGTGGGCAGTCGATCGGCTTCGGTGCGGGTGAATGCGAGAGCGGTCATGTGCGTGCTTTCTCCTGGAACGGGTGCTGAGTCGTGTCCGGCGGCGCTAGGCGCGGGCCGGGAGCTGCGCGATCACCGCGTCGCCGACGGCGGTGGTCGAGCGCGGTGCGTCGCCGCGATCGGTGGCGCCTGCCAGATCGGATCGCACCGCCGCGCGGATGCGATCGCCGTCTGCGGCGAGACCGAGGTGGTCGAGCATGAGGGCTGCGGAGAGGATCGCCGCGGTCGGGTCCGCCAGCTGCTTCCCCGCGATGTCGGGAGCAGATCCGTGAACGGGCTCGAACATGCTCGGGAACGTGCCGTCGGGATTGATGTTGCCGCTGGCTGCGAGCCCGATGCCGCCGCCGATGGCGCCGGCCAGGTCCGTGAGGATGTCACCGAACAGGTTATCAGTCACGATCACGTCGAAGCGCGACGGGTTCTGCACCATGTGGATCGTCGCGGCGTCGACGTGCATGTAGTCGACCGCGATTCCCGGGTGCTCGGCGGCGACGGCCTCGACGATGCGCTGCCAGGTCGCGCCGGCGTGCACGAGCACGTTGGTCTTGTGCACCCAGGTGAGGGTCTTGCGCGGGCGGCTCTCGGCCACCTGGAACGCGTAGCGGACGACGCGCTCGATACCGTAGGCGGTGTTGACGGAGACCTCGGTCGCGACCTCGGCGGGCGTGCCGGGACGCAGGCGTCCGCCGTTGCCCGCGTAGGGGCCCTCGGTGCCCTCGCGCACCACGACGAAGTCGACCTCGCCCGGGTTCGCGAGCGTCGAGACCACGCCCGGCACGAGCGCGCAGGGGCGCACGTTGGCGTAGTGATCGAAATCGAAGCGCAGCTTCAGCAGCAGCCCGCGCTCGATGTTCGCGGTCTTCAGACGCGGGTCGCCGGGGACGCCGCCCACGGCACCGAACAGGATCGCCTCGTGCTCGGCGATGTCCGCCTGCTCGGCCTCGGGGAGCGTATCGCCCGTCTCGAGGAAGCGCTCGGCGCCCAGCTTGAACTCGGTGCGCTCGAGCACGACGTCGCCGCCGTCGAGCGCGGCGTCGAGCACGCGGTTCGCCTGCTCGATCACCTCCGGGCCGATGCCGTCGCCGGGAATCACTGCCAGCTTGATGGTGCGGGTCACTCGGGCTCCTTCGTCTCCCTCGTCGGCGCGCGCCGAAATGCGCGGCTGCAAGTGGCATCCAGCCTACTCCCGGCGGACCCCCGCTCGCGCCGCGCGGGCGCCCCGAGCCTCTCGGGCCGCGCTAGGCTGGGGCGGTGCCGTCCCGCGCGGCACGCGCGCGAGTGGCGGAATTGGCAGACGCGCTGGATTTAGGTTCCAGTGTCCTCGGACGTGGGGGTTCAAGTCCCCCCTCGCGCACCGCCGATCGGGCGGCCTATTCCTGGCGGCGCCCGCGAACCGGCTCGATCGAGAGCCCCCGGCGCTTGAGCACCGCGGTGAGTACGCCGTCGCCGTCCACGAGCGCTCCCGAGTGGGTGCCGTCGTAGATGGTCCCGCAGCCGCACGACGGGCTGCGCCCCTGCAGCAGCGCCCGATCGATGCCGTGGCGCTCGACGATCTCCGCGACCGCCTCGGCGCCCGCGACGAACGGTGCCGTCAGGTCCTCGCCGTCGATGCTCATCACGCGGGCCGTACCGCGCAGCACGTCCTCCCCGTCGCCGCCGACGATCTCGGCGGCGGGTCGGGGCGTGGGCAGATCCCCCAGCTGCTCGGCGCACGCGGGGATCGCACGACCCTCGCGGACCGCCTCGATCACCGCGTCGTCGGGGCGCGCACGGGCGTCGTAGCGGCAGGGAATGCCCGCCAGGCAGGAACTCACGAGGATCGGCGCATCGCTCATCCCCTCATGCTAGCCGGGCGATCCGGGACCTCCCTTGACCTTCCCGCGCACCGGCGCAGAATGGTCGGAGAACGGAAGGAGACGCCGATGTCGCCCGAAACCCCGTCCACCGGAATGCCGCCGATCGTCGATGCCGAGACCTGGCAACGGGAGCTCGATGCGCTGAGGATCCGCGAGAAGGCCGCGACGCGCGAGCTCGACGCCATCGCCGCGCAGCGGAGGCGCCTGCCGATGGTGGAGCTGCCCGACTACACGCTGCAGGGTGCCGACGGCCCCGTGCGCCTCGTCGATCTCTTCGCGGGCCGTTCCCAGCTCATCACTTACCACCACATGTGGTTCCCGGATTCAGAGTGGCAGTGCGGCGGTTGCACCTCCTTCACCTCGCAGTTCACGCGGCTGGAGTTCCTGGAGCCCTACGACGCGCGATTCGTGATCGTCACGCAGGGTCCGATCGAGGAGGCGCTCGCCTACCGGGATCGTGTCGGGAACCGGATGGAGTGGTTCTCGACCGCCGACAGTCCTTTCGGAGCCGACGTGGATGCCCCGGCGGGCGGCGGCTTCGCGCTCAACGTGTTCCTCCGCGACGGCGACGCCGTCTACCGCACCTGGTCGACCACGAGCCGAGGCGTCGAGCAGATCGCCCACACCTTCCCGCTCATCGATGTCCTGCCGCGCGGACGGCAGGAGGAGTGGCAGGACTCCCCCGCCGGCTGGCCGCAGGGGCCCACCTACGCCGGCTGGCTGGGCTCGCAGGACGTCGCACGGCTCTACGGGCCGGGGATGGCCGCAGACACCTGATCCGACGGTTGCGCCGGCCTGAGCCGGTCGACGCTATTCCGACCGGTGCTCCGCCTCGCCGCCCGCCCAGTCCGCTCCGTCGAGCGAGAGCTCCGCCGCCATGTCGTCGAGGAATCGGATCACGGTCTCGCGTTCCTCGCCCGTGAGCCGGGCGGCCGCGTGGAAGCGCTTCGCCTGCTGACGCCCGACCGTCTGCATGGCCGAGACCTCCGTCTCGCGCGTCACCTCGATCGCGAACGCGCGCCGATCGGCCGGGTGCACGTTGCGCACGACGTGCCCGCCACGCTCCAGTCGGTTCAGCAGTTTGGTGGTCGAGGCCGCCGAGATGCCGAGATGGGCCGCCAGCATGCCGGGGGTCGCCAGCTCGGCACGATTCTTGGCGACGATCAGATAGTGGAGCGCCCGCATGTCCTGCGCGCTCAGCCGCATGTACTTCTGCGACGCATCAGAGACCCGCTGCTCGACGTCGCGCAGCGCGGAGAGCGAGCCCATGAGCCGCCCGATCTGCGCCACGGCCTCGGGCGACAGCCCGGAGCGATCCACGAGCTCGCTGCGCGGATCGCTCGAGTCGACCTCGTAGAGGTTCGCGGCGATCGGGTCGGGGACTCCCCCGCCGGGTGCTTCGGGCATGGCGTCATCCTAGTGTTGCGCTGCTGCGATCTTCAGATTAAATTACACCCAGGGAAACTATAAACCGCGAGATATTTGTTCAGTGGAGATGATCCGAGTGCCGCAGACGCCCGCTACCCCACCCCGATCGACGCGACGCGTGCCCACCTGGCTCCGCGTCCTGCTCCCCGCGCTGCTCATCATCGTCTGGTTCGCCGGGGCCGGCGTCGGCGGGCCCTACTTCGGCAAGGTCGGAGAGGTCTCCTCGAACGACCAGACCGCATACCTCCCATCGTCGGCCGACGCGACGAAGGTGCAGGGCCTGCTCGGCGACTTCACCGACTCGCAGGCGATCCCCGCGGTCGTGGTGTTCTCGTCGGACGCGAAGCTGAGCGAGTCGCAGCTGCAGCAGCTGCGGACCGCGGTCGAAGGCCTGAGCGGCCTTCCCGGCGTGGAGAGCGGCGTCTCCCCGTTGATCCCCTCGGAGGACGGCAGGGCGGCCGAAGCCTTCGTCCCGATCGACACCTCGATCAAGGTGAGCACCACCGTCGACGCCGTCGCCGAACGGCTCGCGCAGGAGGCGCCGGACGGGGTGGTCTCGCACGTCACCGGCCCGGCGGGCTTCACCGCCGACCTCGTCGAGGCCTTCTCCGGCATCGACGGGATCCTGCTGCTCGTCGCGCTGCTCGCGGTATTCGTGATCCTGATCGTCGTCTACCGCTCGCTCCTGCTGCCCGTCGCGGTCCTCTCCACCAGCCTGTTCGCGCTCACGGTCGCGCTGCTGTGCGTCTGGTGGCTCGCCAAGAGCGGCGCCCTGCTGCTCAGCGGGCAGACCCAGGGCATCCTCTTCATCCTCGTGATCGGCGCGGCGACCGACTACTCATTGCTCTACGTCTCCCGCTACCGCGAGGCGCTGCGCGTCGAGCAGGACACGTGGACCGCGACCTTCCGCGCGCTCCGCGGGTCGTGGGAGCCGATCGTCGCCTCGGGCGGCACGGTCATCGCGGGGCTCCTCTGCCTGCTGCTCAGCGACCTGAAGTCGAACAGCGCGCTCGGCCCCGTCGCCTCCATCGGCATCGTGTTCGCGATGCTCTCCGCACTCACCCTCCTGCCCGCGATCCTCTTCGCCTTCGGCCGCGCGGCCTTCTGGCCGAAGCGGCCGCGCTTCGAGCCCGAGGTCGTCGCCGCCGAGGACGGTGTGCCCTCGCGCGGGGTCTGGGCGAAGCTCGGCGGGCTCATCCGACGCCGCCCGCGCACGATCTGGATCACGACCGCCCTGCTGCTGCTCGTGGGCGCGGCGGGCGTGACCCAGCTGCAGGCCCAGGGGGTCTCGCAGTCCGACCTGGTGCTCACCAGTTCGAGCGCGCGCGACGGGCAGCGCGTGCTCGGCGAGCACTTCCCGGGCGGATCGGGCAGCCCCGTCTCGGTCGTCGTACCGGCCGGAGAGCTGCGGACCGCCGCCGATGCGATGCTCGCGAGCCCGGGCATCGACGGCGTGACGGTCACGACCCGGGACTCCCCCTCGGGATCGGCGACGGTCACCGCCGACGGGATCGTGACGCAGGGCCCGCCCGGCAGCGCCGCCCCCGCGCCCACCGAGGTCGACGGTCGCGTACTGCTGCAGGGGACGCTGACGAGCGCCGCCGACTCGGATACCGCCGAGCGCACCGTGCGCGAGCTGCGCTCGACATTCGCGTCCGACGGCACCCAGGCGCTCGTCGGCGGCGTCACCGCGACCGCGATCGACACGAACGACGCGTCGGTGCACGACCGCACGCTCATCATCCCGGTCGTGCTCGCGGTGATCCTCGTGATCCTGATGCTGCTGCTCCGCTCGATCGTGGCCCCGGTGCTGCTCGTCCTCACCACGGTGCTCTCGTTCGGCACGGCGCTCGGCGTCTCGGCGCTCGTGTTCGACGGGGTCTTCCGGTTCCCCGGCGCGGACCCTGCGGTGCCCCTCTACGGCTTCGTGTTCCTGGTCGCGCTCGGCATCGACTACAACATCTTCCTGGCGACTCGCGTGCGCGAGGAGTCGCGCCTGCACGGCACCCGCGAGGGGGTGATCCGCGGGCTGTCCGCGACGGGCGGCGTCATCACCTCGGCCGGCCTTGTGCTCGCGGCGACGTTCGCCGCGCTCTCGGTGATCCCGATCCTGTTCCTCGTGCAGATCGCCTTCATCGTCGCCTTCGGCGTGCTGCTCGACACCTTCCTGGTCCGAGCCTTCCTGGTTCCCGCGCTGATGTTCGACATCGGGCGCCCGATATGGTGGCCCTCGAAGCTGAGCCGAACGGAGGGCCCGCGATGAGCGAGCAGCCGATCATCATCTCCGGCGCGTCCGGACTCATCGGGCGAGCGCTCGCCGACTCGCTCCGCGCCGACGGGATCCCCGTGATCCGACTCGTGCGGCGCACGGTCCGAACCGGCGACGAGATCCAGTGGGCGCCCGGATCCGCGCCGCTCGACCCCGATGTCCTCGCGGGCGCTCGCGCCGTCGTGAACCTCAACGGCGCGAGCATCGGCCGGCTGCCGTGGACCGCGTCGCGCAAGCGCGAGCTGCTGAGCTCCCGCCTGAATCCGACCCGCACCCTCGCAGCGGCGATCCGTCGCCTGGGCGACGAGGCACCGCAGTTCGTCTCGGCCTCGGCCGTCGGCTTCTACGGCACCGCGCCGGGAGAGCGGCTCGCCGAAGGAAGCGCGGCGGGCACCACGTTCCTGGCGGACCTCACCGCTTCGTGGGAGGCCGCGGCGCTCGAGGCCGGCCCCGAAGCGCGCGTCGCGCTCCTCCGCACGGCTCCCCTGCTGCACCCCGACGGAGTGCTGAAGCCGCTCATCGCCCTGACCCGCGCGGGCCTCGGCGGCCCGCTCGGCGGAGGCGATCAGGCCTGGCCCTGGATCTCGCTGCGGGACGAGGTCGCCGCGATCCGGCACATCATCGACCGCGGGCTCACCGGTCCCGTGAATCTGAGCGGACCCGAGATCGTCTCCGCCAACGGCATCGGCCGGGCCGTGGCGTCCGCACTGCACCGCCCGTTCCTGCTGCCGGCACCGCGGTGGGCCCTGCGTCTTGCCCTCGGGCGCGACGCGGCCGACTCCCTGCTGCTCGCCGACGCGGCGGTGGTACCCGCCGCGCTCGAGGAGTCCGGCTTCGTCTTCGCGCACCGCACGGCCGAGGAGGCCGTCGCGGCCGCGATCGGCGACTAGTCCGCAGAGGCCTCGCGGGTGCGGGGTGCGCCCGAGATCTCGTCGAAGGCGGCGAGCGCGCGCAGGCGGCTGGCGCGCAGATCGACGAGCTCCGGTACGAGCAGGCTGTCGGGCGCCCAGCGGTCGACGTAGCGGCCGTCGGGGTCGAATCGCCGCTGCTGCGTCTGCGGGTTGAAGATGCGGAAGTAGGGAGCGGCGTCGAGCCCGCATCCGGCGACCCACTGCCAGTTGAACGGGTTGCTCGCCGCATCGGCGTCGACGAGTGTGTCCCAGAACCAGCGCTCGCCCGCTCGCCAGTCGATCAGCAGGTTCTTGGTGAGGAACGACGCCGCGGCCATGCGCACGCGGTTGTGCATGAAGCCGGTCTCCCAGAGTTCGCGCATGCCGGCGTCGACGAGCGGGAAGCCGGTGCGGCCCCGCTGCCAGGCGACGAGGTCGTCGGCGGATTCCTCGGACGAGCGCCAGGGGAAGGCGTCGAAGCGCGCGTCGATGCCGCGCAGGTGCATGCCGGCCGCGTGGAACAGGGTGTGCCAGGCGAACTCCCGCCAGCCGAGCTCCGAGAGGAAAGTGCCCGTGTCCGCCCCCGATGCGATGGCCTGATGCCAGACCGCTCGCGGGCTGATCTCGCCCCAGCGCAGGTGCGGCGAGAGCTCCGAGGTCGCGGGCTTCGCCGGGAAGTCGCGCCCCTCGGCGTAGCCGACCGCCCGCTCGTCGAGGAATCGATCGAGCGCTTCCCGCGCCGCGCGCTCGCCGGCCTCCCAGCGGGCGGCGAGCCCCTCGGCCCAGTCGGGATCGGTCGGACGGAGATCCCAGTCGTCGAGCGCGTCGCTCCGCGGCCCGCGCGGCGCGGGGATCCACCGAGCGGGCGGATCGAGCGGCGCCGCGGGCTCGGGAGCCGCGGCGCAGGCGCGCCAGAAGGACGAATAGACGCGGTAGGGTCGTCCCTCGCCGTTCAGGATCGTGCCGGGCTCGTGCAGCACTCCGCCGACGAAGGATCGCGCGTCGATTCCCGCACGGCGGAGCGACGCCTTCAGCTCGGCGTCCGCGTGGCGCTCCTCGCCGTACCTCCGGTTCCAGACGACCCGGGTGATCCCGCACTCCGCCACGACATCGGGGATCACCGCTGAGGCGGTTCCTCGGCGCAGCACCAGCGGCACGCCGCGGTCGGCGAGTTCGCGCTGCAGCGCCGCGAGCGATCCGTGCAGCCACCAGCGCGCCGCGCCGCCCAGCGGCCGCGCTCCGGGGGTCTGCTCGTCGAGCACGAAGAGCAGGACCATCCCCTCCGGGTCTTCGGCGGCCGCCGCGAGCGCCGGATGATCGGCGGTGCGGAGGTCGTCCCGGAACCAGACGAGCGTGGTCACGGGTCTACTTCTTCTCGCAGGCCACGCCGTCCTTGTCGCCGTCGAGGTGCCGGTTGGCGGTGTAGAGCGCGGTGTCGATCTTGAAGGTCGTGACGGGCTTGGTCTTCCCCTTCACCCGGTCCTTTGCGCCCTTCTTGCCCACGCCGTGCTTGTACGCCTTGTTGAGGGCGGTGCAGTTCTTGTAGCGCGCCGGAGCGGCTTCGGCCGGCGCGGCGGTCAGCGGAGTCAGCGAGACGGCGAGCGCGCCGGCGGCGACGACGGCGAGGAGGCGATGCTTCATGCGTCAACCATATCGGGATCCGACTTGCGTTCGCGCACGACCTCGCCGATCTTCACCCCGATGACCCCGAGCACGATCAGCGCCGCGCCGAGCCACTGCGCAGGCGACGGGATCACCGCGAGCAGCACGATGGTCCAGAAGATGCCGAAGAGCGCCTCCGAGTAGCCGGTGAAGCTCGCGACCGTCGCGCCGAGCCTGCGGGAGGCGGCGACCCCCAGGATGTACGAGAGCACCGTCGAGATGAGCACCATTCCCGCGACCGCGACCCAGGGCGGCAGGTCGACCCCGCCGATCACCGCGGGTGCGGAGGTCACCGCGAACGGCAGCAGCCCGACCGAGCTGACGACGATGAGCACGATCGAGCCGATCCCGAGCCCCAGGCCGACGAACGGCAGGGGCGGGATCCCGTGATCCGCCGATGCCCCGGTCGCGTAGTAGGCGGCGTTGCCGACCGCGGCGATCAGCGCGAACAGGATCCCGAGCGGATTCAACGAGCCGCCGGTCACGACGCCCGAGATCGCGACGAGCCCGAGCACCGCGACCCCCGCGCCGGCGAGCGTGATCCCGCTCGGTGCCACCCGGGTACGCGCCCAGCTCCAGAGCATGAGCACGACCGGGCCGAGGAACTCGATCAGCAGCGCGAGGCTCGGCGGGATGAACTGCACCGCCAGGAAGAACGCCAGCTGGCAGCCGGCCACCGCGAGCAGGCCGAAGAGCAGGAGCGGGCGCCACGCGGCGCTCACGAGGCTCCAGCGGCCGCGCAGCACCAGCACCGTCGGCACCGCGAGCACGAGGGCCGCGAGCGTGATCCGTGCGGTCACGGCGGCCCCGGCCGACCACCCGGCGGAGAGCAGCGCGCTCGCGAAGATACCCGAGAGCGCGAAACTCGCCGCTGACCCGACCGCGAGCAGGAACCCCGCCGCGGGAAGACCCCGCCCCGCACCAGTCACCGCTGCCTCCCGCCGCATCATCGCGCCGGTCGTGCGGCGTCGCCTGCTCCGAGCCTATCGCCGCGACGGCGCGGCACGCGATTCCGGCCTGGCAGGATGGAGGGATGCCCGCAACCGCCCTGACCGCAGCCGACTGGCTCGCCCTCGCGGCGGCGTGGATCGCGGCCATCGCGATGCCCGGCCCCGACCTGTTCCTGCTCCTGCGCATCGGCATCCGGGACCGCTCGGCCGCGCTGCGGGCCGCGATCGGGATCATGCTCGGCAATCTCGCCTGGATCCTGGTCTCGGTGCTGGGTCTCTCGGCGCTGCTCCGGGCGATCCCCTGGGCGCTCCCCGCGCTGCAGGTCGCCGGGTCGGCGGTGCTGATCTGGATCGGTGTGCAGAGCGTCCGCGCCGGGCTGCGCGACCTCCGGGATCCGGCCGCGGCGCAGACCGCGGGCGCCCCGAGCACCCGACCGCTCCGCCTGGGCCTCATCACCAACCTGTCGAATCCCAAGGCCCTGCTGTTCTTCACCGCGCTGTTCTCGCAGATGCTGCCGCCCGAGGCGAGCTGGTGGGATCGCGGCGCCATCGTCGCACTGCTCGTGCTGATCGGGCTCGCCTGGTTCTGCGGGTTCGCCCTCGCGGCATCCGCGCGGCGCTTCCAGAACTGGTTCCGGCGCGCATCGCCGTGGATCGACATGGTCGCGGGCACCGTGTTCGTGCTCGTCGCGGTCGCGATCCTCACCGAGACGGCGCTGGGGCTGCTGCGCTAGCGGGCCGCGGTCGCGCAGCAGCCCGGTCGACTACCAGCCCTCGGTGAGCACCCGATCGAGCGCTGCGACGACGAAGTCGGCGCTCTCGGCGGTGAGGCACAGCGGCGGCTTCACCTTGAGCACGTTCGACCGCTCCGAGGTGGTGAGCACGACCACGCCCAGTTCGCGCAGGCGCTCGCAGATCGCGGCGGCCTCGGCGGTCGCCGGTTCGAGCGTCCCACGGTCGCGCACGAGTTCCACGCCCAGGTAGAGACCGATGCCGTGCACCGGCCCGATCAGCGCGTGCCGCCCCGCCAGCGCCTCGAAACCGAGCCGCAGCCGTTCGCCGACCACGGCCGCGTTCTGCTGCAGCCCCTCGTCGCGCATCGCGTCGAGCACGGCGATGCCGACCCGGCACGACAGCGGGTTGCCTCCGGCCGACGAGAAGAACTGCCCCTGCGAGGCCAGCGCGTCGGCGATCCGCTGCGAGGTGATGACCCCACCGATCGGGAACCCGTTGCCCATCGGCTTCGCGATGGTCACGATGTCGGGCACGACGCCCGACTGCTCGAAGCCCCAGAACGTGGATCCCATGCGCCCGAAGCCCACCTGCACCTCGTCGGCGATGCAGAGACCGCCCGCGGCGCGCACGCGCGCGTAGGCGTCGGCCAGGTACCCCTCGGGCAGCCGAACCCCGCCGGCGTTGCCCAGCACCGACTCGCAGATGAACCCGGCGGCATCGCGACCCTCGGACGCGAGCGCGGCGAGGTCGGCGCCGAGATCCGCCGCGTACCGCGACCCCGTCCCCGGCCCGCGGTACGTGCCGCGGTACTCGTTGGGCACGTCGGCCACGTGCACCCAGTCGGGGCGGGACTCGAGCGCGTACGGGTTGTCGTATGCCGAGGTCGTCACGGCGTCGGACGCCATGGTCCAACCGTGGTAGGCCTCGCGCAGCGACACGATGGTGCGGCGCCCGGTCGCGGCCTGCGCGAGGCGCAGGGCCAGGTCGACCGCCTCGGAGCCGCTGTTGACGAGCAGCACGGTATCGAGCCCGGTGCCCGGAGGCAGCAGCGCGAGCAGCCGTTCGCTGTACTCCGCGAGCTCGCGGTACAGGAACCGCGAGTTGGTGTTGAGGATCCGGATCTGCCGGTTCACCGCGTCTGCGACGCCGGGGTGCCCGTGGCCGAGCCCGGTCACGTTGTTGACCATGTCGATGTACGCGCGGCCGGTAGTGTCGATGAGGTGGTGCCGCCAGCCCCGCTCGATCTGCATCGGGCGCTCGTAGTAGCGCTCCTGCGCGCTCGCGAAGATGCGCGATCGGCGCTCCTGCTCGTCGCTCGATTCGTCCCGCTGACCCAGTTCGGGCAGCGCGAGGAGCCCCGCCGGATCCGGCGCGAGGCGCCGCCACGCGGGCACGCGTTCGGGTGCGATGAGCTGCGCCGAGGCGAAGTGATCCTCGGTCAGCGGGAGCGCATCGGGCCTGCGCAGACCGACGGTCACCGTGCGCGGCGTCCCGCCGCCGGCGTCGCTCGCCGGGACCGCTCCGATCGCGGTCCCCGCGGTCACGGCTTCACCGCCGACCACGGTCGGCACGATGCCGCTGATCCCGAGCAGCCAGCCGTCCGCGAGCGCGAAGAGCAGCGCGTCGGGGCCCACTGCGAGCACGGTGCCCGCGGCGGGTGCGATCGCGCGCTGCGCATCCCCCGCAGCGATGCGGATCTCGGTGTTCGCGGGCCAGGTGCGCGCGCCGTCGACCGCGTCGATCGCCGTGCGCGTCAGCCGGTAGACGCCGTGCGGCAGCACGGCCGCCGCGGCGCCCGCGCCCAGTGCCGATGCCGCGAGCGAGTCCTCGGCGTCGGCCGCGAGCCAGGCCCCGGCGTCGAGCGATTCCGATTCGACCCCGGGGTCGAGGATCGCGACCTCGCCGAGGAGGTCGGGCAGCAGCGAGCGCAGCGGGAGCGTCCCCGCCGCCACGGGAGCGGGCGTCGCCAGCAGGCGCAGCTCGGTGCCGTGCGGAGCGCCCAGCAGACCGACCTCGGCGAGCACGAGCTCGGTCGCCTCGACGAGCGGGATCAGCGTCGCGGCGTCGAAGATCGCCTGCTCCCCCGCCACGCGCTCGCGGGCGTACTCGTTGCCGCCGTCGATCTCGAGCTGGCGCCAGCCGCTCGCGACGAGCAGCGCCGCGCGCAGCACGACGAGCGGCCAGACCGCCCGGGCCTCCGCCGCGGACAGCTCGGCCCCGCGGTGGAACGCCGCGACGGTGCCGAGCACGCGCTCGGGCCGGGCCGGCTCGTGGTGGAGCATGGAGGACGCCGTGACCGCGAGCTCGGCGACCCGCCACCCGAGCGACAGATCGCCCAGATCCAGCACGGTGCCGGGGTGCACCCGGGCGTCGTCGCCCCGGACCCCCATCACGTTGTCGTCGGTCAGATCTCCGTGGATCGCCTGCACCGGCAGCGCATCCGCGACCGCGGCGAGCGCCTCGTGCGCCGCCTGCGCCGCGAGGATCACACGATCGCGGAGCACGGGATCGGTGATCGCCGGAGCGAGCCGCACGGTCTCGTCGTACGCGACCCGCATGTCCCACATGTGCGGACGGTCGAGACCCGGGTGTTCGAGCGCCTCCAGCGCGCGAACCGACGCCGCGGCGAGCGCGCCGAACTCCTCGAGCACGACGGGCGCGAGGTACCCGGCGTCGACGAGCGGAACCCCGTCGACGAACTCGCTGCGCCGTACGGCGTAGCCGCCCCAGGTCTGCGTGAGCGCGCCGTCGAGTCCGGCGAGCACCGCGGGCACCCGGACGTCCGCCGCTCGGTAGGCGTCGAGCGCGGCGTGCTGGGCGTCGCGGGCCTCCTGACCGAAGATCGGGTTGTCGATCCGCAGCACGCTGCGGGATCCATCGGGATGCGTGAGCAGGTAGTTGCGGTCCTGGTTGCTGCCGAGTTCGACGGCCACGGCCTCGACGCCGTAGAGCTCGCTCGAGATCCGCGCCGCGTCCTCCGCGCTCACCGCGGGGCGCACCAGCCCGCCGGCCTCATCGCCGACGGGCGTCGTGGGGTCCTGCGTCATCAGTCGGCTCCCGTCACTCGGCTCAGGATCTCGGGCACGAGCGCCGAGAAGGCGCGGGTGCGGTGCGATGCGGCGTCCTTCTCGGCCGGGGTGAGCTCCGCGGCCGAGCGGGTCTCGCCCTCGGGGCGGAACACGGGATCGTAGCCGAAGCCGCCCGCGCCGGCGGGGGCGCGCAGCACGCTGCCGGGCCAGTTGCCGATCTGCACGGCCTCCTCGCCCGAGGGCAGCGCGAGCGCGGCGGCGCAGACGAACGCCGCGGAGCGGTGCTCGTCCGCCAGGTCGCTGAGCTGCCAGAGCAGCAGGTTGACGTTCGCCGTATCGCTGCGGGCGGGACCGCCCCAGCGCGCCGAGAAGATGCCGGGGCACCCGCCGAGCACCTCGACCGAGATGCCCGAGTCGTCGGCGATCGCGGGGAGCCCGGTATGCGCGGCCGCGGCACGAGCCTTGATGAGGGCGTTCTCGGCGAAGGTGACGCCGTTCTCGACGGGCTCGGGCCCGTCGTAGCCGATCAGCTCGATGCCCGGGATCAGCGGCTCCATGAGCCGCCGCAGCTCCTGCAGCTTGTGCGCGTTGTGGCTCGCCAGTACGACCTGCGCGGGGCTCATGCGCGGCGGCCGATCAGCTCGTCGATCCCGTCGATGTCCGCGAGCGCCGCGCGCTGGATCGCGCCCAGCTCGGTCGTCGAGACGAGCGCGAGGTCGAGCAGCGCATCGAGCTCGGCGCGCTTGAACGGCGCGCCCTCGGCGGTGCCCTGCACCTCGACGAAGTCGCCGGATCCCGTGACCACCACGTTCATATCGGTCTCGGCCTTCGAGTCCTCGACGTAGGCGAGGTCGCTGAGCGGCACTCCGCCCACGATGCCGACCGAGATCGCCGCGACGCTGTCGGTGAGCGGCTTCGCCTTGCGGGCGATGTGGCCCTGTGCGCGGCCCCAGGCGAGCGCCTCGGCCAGCGCGACGTAGGCGCCCGTGATGGACGCCGTGCGCGTGCCGCCGTCGGCCTGCAGCACGTCGCAGTCGATCACGAGGGTGTTCTCGCCGAGCGCCTTCGTGTCGACGACGGCGCGGAGGCTCCGGCCGATGAGCCGCGAGATCTCGTGGGTGCGCCCGCCGATCCTGCCCTTGACCGACTCGCGCTGCATGCGCTCGTTGGTCGAGCGCGGGAGCATCGCGTACTCGGCCGTGACCCAGCCGGTGCCCTTGCCCATGAGCCAGCGCGGCACGCCGGGAGTGAACGACGCCGTGCACAGCACGCGGGTGTCGCCGAAGGAGATGAGGGCGCTGCCCTCGGCCTGGGCGCTCCACCCGCGCTCGATGGTCACGGGGCGCGTCTGCGCCGGGGTACGTCCGTCGAACCTGATGGTGTCGGTCATGGTGCTCCTTCGGGTGAGGATTCCGGGTGCTCCCGGGATGTCTGCGGGGTCTGGGCCGGCGGTCGGGGTGTTCGGTGCCGGGGCCGGTGGGATTCGGGCGGGAGGCTCCTGGTGGCGGAGCCGGCCCGCTAGGGCAGGCGGATCGCGCCCGTGGGCATGCGGTCGACGGCGTCGATGCCGATCCCGATCATGCGGCGCGCCAGCTCGACGAAGCCGGCCGTATCGGCGCCGGTGGCCTCGTAGCGGACGAGCGGCTCGCCCGCGTCCTCCGCGCGGAGCAGACCGCGATCGGTCAGCGTGCGGTACACCTCCGCCGCGGTCTCGACGTCGCTCGAGACGAGGGCGACATCGGGCCCCACGACCTGGCGGATCGCACCGCGGAGGAACGGGTAGTGCGTGCACCCCAGCACGAGCGTGTCGATCTCGCGCTCGAGCAGCGGGGCGAGGTAGCGCTCCGCCACTTCGAGCACCTCGGGCCCGCTCGTGCGGCCGGCCTCGACCAGCGGGACGAACTCGGGGCACGCCTGCCCCGTCAGCTCGATATCTGGGCGCATGCTGAACAGGTCGTCGTACACGCGGGACTGGATGGTGCCCTGCGTTCCGATGAGGCCGACCCGGCCGTTTCGGGTGATGGAGACGGCGCTGCGCACCGTCGGCCCGATCACCTCGACCACCGGGACGTCGTAGCGCTCGTGCGCGTCGCGCAGCATGGCCGCGCTCGCGGTGTTGCAGGCGATCACGAGCATCTTCACACCCTGCGCGACGAGGTCGTCGAGGATCTCGAGCGAGAACCTGCGCACCTCGGCGATGGGACGCGGGCCGTACGGTGTGTTCGCCGTATCGCCCACGTAGATCATCGACTCGTTCGGCAGCTGGTCGCGGATCGCCCGCGCGACGGTGAGCCCGCCGACGCCCGAGTCGAACACGCCGATGGGAGCGTCGTTCTGCAGCACGGAAGTCACGGATCCAGCCTACCGCGCGGGGTGCACGGGGTGCTGGGGCTCAGCGCTTGATCCAGCTCGCCCGGTGCAGCTCGGTGAGGCCGTGGGCGGCGATGCCCTCGTAGTGCGCCTTCGCTCCGTAGCCCTTGTTGGAGGCCCAGGCGTAGTGCGGATGCGCCTCGTGCGCCTCCAGCATCAGCGCGTCCCGCGCGACCTTCGCCCGCACGGACGCGGCCGATACCGAGGCGCAGTCCCGGTCGGCGCCCACGCGGGTGCGGACGTCGAGGGGCGCGCGCAGCGCCGGAGTCAGCCAGTCGTGCGAGCCGTCGAGCAGGATCACCGCGTCCGTGACGTCGATGCCGCTCTCGTGCAGTGCGAGCAGCGCCCGTCGCGCGGCGGCGCCGAGCATCGCAGTGATGCCGTGCTCGTCGATCTCGAGAGCGGTCGAAAAGCCGACGGCTCCGGGACCGAAGTCGTCGATCCCGGCGGCGATCGCCTCACGCTTCTTCTCGCTGATCAGCTTGGAGTCCCGGAGCCCCTCGGGAAAGCTCCCGGTGCCCGCGCGGACCGCGTGCACGCCGACCGCGACCGGACCGGCGATCGCGCCGCGACCGACCTCGTCGATGCCGATCACGAGCCGCGCGCCCGCGGCGAACCACTCGCGCTCGAGCTCGAGGGTCGGATCCTTCGAGACCCCGGCCACCGACTACTGCTTCTGCTTCTGGCGTTCGGTCTCGGCGACGACACCGGCGAAGGTGTCGGGGTAGTCCCCCAGCCAGGCGAAGCGGTTCAGCGGCCAGTTCAGCACGAACGCGCGGCCGACGACCTCGCTCTCCTTCACGAAGCCCTTGCCCGGGTCCTCCTGGTGGTAGCGGGAATCCCGGCTGCCGTAGCGGTTGTCGCCCATCACCCAGATGGATCCCTCGGGCACCGTGGTCTCGAAGTCCATGCCCGAGGCTCGGGTGTTGCCGTCGCTCAGGAACACGTAGGGCTCCTTGATCGGCACCCCGTTGATGGTGACGAGCCCGTTGGCGTCGCAGCACTTCACCGTGTCGCCGCCGATGCCGATGACGCGCTTCACCAGGTACTGGTCGCTCGTGTCGGCCGCGAGGCCGACGGTCTGCAGCACCTGCTCGAACGGGGTCGGATCCTTCGCCCCGGTCGGGGTGAGCCACCCGCCCGGATCCTTGAACACCACCACGTCGCCGCGCTTCAGCGGCACCACGTTCGGCACCAACTGGTTGACGAGTACGCGGTCGTTGATCTCGAGGGTGTGCATCATCGACCCGGAGGGGATGTAGAAGCTGCGGACCAGGAAGGTCTTGAGCAGGAACGAGATGAGGAACGCGACCAGCAGGATGATCACGAGGTCTCGCAGGAAGCCAAGGAGTCCGCCCCGCCGCTGCTTCGCGGGCGGTGCGTCGTGGATGGCGGCTTCGCTCATGTCAGGCGGCTCCGGAGGTCGGTGTGGATCGGGATGCGTGCACGGTTCTGGCACAGACACTACAGGCTCCCATCCGTTGCCGGAGGGAGCCTGTGAGCGGGGTGTCGGGCGCGGCGCGCGCCCGACGGAGTCGCGGCTTAGAAGTCGCGCTTCTCCTTGACCTTGGCCTTCTTGCCGGTGAGGCCGCGCAGGTAGTAGAGCTTCGCACGACGGACGTCACCGCGGGTGACGACCTCGATCTTGTCGATCGCGGGCGAGTGCACGGGGAACTTGCGCTCCACGCCCACCTGGAAGCTGATCTTGCGGACGGTGAAGGTCTCGCGGACGCCCTCGCCGTGGCGGGAGATCACGATGCCCTGGAACACCTGGACACGCGAGCGGTTGCCCTCGACGATGTTGACGTGCACCTTGACGGTGTCGCCGGCGCGGAACTCGGGGATGTCGCTCCGGAGCGACGCGGCATCGACGTGATCGAGCTTCTGCATGATGGTCTCTCTCTGCGGCCGCCGCAAGTCGGGGCGCGGATTCTGAAGATTTGAAAAGATGATGAGTGCTGCACGGTGTGTGCGGACCCTTGCGGCAGTACCGCACCGTGGCACGAGGATCTATTATGCCACAGATCCGGGGGCGGTGTCGCCGGTTGCGAGCTTCGGGTCTCCGTCCGGCTCCCCGACCCGCCCGGGCTCCCGGGTTCGAGCGCGCATGCGCGTGATCTGGGGCCAATGTCGGCGGCGGCTGACATGATCGAGGCATGAGCCCCGAACTGCAGAGCACCACCGCCGCGTCCACGCACGACGAGGCCCTCGCGCTGCTCCGGCGGCTCACCGGCCGCCCCGACGCGGTCTTCCACGACGGCCAGTTCGAGGCCATCAGCGCGCTCGTCGACGAGCACCGGCGCGCGCTCGTGGTGCAGCGCACCGGCTGGGGCAAGTCCGCGGTCTACTTTGTCGCCACCGCGCTGCTGCGGGCGCGCGGCGCAGGCCCGACCCTGCTCGTCTCGCCGCTGCTCGCGCTCATGCGCGACCAGGTCTCCGCGGCCGAGCGTGCGGGCGTGCGCGCGGCCGCGATCAACTCGGCCACGGCCGACGAGTGGAGCGAGATCGAGGCGAAGCTCGCGGCCGACGAGCTCGACGTGCTGCTCGTCTCGCCCGAGCGCCTCAACAACCCGCGGTTCCGCGAGCAGCAGCTGCCCGCGCTGCTCGCGCGCATGGGCCTGATGGTCA
Organism: Leucobacter sp. Ag1; assembly: GCF_000980875.1. Lineage (GTDB taxonomy): Bacteria > Actinomycetota > Actinomycetes > Actinomycetales > Microbacteriaceae > Leucobacter > Leucobacter iarius. Next base: position 5,027 of record NZ_LAYO01000077.1, on the reverse strand, counting down.
TCGACGAGGCGCACTGCATCTCGGACTGGGGGCACGACTTCCGCCCCGACTACCGCCGCATCGCCGCCCTGCTGGCCGAGCTCGACCGCAGCGTTCCCGTGCTCGCCACCACCGCCACCGCGAACGCCCGCGTGGTCGCCGACGTCGTCGAGCAGCTCGGCGACGACGTGCTCACGCTGCGCGGCTCCCTGGCGCGCGCATCGCTCCGGCTCGGTTGCCTCCGGCTCCCCTCCTCGCGCGAGCGGCTCGCGTGGCTCGTCGCGCACCTCTCCGAGCTGCCGGGCAGCGGCATCGTCTACGCGCTCACCGTCTCGGCCGCCGAAGACACCGCGCAGCTGCTGCGCGACGCGGGCCACGCGGTCGCCGCCTACACCGGCCGCACCGACCCCGAGGAGCGCGCGCAGCTCGAAACCGCGCTCAAGCGCAACGAGGTGAAGGCGCTCATCGCCACCAGCGCGCTCGGCATGGGCTTCGACAAGCCCGACCTCGGCTTCGTCGTGCACCTGGGGGCGCCCTCCTCCCCCGTCGCGTACTACCAGCAGGTCGGCCGCGCGGGCCGCGCCACCGACCACGCCGACGTGCTGCTCCTGCCCGGCACGGAGGACACCGAGATCTGGCGCTACTTCGCCACGGCGTCCATGCCCGATCCGGAACGCGCGACCGCGGTCATCGCCGCGCTCGGCGACGAACCGCTCTCGACGCCCGCCCTCGAGGCCCGCGTCGACATCCGCCGCACCCAGCTCGAACTGCTGCTCAAGGTGCTCGACGTCGACGGCGCCGTGCGCCGGGTGTCCGGCGGCTGGATCGCGACGGGCGCGCCGTGGCACTACGACGCCGAGCGCTACGCCCGCATCGCGGCCGCACGCGAGGACGAGCAGCGTTCGATGCTCGAGTACGAACGCGGCGCGGTCTGCCGCATGGAGCTGCTGCAGCGCGACCTCGACGACCCGAACGCCGCGCAGTGCGGCCGCTGCGATGTCTGCGCCGGCGCCTGGTACCCGAGCGATGTGCCGAGCGCCGCCGCCGAGCAGGCGTCCGGCCGGCTCGCGCTCGTCGGCGTCCCGGTCGAACCGCGCGGGCAGTGGCCCACGGGTGCCGACCGACGCGGGCTGCCGGTGCGCGGACGCATCGCCGTCGAGGAGCGTCCCGAGCCGGGCCGCACCATCGCACGGCTCACCGACCTCGGGTGGGGCGGTGCCCTGCGCGAGGTCTTCGCCGCGGGCGCGGTCGACCGTCCCATCGACGAACGTCTGCTGAGCGGCGCGCTCACCGCGCTCCGCGACTGGCCGTGGCAGCAGCGCCCCGTCGGCGTCGTCGCGATGCCGTCGCTGGGACGACCACAGCTGGTCTCGAGCACCGCCGCGGCGATCGCCGAACGCGGTCGGCTGCCGTTCCTCGGCGAGCTCGGCGTCGACCCCTCGATCCCGGTCACGGGCCCGGGCGGCAACAGCGCGTTCCGTCTGGCCTCGGTCTGGAACCGCTTCGACGTCTCCCCCGAACTCGCGCAGACGGTCGCGCAGGCGCCAGGCCCGCTGCTCCTCGTCGACGACCTCATCGACAGCCGCTGGACCATCACGGTGGGCGCCCGGCTGCTCCGCGCGGCGGGCGCCCCTGCGGTCCTCCCGTTCGCGCTCGCCTCGGTCGGCTAGGAGCGGGCAGCGGCAGCACCGCGGTCGCGCGAGGGCCGCAGCGGCGGGAACGATTCCGCGCGGAGCACGCGGGCTACGCCTCGCGCAGCTCCTCGGGAAGGAGCTCGGGGCGCACGCGGCGGGTGCGCTCGATGCGCTGCTCGCGGCGCCAACGCTCGACGGCGGCGTGGTTGCCGCTCAACAGCACGGGCGGCACCTCGCGGCCTCGCCACTCGGCGGGCTTCGTGTAGCTCGGGTACTCGAGCAGGCCGTCCTCCTCGTGGGATTCCTCGACCAGGCTCTCGGGATTGCCCACGACGCCGGGCAGCAGGCGGCCGATCGCCTCGATCATCGCGATCGTCGCGACCTCGCCGCCGTTCAGCACGTAGTCGCCGATGCTCACGAGGCGCACGCGCCCGCGCTCGGCGTACTCGTCGAAGACGCGCTGGTCGATGCCCTCGTAGCGGCCGCAGCCGAACACCAGGTGGCGTTCTTCCGCGAGCTCGCGCGCCATGCGCTGCGTGAACACGTCGCCGGCGGGCGACGGGAAGATGATGAGCGGCTCCGCGCCGCCGTCGGGCACGGACTCCGAGCCCGCCGAGCCGGAGGCCGAATCCGCCAGGATCCCGTCGAGCATCTCGCCCCACGGCTCCGGCTTCATGACCATGCCGGCTCCGCCGCCCGCGGGAGTGTCGTCGACGGTGCGGTGCTTGTCGTGCGCGGCCTCGCGCAGGTCGTGCACGCGCAGGTCGATGAGCCCGCGGCTCTTGGCCTTGCCGAGCAGCGAGAGCTCGAGCGCATCGAAGTAGCCGGGGAAGATCGAGACGACGTCGATCCTCATGCGGTCGGCCCCGACTCCCCCTCGGCGGGCGACTCGTCGGCGTTCGCGGAACCGCCCGAAGCGGGTCCGCCGGCCTCGATCGCCGCACTCTCGTCGAAGAGTCCGGGCGGCGGGGTCACGATGACGACGCCGGCCTCGGGATCGACGCTCGGCACGATCGCCTCGACGAACGGGACGAGCACGGTGCCGCCGGGCGTGTGCACCGACAGCAGGTCCTGCGCCGGGAAGTGCTGCACCTCGGCGACGGTGCCCAGCTCGACGGTGCCGAGCTCGGGGTCCTCGCGACGCACCGAGAGGCCGACGAGCTGGTGGTCGTACCAGGCGTTCTCCTCGGCGCCGGCCGCGACGGCGTCCTCGTCGATCCAGAGGATCGCACGAACGCCGCTCTCGACCGCGGTGCGATCCGGCAGCTCTTCGAAGAAGGCGACGGGCGTCTCGTTGAACCAGCGGAGCTCGCGCAGCGTGAGCGTGCGGCCGAACCACTGCGAGTCCTCGGGGACCTGCAGCTGGAACACGGCGCCCGGCACGAAGCGCAGCTCGGGGTTGTCGGTGTAGAGCTCGACCTTGACGCCGCCCTTGAGCCCGTGGGGCTTGGTGAGCCGACCAACGCGGAGGCTCCCCGCACCCTGAGCGGGTCGGGGAGCCTTCGCGCGGCCTGATGCTGCGCTCACGCGCGAGCCTCGACGTTCGGGGCGTCCGACGTGTCGGATCCGCCCTCGGCATCGGTGTCGACCACGTCGACGCGAACCCGATGACCGTCGGCCAGCGAGCCGATCACGGTGCGCAGCGACTGCGCCGTGCGACCACCGCGTCCGATGACGCGGCCCAGGTCGCGCGGGTTCACGCGCACCTCGAGCAGCTCACCCCGCGGAGTCTCGCGCGCATCGACGCGCACCTGCTCGGGGTGATCGACGATCCCCTTGACCAGGTGTTCGAGTGCTTCGGCGAGCGCGGGGGCAGCCATTCTTAGGCCTCTGCCGTCTCAGCCGCGGCCTCGTCGGCAGCGGGAGCCTCGTCGGCGGCCTCGGCTGCGGGAGCAGCGGGCTTCTCAGCCTTGGGGCGCAGGACCGGCTTCTTGGCCGAGTCGGCCTCGAAGGCGACCTTGGCCTCGGGAGCGAGAATCTTCGACTCGGTCTCGCCCTCGCCGGTGAACTTGCCCCAGTCGCCGCTCAGCTTGAGGATGGCCGCGACCTGCTCGGTCGGCTGCGCGCCGACGCTCAGCCAGTACTGCGCACGATCCGAGTTGACCTCGATGAACGAGGGGTGCTCGGTCGGGTGGTACTTGCCGATCTCCTCGATGACGCGACCGTCGCGCTTGGTGCGCGAGTCGGCGACGACGATGCGGTAGTAGGGGGCCCGGATCTTGCCGAGACGCTTCAGGCGGATCTTGACTGCCATGATGCTCCTTCAGTGATGAGTTCGGGCGCTCGGCCCGATGATGAAAAACGCCGCGACTCGACCGGCGAGGCCGGCGCGGCGCGAAGCTGACGCGCGGATCGCGCGAACCCGTCAATCCTGCCACGATCCCGACAGAAATGCAATTTTTGTCAGGATCAGGGATTTTTCGGACCCGCGGTGGATCAGGCCGTCTCCGCCATCCAGCGTTCGATCCCCGCGGCGTCGATCGGGAGCCCGTCGCTGAGCACCTCCGTGCCGGTCTCGGTGACGATCAGATCGTCCTCGAGCCGGACGCCGATGCCCCGCAGCTCGGGCGGGATCGTCTCGTCCCAGGCGTGGAAGTACAGGCCCGGCTCCACCGTGAGCGACATGCCGGGTTCGATCGTGCCGCCCAGGTAGGCCTCGTAGCTCGAGGCGTCGCAGTCGTGCACGTCGAGCCCGAGATGGTGGCCCACCCCGCACACGATGAACCGACGGTGCTGCTGCCCCGTCTCCGAGAGCGCCTCGTCGACCGACACCGGGAGCACGCCCCAGTCCGACAGGCCCTGCGCCAGCACCTCCATCGATGCCGCGTGGAAGTCCGCCCAGGGCTTGCCCGGCTGCACCGCGGCGAGCCCCGCCCGGTGCGAGCGCTCGACGAGGTCGTGCACCTGCCGCTGCACGTCGCTGAACCGTCCGCTCGCCGGTACGGTGCGGGTCACATCGGCCGTGTAGCCGCTGCGGTTCTCCACGCCCATGTCGAGCAGCAGCAGCGCTTCCGGATCGATCTCGCCGTCGGCCCGCACCCAGTGCAGGATCGGCGCGTGCGCGCCGGATCCCACGATCGTCGCGTAGCCGGGCGCCTGCCCCACCGTGCGCGCGTGGCGATCGAAGGTGCCCTGCAGCCAGCGCTCCCCGCCGCGCTCGATCGCGCGCGGGATCTCGCGCCGCACCTCGACGAAGCCATCGATCGTGTTCGCGACCGCGCTGCGCAGCTCGGCGATCTCCCACGCGTCCTTGATCCGACGCAGCTCGGAGAGCACGCGTGCGAGCTCCGCCGAGCGCCGTCGTCCGTCGAGCTGGGCGCCGGCGCCGCGCGCGACGACGGCCGCGCCCGCGATCAGCGCGTCGTCGACGACGTCCAGCTCGGCGATCGGGCGCACGCGGATCCCGAGCGCGGC
>NZ_LAYO01000081.1 GCF_000980875.1 Leucobacter sp. Ag1 | reverse complement strand
GACGCGAAGAACCGGCGGGGGCGGTGGAGGCGACGGGGCTCCACCGCCCTCGCTTCCTGCGCCGTGGGGTGCGGGGAGCGCACCTGTGCGATACCCGGCCGATGCGGGCCGGGTATCCCCGCTTGGTTCATGAAGGAGCACCCGTGTCCGCCGTTCTCGATCTCACCACCACTGTCCTGCCTCACCTGGCCGCACTCGTCCCGATGCAGGTCGATATCGACCCCAACAGCTCGGGGCTGCCCGGCATCGCCCAGCTGCGCACCATCGTCGGCGCCGTGATGACGGTCGGCCTGATCCTCAGCGTCCTGGCGTTGATCATCTCGGCGATCATCTGGGGCTTCGGCGCGAACAGCAGCAACCCGCATCTGGCCGGGCGGGGAAAGATCGGCGTCCTCGTCTCCTGCGGGGCCGCGATCATCTGCGGCGCGAGCGTCGCCCTCATCAACTTCTTCTGGAACGTCGGCCAGGCCGTCTGAACGGCCCCTCTACCGCCCCGTCCCGGAAGGAGACCCGTCATGGCACTGTGCGACGTCCCGGTCATCTCGAACGTCTGCGACGCCGTCGGAGAAGGGGCCGCGACGCTCGTCGCGGCCCCGTTCGACTGGCTTGCCCAAGCAATGGGACAAGCCAGCGCCTGGCTGTTCGAAGGCGTCTGGTACGTCTTCGACACCACCACGCTCGTCGACGTCCAGTCCCCGGAGTACGTCGGCGTCTACAACATCCTCTTCGGCGTCGCCGTGCTGATCATGCTCGTGTTCTTCTGCCTGCAACTGATCACCGGCCTCATCCGCCGAGACCCCACCGCGCTCTCTCGGGCGGCGCTCGGACTCGGCAAGAGCGTGCTCGGGTCGTTCCTCATCATCACGCTCACCGCGACGCTGCTGGAGATCACCGACCAGCTGACGATCGGCATCATCCAAGCCACCGGCAACTCGATGGAAGCGATGGGCGACAAGATCGCCCTGCTCGCCGCGGGACTCACCGCGATCAACCTCACAGCCCCCGGTGTCGGCGCGATCATCACCATCTTCTTCGCCGGCCTCGCGATCACCGCCGCGGCGATCGTGTGGTTCTCACTCCTGATCCGCAAAGCGCTGCTGCTCGTCGCTATCGTGCTCGGACCGATCGCGATCAGCGGCGCGAGCTGGGACGTCACTCGCGGCTGGTTCGGGAAATGGGTGTCGTTCGTGATCGCCCTGATCCTGTCCAAGCTCGTCCTCGTCGTGGTGTTCCTCGTCGCGATCACCCAGGTCTCCCAGCCGATCGACTTCGACCTGGCATCTATCGCCGACCCCATCGCCGGGATCGTGCTCATGTTCGTCGCCGCGTTCGCGCCCTACATGGTCTACAAGTTCATCTCCTTCATCGGATTTGACATGTACCACGCGATGAGCGCGGAGCAAGAGGCCAAGCAGTCCATGAACCGGCCCGTGCCCACTCCGTCCAAGCCCGCTGGCGACGGCCCACAGAAAGTCCTCGACGGGAAAGGTCAAGGCGATGGCCCACCGCCCGGCAGCGGGGGTGGTGGAGGCGGCGGCACGCCGCCCCCGCCCCCGGACGGCGGGAGCGGTGCGACCGCTGGTACCGGTGGAGCCGGAGGCGGCGCTGCGGCCGGGGGCGGCGCAGCCGGTGGTGCTGCCGGTGGTAGCGGGGCTGCTGCGGGAGGCGGTGCTGCTGCGGGAGGTGCGGCTGCAGCCGGACCCGCCGCAGTCGCGGTCGTCGCGGCGGCGGCCGTCAAGGAAGCCGCCACAGCCGGCCCCAAGCTCGGCGGTGCGATCGGCGGTGCCGCAGAGGACCAGGCGGCAGCGGCCGGCCAGGACAGCGCCCCGCCTCCGTCCGGGAACGCACCCCCGCCGTCTGACCCATCGGCACCGCAGGGCCCGCCGTCCAGCACACCACCGGCATCGTCTGGCCCGTCGTCGACGCCGCCGCCGAAGGACCCGCCGCCACCGAACACGGCGCCCGAAGGGAAGGAGTAATCCGTGGCGAAACCGCAGAACACGAAAGACGACTACCCGCTGACGGCGGTGAAGTTCTCCCGCCTCACCCGGAGGGGCCTCATCCTCGGTTTATCGCTATCGCAGGTGATCGCGCTCGCGATCGCCGGGCTGGCGTTCATCGGGTCGCTGTACGCGGGAGGCGGGATGATCCTCGCCTACACCGCCCCGATCTGGGTCACCTGCCTGGCGATCACCTGGGTCCCGATCGCGGGCCGCAAGACCGTCGAGTGGCTACCCGTCGGGATGCACTGGCTGTGGCGGGTCACCGTGAAGCAGACGATCTACCGGATGCGGGTCGTCAAGCCCCGCCCCGCCGGGACCCTCGCGCTCCCGGGGGATATGGCCGCGCTGCGTCAGTACGAAGACCCGATCACCGGGGCGGTCATGGTGCATCACCCCTACGCGGCCACGCTGACGGCACTGCTGGAAGTCACCCATCCCGCGTTCGTGCTCCTGGACCCTGGCGAGCAGGAACGCCGCGTGACCAGCTGGGGGCGAGTCCTTGCGACATGCTGCCGGTCCGGGCGCATCGCCCGCCTACAAGTGCTGGAGCGCACCCTCCCCGACTCCGGGACCGGGCTGGCGCAATGGTGGGCCGAGCACGGCAACCCCGACGACGAGTCGTGGACGTCGCGCACCTACGCCGAGCTCATCGACCGGGCAGGCCCTGCCGGGGAACGGCACGCGACGACGATCTCCCTCGCCCTGGACATGAAGGCCGCCGCCCGGGCGATCCGTACCGCCGGCGGCGGCATGAAGGGTGCAGCCGCCGTGCTGCGGCAAGAGATGAACACCCTCACCGCAGCACTCCACTCCGCCGAGTTGAAAGCCACCGGATGGCTCACCCCCGGCCAGCTCGCCGTGATCCTGCGCTCCGCGTACGACCCGGCGATCGCCGCGACCCTGGAACGCTCCGGGAACCTCGGGCAAGACCTCGCCACGGCAGGACCGGTTGCGCTGGAGGAGACCTGGAACGGGCTGCGCTCCGACAGCGCACACCATGCGGTGCTGTGGGTCAGCGAATGGCCCCGGTCGCTCGTGTATCCGGGGTTCCTGTCCCCGATGCTCCTCGCTTCCGGGGTACGGAGATCGTTTTCGTTGCTGTGTACCCCGATCAGGTCGGATCAAGCAGCCCGTGACATTCGGAAGAAGAAGGTCGAGTACATCTCCGACGCCGCACAACGCCAGAAGATCGGGCAGGTCGAGGACGCCCAGCAGTCCGCCGAGTACCAGGACGTGCTGCAGCAGGAAGCCGACCTCACCAGCGGTCACGGCATCCTCCGCTACACCGGGCTGATCTCCGTCAGCGCTCCCACCCCGGACGAGCTGGAAGCGGCGGTCTCGAAGATCGAGCAGGCCGCCATCCAAGCCTCCTGCGAGACCAGGCGGCTGGTCGGACAGCAGGCGCAGGCGTTCACTGCGGCAGCCCTGCCGCTCGCACGCACCGTCTGACCCTGGGGTGTCGGCCCCGCACCTCCTTCCTGCACGCCGCCTGCCCGGGCGGGTGCAGGAAGGAGTCGTGCTGTGAGCACCCCGAAACGTCGCGTGTACTCGACGGTGCTGATCGGACCGGAGTCCGAGCACCGCAAGCAGCGTCGCGCCCGCCGGAAGGCCGCCGCGCAGATCCAGGCGGAGGACATCGCCGCCCGCAAGGCCGAAGCCCGCGCCCGGTGGGAGGCGGAGCAGGCCGAGCGCCGCGCCACCACCTACCTCCCCCGGTCCGGTGAACCCGGTCCCGCCGCGCTCCGCTCACACCGAGGGCTGCGGCTTCCCTCCCATCAGGACACCAGCGCCGCGCTCGCCGGCGCGTACCCGTTCCTCGCCGAAGGCGGACTCGGGCCGGAGGGCGTGTTCGTCGGACAGGACATGTATTCCGGCGGGTCGTTCGTCTACGACCCGTGGGAGCTGTACAAGCGCGGCATCATCACCGCCCCCAACATCGTCCTGGCCGGCATCGTCGGCTCCGGAAAGTCGTCGCTGGCGAAGTCACTGTACACGCGGTCGATTCCGTTCGGGCGTCGCGTCTACGTCCCCGGCGACCCGAAAGGCGAGCACACGCCCGTCGCCGAAGCTGTCGGCGGCAAGGCAATCGTCCTCGGCCACGGGCTACGGAACCGGCTGAACCCACTCGACGAAGGCCACCGCCCGTCCGGCCTGACAGACATCGAATGGACCACGCAGGTCGCCTCCCGGCGGCGGGAACTCATCGGGGCGCTGGCCGAGACCGTCCTCGAGCGGTCGCTGTCACCATTGGAGCACACGTCGATCGACGTCGCCCTCGCAGCGGTCGTCGCCCGCAACGACGTCCCGATCCTGCCGATGATCGTGGACCGCATCCTCACCCCCGACAGCACGGACGACACCGACGGACGGCTCGCCGAGGACGGCCGGCTCGTCGGGCACGCACTGAGGCGCCTGGTCGCCGGGGACCTACAGGGCTTGTTCGACGGGCCCTCCACGGTCACCTTCGACCCGTCCCTGCCGATGATCTCCCTGGACCTGTCCCGAGTGGCGGAGAACTCCACCCTCATCTCGGTACTGATGACCTGCTCGTCGGCGTGGATGGAATCGGCCCTCCTGGACCCCGAAGGCGGGCAACGGTGGGTCATCTACGACGAAGCGTGGCGTCTCATGTCCCATCCCGCGCTGCTCAAGCGGATGGACGCGCAGTGGCGGCTGGCGAGGCATTACGGGATCGCGAACATGCTGATCTTCCACAAGCTCACCGACCTCGACAACGTCGGCGACAGCGGGTCCGCGATGCGCGCCCTGGCGTCATCCCTACTGGCGAACGCGGAGACGCGGATCATCTACCGGCAGGAAGCCGACCAGCTCGGCACCACCGCAACCGCGCTCGGCCTCACCGGCACCGAACAGTCCCTCCTGCCGGGCCTGGGCACCGGGCAAGGGCTGTGGCGGATCAAGGAGCGATCTTTCGCCGTCCAGCATCAGCTGCACCCGGACGAGCTGTCCACATTCGACACGACCACGCGCATGATCGGGCGGCAAAAATGAGCGAACTTGCACCCTCACGCCGCTCCCGCCGCAACCGCGCCACGACAGGCGACACCGGTGGGGATCTCGTGGTGCCCATCGTACTCCCACACCTCGTCGTCCGGGTAGACGCAAACAACCAGATCAGCATCGCCCTCGACGGCGGACCTATCACCGGGGAACCGGTCGGAAGGCACGCGCTCGGCGGGCTGATCGACGAGGTCCTGCGCCGACGGAAGGCGCCCGTGCGGGTGGAGATCATCGAGCACGACGGCACCACCTACACCGATGTCCTCACCCCGCCCGCACCGGCACCCGCACCCGCCGTCGCCCCGGAGACCGAAGCATCAGCGCGTAGGGGCGAGATGCCGGTGCTGTATGAGGCGACCGGGGACGGATACGTGCCTGGGGAGGACGTCGCCCTCGCCGTCATCGTCCGGCACTCCTCGGCGGACGGGCACGGGCATGTGCGGCATCTGGTCGAGGAACGCGAGCTCGCAGCGGGAAGCGAGGTGCTGTTGTTCGGTCGCATCTCCGGCACGACCCACATCGTCGGGGACCTGGGATGAACCCGCATCAGCCGTCCCAGGTGCTCGCGAATCTGGGCCTTGCGGCCTTGGCAGGGTTCGCGGTGCTCGCCGGGCTGCTCCGCGCCGCCGGTAGTGCTGCGGCTTTCCTCACGGGGCTCCCGCAACCCACCGGCGGACCCTCCACGGGGCTGGGTGTGCTGCTCACCCCGGCCGCCCCGGGAGAGGCGATCGGCGCGCCGGGCCTGAGCCCGGTCGTGTACTGGCTGGTCCTCGCCGTGGCGCTTGCGCTCCTCGGGGTTATCGCGTGGTGGGTGTGGCGGGTCATCGCGCGCGCGAAGGAGACCCGTGCGCAAGACCCGCGCCTGCTCCAAGGAATCGCCACTGCGCGCGATGTCGCCAAAGCCGCAGGAACGAAGGCCCTCACGAAACGGGCAGGCACGTTCCGGCCCTCGCTGGAAGACCCGTCCCCCGAGGACGTCGGCTACCTCCTCGGCCGGTCGAAAGGGCAGGAGGTGTGGGCGACCGTGGAGGACTCCATCCTGCTGATCGGCCCGCCCCGTTCGGGCAAAGGGCTGCACGTTGTCATCAACGCGATCCTCGATGCCCCCGGCGCCGTCATCACCACCTCCACCCGGCCCGACAACCTCACCGCGACGCTGAAGGCCCGACAGCGTGTCGGACCAGTCGCGGTGTTCGACCCGCAGCATCTCGCCGAAGGACTCCCCGCGGGCATGAAGTGGTCACCGGTCCGCGGATGCGAGGACCCGCTGACAGCGATGATCCGCGCCACCGGCCTCGCCACAGCCACGAACTTCGGGTCCGTGTCCGGTGGTGACTTCTGGCAGGGGAAGACCGCCGCCGCCATCCAAGGGCTCCTCCACGCCGCGGCCCTCGACGGGCGGGACGCCGCCACCCTGTACCAGTGGGCACTGAACCCGGCCGCCGCCGCAGACGCGGTGCGCGTCCTGCAATCCAACCCCCAGGCAGCGGCCGGTTGGGCGGACTCACTGGATGCGATGCTGCAATCAGACCCCAAGACGCGCGACTCGATCTGGCAGGGCGTCTCGCTCGCGTTCAGCGCGTTCGCCGACCCGCGAGTGCTGGCGGCCGTGACACCGGGGCCGCGCGACCGGTTCGACCCGGAGACGTTCATCCGGGAACGCGGCACCCTCTACCTGCTCGCCACCGGCGCCGGGGCGGGGGCGTCCTCGGCGCTGGTGGCCGCGTTCATCGAAGACCTCGTCGAAACCGCCCGGAAGATCGCCGCCACCTCACCAGGAACACGGTTGGACCCGCCGATGCTTCTCGCCCTGGATGAGATCGGGAACCTCGCTCCGTTGCCGTCGCTGCCGACGCTCATGGCAGAAGGCGGAGGCACGGGGATCACCACTCTGCCGGTGCTGCAGTCCCTGGCGCAGGCGCGGGAGAAGTGGGGGGAGAACAATGCCAACGCGTTGTGGGACGCATCGATCGTGAAAGTCATCCTCGGCGGCGCATCGAACTCGCGAGACTTGCAGGACCTGTCCGCGCTGATCGGGGAAAGGGACGAGATCACCGACTCCGTCACCATCGGCGAGCAGGGACACCGCTCCGCGCAGCGCTCGATCCGCCGGGTGGCGATCATGCCTCCAGATGTGATCCGCACGCTGCCGTTCGGGATCGGGGTGGTGATGCTCCGCACCGCCCGCCCCATCATCACCGACCTACGCGCGTGGCCTGCCCGCAAGGACGCCGCGCAGCTGAAGACGGACCGGAAGGAGATCGAGGCGCTCCTGCACACGTCCTGAAACCGGTTCTGTCCGTCGTCTGGGGTCTGACCTGCGCACCTGTCTGGTGTCTCCCGCTCAACCGCGGGGGCACCAGACAGTTTCGTTGTTATCAGGAAGGACCTCAGTTCTCATGGCGATCAAGACCTCGCAGGCGATCAACGGCTTCATCTCCGCCGATCCCCGCCTAACCTTCTCCGAATCCGGGCAGGCGCGCTTCTACGCCCGCGTCGGCATCAACCACTACGAGCCCCAGCAGGACGGGTCCTTCCGTAAGCTCGACCCGACCTACCACGACCTGATCCAGTTCGGGAAGTCCGCCGAGATGTCCGCCGACCGTTACGTCAAGGGCGACGACATCGTCGCGCAGGGCTACACCCGCGAGTACACACGCGACGTCAACGGTGAGGAGCGCACCGATGAGCAGTTCGTCGCCAAGCGCATCGCCCCCGACCCGAACATCACGGACTTCACGATCGACCGCCGGCCCGCCGCTGAGCGTCAGGCCGAACGCGAAGCCGACCGCCAGGCGGACCGCGAAGTCGGGCGCGAGGCCGAGCGTGAGGAACCCGACCGAGCAGCACAGCTCGGCTCACCCACCCCCACCACCACGCGAGAGGCCGAAGCGCCCGCGATGGAAGCCGTCGGCCGATAACCCTACCGGAGGACAGTGACGTGGCCGATAACGACCCGACCCAGAACCCCGAACCGGGCGACCCGGACGTGGACTTCGAGCCCGAGTCCGACGAACCAGACATCGAGGACGAAGACGAAGACGAGGACGAGGAACTCGACGAAGGCGAGAGACGGGACGGTGGCCCACGGGCAGGCACGGGCGGGAGCGATGACCTCCCGCCCGTGCCTCGCCCGATTAACTGGCGCACCCTATCCTCCGACGACGCCGAGCACGAATGGCTCGACCTCAACGAATGGGTGAACTGGCTCCGGCACGAGTTCGCCCTCCCCGCGCAGATCGTCCCTCCCCTGTGGCACCGCCACCCGGAACTCGTGTGGGAGCTCTCCGCTCTCTACACCCGGTGGCTGGGCTGCTACGACCCAGAGCAGGACGCCGCCGGAGCCATCTCATTCATGACCGACTTCGCCGCCGCCCGGACCCGGCTACGCGAATGGGTACAGATCGCCGGCACCCGCCTCGACCGCGACCGCCCCTCACGGCAAACCGTCTGGCCCGGCGAAGATCCGATCCCGGCGAGTGAAGAGACTCCGATCACTGACCGTGACGAGGACTTCGTGGACTTCGTCGTCGAAGACGTCACCCGCCGCGCGGAAGCGGAAGCGGCGTTCCTGCGCGACGAGCCGTTGCCGGTCTGAGCTGACGGTGAACCGCAAGAAAGTGTGGGCGGGCCTCTTCAGGCCCACCCACACTTTTGGTTTTGCGCTTACTTCGCTGAGGGGATCTCGATGAGCAGCTTCTCGCGGAGTTCGTCCGGGTCGACGCGGATCAGGCGGCCGACGCGGTAGCCGTGCACGGTGCCGTCCGAGATGCGGCGGCGCAGCGTCTTGATCGACAATCCGTAGGTGTCGGCGGCGACGGCCAGCGAGATCAGCTTGAGCGCTGGGGACTGTGAACGATCGTGAACGGCCATGGCGGTGCCTCCCTTGTTGATGAACTCTTTCTCCTGATAGGTGTCCATGGCTGTCCCACGGCGACTCTCATGCCTTCCTGGCCGCGTTGATCCGCTCCTGGACGCGATCGCTCATACGGTCCGCGAGCTCACGATCGCGGGCCATCGTGGCGTGCTGGTAGCGGAGAACGACTCGGATGTCGGCGTGGCCGCCTCGCCGCATCAGCTCTGCGAGCGTTGCGCCCTCCTGGGCGAAGATCGTCAAGCCCGTGTGACGGAGATCATGGAACCGGAATCGCGGCCGGAGGTCAGCGACACCGTCTCGAGCATCAGCCCACACGTAGCCCCATCGGGTGTTCGACAGAGGAACGCTGCCACGGACGTTCGTAGGGATCAGCGGCGCTTTGGCCTCCGCCGCGACGTAGTCCCGCAGGTGATCCTTGAGGCGGCCGATCATGAGCTTCGGGATGCTGAGAGTCCGTCTGCCCGCGTCGCTCTTCAGCCTCTCGTCATAGTCGCCGGTGTTCGCGTTCAGTTGCCGGCGCACATGCAAGGTCGCGGTGGCGTCGTCGTGCCACTCTATGTCCCTGCGCTGCAAGCCCAGGCACTCCCCGCGGCGCAGTTGGCACCACGCGGCGAAGAGCACCATGATCGCCCAGTGCTCCGGGGTTGCTTCATACAAGGCCTCGACCTGCTCGGGGCTTGCAACGTCTTCGTCCTCATCGTGGTCGGCGTCGTGCCGCACAACCTCCTGCTTCGGGATCGAGATGTTCGGCGCAGCGGGGATGATCCCGTCTCGGGCTGCCTGGCGGAGGATCATCATGAGGACGATCAGCACCGGCCGCGTGATGCCGTTGAACTTCGACTTCGGGTTCAGCGGCGAGGGGATCGCGTCGAGGCGATCGGTCATCTGCCGGATACGCGCCTCGTCGATCTGCCGGATCGGGGTGTCCTCGAACTCCGGGACAAGGTACCCGTCGACCTTGCTCTTGTAAGAGCGGACGGTCGCGATGGCACGTTTCCTGCCGCTACGGTTCGGCTCCGTACGGATGAAGGCCACCCACCGTTCCGCGTACTCGGAGAATCCGATGGACCGCGCCTGCTCTGCTTCCGCTGCCGCACGGCGGCGAGCGGCAATCACCGAGGGCGGCTCCCACTGCTGACGGGCAATCGTCGTGTGAACGCCTGCGAGCCACGCGCGGGCGTCGGTCTTCGTCAGGAACGTCAGCGGCTTGTCGTCCTCTGTCCGGGCGGTATACATCTCACCGTCGGGCGCGGGGTATCGGGCCTGCCACCGGCCGGAGGGGAGCTTGCGAAGGCTCCCCCAGCTCTCACGCCTGACTGCTGCTGACTCCCGGGTCTTGGTGGCGCTCATCGTGTCCTCCGCTGGTCTCGAGCGGACTCACGCGAACCGTCGTGCCACTGCGTGCCACTAGAGGCCATGACCTCCCAAAAGTGGCTCCCTATCAGGATTTTCTCGCGGGTTGCTAGGCGTCCTATGGCACGCTGTGGCACGAGGTCGGTGGCACGCCGGGACCGAATTTCGGTCGGCAGGCCACCCCGCTCTCTCCTGGAAGGTGCGGGCGTGCCACCCGCGTGCCATACCCAACGACTACTGACGTTCATATCCGTCCTCCTCTGTTCTTTGGAAGGAGGCACGAAAAGAGGCCCGGATCTGCAGAAACCTGCGGATCCGGGCCTCCCGGTCGACTCTTGTCAGAGTCTGTCTAGAACGTGGACTCTAGAAGTCCCAGTCCTCGTCCTCGGTGGCGACGGCCTTGCCGATGACGTACGAGGAGCCCGAGCCCGAGAAGAAGTCGTGGTTCTCGTCGGCGTTCGGCGACAGCGCCGACAGGATCGCCGGGTTCACGTCGGTCATCTCCTTGGGGAACATCGGCTCGTAGCCGAGGTTCATGAGCGCCTTGTTCGCGTTGTAGTGCAGGAACTTCTTGACGTCCTCGGTGAGGCCCACCGGATCGTAGAGGTCGGCGGTGTACTTGACCTCGTTCTCGTACAGCTCGTACATGAGCGAGAAGGTGTAGTCCTTGAGCTCCTGACGGCGCTCCTCGGTCTCGTTCTCGAGACCCTTCTGGAACTTGTAGCCGATGTAGTAGCCGTGCACCGCCTCGTCACGGATGATGAGGCGGATGAGGTCGGCCGTGTTGGTGAGCTTGGCGTGGCTCGACCAGTACATGGGCAGGTAGAAGCCCGAGTAGAACAGGAACGACTCGAGCAGCGTCGAGGCGATCTTGCGCTTCAGCGGGTCGTCGCCCTCGTAGTAGTCGACGATGATCGACGCCTTCTTCTGCAGGTTCGGGTTCTCGACCGACCAGCGGAACGCGTCGTCGATCTCCTGCGTGGAGCACAGCGTCGAGAAGATCGACGAGTAGCTCTTGGCGTGCACCGACTCCATGAACGCGATGTTCGTGTAGACGGCCTCCTCGTGCGGGGTGATCGCGTCGGGGATCAGCGACACCGCACCGACCGTGCCCTGGATCGTGTCGAGCAGGGTGAGGCCGGTGAACACGCGCATGGTGAGCAGCTGCTCCTGCGGCGTGAGCGTCGCCCACGACTGCACGTCGTTCGACAGCGGCACCTTCTCGGGCAGCCAGAAGTTGTTGACCAGGCGGTTCCAGACCTCGAGGTCCTTCTCGTCCTCGATCCGGTTCCAGTTGATCGCCCGAACGGCGTGCCCCAGCTTGAAGTTCATCGGCTCCCTTTGCTCACTATCGATTCGCACCTCGGGTCGCCCGGTGCACGCGCGCGCGTTCCTGAGGACGGGGACGACCCTGCGCCGCGGTGATCCGCGAGCCTCGAACGAGGCTCGCGGATCACCGACTGGCTCCATCAAATAGTAGCGGTTCGCGGAGCTCGGCGGGTGCGCGACACAGCCCCGGAATACCTACATCTTGTGGTCGAGTCGAACATCGACCGCAAGATCATGTGGCACTACTGGAACGACGGGAAGATGCCCATGTCGCAGATGTAGTAGGTCATGTTGTTCGGGGCGATCGCCCGGAGATCGGGCAACTGGAAGGTCATGCGCCCGTCACCCCCGTAGGTGGTGCCGATCAACGCGTAGAGCGCAGAGTTCTGCTGGATGGAGACCAGTTGCCCCTTGGCCGGCACGCCGTCGGTGCGGTTCGTAGCACTCAAATACACCTCGCCCATGACGCAGTCACCGGACCCGTGGCCCGGCTGACCGTTGCCGGTATTCTGCCCGAAGAAGTTCGATAGCAGACTGTTGCCCGAGGGACCCTGAAGCCCAGGCATGCCCTGCGGGCCGGTGGGACCGGTCGCCCCCGGGGCTCCGGTCGCTCCGGCCGCCGCGAGCACGGCCCACGCGCTCGTGTCGGTCGGCAGCAGCGCGGAGAACGCGCCCGGCTTGGTCGCGATGTAGGTGGCTCCCTGATAGGTCACGACGCTCGCGGGAGTCGTGCCCGTGTAGGTCACGGTCGGATCGAACGCGCCGCGGAAGATCCACGGCGTCGCACCGTTCTGACCGGCGACACCGGTCGCACCGATGGCGCCGGTGAGGCCGACCACACCCTGCACACCCTGGATTCCCTGGACACCCTGCAGCCCCTGCTCACCGGTATCGCCCTTGTCGCCCTTGTCGCCCTTCGCACCCGCGGCGGCGACGAGGATCCAGTCCGAGGGAGAGACGGCGGGCGCGGCTGCGACGGAGGAGCGGGCAGCGACGTAGGTCGAGCCCTGGTAGGCGACGAGCGATGCCGGCGGGCCGGCGGTGTAGGTAGCCGTCGCCGACCACTCCCCGACCGTCGCCCACGGCGTATCGCCGGTGTCGCCCTTCGCGCCCTGAATGCCCTGGATCCCCTGCAGGCCGGGATCACCCTTGTCGCCCTTCGCACCGGGGGCCCCGGCGACGCCGGGATCGCCCTTCTCCCCCTGGACGCCCTGGACGCCGGGGTCTCCCTTGTCGCCCTTCGCGCCGGGAGCTCCGGCCTGGCCCGGCGCCCCGTCCTTGCCCGCGACTCCCGGTGCCCCGGTCTGGCCGGTGGCTCCGGTGCGGCCCGGCGCCCCCGTCGCCCCCGGGGCTCCGGTCGATCCGGGCGTTCCCGCGACGCCCGGGGTTCCGGATTCTCCGGCTTTCCCGGCTTCGCCCGGCTTGCCGGTCGGCCCCGGCTTGCCGGCGTCGCCCTTCTCGCCCGTCGCACCGGCCTTGCCGGCCTCGGCTTCGCTCGTCTGCCAGACCACGGGCACGGTCCCGCTTCCGCAGGCGCCGCCCGCGGAACTCAGTTCCAGGGTGCCCTCGCTCGCATCGAGACACCCCTGCAGCGCGGCGCCCGCGCGCACGGTGTTCGCTTGCATCAGCCCGGTCGCGGCGAATGCGCCACCGCCTCCTGCCAATAGCGCGACCAGCGCGCACGTGATCAGCGTCTTCGTCGACCCGTTCATATCTCCCCCAGTGCAGACGCCGGAACGCGGCACGGATCGTGCGCGGGCGCGAAGAATGAGCGTACTGCCAAAGTTGATTGAACGGTGAACCAATTTGCGCACCAGTTTGCGCACCCGACGCGGTCGGGCGTACAGACGCCGACGGCGGGCGGTCACCGTGCGGTGACCGCCCGCCGTCGCGGGAGCGCGCTGCGCGCGTGCTGCCTCAGAGCATGCAGCTGACGCACTCGGACATGTCGGTGCCCTCGAGCGCGAGCTGACGCAGGCGGATGTAGTAGATCGTCTTGATCCCCTTGCGCCACGCGTAGATCTGCGCCTTGTTGATGTCGCGGGTGGTCGCGGTGTCCTTGAAGAACAGCGTGAGCGACAGGCCCTGGTCGACGTGCTGCGTCGCCGCGGCGTAGGTGTCGATGATCTTCTCGGGGCCGATCTCGTAGGCGTCCTCGTAGTAGGCGAGGTTCTCGTTCGTCATGAACGGGGCCGGGTAGTAGACGCGGCCCAGCTTGCCTTCCTTGCGGATCTCGATCTTCGACGCGATCGGGTGGATCGACGAGGTCGAGTTGTTGATGTACGAGATGGAGCCCGTGGGCGGCACGGCCTGCAGGTTCTGGTTGTAGATGCCGTGCTCCATGACGGACGCCTTGAGCTCGAGCCAGTCGGCCTGGGTCGGGATCTCGATGCCGGCGTTCGCGAACAGCTCGCGGACCCGCTCGGTCTCGGGCTCCCACGCCTGCTCGGTGTACTTGTCGAAGAACTCGCCCGACGCGTACTTCGAGTCCTCGAACCCGCCGAACACGGAGTCGCGCTCGATCGCGATGCGGTTCGAGGCCCGCAGCGCGTGGAACAGCACCGTGTAGAAGTAGATGTTCGTGAAGTCGATACCCTCTTCGGAGCCGTAGTGGACGTGCTCGCGAGCGAGGTATCCGTGCAGGTTCATCTGGCCGAGGCCGATGGCGTGCGACTGGTCGTTGCCGTCCTCGATGGAGCGCACCGACGTGATGTGGCTCTGGTCGCTCACCGAGGTGAGCGCGCGGATCGCGAGCTCGACGGACCCGGCGAGGTCGCCGCCGTCCATCGCCAGCGCGATGTTCATCGAGCCGAGGTTGCACGAGATGTCCTTGCCGATCTGGTCGTAGGACAGGTCCTCGTTGTAGGTGGTCGGCGTGTTCACCTGGAGGATCTCGGAGCACAGGTTCGACATGTTGATGCGGCCCTTGATGGGGTTCGCGTTGTTGACCGTGTCCTCGAAGACGATGTAGGGGTAGCCCGACTCGAACTGCAGCTCGGCGATGGTCTGGAAGAACTGGCGCGCGTTGATCTTCGTCTTCTTGATGCGCGGGTCGTCGACCATCTCGCGGTACTTCTCGGTGACCGAGATGTCGCCGAAGGGCACGCCGTAGACGCGCTCGACGTCGTAGGGCGAGAAGAGGTACATGTCCTCGCCCTTCTTGGCGAGGTCGAAGGTGATGTCGGGCACCACGACGCCCAGCGAGAGCGTCTTGATGCGGATCTTCTCGTCGGCGTTCTCGCGCTTGGTGTCGAGGAACTTCATGATGTCGGGGTGGTGAGCGTTGAGGTACACCGCGCCCGCGCCCTGGCGTGCGCCGAGCTGGTTGGCGTAGCTGAAGCTGTCTTCGAGCAGCTTCATGACGGGGATGATGCCCGAGGACTGGTTCTCGATCTTCTTGATCGGAGCGCCGGCCTCGCGGATGTTCGAGAGCGAGAGCGCCACGCCGCCGCCGCGCTTCGAGAGCTGCAGCGAGGAGTTGATGCCGCGCGAGATCGACTCCATGTTGTCCTCGATGCGCAGCAGGAAGCACGAGACGAGCTCGCCGCGCTGGGCCTTGCCGAGGTTGAGGAAGGTGGGGGTCGCCGGCTGGAAGCGGCCCGAGACGATCTCGCGGACCAGGCCGCGTGCGAGCTCCTCGTCGCCCTGGGCGAGCCCGAGCGCGACCATGACGACGCGATCCTCGAAGCGCTCGAGGTAGCGCTTGCCGTCGAAGGTCTTGAGCGCGTACGAGGTGAAGAACTTGAACGCCCCGAGGAAGGTCGGGAAGCGGAACTTCATGGCGTACGCCTCGTTCGTCAGCTGCTCGACGAACGGGATCGAGTACTGCTCGAAGAGGTCCTTCTCGTAGTAGTCGTTGTCGATGAGGTAGCGGACGCGCTCTTCGAAGTTGTGGAAGAAGACCGTGTTCTGGTTGACGTGCTGCAGGAAGTACTGGCGCGCGGCTTCACGATCCTTGTCGAACTGGATCTTGCCGTCGGCGTCGTACAGGTTCAGCATCGCGTTCAGCGAGTGGTAATCCATCTCGCTGACCTTCGAGGACTCGTGCTCCATCACTGCTGCTTCCAAAACTGGTCCAATCCTTCTCGGACGGCGGTGACGTCGTCCGGTGTTCCAAAGAGTTCGAATCGATAGAGGAACGGCACTCGGCACTTGCGGGCGACGATGTCGCCCGCAATGCCGTAGGCCTCCCCGAAGTTGGTGTTCCCCGCGGCGATCACCCCGCGCAGCTGGGTCCGGTTGCGCTCGTCGTTGAGGAACCGGATGACCTGCTTCGGCACGGCGCGGGTCTCGGGACCGCCGCCGTAGGTGGGGAGCAGGAGCACGAACGGATCGGTGACGACCAGCGGCTCCTCCCGCGAGTAGAGCGGGATCCGCAGGGCCGGCCGATCGAGCTTCTCGACGAAGCGGTGCGTGTTTCCTGAAATGCTGGAGAAATAGACCAGGTCGGCCATGCTCTCCTCCCCGCGGTGCTAGTCGGCGAGGCGGTTCGCGAGCTCCGAGATCTTGTCGGGGCGGAAGCCCGACCAGTGCTCGTCGTCGGCCACCACGACGGGCGCCTGCAGGTAGCCGAGCTCCTTGACGGCCTGGAGCGCCGCCTCGTCCTGCGAGAGGTCCAGGACTTCGTACTCGATGCCCTTGCTGTCGAGCGCCCGGTACGTCGCGGTGCACTGCACGCACGACGGCTTCGTGTAGACCGTGATAGCCATTTTGAGCCCTTCGCTAAAATCTGACGCACCCCGCTCGGGGCACTACATCTAGTGTCCCACACGAGCGGCAAACACAACATGCTGTAGTTACACGAATGTAGTTTTCCACGCCTCATCCACGGCCGGGAGGCTCGACCTGGGGACAACTTTCGGCGCGTTTCCGCCGCCGGGAGCGGGTTATCCACAGGGCGGGTGGCCCTGGGGAAATTCTCTGTCCACGGTTCCCTCGGCGTGTCGCACCCCGGGCCCGCCGAGGGGTTTCCACAGGGCGAAAACGCCTCGTGCGCGGCAGTGCCCGGACCCCCGAGCGTTGGGGCATGGATCTTCACCCACTGCACTCCCCGTCCCTGGCCGTCGGCACCCGGATCAAGGCCCTGCGCGCGCGGCTCGGGATCAGCCAGACCCGCCTGGCGGAGCTCGCCCGCCTGCACCCCTCGAACCTCGGCCGGCTGGAACGCGGCACCTCGAACCCGAACCTCGACACGCTCGTGCGCGTCGCAACGGCGCTGGGCACGACGGTCTCGGAACTGACCCGGAGCATCGCCACGCGCACCCATGAGCAGGAGGCGCCCACGCCCCGCCCGCTGCTGCCCCGCGAGCCCAGGCACTGGACCCACGACGAGTGGGACACCTAGAGCGCGATCGGCCACAGCAGTTCCGTCCCGTCGGGCTGGAACCAGCGCAGGACCAGCATGGCGTCGGGCGCGGTCCCCGCGCGATCCGCGGATCCGCCGCGCAGCACCGCCCGGACCCGCTCGCCCGGATACACCGTGCGCGGGAGCGACAGCCCCAGCAGCCCGGATCCCGCGAGCGCGAAGCGCACCGCGCGCAACGGCCCGTCGGCGCGCTGCTCGACCTCCACCACGCCGTCCTCGGAGCGGTGGACCACGCGCCACGGAACGGCGACCGGAGCGCGCAGCTTGACCGGCTCGGGGGGAGGCGCACCGGACGCGATGGTGCCTGCGGGGACGATGCGGCTGGAGATGCGGAAGGGATTCATGGCGACACGATAGGCGCGACCACTGACATTCGGACCGCGGCGCGATCCGTCCCCCCGGACCCCGGGATCAGACGTGGTGGTACGGGCGGCCGCCGGCGATCTCCTGCGCCCGGTAGAGCTGCTCGGCGACGATCAGCCGGACGAGCTGGTGCGGGAACACCAGGCGCGACAGGCTCCACACGAGGTCGGCCCGGTCGCGCACCCGATCGTCGACGCCGAACGC
This sequence comes from Leucobacter sp. Ag1, assembly GCF_000980875.1. Lineage (GTDB taxonomy): Bacteria > Actinomycetota > Actinomycetes > Actinomycetales > Microbacteriaceae > Leucobacter > Leucobacter iarius. Next base: position 25,403 of record NZ_LAYO01000081.1, on the reverse strand, counting down.
CCCGCCGATCACGAGCGCGACCGGTCGCGATCGGTCGAAGGCCTCGCGCAGCGCGCGCGACAGCTCCGGGGAATCCAGGTTGCGCCCGCGCTCGTCGAGCAGCACCACGAACTCGTCGCCGCCGAGCTTCCCGAGGATCCGATCCGATTCCTCGGCGCGGGCCGCCTCGCCGTCGCGCGCCGAGTGCGGCAGCAGCTGCCACGAGGTGTCGAAGGGCTTGCGCAACCGCTTCTCGTAGCGGGAGATCCCGTCGACCACCCACCCCTCGTGCTTCTTCCCGACGGCGAGCACGCGGACGCTCACGCCCGCACCCCGTTCCGCACGCCCTCGAGGAACTCCGCGATCCGCCCGATCGCCTCGGAGAGCACGCCGACCTCGGGCAGCGACACGAACCGCAGGTGGTCCGGCGTGGGGAGGTTGAACCCGCGGCCGTTGGTCACGAGCACCCGCGTCGCGCGGAGCAGATCGATCACGAACGCCTGGTCGTCGGCGATGGGGTAGACCTCGGGATCGAGCTTCGGGAACAGGTACATCGCGCCTCCGGGCAGCGCGCAGCTCACCCCGGGGATCGCGGTCAGCAGACGGTGCGCCGTATCGCGCTGCTCGCGCAGCCGCCCGCCCGGCGCGCAGAGCTCGCCGATCCCGGAGTCCCGCCACTCGGGCGCGAGCGCGACCGGGATCGCGTACTGCGCGGGCACGTTCGCGCACATGCGCATGTTGGCGAGCAGCGTCAGCCCCTCGAGGAAGTCCGCCGCCCGCGCGCGGTTGCCGGAGGCCACCACCCAGCCCGAGCGGAACCCGGCGATGCGCTGCGCCTTCGAGAGTCCGCTGAAGGTGAGGCAGAGCGTCTCGCTCACGTGCTTCGCCGCGTGCTCGTGCACCGCGCCGTCGTAGAGGATCCGCTCGTAGATCTCGTCGGCGAGGAGCACGAGGCCGTGCCGCTCGGCGAGCGCCGCGAAGCCCCGCACGAGCCCGGCGGGGTAGACCGCTCCGGTCGGGTTGTTGGGATTGATCAGCACGATCCCCCGCGTGCGCGGCGTGATGAGCTCCTCGATGCGGGCGAGGTCGGGCACCCAGCCGTTCGCCTCGTCGCACGGGTAGTGCACGGCCTCCCCGCCCGACAGCGTCACCTGCGCGGTCCACAGCGGGTAGTCGGGCGCGGGCACCAGGATCTCGTCGCCGGGGCTCACGAGCGCCTGCAGCACGAGCGAGATCATCTCGCTGACGCCGTTGCCGATGAACACGTCGTCGGGGCCGACGTCGGCGATCCCCTCCTCGACGTAGCGGCGGGCGACGGCCTCGCGGGCCTCGGGGATCCCCTGCGACGCGCTGTACCCCTGCGCGTGCGGCAGCGCGGCCCGGATCGCCTCGACGATCTCGGGCGGTGCGTCGAAGCCGAACGGCGCCGGGTTGCCGATGTTCAGCTTCAGGATCCGGTGACCGGCGCGTTCGAGCCGCTCGGCCTCCTGCAGGATCGGGCCTCGGACGTCGTACCGCACACCGCGAAGCCGGTGCGACTGGGTGATCGGCTGCACGATCCCGATTATTCCACTTCTCCGACGCGGTCCCGTCCGGCCTGGGCCGCGTACAGCTCGGCGTACGCGCCTCCCGCGGCCAGCAGCTCGTCGTGGGTGCCCCGCTCGAGCACGCGGCCCGCGCCCAGCACGTAGATGCGGTCGGCGTCGACGATGGTCGACAGGCGGTGCGCGATCGCGATCGTGGTGCGCCCGCTGCGTGCGCCGTCGAGCGCCTGCTGCACGATCCGCTCGCTCACGGTGTCGAGCGCGCTCGTCGCCTCGTCGAGGATCAGGATCCTCGGGTTCTTGAGCAGCACGCGCGCGATCGCGATGCGCTGCTTCTCGCCGCCGGACAACCGGTAGCCCCGCTCGCCCACGACCGTGTCGTAGCCCTCGGCGAAGGAGGCGATGGTCGCGTGGATGTTGGCCATGCGCGCGGCCGCCTCCAGCTCCGCGTCGCTCGCGTCCGGCTTGCCGTACCGCAGGTTCTCCGCGATCGTCGCGTGGAAGAGGTAGGGCTCCTGGGTGACCACGCCGATGTCGGCCATGAGCGAATCGTGCTGCAGCTCGCGCACGTCGACGCCCGAGACCCGCAGGGCGCCGTCGGTCACGTCGTAGAGGCGGGGGATCAGCGACCCGATCGTCGTCTTGCCGGATCCCGACGCGCCGACCAGCGCGACGAACTCGCCGGGGGCGACCTCGAACGACACCCGGTCGAGCGTCGGCTGCGCGTCCTCCGCCGCATCCTCGTAGGCGAACGACACCCGATCGAGCTCGACCCGGCCCGCGAGACCCGGCTCCTCCGGGATCGGCTTCGCGTCGGGCGCGTCGACGATCCGGGGGCGGAGGTCGAGGTACTCGAAGATGCGGGCGAACAGGGCCTGCGAGGTCTGCAGGTCGAGCGCGATCCGCAGCAGCGCCATCATCGGGAACAGCAGCCGGGACTGCACGGTGGTGAACGCCACGATCGTTCCCGCCGTGATGCCGGCGTCGAACCCCTGCCCCTGGGCGGAGGCGATGAGCCAGCCCGAGACGAGGTACACGATCGCGGGCACGGCCGACATGAACACCTGCACCATCGCGAAGAACGCCTGGCCGCTCATGGTCAGCCGCACCTGGAGGCCGATCTGGTTGCGGTTCTCGGCCGCGTAGCGCTCGGTCTCGGCGCCCTGGCGCGAGTAGGTCTTCGCGAGCAGCACTCCCGAGATCGAGAGCGCCTCCTGCGTGATCGCGGTCATCTCCGACAGCGACTCCTGGGTCTGGCCGGCGATCTTGGCCCGCACCTGGCCGACCCGCCGCTGCGCGATGACCAGGACGGGCAGCAGCACGATCGCGATCAGGGTCAGCTGCCAGCTGAGCATCAGCATGGCCACGAGCGCGGCGATCACCGTGACCGTGTTGCCCACGATGTTCGAGACCGTGTTGGTCAGCACGTTGGCCACGCCGCCGACGTCGTTCTGCAGGCGGGACTGGATCACGCCCGTCTTGGTCCGGGTGAAGAAGCCCAGCTCCATCGACTGCAGGTGCGAGAACAGCCGCTCGCGGAGGTCGCCCATGACCCGGTTGCCGACCCGTGCCGTGATCAGCGTCTGCACCACGCCCAGCCCGGACGAGGCCACGAACACCGCGATCATGCCGCCGACCAGCCAGGCGAGCAGCGTCAGCTGCGGATGCCCGTCCTTGGGGAACAGCGCATCGTCGAAGACGCGCTGCGTGATGAGCGGCGGGATGACGGAGAGCGCAGCGGCGACGAGCACGAGGGCCGCGATCACGACGAGCTGCCGGCGATAGGGCCGGAACAGCGCGATGATGCGCTTCCCGAGATCGGGGACCACGGGGGCCTGGCGGTTCAGCTCGCGCTGCGCGTCGGCATCGGCCGCCGAGACCCGACCGCCTCCGCCACCGCGTCCTCCCCCGCCGGGCCTGCCCATGCTCATCCGGCGTCGAGCCCCATTCGCTTCGCCAGGATCGGGATGGCCTGTTCGAACACGCTCGTCACGGTGCGCCAGTCGTGCCCCGTCGGCTCCTCCATCAGCTGCGAGTCCATGCCCGCCGCGACCGAGGCCTGATGCAGTTCGTGCGCGTACTTGGTGTACTTGTGGTCCGTGGTGCCGACGCCGTAGATCATCATCGTGTCGCGGTAGGGTGCGTTGGCCTGCATGATCGCGCGCGGCTGCGCGGCCTCGTAGGCGGCTTTCGAGCCGTCGAAGCCCTCGGCGATGGTGTTCGGCACAGTGTTCAGGATAGGCCCGATCTGGCCCTGGACCGAGATGCCCGAACCGTACAGCTGGGGGAACTTGGCGACGAGCTGCGTCGTGCAGGTTCCGCCCTGCGAGAAGCCGGTCACGGCCCACATCCGAGGATCGCTGCTGACGCGGTAGTTCGCCTTCACCCAGTTGGTCACGTCTTGAGTGAGGTAGGTCTCCGAGTTGCCGAACTTCTTCGAGTCAACGCACATCGGGTTCACCGCGGGGTCGGTCAGCTGGTCCGGCGAGATCACGATCGGCGCGAGACCGTTGTGCGTCGCCGCGTACTGGTCGAGGGTCCGACCGAGCGCAGCCGAGGCGAACGGAGAACCCGGGCTTCCCGGCTGGCCCGACAGCGCGATCAGCACGGGGAGCACCGGCGGGTTCTTCACAAGCGCGGCCGGCGGCAGATAGAGCACCGCTGGTCGCGCCTTGAAGTGCGACACGGTGCCGACGATGGGAACCTGCCCGATCTGCCCCTGCTTCGGCATGTCGGCGGGGGCGCGCCACGTGGAGTAGTCGGCCATGCCCTTCACGACCTCGCCCCGCTGTCCCGTCGCGTCCTTCAGCTGGGCGTACTTGACTCCGCCGATCACCTCGTTCAGCGTCTGATAGGCGCCGAAGTCGGCGTTGATCCCGACCGCCGAGGTCGCGAGCATCGCCGGGATCGCGATGATCGCGATCACCTTGCGCCACCAGCGCGACTTGAAGAGGTTCACGATGGCGAGCCCGAGCCCGGCGAAGCCGATGATCGTCCAGAGACGGACCACCTGCGAGAGATCGACGCCGAAGATGTTCTGGGCGTCCACCACCCACCAGAATACGAGCGCGCCGATGCCGGCGCCGACGACGGCACCGATGATCGAGAGCAGGGTCCGCTTCCAAGTCGGCCGGATCAGCAGATAGAGCGCGAAGACGCCCATGACGATCGCCGCGGCGAGCATGACTCGCGGGCTGGTCAGGGGGTGCTTCAGCAGCCAGTCCATAGATGCTCCGATCGACGAGGACGTGCGGGGTACCGCAGATCAGCATGCTCGGACCGCGAATGAGGAAGCTGCGCGGACGCTGTGAGACTGCCGACAGCGAGCAGGACGCCCACCGCCCCGGCGACGGCGATCCCCTCCTGGGAGGATGATAGAGGTCCGTCGATATCGGAGGGGATCCATGCCGGAACAGCACGCCCGAGTGCGGGAGGCGGCCGCCGAACGCGGCCTGGAGATCGAGATCCGCGAGCGTCCGGCCGCCCGCTCCCTTCCGGAGGCGGCGGAGCTGCTCGGCATCGATCCCTCGGGGATCGTCAAGACCCTGGTCGTGAAGCGCTCAGACGGCACCTTTCTCTTCGCGCTCGTCCCCGGCGGTCGATCCATCTCGTGGCCGAAGCTGCGGGCCCTCGTCGGCGTGAACAAGCTCCGGCTGCCCGAGGCGGAGCTCGCGTTCGAGGCGACCGGGTACGAGCGCGGCACCATCACCCCCATCGGCAGCTCCACCGCGTGGCCCATGTTCGCCGACGAGACGATCGTCGGTCGGCGGGTGGCGATGGGGGCGGGTGCGCACGGCTTCAGCCTCTTCGTCGACGCCGATGAGCTGATCCGCGCCTACGACGCGACCGTCGCCGACATCACGGTTCCCGAGGCGACCGAATAGCGCGGTTCCTCAGCCGGATATTCACGCTCAGCCGGACGCACGGACCGGATTCGTCCGGCTGAGCGTACAAATCCGGCTGAGCGCACGACCGAACAGATTACGGCCCGGGGCTACTCCGCGGCGTCGATCGCCCGCTCGAGGCGCTCGAGCTTGCCGTCGATCTCGCCCACGTGACCGGGGCGGATATCGGCTTTCATGACGAGGGAGATGCGCGACCCGAAGGGTGCGACGGCCTCGGTGGCGCGCTTCACCACGTCGAACACCTCGTCCCACTCGCCCTCGATCTCGGTGAACATCGAGCTCGTTCGGTTCGGCAGCCCCGACTCGCGCACCACGCGCACCGCCGCCGCGACGGCGGCCGACACCGACCCGTCCTCGTTCATGGCGGGTCCTGCGGGGCCGACCCCGCTCGGGGCGACGGAGAATGCGAGGATCATGCGGTTCCCTCCCGGGGGTTCGCGGATCGGCGGCGCTCCGCCGATGCTCTGGACACCCTCCCGGTTTTAGCACACCGAGCGGCGGATCCGCGGCTCGGCCGCACCGCGGCTCAGCTCTTCAGCTGCTGCTGGGTCGCGCAGTGGATCCCGCCGCCACCCGCCGCGATCGGATCGATGTTCACCTGCACCACTTCCCGACCGGGGAACAGCCCCTCGAGCGTCTTCCGCGCGAACCCGTCGGCCTCGGCGTCGCCGAACTCCGGTGCGATGACGCCGCCGTTGCAGACGTAGAAGTTGATGTATCCGGCGGCGAAATCGTCGTTCAGGTAGTCGTCCCGCAGCTTGGTCGGTGCGGGCAGCACGTGCGTCACGAGGGATCGGCCCTGCGCGTCGGTCGCCGTCTTCAGGATCTCGAGGTGCTTCCGCGTGACGGCGTAGTCGTAGCTCTCGGGATCGTCGTCGCGGGCGGCGACGATGACGCCCGGCTCGGTGAATCGCGCGTAGAAGTCGGTGTGCCCGTCGGTGATGTCCTTCCCGGCGATGCCCGGCAACCAGATCACCTTCTCGATCCCGAACAGCCGACCGAGCTCCTCCTCGACCTCGCGCTTCGTCCATCCGGGATTGCGGTTGTCGTTCAGCACGCAGCTCTCGGTGATGATCGCGGTGCCCTCGCCGTCGACTTCGAGGGCGCCTCCTTCGAGCACGAGCTCCGTCCGGATCCGTTCGACGTCGGCGAGCTCGCACACCTCCGAGGCGACCTTCGCGTCTGCGGCGTGCTCCTGCTTGTCGCCCCAGCCGTTGAAGTTGAGGTCGACGCCGCCGAGAGCCTTCGCTCCGTCGGCCGCCGTCACGAACACCGGACCCGTGTCGCGCATCCACAGGTCGTCGACGTCGCGCTCGAAGAGCTCGACGCCCGCGTGCAGGCCCTCCGGCCGCGTTCCGGAGGGCACGAGCACCTTCACCGGTTCGAACGCGGCGATGGCGTTCGCGACGGCGACGAGGGCTGCGCGGGCCGCCGGCGCGAGCTCCGCGCCCCAGATATCGTCGCTCACACCGAACGACATCCAGGTCGCGGCGTGCGCGGCGGCGCCCTCCTCGGGCATGAGCCAGGCGCGGTCGTCGTCGCCTCCGGTCTCGTTCGAGGGGCGCTCCCTCTTCCCGGGATCCGCCGCGCAGCCGGCGAGTCCGCCGAGCAGTACGGTGAGGCCTCCGGCGGTCAGCAGCCCGCGTCGCGTCAGGTTCATGGGCCCCGATGCTAGTCGCCCGGGATCCGCGGGGACCGGGAGGCGGGCGCCGAGCGCCGAGCCGGGTCGGGTCGGATCGGATCGGATCGATAGCATCGTTGGCATGCGCGCCGTCCTCACCCGATACCGCAGACCGCTGTTCCTCGTCGCCTCGATCCTGCTGCTCGCGCTCGCCTGCTGGGGCGGGTACGGCTTCGCCTATGCGGCCGACCTCATGGAGTGGGACTGCGGCGGCGGCAGTTGCGCGACCAACGATCCCCGCTCGTTGGGTCTCGTCGTCGCGATCTTCGGCACCGTCGGCGCGGTGCTGCTCAGCGGCTTCACAGTCGGGCTCATCGGTCCGGCGATCGCGATCGCGGCGGCGGCGTTCTCGTTCCGCCGCGGTCTCGAGGACGCGATCAGCGCCGGCCATACCGCGGCCGGGAGCGTGGGCGTCCCCATGACCTTCACGACGATCGCCTTCGTCGTCGCCGGCCTGTGCGTCGTCGGCTGGATCTGGATGCTGGTGAGCCGGGCGCAGGGCCGCCGCCTGGTTGCGAAGCACCGCGCCGGATAGCGAAGCGCGAGCAGGGAGCACGTGAGAGAAGGCGCAACAGGCGCCGCTTCCTGAAACGCGCGAGGCGGGCACCGGGATCGACCCGGTGCCCGCCTCGCGCGTCGAGAGACGCGCGCTATTCGGCGCGCTGCGCGGGAGCGTCGGCCGACGCCTCGGCAGCGGCATCGTCGGCCTCGCCGACGACCGGGGTGCTGCGGGTCGACGCGGGGCGCGCTCCGAAGAGCAGGGTGACGACCACGCCGATGATGATCGCGCCGACCGGCAGGTAGAGCGACTCGGCCATGGCCTGCGCGAAGGGCTCGCGCACCTGCTCGGGCAGCTGGGCGAGCGCGCCGTGCTCGGACCCCGTCGCGCCCGCTGCGCCGAGGTGGGAGGTGAGTCGCGCCTGCATGATCACGGCCATGAGCGCGGAGCCGAGCACCGCGCCGATCTGACGGCTCGTGTTGTAGACGCCTGAGCCCGCGCCGGCCAGCTGCGGCGGCAGTCCGAAGGTGGTGATGGACGCGAGCGGCCCCCACATGAAGGCGTTCGCGACGCCCATGACCGCGCTCGGGATGAGCAGCAGCCAGATTTCGGTGTCGGGCTTCATCAGCAGGATGTAGAGCAGCATGCCCGCGGCGAACACCGCAAGGCCGATGGTGGAGAGGCGTCGGGGGTCGCTGCGGTCGATGAGCAGGCCGACCGGGCGCGCGAGGCCCGCGGAGAGCAGCGCCATCGGCACCAGCATGAGCGCCGACTGCGTCGGGGTGAGTCCGCGCACCAGCTGGAAGTAGAACATCAGCGGCAGGCCCATGGCGGTGACCGACAGCCCCACGGTGGTGATGGCGCCGGTGCCGACCGAGAAGTTGCGGTCGCGGAAGATGCCGAGCGGCAGCAGCGGCTCGCCCTTCTGCACGGCCTGCCAGACCACGAACAGCGCGAGCACGACGGCCCCGGCGATGATGAGCAGCCAGACCGAGATGGGGCCCCAGATGACGCCCCAGTCGTAGGTCTCGCCCTCCTGGATGCCGAACACGAGCAGGAACATGCCGAGCGCGCTCAGCACGACGCCCACCCAGTCGAAGCGGTGCGCGTGGGTCTCGAGCTTCGGCACGTAGCGCATCGCGAGGATGAAGCCGACGATGCCGACGGGCACGTTGATGAAGAAGATCCACTCCCAGCTCAGCGCGTCGAGCAGGAAGCCGCCCAGGATCGGGCCGACCAGGGTCGCGACGCCCGCGGTGATGCCCCAGACCGCCATCGCGGATCCCCGCTGGCGCGGCGGGAAGATGCGCGTGATGACCGCCATGGTCTGCGGGGTCATGAGTGCGGCGCCGAGCCCTTGGAAGACGCGGGCGACGATGAGCGAGCCGATCTCGGTCGACAGGCCGCAGGCGAGCGAGGAGAGCGTAAAGACGACGAGACCGATGAGGTAGAGACGGCGCGGCCCGAAGCGGTCGCCGAGGCGGCCGGTGATGAGCAGCGGGACCGCATACGCGAGCAGGTAGGCGCTCGTGGCCCAGAGCGTGGCGTTCATGGTCGTGCCGAGTCCGAGCATGATCGAGGGGTTCGCGACGGAGACGATCGTCGTGTCCATCAGGATCATGAAGAAGCCCAGCACCATGGACCACAGGGCGGGCCACGGACGGATTTCGGTTGCGCGCATCGCTGCCTTTCGTGAGAAGAACGCGCTCATCCTACGCCCGGGGTCCGACATCGACGCGGACGGCCGTGCCGCCCCGGCCCGGCTCGGCGAATCTCCCCGAGCCGATGTCGGTGGCGCCAATTAGGATGGTGGGCATGACCCAAACCCTGCGTGTCGCATCCGTCAACGTCAACGGCGTCCGTGCCGCCTTCCGCAAGGGCATGGGCGACTGGCTCGCCTCGCGCGGCGTCGACGTGCTCGCCATGCAGGAGGTCCGCGCCGACGACAGCCACCTGGCCGACCTCTTCGGCGACGAGTGGCAGATCCTGCACGATCCGTGCAACATCAAGGGCCGTGCGGGCGTCGCCATCGCCAGCCGGGTGCCGGCCGTGGCGCACCGCGTCGGCCTCGGCGCCGAGGAGGACCAGGAGCAGATCCAGTCCAGCGGCCGCTGGATCGAGGCCGACTTCGAGGTGGGCGGCGAGATCGTCACGGTGATCAGCAACTACACCCACTCGGGCGAGGTCGACACTCCCCGCCAGGAGGCCAAGTGGGCCTTCCTCGACGCGATGGGCGTGCGCCTCGACCAGCTGGCCGCCGAGCGCGCACTCGTCACCATCGTGGGCGACTTCAACGTCGGTCACCGCGAGCTCGACATCAAGAACTGGAAGGGCAACGTGAAGCGCTCCGGCTTCCTGCCCCGCGAGCGGGCCTACTTCGACCGCTTCTTCGGGCCTCGCGGCGAGACCGTCGTCGGCGTCGACGGCTCCGAGGGCGTCGGCCACGGCTGGATCGACGTGGGGCGCCGCTGGGCCGGCGAGGTCGACGGCCCGTACTCCTGGTGGTCCAACCGCGGCCAGGCCTTCGACAACGACACGGGCTGGCGTATCGACTACCACGTGGTCACCCCGCAGCTCGGCGAGCGGGTCGAGAACTACGTGATCGACCGCGCCGCCTCCTACGACGAGCGATGGTCGGATCACGCCCCCGTCGTCGTCGACTACCGAGTCGGCGCCTAGCAACGGGCACGCTTCCCCGGGGCCCTCGCAGGCCCTCCGAATCCCTCACCTGACGCGGCCGCGCATCGGCCGCGGGAGACACTCATGACTTCGCACACCAAACCCGTCCTCTTCTCGGGCATGCAGCCCTCGTCCGACTCGCTGCAGCTCGGCAACTACATCGGCGCGCTGACCCAGTGGGTCAACATGCAGCAGAGCTTCGACGCGTTCTTCTGCGTCGTGAACCTGCACGCCATCACGGTCCCGCAGGACCCGGCCGAGCTCGCGGCCCGCACCCGCCGCACCGCAGCGCAGTACATCGCCGCCGGCATCGATCCCGAGCAGTCGACCCTGTTCGTGCAGTCGCAGGTGTCCGCGCACACCGAGCTCGCCTGGGTGCTCAACACCATCACGGGCTTCGGCGAGGCGAGCCGCATGACCCAGTTCAAGGACAAGTCGCAGAAGCACGGCGCCGACGCGTCCTCGGTCGGGCTGTTCACCTACCCGATCCTCATGGCCGCGGACATCCTGCTCTACCAGACCGACATCGTGCCGGTGGGCGAGGATCAGCGCCAGCACGTCGAGCTGACGCGCGACCTCGCGACCCGCTTCAACAGCCGCTTCGGCGACACCTTCGTGGTGCCCGAGGCGCAGATCCAGAAGGGCACCGCGAAGGTCTACGACCTGCAGAACCCCGAGGCGAAGATGTCGAAGTCGGCCGAGAGCGAGGCGGGCCTCATCAAGGTGCTCGACCCCGCGAACGTGACGCGCAAGAAGATCATGCGCGCGGTCACCGACGCCGACGGCGAGATCCGCTACGACCGCGAGAACAAGCCCGGCGTCTCGAACCTGCTCACCATCTACTCGGTGCTCACCGGGCGCATGATCGAGTCGATCGAGCAGGAGTTCGAGGGCCGCGGCTACGGCGACCTCAAGAAGGCTCTGGCCGAGGTCGTCGACGGGACCTTCACCCCGATCCGCGAGCGCACCGAAGAGCTGCTGGCGGATCCGGCCGAGCTCGACCGTCTCCTGGCGAAGGGCGCCGACCGTGCGAACGAGGTGGCGACCGCCACCCTCGATCGCGTCTACGACCGCATCGGTTTCGTCCGCTGACGCTGCCCGCCCGGTGAGCTGAGCGCGCCGATCCACCGGCATGTGAAGAGGCCCGTGACCCCGAGAGGGTTCGCGGGCCTCTTCGCGTGCGCGCGCAAACGCATGCCCGCCCTCGCCGAGTGGCGTCAAACCGTGCTATCGGGACGTCATTCCCGCTGTTTGGCGCCTCTCGACGCAATTCGGCAACGGAGCGAAGGAGCGAAGGAGGTGTGGCGAGGCAGGACGGGGGCTCGGAACCGAGCCGGAGCTCAGCCCCGCAGCTCCCACACCGCCTCGCCGTCGAGCGTCCGCCCCGTGCGGGTGAAGCCGAGGCGCCGGGCGACTCCGGCAGAGGCCCGGTTCTCGGGGTGGATGCACGCGACGATGACCGATACCCCCTGCTGCCGCAACCAGTCGAGCATGGCCCCGGCCGCCTCGGTCGCCACGCCCCGACCCTGCTCGGAGTGACCGACCACCCAGGCCGCATCGGCGAGCAGCGCGCCGTCCTGCTCGGAGACGGTGGCCTGGACGTACCCGACGACGGATCGCGCATCCCGCCTCCGGATGATCCAGTTCAGCCACCCCGCGTCACCCGCCGGCGACTGTCCCGCGGCCTGACGGAGATACCGCGCCCGCAGATCGCCCTCGGTCGGGGGCTCCCCTCCGGTGAAGACGTACAGCTCGGGCGAGGAGAGCACCGGCGGCATCTCGATCGCGTGCTCGACGCGGAGCGGTTCCAGCAGGAGGCGCTCGGTCTCGATCGGTGACGCGCGCATCCAGGACATGGCATCCATCCTGTCAGCGCTCCGCCCCTCCCCGCACACGCAGACGCGCTCCCGCTCTCACCCCTCGCCGCGGAGCTGCGCGGGCGCCTCTTCGATGAGGGTCGCGAGCAGCGCCACGCGCTGGGGCACGCTCGCGAGGTCGAGCCATTCGACGGGGCTGTGGTCGCCGCCGCCGACCGGGCCCAGCCCGTCGAGCGTCGGCACGCCCAGCGCGGCGACCCGGTTCGCGTCCGACACTCCACCGGTCCGCGCGAGCGCAGGCGCGAACCCGAGCTCCCCCGCGACCTCGAGCGCCAGGTCGCCGAGCCGCAGCGCGTCCGGGCCGGCCTCCATGGGCGGGCAGTGGTCGATCTCGCGCACCGTGATGCGGGCGCCGGGCACCGCGGGATCGACGCAGCGCGCGCGGATCCGGTCGATGACCCCGTTCAGCACCGCGGCCTCGGCGGCGCGCGCTTCGACGTGCAGCACCGCGCGGTCGGGCACCACGTTGGTGCGTTCGCCGGCCCGCAGCATGCCGACGTTGACGGTGAGCCGGGCGGCGGGATCCGCGAGCGCCTGCAGGAACACGGTGAGGTGGGCGGCCTCGAGCCCGGCGTGCACTCCGCGCTCGGGTTCGATGCCGGAGTGCGCGGCCACGCCCTCGACCTCCAGCACGAGGTCGACGGCACCCTTGCGCGCGAGCACCAGGTCCCCGTTCTCGCGCGCGCACTCAAGGCACAGCGCGACGTCGGCGCCGCGGGCGACCGACTGCAGCGCCGGTCCACCGACGGGCGAGCCGATCTCCTCGTCGGGGGTGAACACGAGCACGAGTTCGCCGTAGCGCTCGTCACCCGCGGCGATGAGGTGCGCCGCCGCGTGCAGGCCGGCGACGACACCGGCCTTGTCGTCGCAGACGCCCGGTCCGTGCGCGAGGCCGTCCGCGTCGACCGAGAACGGCCGCCGGGCCGCGTCGCCGCGCTCGAACACGGTGTCCATGTGCCCGAACAGCACGACGGTGCCGCTGCCGTTCCCCTGCCTGCGCCCGACGAGCACGTCGCCGTACTGCGGGGCGCCCGCGGAGCTGCGCGATACCGCGAAGCCGAGGCTGCGCAGTCGGGTTTCGATCCAGTCGGCGACCCGGTTCACCCCGTCGGGGTCGTCGGATCCCGAATCGATCGCGACCAGCGCGGCGAGATCCCGCGCGTAGTCCTCCTGCATCGTCTGAGCTCGTTCGAGCAGCTCGCCTGCGCGCATACCTACGGGGTCCCCATCGTCCACGGATCTACGGATTCACTGAAACGATCACGTCACTCGCGATCTGAATACCCCACAGTGAAACACAGGTTTCGACGTCGCGCCAGTCGCGAAACACGCATCACGAAGCCGTAACGAATATTTCAGAGATTGCGATCAATCGTTCTACATGAAACACTTGGCCCACCTCAGTGTCGAGAAAGGACCACCATGCACCTCCCCCGCCTCGCGCCCGCGGCTCTCGCCGCGTCGGCGATCCTCGCGCTCACCCTCACCGGCTGCACCAACGCCGCCGAAGAGACCGCGAAGCAGACGGACGGCAAGACCGCGTCCACCCAGGCCCCCGACACCATCGAGAAGCTCAGCGTCGACGCGTCCGCGCAGAAGCTGCTCCCCGCCGACGTCGTGAAGCGCGGCACGCTGCGCATCGCGACCGATCCCACCTACCTCCCCTTCGAGGGCTACGCCGACGACAACAAGACCTTCATCGGTCTCGACGTCGACCTCGCCGACTCGGTCGGCCAGCTGCTCGGCCTCAAGGTCGAGTTCACGCCGTCGGGCTTCGACGCGATCATCCCCGGCCTCAGCTCCGGCAAGTACGACATGTCGATGTCGGCCTTCTCCGTCACCGATGAGCGCAAGAAGAACGCCGACTTCGTCGTCTACCACCAGTCGGGCAGCGGCCTCGCGGTGCCCACCGGCAACCCCGACAAGCTCAAGATGGACGCCATGAGCCTCTGCGGCCGCACCATCGGCGCCGAGTCCGGCACGACGCAGGGCCAGGAGATCCTCCCGGCATTCAGCGAGGAGTGCACGAAGGCCGGCAAGAAGGCCATCGACATCAAGCTGTTCCCCGGCTCCGACAAGGCGATCACCGCGCTGACCTCCGGCCGCGTCGAGGCCGTCTCGTCCGGCGCGACCGGCCTCGGCTACCAGGCGAAGATCACCGGCGCGTTCGAGCTCGCCTCCGGCGGCGACTTCGCGCCCAAGCCGACCGGGCTCGTGCTGCCTAAGGGATCCGCGCTCACCCCGGCCGTCACCGCCGCGTTCGAGAAGCTCGTCACCACCAAGGCCTACAAGCAGGCCTTCGAGAAGTGGGGCATCAACGAGAGCAACTACGTCACCCCGGCGCAGGTCCCCGTCCAGTAATCCGCTCGCACTCGAAGGACGCATCGACCATGAGCAGTACCTCCGTGAAACCGCTGCGCGCGGACGAGGACTACGCGATCGCCAACAAGAAGTACCCGTGGCGCTGGGTATCCGCGATCGTCATCATCGCCCTGTTCGGCCTGCTGCTGTACTCGGCGGTGACGAACCCGCGCTTCCACTGGGACGTCATCGGGCTCTACTTCCGCGACGTCTCCATCGCGCGCGGGATCCAGATCACCCTGCTCCTGACCGTCGTGTGCATGCTGCTCGGCATCGTGCTGGGCATCGTCCTCGCCGTGATGCGCCTCTCCGTGAACCCGGTGGTGCGCGCCGCCGCCGGGTTCTACGTGTTCGCGTTCCGCGGCACCCCCGTGCTGGTGCAGCTGCTGCTCTGGTACAACCTCGCCGCGCTCTACCCCGACATCACCTTCGGGATCCCCGGCGTGCACCTCGACGCCAACCAGATCGTGACGCCGCTCATGGCCGCGATCCTCGGCCTCGGCCTCAACGAGGCCGCGTACATGTCCGAGATCGTGCGCGCCGGGATCCTGTCGGTCGACTCCGGGCAGAGCGAAGCCGCCGGCGCCCTCGGCCTCAACCGCATGCAGACCATGCTGAAGGTCGTCCTGCCGCAGGCGATGCGCGTCATCATCCCGCCGACCGGCAACGAGGCGATCGGCATGCTCAAGCAGACCTCGCTCGTCAGCGTGCTCGCCGTCTCGGAGCTCCTGTACTCGACGCAGGTGATCTACGCGAAGAACTTCCAGGTCATCCCGATGCTGATCGTCGCGAGCATCTGGTACATCATCATGACGACCGTGTTCACCCTCGGTCAGGGCTGGCTCGAGCGCCGCTTCTCGCGCGGCACCTCCCGCCACACCCCCACCTCGTGGACCGACCGCCTGCGCAAGGCGATGCGCGTCCACGCACCCGAGGCGACCGGAAAGGCGGCCACCCTGTGAGCACCGACACGATCACCGGCATCGCGGCCGAGACCGGCTCCTCTCCCGAGCCGATGGTGCGGGCGGCCGGAGTGCGCAAGCACTTCGGATCCCTGCAGGTGCTGCAGGGCGTCGACCTCGAGGTGCAGCGCGGCGAGGTCGTCTGCCTCATCGGCGCGTCCGGATCCGGCAAGAGCACGCTGCTGCGCTGCATCAACCACCTCGAGAAGCTCGACGGCGGCCGCATCTGGATCGACGGCGACGTCGTCGGCTACGACCTGCGCGGCCGCACCCTGCACGAGAAGAGCCACGGCGACATCTGCCGGGATCGCACCCAGACCGGCATGGTGTTCCAGCACTTCAACCTGTTCGGCCACATGACCGTGCTCGAGAACATCATGCTCGCGCCGCGCACCGTGCTGAAGCAGAAGACGTCGGAGGTGCTGCCGCGCGCGCTCGCCCTGCTCGACCAGGTCGGGCTCGCCGACAAGGCGAAGTCGTACCCGCGGCAGCTCTCGGGCGGTCAGCAGCAGCGCGTCGCCATCGCGCGCGCCCTCTGCATGGAACCCAAGCTCATGCTGTTCGACGAGCCGACCTCGGCGCTCGATCCCGAACTCGTCGGCGACGTGCTGAAGGTCATGCGCGACCTCGCCGCCTCGGGCATGACGATGATCGTCGTGACCCACGAGATGGGTTTCGCCCGCGAGGTCGCCGACCGGGTCGTGTTCATGCACGGCGGGCAGATCATCGAACAGGGCACGCCCGCGCAGGTCCTCGGGGATCCGCAGCACGAGCGCACCCGGGCGTTCCTCTCGGCGGTGCGGTGACTCCGCGGACCTGATCCGGGGCGACCGTCATTCTGCGCGAGCGCGCACAGCCTCCCTGTCATCCTGCGCGAGCGTGCGAGTCGCAGGATGACGGGGCCCGCCCCGGTTCAGCTCAGATCACCTCGAGCTGCTGCGCCGTCCGCTCGATGCGCGCGATGCGGTCGCGGGCCGGATCGCCGATGCGAGTGACGAGCGCTTCGAACAGCGCCTCGATGAGCGCCATGACGGGCAGCACGGAGTCGAAGGGGCCGCGTTCGGAGGCGACGCTCGTGAGCACGGCGTCCGCGTCGGTCGCGCAGGGCGACACCCAGCGGTCGGTGACGACCACGACGGTCGACTTCCGTGCCTTCGCGAGCTGCACGACGGATCGGGTGGCGGCCTCGTAGCGGCGGAAGTCGAACGCGATCACGACGTCCTTCGCATCGAAACCGGTGACGGTCGCGGCGCGCAGGCTGGCCATCGTCGGCACCATCTGCACCGCGGGGCGGAGCTGCTGCAGGCTGGCCGCGAGGTACTCGGCGAGGAAGGTGCTGTAGCGTCCGCCCACGAGCCAGACCCGGTGCTTGGGGTTGGCGATCGCCTCGACGGTCGTGCCGAAGTCGTGGTCGGAGAGGCTCGCGAAGGTCGCGCGCAGGTCCTCGACCGGATCCTCGGCGAGCCCCGCGAGATCGCCGGGGGCGACGGCGCGACGGGCGAGTCCGGTGCGCTCGTAGAGCGCCATGGGCGACGCGCTGCGCTGCTCGAGCTCGCCGCGCAGCGCGCGCTGGAAGTCGGGGAACCCGCTGTAGCCGAGGCGGGTGGTGAAGCGCACGACGGTGGCGCCGCTCACCTCGGCGAGCTCGGCGAGCCCGGCGACGGTCTCGAAGCCGGCGACGGGGTAGGCGGCGAGCAGGGTGCGGGCGACCTTGCGCTCGGAGGGCGTGCAGTCGCCCATGCGCTCGCGGATCCGCGCCGCCACGGAGTCGGTGCCCGGCAGCGCCTCCGCTGCCGGCCCGTTCGCCTCGCGAGATCCTGTCATGCGTCGCATCCTCTCCGTCCGGCGCCCGCCGCGCGAGCGAGCGGCGCCGCGGATCTGCCCGTACCGGCAGCGCGGGCCGCCTGAGCGCCGCGTTGCACGTGAAACGCCGTCAGTCTATCGACGGAGGCTCCACCCACGCGGTCGCCACCGGTCATGAAATGTTTGTTTCGATTATTGCAGGCATTCGGTTTGCGTGAAATACTTGCGCCGTCCACCCCTCAATGACGAGACCGGAGATCCCGCATGCCCCTTCCCCCACGCCGCGCGCGCCTCGGCACCGCCGTCGCCGTCGCGCTCACCGCGGGCGCGCTCTGCGCCACCGCCATCGCCCCCGCCGCGACGGCCGCGCCGCAGCCGCGCGCCGCCGAGCCGAACGCACCGGCAGCACCGGCTGCGCCGACGGCGTCCACCGCGCCGAACGGCAGCATCGTGCTGATCGGCGGAGCCATCAAGCCCGGCGAGGCCAACAGCGAGGCGATCATCCAGCGGATCGTCGACCTCGCGAAGCAGCACGCGGGCGACAAGAAGCCCCGCATCGCGATCGTCACGACCGCCTCGGAGGTCGCGCCGAACGCCACCGAGGCGGCCGACGGCAACACCTACGACAACGCGACTGCCAACGGTCTCTACTACTCCGACTGGTTCGCCGCGCACGGCGCCGACGTCTACCCGGTGCCCGTCGACGTGAACCCCGGCGAGGACTACCCCGGCGATCCCTACAGCGCCGACAACGCGAAGAGCGCGGCCGTCGCGCAGGCCGTGCGCGACTCCGACGCCGTCTACTTCGGCGGCGGCGACCAGATCAACTACGTGCGCGCGTTCATGGACTGCACCGCTCCCGATCAGGCCGCGGCCGACATCTACGCGTTCACCTCCTGCACCGACACCCCCGTGATGGCCGCGATCCGCGAGGTCGTCGAGTCCGGCGGCGTCACCGCGGGCACGAGCGCGGGCCTCACGATCCAGCAGGGCGCCGACATGATCTCGGGCGGGGATCCCTACCCCTCGTGGCGCGACGGCGCGACGGTCGGCTGGTTCGAGGACGACCGACTCGCGTCGATCCCGTCGGGCGGCTTCGGCTTCTTCACCGAAGGCATGCTCGATTCCCACTTCGCGCGCCGCGACCGCCAGCCCCGCATCGTGCGCCTCGCGATCGCCACGGGACACGACCGCAGCTTCGGCGTCGAGGAGAAGACCGCGCTCGTCGTGGATCGCGCCGCCCGCACCGGCGAGGTGATCGGGCAGCTCGGCGCCAGCCTGCTCGATACGAGCGCCGCGACCTCCGACGGGCGCAACGCCGCCGGCGTGCGGTACTCCTACTTCACGACCGGATCCACCATCGACTTCGCGACCGGCGCGATCACCCTCGCGGGCACGGCGCACAGCGGGGCCGGATCCGCCGAGGCGCCCGCGGCGCCCACCGACATCTGGGGCTCGTACGAGTGCGAGGGCGGCATCTTCGGAACGCTGGACCTGGCGCAGGGACTCGTGAAGTCCTCGGCGTCGACCGCGACCGGCGACACCTGCGATTCGCCGGCCGAGTCCCCGCGCTTCCGCACCACCTTCACCCGCACGGCGGACACGCGGTGGAACGATGACGGCGGCTTCACCGACCTCGCCATGAGCATCACCGGGATCCCCTCGTTCTCGGCCGTCGCGAGCGCGACCGGATCGGTCGGCACCCCGAACCCGCAGGTCCCCGCGGGCTCGCAGGCCGGGATCACCGTGACCGTGACCAACACCGGCGGCACCCCGCTCACCGGGTTCCGGATCGCCTCCGAAGCCTCGGGATCGTCCGCCGCGGCGTCGGATCCGGCGTCCACCGCGGTCGTCGCCCCCGGGGGGACCCTGCAGCTGCAGACGACCCGCACCGTCGCGGAGGGCCCCCAGACCTTCGCGCTGCGGATCACCGCGACCGCCGTCGACGCGAACGGAGCCGAGCTCGGCGTCGAGACCGCGCCGCAGACCGCATCGATCGCGTTCGTCGGGGTCGGCACGGAGGCCGAGGCGAACGCGAACGCGAGTTCGAGTGCGAACGGGTCGAGCGACTCGGGCGGATCGAACTCGGACGCGAAGGGTTCGGCGACCAGCAGCGCCTCGGCGAGCGCGAACGGGGCGGCCGACGGGACGGGATCCGGGGCCAAGGGCCAGGGATCGCTCGCGCAGACCGGTGCCCCCGCGGACGGCGTCGCGCTTCCCGCTGCGGGCCTCCTGCTGCTCGCGGGCGCCGTGGCGCTGGTCGCCCGCAGGCGCCTGCGCTCCCGCGCGTAGTTCTCGCGGGCTCGCGGCCAGCATCGCCGAGGGGCTCCTGTCGGGGTTGTGGACTTCCATAACCCCCGACACGGGCCCCTCGATCGCGTTCCGAGGGTGGCGCGCGCTTCCCGCTCGCACACCCCACACCCCACACCCCACACCCCGCGCCCTCGCCAGAGACCTTCGTCGAGTGGCGGCAAACCGCTCCTTCACGCCCTCCGAAGCATTCGTCTGGCGCCACTCGACGGGATATCAGGGGCGGCGACTACGCGCCGGGACCCGAACCCGGCGCACCCGAGCCCACCCCCGAACCCGAACCCGAACCCACGCCCGCGCCCACGCCCGCCCCCGCACGATCCCGCGCACGCCACAGCGCGATGCCGGCGCCCAGCTGCCAGACCATGAAGCTCGCGACCGCGCCCCGCTCCGAGATCCCGGCGGGCAGCAGTACGTGCGCGACGAGCAGCGCGGCGCTGACGAATCCGAGCGCCCCGAGGATCGGCCCGAGCTTCCCGTATCGGCCGAGCTGCGGCACGGCGCGGTACGACGCGATCGCGGTCAGGTTGCCGCCCGCGATCGCACCGATCGCGCCGACGATATGGAAGATCATGAGCCCGCTCTCGGCGTTCGCGGGCGATCCGGGGACGAGCCCGACGAGCGCGATCCCGGCCGCGTGGATCGCGCCGAACGCGAGGAACGCGCCCCCGGCGAGCCCGCGGCGCACGGCGGGCGCGAGCAGCGCGAGCCCGATCCCGAACAGGAGCCCCTCGCCGAGGAATCCGGCGTTCATCACCGTGTGCAGCGGCGAGTCGAGCGTGCGCCCGTCGAGCGTTCCCCCGTCGGGCACGCCGAGGTCGCTGATGAAGAACGTGGCGTAGCTGTACCCGGGGAACGCGGACGCGGCGATGGCCTCGCACAGGAAGTACCAGATCGGCGCCACGATCCACAGCAGCCCGACGGTGCCGAGGATCGGGTTCGCGCGACCGGCGCGACCGGCGCGACCGGACGGAACCGGCTCGCTCACGGGACGAGCACCGCCCGGCCCTGCACGCGCCCGTGGTGCAGGTCGTCGAAGGCCTGCACGGCGTCGTCGAGCGAGTAGCGCACCACTTCGACGCCGATCTTGCCGGCGCGGGCGAGCGCGACGGCCTGGCGCATGTCGGATCGGGTGCCGCCGTAGGCGCGTTCGATGTTCACGCCCCACGGCAGCGGGGTGCCGCTGCCCGCGACGTAGGGGAAGGATCCGCCTCCGAGGCCGACGAAGCGGATCGCGCCGCCGCCGCGCACGACGGCGACCGCGAGGTCGACGGTGGGCTGCACGCCGACGAAGTCGAACACGACATCGGCACCGACACCGCCGGTCTCCTCGAGGATCCGGGCCGCTGCGGCCCCGTCGCTCGGGATCGCGAGGTCGGCGCCGTGCTCGCGCGCGAAGGCGAGCTTCTCGGGGTCGGTGTCGAGCGCGATGATGCGGGCGCCCGTGGTCGCGGCGAGGATCTGCAGGGCCATGTGCCCGAGGCCGCCGAGGCCGATGGTGACGACCGTCGCATCGCCGGTCATGCGGTCGCGCACGGTGTTGATGGCGTGCATGGGCGTGAGCGCGGCGTCGGCGAGCGGTGCCGCGGCGACGAGGTCGAGGTCGCCGATGGGGTCGAGGTGGCGCGCCTTCACGGCGATGTAGTCGGCCATGCCGCCGGGGCTGCCGATGCCGGGCGAGAGCGGGGCGAGCGCGCTGCGCGGGTAGACGACCTCGCACTGGTTGTCGCGGCCGGCCAGGCACTCGCGGCACTGGCCGCAGGAGAGGATGAGCGCGACGAGGGCGCGGTCGCCGACTCGCCAGCCCGAGACGTCGGATCCGAGCTGCTCGACCGTGCCCGAGACCTCGTGGCCGAGGGTGCCGCCGATCAGCGGGTTCTCGTCGCCCATGCCGATGATCGCGATGTCGGAGTGGCAGAGGCCGGCCCCGCCGACCTTCAGCAGCACCTCATCGGGCTGGATCTCGGGAACGGGCTTGTCGTGGATCTCGACGGTGTTGTTCTTGACGTAGGTGACAGCACGCAACGCGGCCTCCTCTTCTGGCCGCGGGTGTGCGGCCGCAGATCGAACGGGCGCCGGTTCGGGCGTCCGCCCTCAGGCTACGCCTCCCCGCCGGGTACCGGGCAAGAGCCCGGCGAACGCCCGGGCTCCGGCCCGATCCGGCGCGCCCGCATGGAACCTGGGTACCATTTCGCGCGCGAACACCGCGTTCCGAGGATGTTCCGCAGCATTCGCTCCGTAAAATATTCCGCATGAGCGAACCTCCCGCGAAGGCCGCCCCGACGGAGCCCGTCGAGCCGGCCGAGCGCCCCGAGCCTTCGAAAGCGGTGCGCGTGCTGCAGCGCACCCTGCGCTGGCTCGCGCAGTTCCCCTTCACCATCGCGCTCGTCGCGGTGATGATCGTCATCGCGATCCTCACGGGAACCCACATCACTCCGCTCGCGCGCCTGCCCTGGTACCACGACGTCGCGACGGGCCTGCCCGCGTTCCGGCAGGGGCACTGGTGGACCCTCGGCACCTCGCCGTGGTTCATCGCCCACCCGCTCCGGGTGATCGGCGCGCTGCCGCTGGTGGTCGGCGGCGTCGGCTGGGCGGAGGCCAAGTTCGGCTCGCTCCGCGCGCTCGGTCTGTTCCTCGCCGGACACCTGGTCGGCGCGCTCGGCGCGGCGGGCACCCTCGCCCTCGCCTCGCACAACGGGTGGCCGTGGGCCGCACAGGTGTCGCGCGCGCTCGACGTCGGCCCCGCATCGGGCGCCATCGCCTGCCTCGTCTTCGCGATGAGCACGCTCCCCTCCCCCTGGCGTCTGCGCGCCCGCTACGCGGTGGTCGCCTGGGCGGCCATCGGGCTGCTCTACGTCGGCAAGATCGTGAACGTCGAGCACGCGATCGTCGTCGGCATCGCCCTGCTCGTCAGCGGTCTGCTGCCCGCATTCCGGCACCCCGCGGGTCGCCCGACCGTGCGCGAGTGGCGACTGCTCGGCTTCGTCGGCCTGATCGTGATCGGCGTGGTCGAGGTGTTCGCGCTGCTGGTCCCGTTCAACGGCCCGCTGGGCGAGAACGATCCGGTCACCCCGACCGCCGACGTGATCATCGACCTCGTCGCGATCGCGATCCTGGCGAACGGCGTGCGCCTCGGCCTGCGCCTGGCGTGGATCGCGACGATCGCCTTCGCCTGCTTCAACCTCGCGACCGCGGTGATCGCGACCGTGTTCCTGCCGCAGGCGCTCGACCTCGGCCTGCTCGACGAGCCCGGGATCCTCTTCACCTCGATCCTGCCGTCGGCGGTGCTCTGGCTGGCGCAGCTGATCGTGATGCTGCTCGGCCGCGGCGCCTTCCGCGTCCCATTGCTGCACTCCCGCCGCACCTTCGCCGCGCGCACGCTGACCCGTACCGAGGCGCTCGACCGCCTGCGCGAGTTCGGCGGCGGCAACATCTCGTGGATGATCGGCTGGCCCGACAACCGGCACATCGCCGTCGGGTCCGGCGTCATCGCCTACCAGGCGCACGCGGGCGTCGCGATCGCACTCGGCGATCCCATCGCCCCGAAGGAGCAGTTCGGCATCGCTCTCGACGAGTTCGCGCGTTCCGCCGAGCACGCCGGGTTCGTCCCGTGCGTGTTCTCGGCCTCCGCGCTGAGCGACGAGAACCGCCCGGCCGGCTGGCGCTCGGCCGTGATCGCCGAGGACACCATCGTCGATCTGCCCGATCTCGCTTTCACGGGCAAGCGCTGGAACTCGGTGCGCACGTCGATCAACCGCGCGGCGCGCGAGGGGATCGAGTTCCGCATGTGCACGCTCGCCGACGAGCCGTGGAGCGTGCTCGCCCAGGTGCGCGCCATCTCGGAGCAGTGGAGCGGTGACAAGGGCCTGCCCGAGATGCGCTTCACGCTCGGCACCGTCGAGGAGGCGCGCGATCCCGAGACCCGCGTCGGCATCGCGGTCGACGCCGAGGGCAGCCTGCACGGCATCACCTCGTGGCTGCCGGTGTACGGCCCGGGCGGGCAGATCCGCGGCTGGACCCTCGACCTCATGCGCCGGCGCGATGACGGCTTCGGCCCCGTCATGGAGTACCTGATCGCCGAGTCCGCGAAGCACTTCGCCGAGGCCGGCTACGAGTTCGTCTCGCTCTCGGGCGCCCCGCTGGTGCGCCCCGAGCAGGAGGATCCGGGCCCCGTCGACTTCGTGCTCGACCGCCTGAGCGAAACCCTCGAGCCGCTCTACGGCTTCCGTTCGCTGCACTTCTTCAAGCGCAAGTTCCACCCGCGCCACGAGCCGCTGTACATGCTGTACCGCGACGAGGGCGATCTGCCCCGCATCGCCGTGGCGCTGACCCGGGCCTACCTGCCCGACGCGACGCTGCGCGACCTCGCGTCCTCGGCGGCGAGCGCCCGGTCGTGATCGGGCGTCGGGCATGAGCGCGAAACCGAAGAAGAAGCGGAAGGAGCGGGTGAAGAAGCGCCGGCTCCCCCGGGTCGCCGCGGCGATCGCGAACTGGACCACGGTCGTGGGCGAGGTCCTGGGCGTGGTGATGCAGCTGCTGCTCGTCTTCCTCGGCTGGACGCTCGCGATGAGCGAGAGCAAGGTCGAGCTCTCGATCGTCGCGGTGGTGTGGTGCCTCATCGCCGCGCTCTACCTGGGGATCGTGGCCCTCGGCCTCACGATCATGATCCGCATCAGCGACGAGGATCCGCCCGTGGTGCGCCGCGTCGTCGGGCACCCGGTGATGCGGGTGTTCTCGAATCTCACGACCTTCGGCGCGAGCGCGTTCGGTCTGGTGGTCGCCGCGCAGGTGATCATCAACCGGCGCGACGCCGACCGCACGGCGTTCCTCGAGGCCGCGGCGGTCTGCGCGATGCTGCTCTCGTGGGCGCTGTTCAACTGGGGCTTCGCCCGCGTCTACTACTCGCGCTACCACCGCGCCGAGGTGCCGCCGCTGCACTTCCCGCGCACCGAGGATCCGCGGCTCAGCGACTTCGCGTACTTCTCGTTCACCAACGCGACCACCTTCGCGGTCTCCGATGTGCGGGTGACCGAGACGCGCATGCGCTGGACCACGGTGTGGCACACGTCGATGGCGTTCTTCTTCAATGCGCTGATCCTGGCGCTCACCATGAGCACGATCACGAGCGGTCGGTTCCTCGACTTCGATCTCGACAAGTTCCTCGACGAGCTCATCAACCTCGCCGGGTGACGGCCGACCCGGCCCCGCGAAACTTCGCGAAATCCGGCTGGAATAGTTCGCAGCGGGTGGCGTTAGGGTAGACGTAGGTTCCGGGGTCGGTGAGAATCCGAACCGGCGGTGAGAGTCCGCGACCCCCGCATTCGCGGGGTTGAACCGGTGGAATTCCGGTACCGACGGTGATGGGCGGCAGTTTCGACTGCGCGCCCGAGTCCGGATGGAAGGAACGTGGGCACCTGCCGCTGCGCAGGCGACCCCTATTCCCGGCACCCGAGAAACGAGACGGAATGCTGGGTGACGAGCTGCTGAGCAGCGCCATGCGGCGCACGCTCGCCCTCGCCGGGCGCGGGCCGGCGGGCGATCTCAACCCCCGCGTGGGGTGCGTGCTGCTCGATCCCGAGGGCCGCATCGTGGCCGAGGGCTGGCACCGCGGCAGCGGCACGGCGCACGCCGAGGTCGACGCGCTCGCGCACCTGCCCGCCGAGTGGCGGGGTCGGGGCGATGAGCTGACCGCGGTCGTCTCGCTCGAGCCCTGCAACCACACCGGCCGCACCGGGCCCTGCGCTCGCGCGCTCATAGACGCCGGGATCGGCGCCGTCGCCTACGGGCTCGACGATCCGGGCGA
>NZ_LAYO01000045.1 GCF_000980875.1 Leucobacter sp. Ag1 | reverse complement strand
CCCCCGCCGGTTCTTCGCGTCCGGACTACAGCTGGCTACCGAGAGCGATCAGCCAGTTCATCCACGCGATCCCGGCGCCGGCGAGAGCTGCCGCGCCGAGCGCCGTCCACACGCCGATGCGTGCTTTCGTGGCGACCTGGTGGTGCCCGTTCGCGGAGCCGATCGCCCAGATCACCGCGCTCACCACGATCATCAGCACCGACAGGATCAGCACGATCGTCAACAGCGCGCCGATGATGCTCTCCAGCTCGTTGGAGCCGCCCACGGCGCCGAAGTCGGGGAACACGTTCCCCGAGACCAGGAATCCGGCCGGTTGCAGCCGGGAGAAGGAAAACGTCATCGGCGGGTCACCCTTCTTTCACGGAGATGTGGATGTGGTCGAAGTGCCCTCCGGTGACGTTCCCCGGGTCGTGCATCCCACCGCCGCCGTACGGCTGCCACCCCTCGTCTGCGCGAGCAGTCGACCAGATCTGTCCTTGCCAGATGAGGTAACTGATCCCGAGGGTCTCAGCGTTCGTCTCGAGCCAGTCGGTCAGTCGCCACCCGTAGTCGACCTGCTCCGCGCTCGGGTAGTGACCGATCTGATTGCCGACGGTGACATCGCAGGCCCGCCCAAGCGGATGATCCGACCGTGTCCCGGGACGTGGCGAGTAACACGCCCACCCGGTGCCGGGGAACGCGTTGCGGGTCTGGACGACCATATGCGCGGTGCGGGCGGTGACCTGCCCGCCGGTGCCGGTCGGGTCATCGACCAACTTCCCGCCGTCCCCGGTGAACTCCGCCGCGTCCGCCCCGGCCCCGCCAGGTGCGCAGCCGGGCCCGGGGGCGCTATTGCCGTCGGGTTCGGTGGCGCCGTGGTCGGCGAGCCACTGGTCGGCGTCGATCGACTCGGTGCCGGTGGAGCCGGGCCGGATCTCGAAGTGCAGGTGCGCGCCGGTGGAGCGGCCCGAGGAACCGACGTCGCCGATGTGAGTGCCAGCGGTCACGGTCTGTCCTTCTTGGACGTGGATGCCGTGTTCCCACATATGCGCGTACACGGAGCGGACGGCTTCGCCCTGCACGGTGTGCTCGATGATGATGAGGCCGCCGTAGCCGCCGTTGAACTCGGCCCACACGACCCGCCCGTCGGCGGCTGCGTAGATCGGGGTGCCGTCGGCGGCGGCGTAGTCGGTGCCGGCGTGGTAGGTGGTCTCCCCGGTGAAGGGATCGGACCGATATCCCCAGTCGCTGGTCTTCGTCCACGTCCCCTCGGGCAGCGGGAACATGATGCGGGTGGTCTCCGGCACCGACCCCGTGCCGCCGCCAGTGCCGGAGGGAGCGGGCACGGTGAGGGCATCGAGGATCGCTTCGGCGACGGGCTGGTAGTTCTGATATCGCTCCGGGAACGCGCTGACCTCGACGGCCTGCGCGACCTCGCCCATGTCCATCGTTTCCCAGCCCGGGATGTCGAGCATGCCCCGTGGGGATGGGAAGTTCGGACCCGAAGGCCCGCCGTAGAACGCTCTGGCCTGGTAGGTGGTGTCCATCAGCTCGGCGACGGTTCCCCACCCGGCCTGCGGGCGCATCTGGAACAAGCCGAGCGAGTCGTGGTCGGACCCGTTGCCGTCGTTGGGGTAGTTCCCCGACTCCGGGTAGGTGCCGGTGTTCGCCAGTTGCCGCAGCGTCGATTCGGTCAGCGCCGCCATGAGGGCGATCGTGGCCCCGCGGGCATCGACGCCGTCGGTCTGCCCGCCAACGGTGATGATCGTGGCGGCGTGAGTGAGTTGCTTCTTGTTCAGCGTGAATGTCTCACCGTCCCGCGTGGTCACTTCCAGCTCGTCCGGGATCGGCCCCACAGTCATCGACGACCCGGGACCGCAGCTCGCGTTCGCGGCGGGATTCATCAGCACCCCGACCCCGACCAGCGCGGTCGCCGGTCCCACGCACAGGACGAGGACCGCCAGCGCGACGAGGATCTTCTTCAGCACGACGGCGTCCCGATCAGCGCAGCGGGTTGTCGAGCTCGGACAGGCGCAGCGTGTGGCACGACTCGAACGCGGGCTCGCACGCGAGGAACACGGTGAACGACACCGGGTGTTCGCTGGTCGCTTCCTGCCCGGAGACGGTGCCGGTGCGGTGCCGGGTGCCGTCGATGGTGACCGCGATCATCCCCTCCACAAGCGTGCCGGACCGGTCCTGCGCGACCGCGTCGGCCCACGCATCGGGCACGACCGCATCCGCGATGGTGAGGTGCTGGGTGGTGGCGTGCCCGGTGAGCTGCTGCCAGGCGTCTGACGCCGGGTAATAGCCGGCGATGTCCGAGGCGAGACCGGGGGTCTCGGTTCCGGTGGGGTCGGCGTCGGAGAGCACCACCTGCCCGTAGTCGGCGGGCCCGAGCCCGGATGCGGTGTCCCAGGTAAAGAGCGCCTCCGCGACGGCACGGGCGTACCGGATCGGATCGTTCGTCCGCGGCAGCGCCGTCAGGTCAGGCGGTCCGGACGGCGCCGGGGCAGTTGGCCGCTGCTCAGAGGTAGTCGGCGCCGGGGCGGGGGTGTTCTCGTGGGGGCGGTCGATCAGCCCGTACACCCCCAACCCCACCAGGACGAGGAGGATGACCGTTCCGGAGATACCGGCGATCAACAGGGCGCGGCCCCGCTTACGCGGGGCCGCATCGGAGAAATCAGTCGACATGGCAAGGGACGTCCTTTCACAGCAGAACGGTCAACGGTGTGTGCCATGCAGGTGCGGACGCCTGACCCCATCGGTCACTTCACGGCAGGACGCCCGCCCCGCTGATGGCGCGGCGTGCGTGGGCGGCGGTGTCGAGGAAAGCGTTCGCCTGGTCACGGTGGCTGGTGATCGCGTCCCACTGCTCGTCGGTCGCGTACCGGCCTACGAGGGCAGCGTCGTTGATCTCCCACCACCCCTCGGCTTTGGTGAGGATGTCCACCAGCCGGCGGGCGTGGTAGCGGCCCCGGACCCCGTCCGCGGACATCACCTCATCCTCGGCACCCGAGTCGCCATCCTCCGCGGTTCTCACATCGGAAGTCGGAGTGAGCGCGAGCTTACGGACACGGGCGATCGCGGCTGCGACCGCCCGGGATCGTTCCACCGGCCGGTCGATCTGCCGCACCGCGCGGAGCTCGTCGTCGGCGGCTTCCCGCACGGCGGCGGTCGCGGTCTCGTTCACTGCGGTCTTCTCCAGCCAGCAAACCCCGCGCAGCGCGAGGACCTCGTGGTAACGGCCGTGGACCTTCGCGTCGCCGTTGATCTCCACGACCGCTTCGGCTGCTGCCCGCCGGACCCGTTCGTCTTCGTCCTCGTTGGTTGCCAGCCGTTCCAGCGCGAGGATCTGCTCGAGCTGCTGGGAAGAGTCCCGGCCGGTCACCGCGGTCGCGGCCTGCACACGGGACTTCCGTTTCGACGGCGGTTGTGAATCCCAACGGCCGCTGCCGCTGCCCTGATAGGTCGCGACGATCATCGCTTCTCGTTCATCCGGGTCGGTGTCATCGGCCTCGCCGTCGTCCGAGCCCGGGAGGGCGGCGGCGCCGAACCGGGTCGCGGCCTGACGGCGGGCGTTCTCCTCGGTGAGGAGCGTCTTGTACTCCGCGTACAGGGCTGCCTTCTCCGTGGTGGTGAAGTGCTTGTGCAGAAGGTTGTCGTCCTGGATCGCCAGCAGCGTCCGCAGCTTGTCCGACACCTCAGACGCGACCCACACCGGGACGGTCGTGTGCCCAAGCTGCCGCATCACTTCCAGGCGGCGCCTGCCGGAGATGAGGACCGCGTCGGAGGTGATCACGATCGGGCACAGCAACCCGAGCGTTTGGATCGACGTGGTCAGGTCGGTCAGGTCACCAAGCTCACGCCGGTAGGAGCGACCCAGGACAATGCTCTCGATGGGGAACTGGGCTACCGTTCGTTCGCTCGCGGACGCCGTGGTGTTCATGCGGCGGCCCCTCGCGTGAACTTGCGGGAGATAGCGGCGAGTTGGTGATCCGCGAGGAGGTCTTCGGTGCGGTCGCCGAGCAACAACCGCGCGAAGATCCCCAGCCGTGCGGGGTCGGCGCCGGTGGCTTCTTTCTTTGACCGCGGCCCGAGTAGCAAACGCAGCAGCCCGTTCCAGTCGCGGGCGGAGAACCCCGAGCCGTTGCCGCATCGCGTCGTCTTTGCGGAGCACGTCGATCCCGGACTGGGTGCTCGCCAGAGTCGTGAGGCGGTGGCAGATGTATTCCACCGCGGTCTCGATGGTGCGGGGATACCAGCCGGTGGTCACCAGGAACACGGACGCGGATCGCACCACCCTCTCCACAGCCACGGTCGGTGATGTAGGCGGGGTTGCGGCGGCGAGCACGTGGTAGAAGAACGTCTCGTAGTGGCCGGCCCGCATCGGGTACTCGTCGGGACGCTGATCGGGCCTGCGGGCCTTGTCGGTCGAAGTGAGGAGACGTTCGGCGTGCACCTCGGCCGCGATGCCAAGCTCCACCGCGCGAGTGATCGCGGCCCACGGGTCCGCGGCACGGCGGATTGCTGGCGTCCGCATCGCCATGAACGCCTCATACGCGGCATCGGCGGGGTCACGGTGCCAGGACCGTGCCAGCGGAAGGTACTTCTCCTGCGCATACCGCATCAACGCGCGGGCGGCGGGATGCGTGCGCCAGAGCTGCTCGGCGGTGAGCTGCTCCAGCAGGACGCGGAGTCCTTCGCCGGTGGTGAAGTCGGGAAGTGGTTCAGATGAAGGCTCTCTCATGAGGTCAACTCCTTAGGACGAGGTGACCAAGAGGTGTGTGACCGGGACCCCAAACCCTCTTCGCGGCGCGGAACCGATCCTTTGCACTCGGGCGGCGGGTCTGCCATGAGTGTTGCTCTTCGTTCACGCTCGACCATCACCACCTCCGCCGGTGGACATGCCGCCGCGAACTCGGGGCCCACAGCGTCGGCCAACCGCCGCTGGCGTAAGTTGGTCATGACCTTCGCGAACCCGTCACAGGTCTTGCGAGCGTCGTCCCATATCGCCTCTATAGCCATGCGCTACTCCTTCCCAGGGCTCCCGCAAGATGCGGACGGCCTTGCGACCATGAGGTGCGCCGGGAAGATCAGCGGAGCGAGGACGGATGGCTGACAGTGTGCCGACCGTCAGGCTCCACAACGAACCCGACGTGTCTGGTCCGGTCTACTGGCCTGCGGCGCATCCGTCGAGATGCACATGACGAACGTGGGCCATTCGTCGAGAGTCACGGTTCATGCGGCGAGTAGCGGTAGAAGAGGCCGAGGTGACCGGTCGACAGCGACCTCTGCGAACCTAGTGGGACAGTTCTCTTGGACAATGACGTCGAGTCACCGAGCTGAGTCGTTGACAGCGATAGCATGGCCTTGTCCATCCTCAGGAACCGTGTGTGGTGTTCGTCGGTACCGTGTCGGCGTGATGCCGTAGCGACGGTGAAACCAGTGGGATGCTACGCGCGGGTCACTCCACCCGACTTCGCTCGCGGCACGCATGACCGAAAGATCTGTTTCTTCGATGAGCCGCGCGAACTCGGTCAGCCGAAGTTCAGTGAGTAGGCGCATTGGGGCGGCGCCGGCGTGCTGTACGAACATGCGGGTGAGGTGGGTCCGTGAAAGGGAGAGTTCTCGTGAGAGTGCTCCAACGGTCCACGGTTCTGCGATGCGCCCGCGAAGCAACTGGATTGCCCGACCGATGTAGCCGATAGATCCGGTGTCGGTCAGTCGTCCATTGATGGGCGTCCACAGTGCTGTGGGGGCATCTGACGTTTCATCCAGAAAAGTCGGCAGTATCAGCCTCATCCATCGTGCGAGAAGCTCGAGAGTGTGAATCGCGACGACTTCGGGCGAATGGGTTCCGCCACGCAGGACGCTCATCTGTCGCCATAGCGGCTCGACCTGCCGCAGTGCAGCAATACCCGGTGCAAGGACGATTGCACGACCGTCCCACTCGAGGGGGTGTACTCCTTCGATTACTCGTTCTGCGTCGGGGAGGAACCATGCCATCTGGGTGCGCCAGAACTGTTCGTCGGCGTAGATGGCCCAAATGCGTACGGACGGGGATGGGCGCACGCGGCACCATTTGCCGGTGCCGAGGGCGAGAGACATGCCAGGACGCAGGACGTGTACGCTCTCAGCAGTCTCGAGGGCGCAAGAGCCCTCGACGACGTTGAGTATCTTCGCGTGCCGAAACACGGTCCGGCTTGACGGAACCGTGCGCACCATCTCTATAACCGCGATATCGCCTGGTGCCTGAATCGCTGCGTATGGGCGCGTGAACCTCAAGGGTGGAGCGGGTGGCAAGTCATGCGCGGCCTCGAACGCCTCCTCTGGCGTAGCGGCCACGCTGCGCACAGCACACCGTCAGCTCAGCTTGCCTTCCGAGTCGCGTGGTCGCACGCGGTGTTCGCTGAGGATGGAGATCCGATTGAACATGTTGATGGCCGCGGCGACCCACTCCGCCACCGCGAACTCCTCCTCGGCGAGGGTGCTTCGGGCCTGCGCGAGCTCGACATTCACGGCGGCGTCGAGCGGGAGCCGGGTGGCTGCTTCAGCGATTGCGAGCAAGGCTCGCTCTCGCTCGCTGAACAGTGTCGACTCACGCCAGGCGGGCAAGATGTCGAGTAGTTGCTGTTTGACGCCCGCGCGCCTTGCCTGCCGCGAATGCAGATCGAGACAGAAGACGCATCCGTTCATCTGCGACGCCCGAACCTTGATCAACTCGCTCTCGGCGGGAGTGAGTCCGCGTTGCGATGCGGCCTCAGACACAGCGGTCGCGAACGTAGACGCGGCTTCCCATGCGTCTGGAACGGCCTTGTCCATGTAGGGGCGCGGCTCATGCAAGGTGGACATCAGCGATCGACCTTGCCCGAGCCGCTAGCGGAGTCGAGGTCCTTCCTGACCTCGTCCATATCGAGTCCTCTGACGTTCTCCACCACTTCGGCCAAAGCAGTGGGCGGTAGGGCGCCGGCCTGGCTGAAGACGAGCAACCCTTGGCGGAAGGCGAGCAGAGTCGGAATCGCGGTGATCTGGGCCGCCGCGGTGATGCGCTGCTCCGACTCGGTGTCGAGCTTCGCATGGACGATGTCCGGATTGTCTTGGGACGACTTCTCGAAGACCGGCGCAAACTGATGGCATGGTGCGCACCAGTCCGCCCAGAAGTCGACGAGGACGATGTCGTTCTGATTGATCGTGACCTCGAAGTTGTCCTCGGTCAGTTCGACGGTTGCCATGTGGGTTCTCCTCTTGTGCGCATGATGATCAGTGGTGGTGTCCGTGGGGATTGCCGGGGAATCGCGTGTCAACGACGTCCGCATACTCCGGGTGAGCACGGATGTATGCGGCGGCGAAGGGGCACGACACCGTCGCGGTCTTCTTGTCCTCGCGGAGACTGTCGAGGACGCCTCCGAGGAGTCGCGCCGTGACTCCCTGTCCGCGGAACTCGGGGAACACAGACGTCGCGAGGAGGAGTACCCGGTCGCCGGTTCTGCTGTAGAGCAGACCGGCGGCGAGCTTGCCGTTCACGGTCGCTTCGTACAGCTCGGACTCGACGTTCTCGGTGATGACGAAGTCCTCGGCTGCGTCCGAGGATGCAGCCGGGAGGTCGGTGTCGGCGTCGGTCGCGGTCAAGCCGATCATTCCGTCGGGATGTTTCATGTCTCTCCTATCGCGAGATCTCGGTCAGCGGCCCGGTAGGACCCAGTCGGGCCGGATGAAATGGCACGAGTACCCATTGGGGTGCTTCTGCAGGTAGTCCTGGTGTTTGGGTTCGGCCTCCCAGAACGGGCCGGCTTCGCCCACCTCGGTCACGACTTTTCCTGGCCAGCGGCCGGAGGCATTGATCGCTTCGATCACGTGGAAGGCAACCTTCATCTGTCCCTCAGTCGTCGTGAAGATCGCTGATCGGTAACTGCGCCCGATGTCGTTTCCCTGACGGTTCAGAGTCGTGGGATCGTGAATCTGAAAGAAGAACTCCAGCAGTATCTGGAATCGGATGATCGAGGGGTCATAGATCACTTCAAGGGCTTCAGCGTGATCCCCGTGATTCCGGTAGGTCGCGTCGGGTGTGTCGTCGTCGCCGGAGTATCCGACACGGGTGCTCACGACGCCCGGGAGGGAGCGGAAGAGCTCCTGGGCTCCCCAGAAGCACCCGCTGGCGAGGATCACTCTCGAGGTCGGCATCGTCTTCTCTCTCTTCACGGCGGGCAGCACGCCCCTTCGGGTCACGATACGGAGCCGGGTGCTGTCCAGGTGGCCTGGCTGTGCAGCGTAATGTCCGCGACCTGCGGCGTTCGGAAGCGGGGCGGGCGGTTGCAGGGAGAAGACAGCTCTCTGCAGGGGCAGGCCACACGGGGCGGGGAAGCGGACCTACCGTCGGAGGAGGTGTCGGAACTCCGGCAAGCCAGCGAACCGTGCCCTACGGTGAGGAGAGATCGTGATATCAGAGCAGATCGATTTCGAGAATGTGCGCTTTGATCCGGATCTCTCTGACTTCCATGAGCTTGCGAAGCAGATGGCCACGGGGTTCGGGTACACCGCGAAGTTGTCGATCGGTGATCGCCTAGCCGCCCTTCTCCGATTGCGGGTTGCTCAGATCAATCCGTGCTCGTACTGCCTGATCCTGCACACGCGTATCGCCGTGGAAGTAGGCATCGGCACGGCGATGGTCGCGCATCTCGCGAGCTGGCGGCAGAGCACGATGTTCTCCGGTTCCGAAGCACTCGCACTCGCGTACTGCGAAGCACTGACACGTTACGAGCACGAGCACTTCGATGAGATGCATCAAGGGCTGACGGTGTTCTTCGATGAGCGTGAGATCGCCGAGATCGCAGCCGTCGTCATCAACATGAACGTGTGGACGAGGCTGAAGCTCGCGCAGGGCGCGGTGCCGGTCATCGCATCGCCCGGTGACGAAGAGCCTGCTCGTGACGCCGATAGACCAGGCGTCGGGGGAAAGAAAGGAAACCCATCATGACTGACGGATCGGTCAACGGGCAGGAGATCGAGTTCGATCTGCTTCCGCCGGATGAGAGCCTCGACTCGGATCTTCTCGGCGAAGACTCCGATGACGACGGCCCGGGATACTCTCCGCCGGAGCGGCGGTCATCCGAACTGTCGTGGGGATTCACGGCACGCGAAGCACGCACCCGAGAACCGCTGGCGGCTCGCTTGGCGCGTGAGGTGCCGGAGTACGAACCTGAAGAGCCGATGGGCGACGGGATCGGCGACATCATCGGCACGGACGGCGAGATCCTTGACGACCAGGTCGGATCGGTACGCGCTGGACGGCTGATCTGGACCGAACCCGGCAACCCCGACCCATCCTCCGACTTCTGGGCCTCCGACATCGGCATCGACAACGGTGCCGCCTCCGCCGAAGAAGCGGCTATACATGTCGTCACCGACGAGGGCGACTATGACCGGCAATAGTCTGGAATCAGACCGGGGAAGCCCGGAAGACCGGCGGAGGCTGTGATGATGCAGCAGACATGGGACTCTCGCACCATCGATCCACGTGACCGCGTGGAGACGATCCGTACGATGCTCTGCGAGAACCTCGTCCAGACAGACCTGACTCTCGACCCGCAGGGCCGCGAGGCTCGCGTGAGTGTGTCTTACCAAGACATTGGGCAGCTGAGAGCCCTGTCCGTCCAGACGGTGCCCTCGTTGGCTGCCCTCGCTATGCGCCCCCAGCGGATGATCACAGCGGACAACGACGAGTCATTGTTCGTGGTCTTCCAGCGCGGCAACCGGTCGATGCTGCGCCGTGGGGATGACCAGACCGTGATGACCCCGGGCAGCATTGTTGTTTACCCGAGCACGAGCCCCTACGTCCACGCTTTCGAAGAGGGGGTCATTGGGGACTTCTTCCGACTGCCGTTGGGTGTGGTGGGGTTCACGGCGGATCAGATCGGGGAGGTCTCTGGAGTGGATCTGCGTGTGCGG
>NZ_LAYO01000086.1 GCF_000980875.1 Leucobacter sp. Ag1 | reverse complement strand
AGCCGGAGCCGGAGCCGGAGCGAGTGCGGATGCCGGGACAAAGGGCGGCGCCTCCGCGAACTCGGCAGCCGGGGCGGGTGCTGCGGCGAAGGCCGGCACTTCCGGAACAGCGGAAGCGACGGCGAAGTCAGCCGCATCCGCGACGGCGACGGCGAACGCCACGGCCACGACGGAGGCCGAGGGAGATCATGATCCGCAAGCCGGCGCGGCGAGCGGCGGTACCGGCGCGGATCCGCACGAGGGAGGTGCCTCGACTCGCGGCGCGACCAGCGACCTCTCGGTCACCGGGGCCTCCTCCGCCCCGCAGATCGGATGGCTCGCCGCGATCATGATCCTGCTCGGCACAGGACTCACCGTGTGGGGTGCTCGTCTTCGAGCGCAACAGCGATACGCAGTATCGGAGCGCTGATCCGCTGCGGCTCCGGGCGCGCCGGACCCGTCCCTCGGGTCCGGCGCGCCCGGAGCCGTGGCGAGGAGTCCTCCGCACCGATCCTTGGAAGAATGGAGCCGGTGAGCGCGAAGAACGACCTGGCCCGAGC
Organism: Leucobacter sp. Ag1; assembly: GCF_000980875.1. Taxonomy (GTDB): domain Bacteria; phylum Actinomycetota; class Actinomycetes; order Actinomycetales; family Microbacteriaceae; genus Leucobacter; species Leucobacter iarius. Next base: position 53,896 of record NZ_LAYO01000086.1, on the reverse strand, counting down.
CCGCCGCCGGCTGAAGTCCGCCGCATGGGTGCTGGGTGCGATCCTCGTCGCTGCCATCGCCGTCGGGGCGAAGCTGCTGCCCGAGGCGTTCGATCCCGCACCGACCGCATCGCCGTCACCGTCGCCGAGCACGGATCCGACCCGCACCCCCGAGCCGAGCCCGACGCCCGCACCGCCCGGCGGTGCCGCGCTGGCCGCGCTCGAAACGCTCGAGGTCAAAGGCCGCGCGCCGAAGACCGGCTACGACCGCACCGTCGTGTTCGGCAAGGCGTGGCTCGATGTCGACCGCAACGGCTGCGACACCCGCAACGACATCCTCGCGCGCGACCTGACGGACACCGCGCGCCTGAAGAACTGCAAGATCGCCTCCGGCACCCTGCTCGACCCGTACTCGGGCGAGACCATCGCCTTCGAACGCGGCCCCGAGACCTCGCCGCTCGTGCAGATCGACCACGTCGTCGCTCTCTCGGACGCCTGGCAGAAGGGCGCGCAGCAGCTGACGCAGGAGCAGCGCGAGTCGCTCGCGAACGATCCCCTCAACCTGCTCGCCGTCTCGGGCACGCAGAACTCCAGCAAGGAGGCCTCCGACGCCGCGAGCTGGCTGCCGCCACGGGCCGGGGCGCGCTGCCCCTACGTGGCGCGGCAGATCGCCGTCAAAGCGAAGTACGCGCTCTGGGTGACGGACGCCGAACGGAACGCGATGCGGGGCGTGCTCGAGCGGTGCCCCGCGGAACCGCTGCCGGCGGGCTGACGGCGCCGACGAGCGCTCGCCCGGGCGGGCCCGGGCGCGACAGAATAGAGGCATGACCGACGAAGCAGTCCAGACCCCGTTCACCCCGCCCGCCGATCGCGTCGAGATCGGCGCCCGCATCGACGCGCTCATGCCGCAGGTCCTCACCGACCTCACCGAGATCGTGGCGATCCCGTCGATCGCCGACGAGCGCGTCGTCGATCCCGCCGAGTGCGTGCGCGCCGCCGAGTGGGTGCGCGACGCGTTCCTCACCGAGGGGATCCCGGTCGAGCTCACCGAGACCCCGGACGGCACCTACGCCGTGATCGGCCACCGCCCCGCGCCCGCCGGGGCGCCGACCGTGCTGCTCTACTGCCACTACGACGTGCAGCCGATCCTCGACGAGCACGAGTGGCTGAGCCCGCCCTTCGAGCTCACCGAACGCGACGGCCGCCTCTACGGCCGCGGCTCCGCCGACTGCAAGGGCAACCTCGTGGCGCACCTCGCGGCGCTGCGCGCCCTGCGCGCGGACACCGCGGCGACGGACCCGGCCGCGTACCCCGTCGGCTTCGTGCTCGTCGCAGAGGGCTCCGAGGAGCAGGGTCGCGCGAGCCTCGACCGCTACGCCGAAGCGAACCCGGAGCTGTTCCGCAAGGCCGACGTGATCCTGATCCAGGACGCGGGCAACTTCGCGAACGGCGTGCCGACCCTGACGACGAGCCTGCGCGGCGCCGTCGACGTGGTCGTCGAGGTCTCCGCGCTCGAGGCTTCGCTGCACTCCGGCGAGTTCGGCGGCGCGGCACCCGACGCCCTCGCCGCGCTCATCCGCATGCTCGCGACCCTGCGCGACGAGCGGGGCGACCTCAGCGTGCCCGGGATCCCGACCGACCAGGTCTGGCCCGGCGTCGAGTACGGCGAGGACGCGTTCCGCAGCGACGCGGGCATGCTCGACGGCACCGAGCGGATCGGCTCGGGCGCGGTCGCGGATCAGCTCTGGGCGCGACCGACGCTGACGGTGCTCGGGATCGACGCGCCTCGCGTGGTCGGCGCGGTCGCCGCGATCCAGCCCCGCGCCGCCGCGAAGCTGAACCTGCGCGTGCCGCCGGGCGCCGACCCGGCCGCGCTGCGCGACGCGCTCATCGCGCACCTGCACGCCATCGCGCCGTGGGGCGTGAAGGTCGAGACGAGCGCCGGCGAGCTCGGCCACCCGTTCAGCGCCGACACGACGGGCGAGAGCTTCACCCTGCTCAGCGATGCGCTCACCGACGCCTACGACGGCGTCGCGACCGTCACGAGCGGCGGCGGCGGATCGATCCCCCTCACGAACGTGCTCGCAGGCATCAACCCCGAGGCCGAGATCGTACTGCTCGGCGTTCCGGATCCGGAGAGCCGGATCCACTCCACCAACGAGAGCGTCGACCCGAACGAGATCCGCCGGATCGCGCTCGGCGAGGCGCTGTTCCTGCAGCGGCTCAGCGCGCGGTCGTAGCACCGAATACGGAAGGGCCGGTGCCGGGAATCGATTCCCGGCACCGGCCCTTCCGCGTCATGAACGAGCGTTCGCGCTCGATCAGGCCTTCGCGGGCTCCGGATCCAGTTCGGCGCCGCGATCCGCGTCCGCGTCGTCGTTGTCGAACGCGCGGCCGTTCCGGGGCGCGTTGTAGAGGTCGAGGTCGAGGATCCCCTCGCGCTTCGCCACGATCGCGGGCACGAGCGCCTGGCCCGCGACATTCACCGCGGTGCGGCCCATGTCGAGGATCGGATCGACCGCGAGCAGCAGGCCGACGCCCTCGAGCGGCAGGCCGAGCGTCGAGAGGGTGAGCGTCAGCATGACCGTGGCGCCGGTGGTGCCGGCGGTGGCCGCCGAGCCGACGACCGAGACGAGCACGATCAGCAGGTACTGCGTGAACGAGAGCTCGAGGCCGAAGAACTGCGCGATGAAGATCGAGGCGACGGCCGGGTAGATCGCGGCGCAGCCGTCCATCTTGGTGGTCGCGCCGAGCGGCACCGCGAACGAGGCGTAGCCGCGGGGCACGCCCAGGTTGCGCTCGGTCACGCGCTCGGTCAGCGGCAGGGTGCCGATGGAGGAGCGGCTCACGAACGCGAGCTGGACCGCGGGCCAGACGCCCGAGTAGTACTGCTTGATCGAGAGGCCGTGGGTCTTCACGAGGATCGGGTAGACGACGAACAGCACGAGCGCGAGGCCGATGTAGATGGTCACCACGAACCAGGTGAGCGATCCCATGGTGCTCCAGCCGTACTCGGCGACCGCGTTGCCGATGAGGCCGAGCGTGCCGATCGGGGCGAGGCGGATGATCCACCACAGCACCTTCTGGATGATCGCGAGGGCGGACTCGACGACGCGGATGAACGGCTCCGCCTTCTCGCCGATCTTGAGCGCGGCGATGCCGATCGCGGCCGAGACGATGATGACCTGCAGCACGTTGAAGTTGGGGGCGAGGTCGAGCGCGCCGGTCGCCGGGTCGGCGATGGCGCCGCGGACCTCGAGGCCGAGGAAGTTGCCGGGGACGAGTCCGGCGAGGAAGTTCCACCAGGTGCCGACGGTGTAGGGGTCGCCGGTCTTCAGCTCGCCGTGCGCGGCCGCGGATCCGGGCTGGATCACGATGCCGAGCACGATGCCGATGGTCACGGCGATGAGCGCCGTGATCGCGAACCACAGCAGGGTCTGCCCCGCGAGGCGGGCCGCGTTGGTGACCCGGCGCAGACCGACGATGCTCGAGACGATCGCCGTGAAGATGAGCGGCACGACCGCGGCCTTCAGCAGCGAGACGTACTTCGACCCGATGGTGTCGAGCGTGACCTGCAGGCCGTTGGGGTTGCCGGCGCCGTCCTTGCCGAGCGAGAGCGCGATCGCGCCGAGCACGACGCCGAGCACGAGCGCGGCGAGGATCTGCCAGCCGAAGGAGGTCGCCCAGCGGGGCAGCCTCCGCTTCGCGGTCGGGGCCTGGGCGGTGGTCGACATGGATCGTCCTTCCTGCGCGGTGCGCGGGTTTCGATGTCGCGGTGGATCGACGGCGCGCAGCCGGATCCGATTCCGTGGAGGGGTCCGTTCGGACCCACAGCGGTCCAGCATAGCCTCACATCACGTTCACTTATGTCACCCATGTCGCAATGTTTCATAACGGGCCGTGACCGAACCGTCCCGCAGCGACCCGAGAAGCGCGCCCGAGACGGCTCGACGCACCCGAATCTCCCGCATGAATCCGCCGTTTTTGCAGCAAGACTTGCTTTGTAACGGTACGGTAACGCATACTGGAACTTGTGCCGCTCGATCAGAGCGTGAAACTTCAACCGAGGATCCAAGGAGAAACGCAGCGTGCAGACTCCCGCCAAGGCGTTCATCGTGACGCTCGTCGCGTCCGTGACGTTCGCCCTCGGCGCAGCGCCCGCAAGCGCAGCTCCCGCACCGGTCGACTTCGCCGCAGCTGCCGCAGAAGTGGTCCAGCCGCCCGCACAGACCCTGCGCACGCAGCAGGAGGACGTCAGCGCGAACACGCTCGATTCCATGCTGAAGATGAGCGATGTCGCCAACGCCCCGCACGGCTTCGATGTCGAGAAGACGATCGCGGCCGCCGAGAGCGAGGTCGGCACCAGCCGCCCCACCGGTTGGAGCGCCCCCGGCGAGTGCATCATGTCGGCCCAACGCTGGATCCTCGCGGGCGGCGGCAAGTGGGTCGGCAGCGGCGATCCCGTCGCGAACTACGCCGGCGCGACCCGCCTCGCGCTGTCCGACGCCCAGCCCGGCGACATCATCCAGTACGAGAACATCGCCTCCCCCACCTCCTGGGTCACCGGCGTCCACACCGTGCTCGTCACCGGCGTCGACAAGGACGGCACCCTCACCATCATCCAGTCGAACAGCCCCGGCGGTTCGGGCCTCGTGACCAAGAAGGAGAACTGGACTCCCGAGCCCCCCGCCGGCTTCCAGGCCGTCGTCTGGCGCTTCTAAGACTTCCCGCGCTTCAGCGGACGACGAAGGCCCGTGATGCTCACGCATCACGGGCCTTCGTCCGTCCCGGTGCCCGGCCGGGCGCCGGCGGCGGCTACTTCGCGTCGCGGGTGCGGAACAGGATCCCGGCGGGGATCACCGCGACGAGCGCCCAGGCGAGCATGATGAGCATCGCGCCCCAGTAGTCGGGACCCGTCGCGCCCGGCACGGTCGCCTCGGCGATGCCGGCGGACATGGTGTTGCCCAGCGCGGCCGGGATGTAGTGCGAGACGGTGGTGACCCACTCCCAGCCGGTCATCGTGGCGATCTGGAGCCCGAGGGGCAGCACGAAGGTAACTCCGGCGATCACCGCGATGCCGCCGGCGGTGCTGCGGAACAGGGTCGCGACGCCGAACGCGAGCAGCGCGATGAGCGTCAGGTACACGATGGCGCCGATCCCGCCCGAGACGACGACCTTCGAGAAGATCACCGAGCCGACCTCGGAGTTGAACAGCAGCGCGATGAGCAGACCACCGATCACCAAGATCGCCGCGGTGACGACGGCGACGACGGCGAGCACGATCGCCTTCGCGAGGAACACCGGGGTGCGCTTCGGCACCGCGGTGAGCGTCGAGAGGATCATGCCGCTCGAGTACTCGCTCGAGATCGCGAAGACGCCCAGCACGCCGAACACCAGCGCGATGAACGGCGCGGCGATGGTGGCCGAGGAGAGCGCGTAGGTCTCGGGCGGGATCGTGGGCACGCCCTCCATGCCCGCGCTGGACTTGAGCCCCCAGGAGATGAGGAAGCTGAGTCCGAGACCCGCGACGACGGTGGCGATGAGGGTCCAGCGGATGCTGCGCAGCGAGGAGAGCTTGATGCCCTCCGAGCGCAGCACGCCGCCGAAGCGGAGACGGGGGCGCACGGCGTTCCGTTGCGCGTCGGATCGACGGGCGGGCGCCTGCGGGGCGCTTCCGGCGGGAGCGGTGGTGGTCATGGTGTGAATCCTGTTCGTCTGGTGCGTCGCGGATGAGCGCGAGGCGAAAACTCGGTGTCTGGCGGCTCGGCTCAGGGAGCCGGCGGGAACGCGTGCGCGGCGTCGGTGCGGTACTCGACGTCGTCGCGGGTGAGCGCCAGGTAGGCGTCCTCCAGGCTGGACCGCACCGGCGTGAGCTCGTGCAGCTCCACCCCCGACTCGAAGGCCGCGCGACCGACCACGGCCGCGGGCACGCCCTCGACGGTCAACGAGCCGTCGGCGCCGTGCTCGACCCGGACCTCGGGGACCCGCAGCAGCAGCTCGGCCAGGCGGGCGGCCTCGGGGGCGCGCACCGAGACCCGGTCGGTCTGGGCGCTCGCGATGAGCCGATCGATCGGAGCGTCGGCGACGATGCGGCCGCGTCCCAGCACGATCACGTGGTCGGCGGTCTGCGCCATCTCGCCCATCAGGTGGCTCGACAGCAGCACCGTGCGCCCCTCGGAGGCCAGGTAGCGCACCAGCTGGCGCACCCAGAGCACGCCGTCGGGGTCGAGACCGTTGACGGGCTCGTCGAGGATCAGCACCTTCGGGTCGCCGAGCAGCGCCGCGGCGATCCCGAGCCGCTGACCCATGCCGAGCGAGAAGCCGCCGACGCGCTTCGCGCCGACCGCTGAGAGGCCGGTCATCTCGAGCACCTCGTCGACGCGGCGCTCGGGGATCCCGTGCGTCGCGGCGAGCGCCCGCAGGTGGCTGCGGGCGGAGCGACCCGGGTGCACGCCCTTGGCGTCGAGCAGCGCACCGGCGACCGCGAGGGGTGCGTCGTGCTCGGCGTAGGGCTTGCCCATGATGGTGACGGTGCCGCTGGTGGGCCGGTCGAGCCCGACCATCATCCGCATCGAGGTCGACTTGCCCGCGCCGTTCGGTCCGAGGAAGCCGGTGACCTGCCCCGGCTGGATGCTGAAGCTGATGCCGTCGACGGCGGTCTTGGCTCCGTAGCGTTTCGTGAGTCCGGTGGCCTCGATCATGGGGGCTCCTTCTCGTGGTCCCGCGCGAAGGCGAGGGGTCGGTTCCGAGCGGGGGATCCGCTCCGGGATGATTCCACGGTATGCGGGACACCCGGCCGAGCACGTCCCCCTGAGGTACCACTTCCCGCCCGGAGGCTCCGACCCGGGGAGGAGATCCGGTCGTTCAGAACAGCGTCGGCTGCGGTTGCAACTGCGGGATCGCGGGCTCCGGTGTCTCGCGGATCGCCGGGCGCCCTGGCGCCCACTCGAGGCCGTGCTTGCGGATGAGCGGTCGGATCCTGGCGGCGAGCGCCCGGCGGTACTCCTGGGGCGCGCGGCTCGCGCCCTCGGGGTACAGGCCGCGATACCGCTCGACCAGGTCGGGGTGCTCGCGCCGCAGCCAAGCGAAGAACCAGGGCTTCACACCGGCGCGCAGGTGCAGGGGCCCGTACATGACCGACCGCGCCCCGGCTTCCCGGATCTCGCGCAGCAGCGCATCGAGCTGCTGCGCACCGTCGCTGAGGTGCGGCAGCACCGGCATGACGAAGACGTCGATGGGCAGGCCCGCCTCGCGCGCTCGCGCGACGGTCTCGAGGCGCGCCCGGGTGCTCGGGGTGCCCGGCTCGACCGATTGCTGCAGTTCGTGGTCGCCGATCGCGATCGACATGGCGAGGTCGACCGGGGCGCGCTCAGCGGCGTCGGCGAGCTGCGGCAGGTCGCGGCGCAGCAGGGTGCCCTTGGTGAGGATCGAGATCGGGGTGCGGCTGCGCGAGAGCGCCTCGATGATGCCAGGCATGAGCCGATAGCGCCCCTCGGCGCGCTGGTAGGGATCGGTGTTGGTGCCGAGCGCGACGGTCTCGCGCGCCCATTTCGGCCTCGCGAGTTCGCGCGCCAGCACCTCGGCGACGTTGACCTTCACCACGATCTGCTGGTCGAAGTCGGCCCCCGTGTCGAAGTCGAGATAGCGGTGCGTGCCGCGGGCGAAGCAATTGTGGCTGATCACTCCGTTCGCAATGAAATCGCCGGTGCCTGTGGTGATGTCCAGCAGCTCGCGTTCGCCTTCGAGCGGCTCGATCGCGACCACCCGAAGATCGGCGACGGTCTTCACTGCGACGCCCTCGACCGACAGCTTCCTCGTAATGGCCGGCTGCACCGTGGCGAAGAATCTCTGCCGAGTCGGCAGGCCGCCGAGCAGACGGATACTCCGCACCCCGTTCGGGCGCGCAGGTTCGACGGTGTGCGAGAGCTCGAAGCGCTCCATCGCGGCCGAGATCTCCGAGAGGAACTCGGGGTTCTTATTCGGTATTCGAACGATTCCCCGGGAGCAGCTTCCCTCGGCGTCGAAGACGCCGGCGAGGAACCCGGCGCACCAGTCCAGGTCGGCAAAGCGCGTCTCGTGCGTGATGCGCTCGATCGCCTCGACCTGCTTCCGGGCGGCGGTGTGCAATGCGCGGATCGCCCGGCGGGTGCTGCTCGCGGGAGCGAACGGCCGCTCTCGCACGACGATCCCCTCCGCTTCCAAGTATCGGCGAGAGCGGTCCAGGGCCTCCTCGTCAGCCAGAGCAAGGCGGAACATGACGATGTCGCGCACGCGGGACCCGTCGTCGTAGCTGCGACGGAAGATCATGCCATCTCCGCGCACCATTCCCGCGAGGTACCCTCGCCGGTATGCATCGCCCTCGATATCGACGGCGCCTCGCGATGCACCTCCGCCCAGCCCGAAGCCCATCAAGCGATTCGCCGTGGTCAGGTGCGGACGCTGCCCGGACTCGCTGTTCCGTACGAACTTCCATCCTCGATCGGTGAGGAAGCGGTGATCGCCGCTCGCGATGAGGGTGGTCCCGTCCGCGAGGGCGACCCGGTAGGCAACCTTTCGGGTCCTCCACTTGTCGAGGATCGTCGTGCGCACGTACCGTCGGTACCTTCCGCGCCGTTCCGTTCCGATGATCTCGGCCCCGACCTGGAGCTCTCTCAACGGTCGCTGCCTCCCGTCCGCGCAGAGGATGAGCGTCTCCGGGGAGACGCAGTACACGCACGCATGACTGCAGCCGCGGTAGGGGTTGATGGTCCACGCGAACGGCATCGAGGACTGCCCCGGCACCCGGTTGAGCGCGCTCTTCGCCAGCACCTCGTGGAACACCGCGCCCTGGAACTCCGGCGCCCGCACCGTGCGCAGGTGCCCCGGGAGCGCCGCCAGCGTCGACCGTTCGAGCCCCGGCAGGGCCGGATCCGTCGCTTTCGCCGAGACCGAACCAGCCTCGGGCGCGGACGATCCCGCATCGGCGGCCGCCTCTGCGGCGCCGGGATCCCGCAGTTGACCGTCCCATCGCATGCGAATCATTCGAACATATGTTCGAATGATTCGCAACCCACTCGCCGGTCGGAAAGCAGTATCCTGACTCGGTACCCGGAACGCGACGATGGGAGATCCGTGGACGGATGGCAGCAGGGCGGCTGGGGCTGGTTCGCCCTTGCGCTCGTCAACGCCGGCCTGGCCGAGCAGAAGAACCGATCGCGCCTGAACTGGTTCCTGCTCTCGCTGCTCCTCGGGCCGTTCGCGACCGCCTACATCGTGATGACCGCGAAGCCGGAGCCGTCGGCGGCAGCGGGGGCCACTGTCATCGAACCGCACGCGGGCCTCTGGGTCATGGCCGTGCTGCTGCTCGGCGGAGCGCTGATCGCCGGCCTGTTCGCGCTCACCACCCCGTGGCTCTGGTTCGTCGCGGGCGGATGCTTCGCACTGTCCGCGACCGCCGGGGTACTCGCGTGGAAGGTCGCCGCGCGGAGCACCGTCTGAACGACGCACCGCCGCCCCGAGACAGTCGGGGCCCGCGCGGGTTAGGCTGTGCGCAGAGGCAGACAGCGGGCCCACGGGGGGTTCGCGCCCGGCGCAGGAGGTGGCCCGTGGACCAGTCGCACATCACCGACGAAGAGCTGCACGCCGCGCTCGAGAGCTACCGTTGGGCGCTCGGCGACGCCCAGCGCGAGGCCGGGGACGACGCCGAGCGCGACGAGGTCGTCGCCGCCGCGCGCGGCATGCTCCGCGACGACGACCCCGAGCAGCACGACCTCATCGTGGCCCTCGCGGAGAGCGACAGCGGCGATCCGGTCTGGAACCTCGAAGAAGAGCTGCTCGACGACTAGCGGGGCAGCGTGGTCGAGCCGCGGGTCCCGCGACTCGACCAGCGGCTACGCGTCCCGCTGCTCGGCGATCCGCACGTGGTGGTGGATCACCTCGGCGACCACGAAGTTGAACCACTTCTCGGCGAACTCCGGATCGAGGTTCGCCCCTTCGGCCAGCTCGCGCAGTCGGGCGATCTGCCGCGACTCACGGCCGGGATCCGACGCGGGCATCTCATGCTCGGCCTTCAGCAGCCCGACGGCCTGGGTGCACTTGAAGCGCTCCGCGAGCATGTGGATCAGCGCGGCGTCGATGTTGTCGATGCTCGACCGCAGTCGGTCGAGCTGCTCCTGGGCGGACGGCTCGGACACGGCGGTCCTCAGCCCACCAGGTCGTGCAGCACGACGACCTGCTCGCGCTCGGGGCCGACGCCGACCGCCGAGATGCGGGACCCGCTCATCGCCTCGAGCGCGATGATGTAGTCCTGCGCGTTCTTCGGCAGGTCCTCGAAGCGGCGGGCGCCCGAGATGTCCTCGTTCCAGCCGGGGAACTCCTCGTAGATCGGCTTCGCGTGGTGGAAGTCGCTCTGGTTGACCGGCATCTCGTCGTGGCGCACGCCGTTCACGTCGTACGCGACGCAGACGGGGATCGTCTCGAGCCCCGAGAGCACGTCGAGCTTGGTGAGCACGAAATCGGTGACGCCGTTGATGCGCGCCGCGTAGCGGGCGATCGGCGCGTCGTACCAGCCGCAGCGGCGCGGACGACCCGTGGTGGTGCCGAACTCGAAGCCCTGCTTGCGCAGGTAGTCGCCCGACTCGTCGAACAGCTCGGTCGGGAACGGACCGGCGCCGACGCGGGTCGTGTAGGCCTTGACCACCGAGATGACGCGGTCGATCTGGTGCGGAGGCAGGCCCGATCCGGTGCTCGCGCCGCCCGCGGTCGCGTTCGACGAGGTGACGAACGGGTAGGTGCCGTGATCGATGTCGAGCATGGTCGCCTGACCGGCCTCGAACAGCACGGTCTTGCCCGCCTGCATCGCCTCGTGCAGCAGCAGACCGGTGTCGCACACCATCGGCGCGATCATCTCGCGGTAGCTCAGCAGGTCGTCGACGACCTCGTCGACGCCGATCGCGCGACGGTTGTAGATCTTGACGAGCACCTGGTTCTTGAACTCGAGCGCCGCCTCCACCTTCTGGCGCAGGATCCCCTCGTCGAAGAGATCCTGGATCCGGATCCCGACGCGGTTGATCTTGTCGGCGTAGGCCGGACCGATACCGCGGCCGGTGGTGCCGATCTGGCGCTTGCCCAGGAACCGCTCGGTGACCTTGTCGAGCGTGCGGTGGTAGGCCGTGATGACGTGCGCGTTCGCGCTGAGCTTGAGCCGCGACACGTCGACCCCGCGGCCGCCCAGCGCCTCGAGCTCGCCCTGCAGCACCTCGAGGTCGACGACGACGCCGTTCGAGATCACCGGGGTGACGCCGGGGGTGAGGATGCCCGAGGGGAGCAGGTGCAGCGCGTACTTCTCGTCGCCGACGACCACGGTGTGCCCCGCGTTGTTGCCGCCGTTGAACTTGACGACGTAGTCGACCCGGCTGCCGAGCAGGTCGGTCGCGCGGCCCTTGCCCTCGTCGCCCCACTGGGCGCCGGTGATGAGTACAGCGGGCATCTCAGCCCCTTCCCTCGAGCGTTCCGCTCGCTTCGATCTGGGCGATCGCGGTCGCGTCGGCCCCGTTCAGAAATTCGGTGAGGCGCTCGACCTCGCCCGTCTCGCCGATCGCGCCGGCCGCGCGGCGCAGCGCGAAGAGCGCGCGCAGCACGCCGCGGTTCGGCTCGTGCGTCCACGGCACCGGCCCGGCGCCACGCCATCCGGCCCGCCGCAGCGCGTCGAGCCCGCGGTGGTAGCCGACGCGGGCGAAGGCGTAGGACTCGATCTCGCGGCCGTCGGCGTACGCGCCATCGGCGAGCAGCGCCCAGGCGAGCGGCGAATCCGGGTTCGCGCGAACCACGCTCTCGATCGGTTCGCCGCGGTCGAGAGCGTCAGAGACATGCGGTTCGGCCGGGAGCCGCGTGGGCTCGGGACCGAGAAGGTTCTCGCCGATCACCCGCCCAGTGTACCGGGCGGGTGACCGCGATTCGTGGAACCGGGCCCGTCTCAGAGCTGGAACGAGGTGATGATCCGCTTCAGCGCGGCGTACTCGGGGGTCTGCATGAACGCCTTCGCCTCGTCCATGGTCGCGAAGGTCCGCGGACGGAGATCCTCGTGCGTGCCGACCTGCATCCCGTCGGAGAGCACGTAGAGACGGTCGGCGGTCCGCAGCAGATTGACGTCGAAGCAGGTCTTCACCGGCGGAGTGTTGACCAGCGCGACGGTCGCGGCGACGGCACCGTCCCCGGTGCTCCAGGCCCGATAGACGAACTGCGGCGCAGTCAACGCGACCGCGGGCTCGGTGGCGGGAGCGTACCCGGTGAGGGACACGTCCTGGCGATCGAGCTCCTCCACCTGCATGGGGACGCTGTCGGCGGAGCAAGCGCCGCCGAGCCCGGTGACGCCGTTCAGGAAGATGAGCTGCCGCTTCCCCGCCGCGTCGAGCACGTTGAGCTGGAAGATCCCCTGGTCCGCATAGGGCGTCTTCTGCTCCTCGAGCTTCCAGCCCGGGGGCAGCTCGAACGACGCGGTGAATCGCTGATCCGAGAATCGCGTCCAGGCTGCCGGGGTCTCGGTGGGCGTGGCGCTCGGCTTCGGGGTGCTGCTCGGCGAGGAGCTCTGACTCGGAGAGGGCTTCGGCGCCGGCTCAGCGGCGCAACCGGCCAGGGCCGACGCGAGAATCGTTGCGGTGATCAGGAGGATCCCACCAGATCGGCGGGCGGAGGAGAAAGGCTTCATGGCTCGAAGATTAGCGATCTCGAAGCCGCTCTTGGATCACAATTCGTATCTCCGTAATAACGATTTCGACACCGTGATCGAGCAGCGCCGAACAGCCGGTATCGGGAACGAAAAACGGCTCGGTGCCGCGGAGCAGTGGCCCGCGGCACCGAGCCGTTTCGGAGGTCTCAGCGGAAGTTGACGAACTGCAGCGCGACGTCGACGTCGGCGCCCTTGAGGAGCGCCATGGTCGCCTGCAGGTCGTCGCGGCTCTTCGAGGAGACGCGGAGCTCGTCGCCCTGGATCTGCGACTTGACGCTCTTCGGGCCCTCGTCGCGGATCAACTTGTTCAGCTTCTTCGCGGCGGCCTGGTCGATGCCCTCCTTGAGCTTCGACTCGATGCGGTATTCCTTGCCGCTGGCGAAGGGCTCGCCCGAATCGAGCGCCTTGAGCGAGAGGCCGCGCTTGATGAACTTGGACTGCAGCACGTCGAGCACCGCGTTCGCGCGCTCCTCGGTGTTCGCCTTGATGAGGATCGTCTCGCCGCTCATCGAGATGTCGGCGCCGACGCCCTTGAAGTCGTAGCGCTGCTCGACCTCCTTGCGGGCCTGGTTGACCGCGTTGTCGACCTCCATCGAGTCGATCTTGCTCACCACGTCAAACGAAGAATCTGCCATGCCCCCAGCGTACGCGAAACCGCGCGAGGTGTCCCCGCACCCGGTTCAGCCGGCCTGCGCGAGGATCCGCTCCGCCCGGTCGCGGATCGGGGCGTCCACCATCTGCTCCCCCACGCGCACGGCACCGTCGCCCGTGTCGACAATGGTCCGCGCCCACGCCACCTGTTCTGCGGTCGGGCCGAAGCCCGCGTGGATCGCGGCCAGCTGCACCGGATGGACGGCGAACTGCCCCGTCACGCCGAGCCCGCGGAAGCGGCGCGCGTCTCCTTCGACCCGGTCCAGGTCGGCCAGCTCGAACGACGGCGAAGCGATCGGGCCGAGGAGACCCGCGATGCGCGACTCCAGCACGAGCCTGGCATAGGCGAAGTCCATCGTGACCGAGTCGAGTTCGGCGTCGAGATCGAACGACAGATCGGCCGCGGCGATCTCGCCCACCCGGGCCAGGCCCGCTGCGCTCTCGATCTGCGCGAGCACCTCGAGCGGTCCGGCGGCCGGCCCCGTCCCCGCATCCGCTCGTGCGGCGGCGATCGCGTGCGCGAGCGCCGCCGGATCCTCCACCTTCGGCACCGCGATGCCCGCGAGGCGACCTCGCGCCCCCGCGGAGAGCCCGGCGAGCGCCGCGAGCTCCGATTCGAACCGTGCGGACCGCGGACCTTCGACGCGCACGATCACCGATGCGGCGAGCGCGTGCTCGGAACCCGACTCCGCCTCGAGGGCGGCGATCACGTGCGCCAGCGCGGCCGCCTTGTCGGCGACGGCCACGCCGTCCTCGAGGTCGATCACGACCCGGTGCGCTCCCGAGGCGATCGCTTTGGCATAGCGGTCGGGCCGCGAGGCGGGCACGAACAGGTAGGAGAGCGCGGCGGCCGTCATGCCTGGAGCCTACCCCGGGGGTCGGATGCGCCGCGCGTGCCTCGGCGCCTCGGTACCGGCCTCGGCCTCGGCTTCAATCCCGACTACCCCGCCGGAGGCCTCGTGCTCGGCGAATCGCCCGACCGGCGCTTCGAGGATCGTGCCGGATCCGTCCGCGGCCCCGAACCCGTCCGCGGCGGGTTCGTCGGGAACGATCCCGACATCACCGGGTCTGCGCGAGAGCGTGCCGAGGTTGGAGATCGCGCCGACCCCGGCAGCCGCACCGAGCAGATTCGCGGTCTGCACGAACGCGGGCGCGAGCGGGGACTCGACTGCGGTCATGAAGAAGCTCGTCGCCATGGCGAGCAGAGCCAGGCCGTAGACGGCCAGCCGGAGGACCGGAGTGGATTTGAACATGAGCGCTCCTTCCGCGAGCGGGGTCGGTTCATTCGATATAGCCGTCGGGAGCGCCCGGCGGCGGGGGCGGGTCGCCTCGGTGGATGTGAGCGCGGAGCTGCGCGACGTACTCGCGGGACGCCGCCTTGTCGGCCCACATCCGATCCATGCGGGCCTGGTCGGCGCGCCGCTCCTCGCGCAGGAGATCCGCGTACTGGTTGCGCTCCTCCTGGAGCTGGTCGATGAACGCCTGCATGTCGTCCCGCCGTCGGCCGCGGGCCCGGTTCAGCGCCGCGAAGGCCCCGCCGGAGGCCCCGAGCAGCGCCGTCAGCACGGTGCCCCAGTTCACCCTCGACAGCCCCTCGGCGATCAGGGACTCGGCCGAGCTCATGAGCGCCTCACCTCGTCCAGCTGCGCCTTGACCTGGTTCCAGTGCTTGACCGTCATCCGTCCGAAGGCCGGGGTTCCGTGCGCACGAGCCATGTCGTTGATGTAGGACTGGGGGACCCCCGAGAAGGTCGTGTAGAACCCCGAGTCGAGGTCGTAGATGACGCACCGCTCCTCCGTCGCGGTCCGGGGGCGGGTCGTGCCGATGAACATGCCGATGGGATTGGCCATGGGGAGCACCTCCTTGAGTGCGGGGACGGCCGGTCGAGCCGAGCGGACGAGGTGGGTCGCACGGGTCGCACGGCCGAATGTCGAGGGGTGGAGCGAACGGGGATCGATCCAGGCGCCGGCCGACCAGAGCCGGTCCCGGCGGAGCTCCCAGTGCAGGTGCGGCCCGGTCGAGGCGCCGGTGTTGCCCGAGAGGGCGATGATCCGGCCCGCGGCGACCCGCTGCCCGAGATCGACCCGGTACTCCGACAGGTGGCCGAAGCGCTGCAGCAGGCCGTCGTCGCGCAGCAGGTCGATGGTCCGCCCGCCGAGCCCGTCATCGCCGACGTACACAATCGTGCCGTCGCTGGTGGCGGGCACCGGGGTCCCGACCGGCATCGGCCAGTCGGTCCCCCAGTGCGGCGCCCACCCGGCGGGCCGGGTCCCGGGCCACTCGATCGCACCGGCCGGTGGGAACGGGTAGTAGAGCATGGGCTCGGGGCCGGTCGCTCGGACTAGACCACCTTGAACAGGTAGGCGTCCGAGTCGAGCGCGGTCACCTTCACGGGGGCGGTGTTCGCCGTGTCCGCTTCGAAGCGCAGGAAGACCTGATCGCCGTCGGCGATACCGCGCTTGAACTCGACGTTCGCGCGCACCAGGCCGTTCTTGTCGATGACGCGGGACTCGGTGTAGTGGGTCGAGCTCCGGGCCGGGGTCGTCTTCTGGTTCTGGATGACGTACACGATGCGCACCACGTCACCCGGCTGCCCCTGGGCGTACAGGTGCCCGGTGAAGGAGTAGGCGCCGACGCCACCGGCGACGTTCTCGGCGTTCCAGGTGTTCGGGGTGGTGGTGTGCAGGTAGAAGTGCGCACCCGGAGCGACGGTGCGCCCTCCGTTGCGTGCGTACTTGTCTTCACGGTGGTATGCGATCACTTTGATCTCCTTCTTCTTGGGGGGAGTTACCGGGGGGATGACGGTCGAGCCCTGGGGCACGAGGGTGTGGGTGCGAGGATCCACTCGACCGGAGATGCCGTTCGCCCAGTTCGGCGAGAGGGGCAGCGTCTCGAAGTGGCAGTGGGGACCGCTCGCCAGGCCGGTCGATCCGACGTAGCCGATGAGCTGGCCGCGCTTGACGGTCTGCCCGGCGTACACCACGAACGCGTTCATGTGGGCGTAGCCGGAATACCCCCACGCGTGCCTGATGAGCACGTAGAGCCCGGCCATCGGTCCCATCCACGAGTTGTTCCGGCCGTTGCCGCTCGCAGAGACCACGCCGTCGTCCGTGGCATAGATACCGGTGCCGGTTGGGGCTGCGAGGTCGATGCCGGTATGGGAGCGGCCCGCACCGAACTCATCGGTGATGAAGAAGTTCTTCAGCGGCCATTCAATCTTCGCCACCGGGGCCTCCTTCGGGAATCTGGGCGATCGGGGGAATCTCCTCGAAGCAGTGCCCGGGGGGATCTTCGGGAGTGGGTGTGGGGTCGACCGGGTCGGTCTGGGGCGGATCGCCCGACTCGTTCGGGTCCGGATCCGGATCGATGTCCGGGTCGGTGTCCGGATCCGTGCCCGGATCCGTGCCGGTCTCGCCGGCGTTCGCGAACTCGAGGTCGTCGATGTCGGTCATGGTTCTCCTTTCGGATAGCGGTGGTGAGCGCGGAGGCGCTCCGTTCGGCTCGTCTGCGTTGGGTGTCCGGGGAGCGACGAGCGCCTCCGCAGGGCCGTCGATAGGCGACGTCCCCGTGCCCGTGCGCCGATCTGCGAGCGCACGCACGGGCTCTGCACGTGACCCCGTGCCGGTTCCGCCCCACCACGGACGGCCACGCGTCATCACCCCGACGCCTTCGGTTCCCCGCCTGAACGGGGCCAACTGGTGGATCGCTGCGGCACCCCTACCGCGGCGACTCCGGTGCGCTCGGTGCGCGCCGCGCCGCGGTCGCGGGCGGTCGCTCCGGCGGGTTCGATGGGCTCCCGGGCGGAACCGGTCCCGCCTCGCCGCGCGAGGCTCGGGGGAACAGGACGTGCGGAAGCGGGACGTCGAAGTACCGTGCGATCGCGAAGAGCTCGTCGATGGTGAAGGGGCTGGCGCACAGCATTCGTCGTTTGAGGGTGGAGAGGGAGATGCCGATCGAGTCCGCGAGCCGCTCCTGCGTCTCGGACCGATCGCGCAGGAGAGCTCGCACGGCCAGAGCGGCTTGGGCACTGGGTGTTGCGTAGTTCATGTGAACTATATTCACTCTTCTGGAACTACATAGCAAGCCCTCTGGACTACTCGTGCCAGAACTGGCACGATGGACCCCATGAACGACTACGACACGCTCGACCTGACGCGGCACATCGCCGGGCAGGTACGCGCACTCATGGCCAAGTACGGCGTCAGCCAGAGCCAGATGGCGGAGTCCGTCGGGACCTCGCAGTCCCAGCTGTCGAAGATGGTGCGCGGCGTCCGCCCGATCTCCATCGACCAGCTGGACGCCATGTGCTTCTCGCTGGGCGTCGAGTCGTGGGAGCTCGTGCGCGAGGCCGAGGAGTTCCTCGCCGCCCACGACCGCCGCTCGCCGGCCCGCCTCGTCTTCGCCGAGCACGGAGTCGCCCTGCGCACCCCGCACACCATCAACGAGGAGTCGAAGCCCGCGATCGTGCAGGCTCTCGGCGGCCGTCGTCGAAACGCCGCTGAAACCGTAGAGTCGAACCTCATTGTCGGACGCTTCGGTCAAGATGAGGACCAGTCGATCGCCGAAGAGCTCGCCGCGTCCCAGCGCCGGGCCGCGAGCAAGCGGTCGCGCGACCGAGGAGAGGACGGCGAGTACGACTGATGGATCTGATCTTCTTCGACATCCTCGACTCGCTCGGCGTGACCGTCGAGTACGTCAATCTCGAGCACCTCGATCGGGATGGCGAATACGACCACGACCTGAAGCTCGTCCGGCTCCAGCGCGACATGGCGCCGCGCCTGCACACGTTCAAACTCGGGCACGAGACCTGCCACGCCCTCAACGGCGACGTCCCGTCGCTCTTCCCCCACTTCGACGCGAAGATGGAGCGCCGTGCCGACGAGTGGGCAGCAACGCGACTCATCGCACCCGAGCGCTACCGCGAGGTCGAGGCGCTCCGCGACGGCCACGTCGCGTCCATGGCCCACGACCTGGGGGTCGTCTCGGAAGCCGTCGAGGTCTATCAGCAGATGCTCGAGCGCATCGGCGACGCCGTCTACCTGCACCCGCGCATGGGCGTCGGCCAGTGGTCGCGCAAGTTCGCCGATACCCGCGACGCGCTGGGCTGAGCGGCGGATGTTCGAACCGCACCGTGAGGGTCGGCGTGTCGCGTCGAACATGGGTTCGATCCGCATGCGCGATCCGCGTTATTTCAACACCGAGCGATCCGCACGAACGATCCACAGCTGTGGATAACTCTGTGGGAAACCGGGGGAAAACGCGTGAATACCGGCTCTGAGATGTGGAAAAGCTGTTGATGACCGCCGAACTACAGTTCTGTAATTCGAATGCGCAAGGGCCCCGGAGGCTCCGCGCGGATCTGGGGCATCTCGCGGAGATCCGCAGAATCGCGGACGCACCGGGCGCCCGGATCCGAAATCGTGCAGATTTCCGCAGAGAGGTCAGGGAACGGCCGGGAGTAGGGAGCCGGACGCACCGGCCGAGCGACCCCCGAAAACGCAAAAAGCCCGGTCAGGATTTGATCCTGACCGGGCTTTTCTGGTGGTGGCGGGTGAGGGATTCGAACCCCCGTAGGCAGTGCCAGCTGATTTACAGTCAGCCCCCTTTGGCCGCTCGGGTAACCCGCCGTTGGCCGCGCGAACACGACCGAGAGACCACTCTACCCGGATTCGTCTCGGATCCGAAATCGGGCCGGGATTCGGCCCCGCGGCGCGTCGCCCAGCGTGTCGGCGCGGCATCCGGTGGCAGGATCGGAGCATGAGCGAGCTCCACGAATCCAGCAGCCCCGCCGCCGCGCTCCCGCAGGGCCTCGCGCTGCGCAGCGCCCGTTTCGCGGACCTGGACGCCTCCGCGCTCTACGCGATCGCCCGGCTGCGCTCCGAGGTGTTCGTCGTCGAGCAGGACTGCCCCTACCTCGATCTCGACGGGCGAGACCTCGAGCCGGGCGCCGAGCAGTTCTGGATCGAGGTCGCGGACGCCGCACCCGAGGCGCGCGTCGCGGCGACCCTGCGCGTGCTGCAGGACTCCGACGCGGCCCGCATCGGCCGGGTCGCGACCGCGCTCGACTGGCGGGGCCGCAGCCTCGCCGCGGCGCTGATGCGCGCCTCCATCGACGCGCACGACGCCGCATCGCCCGAGCGCCCGATGGTGCTCGACGCGCAGTCCTACCTCACCGGCTGGTACGCACGCTTCGGGTTCGTGCAGCACGGCGAGGAGTTCGTCGAGGACGGGATCCCGCACACGCCGATGCGGCGGGAGCCGCGGGCCGCCGCCTAGCGACTGGGCGCGTCCCGCTTAGCGACCGGGCGCATCGCGCCTATCGGCCGAGCTCGATCACCCGGTCCTCGACCGCGAGGATGGGGGCTGCGAGCCCGTGCCGGTGGGTCGCGATCGAGATGGACTGCTCGCGCAGCAGCGTGAGCAGCTCGACCGGCCCCGCCATGGTGACGGGTTCCGCCCAGAGCGCCACGCGGCCGCCGTGGCCGAGCCACTCCGCCGCGCGCACGCGGTCGCCGCCGATGAGCCGGATCCGGCGCGCTGCGCTCGGATCCACTCCGACGAGCGCGGCACCGCCCTCGCTCCCCCGCGCACCGGCGTCGGCGGCGCTCGACGCATCGGCCACCGCGGCGAGCACCGACATGCGCTCGAGCCAGTCGTCGTCCCGTTCGAGCGAGACCTCGATGCCCTGCCGTTCGAGCAGCGACACCACCGGTGCGGGCAGCACCACCCCGGTCGAGACGGTGATGGGCGCCCGTACGATGAGCGCGGCGGCGAGCACCCGGATGAGTTCGGCGAGCTCCCCCGACTCGGCGAGCCGGAGCTGCGTGGCCACGGGCCAGTGCCGTACGAGGTTGCGCTCGATGCCGAGGCCGACCGTGTCGCGCGCGATGCCGAGCGAGGTGCGCCAGGTCAGCGCGTCGCTCAGCGCGGCCCGCCGCACCCGGTCGAAGGCGGTGTAGTCGAGCGCCTCCTGGGCCGCCTCGATGAGCAGCTGCACCTCGGGATCGAGGCCGCGCAGGTGCAGCGTCGAGCTCTGCGTCCCCTCTCGCACGCTCCACGAACCGAGGGCGAGCAGCCGGTTCGGGCCGCCCGCGAGGGACCCGATGCCAAGCCCGGCGTCGTTCCAGCCGCCGACGGGCCGCTGCTCGATGCGCGCGCCCGTGGTCGGGCGGCAGATCGCCAGCGACGCCGCCTCGACCCGTTCGAGCCAGGGCAGGATCTCGTCGGCGTCGAGCGAGTGGATCGCGGCGACGGCCCCGCTGCCGGCGTCGTTCTGGATCGCGATCGCCTCGTCGAGGCTGCGCGCGTGCGTCACGCCGAGCACGGGCATGCCGATGGAATCGCGCCAGAATCGCGCCGAGCGCTTGACGCCCCAGCGCACGCCGGGCCGCCAGAGGAGCCCCGCGTCGTCGAGGCGCTCGGGTTCGACGAGCCACTCCTCGCCGGGGTCCAGCTCGGTGAGGGCCCGCAGGCCCGCGGATCCGGGCGACTCCGGGAGGGGCCCGAGCTGCAGGTCGAGCGGGTCGCTCGATCCCGCGCGCCCGGTGTGGCCGGCGCGGAGCGTGCGGACGGCGTCCGCCAGGCGCGAGCGGAACCGGCGGGATCGCGCGATGCCGCCGAGCAGCACGAGCTGGCGGGCGCGGAGCGGATCCGCCGCGGGCGCGCCGAACGCCGAGGCGAGCACGTCGGGGATCGCGGTATCGACGTCGGCGCCGCCCGTGACGAGCACGGAGGCGCGGGCCTCGAATCGGCCTTCGATCCGCAAGTCGGGGCGCCGGCGCAGCAGCGCCGCGGCGGTCTCCCGACGCCCGAGCACGAGGGCGCGATCGACGCGCGGGTCGCTCGCGAGCTCGGCGGCCAGGGCCAGGTGGTCCGGTGCGTCGGGGTCGGCTTCGCTCTCGGATGCGGCTCCGGCTCCGGGCTCGATCAGCGTCACGACCCCGGCGGGGAGGCCGGCCGCTTGCCATTCCTCGAGCAGGACCCGCGTGGAACGGATCACCGAGGGGTGGGCCGCGACGATCGCCGCGCTGCCCGCTGCGATCACCGAGAGGATCGCTTCGGCACGTTCGGCGAACGGCGTGCCCGCATCGCAGACCACGACCGCGACCCGGTCGGGATGGAACTCGGCTCCGCGCACGGACCCGAGGTCCTCCGTGAGGCGCCCGAGCCAGCGGGCCGCGTCGACCGCGTCGCCCACGGCGGCGTCCAGCAGCGCCACCGGGTCGCCGCTCTCGGCGGCGAGCGCGGCGATGAGCCGGTCTCGGGCCGCGACGGTGCCCAGGGCGAGCCTGCGCACCCGCGTCGCGCGGTCGCCGTGGCGCGGCGCCTGCCAGATCCCGGCGGCGGTGGAGGCGGCCGAGACGACGGCGTCGGCGTCGAATCCGCCCGATCCACCCAGGGCATCCGAGGCGTCGCCCGGAGCCGCCGACGCGGCTTCGGAGCCGGGTTCGGCGACGAGCGAGACGAGCGAGCGGACCCATTCCCGATTGTCGGTGCGCGACGCGTCGGTCGCGGGCTCGGCGGCGAGGCCGGACTCCGAGATCACGGGGATGCGCAGCGCGGGGCCCGCGGCCTCGAGAGTGATCTCGCCGGTGGATCCGCGGGTGAGGCCGAGGACGGCGGCGGTGAGGCCGCCGGTGTCGAAACGGTCGGGGTCGGCCGGGGGCCGGTAGAACAGGGCGCTGTCGCGCTCGCTCGGATCCCACTCCCGGGCGCGCAGCTGGGTCCGGTGCGATTCCGGGAACGGTTCGGCGGCCTCGGCGATGGCCTCCGCGAAGTCGACTCGGTCGGGGTCCGCCGCGTGGGCGGCGAGCGCGAGCAGCGGCTCGGCGAGGCCCGACGGCTCCCCCGAGGGGATGAGCGGGAGGCGGATCCGGATCTCGTGCGCGCCCGTGGCGAGCACCCGGGCGAGGGACGGATCCGCGCCGGCGCGCAGCTGCAGGCCGAGCAGTTCTCCGGTGCCGTGCCGTTCGGCGAGCACGGTCGCGGCGGCGAGGAGGCGGGGCTCCTCGCTCTGCACGACGAGGCGCACGGACGGCCCGTAGCCGAGCGCGAGGTGCGCGAGGCGCAGCAGCTGCGCGGCGACCGCCGTGCGCCCGTCCAGCGTCGGCACCGGAAGACCGCTGCGGATCGACGCGATCCGCTCGGCGCCCGCCATGCCCGTGTCGGCGAGCACGATCTCGGTGGGCGTTCCGCCGTCGCTCGCCCGCTGCACCGCCCACCGGCCGATCCGCTCGACGACGCGGCGGGACTCGGGCAGTTCGGCCGGTACGACCAGGCCGATGCGCACGCCGTCGAGGCGGGCGTCTCCGGCGGCGCGCAGCAGCACCTCGGGGGCGAGTCGGGCGCCTCGGAATCCGACGGCGTCGAGCAGGATCGCGGTGCCGCCCTGGCGCGCGGCCTCGAGCACGGGCCGCAGGGCGTCCACCGCACGGGTGACGTCGGCGTCGAAGGTCCAGTCGGTGCCGCCCGGCAGCAGCCGCAGCGGATCGACCAGCAGCTGATCGATCCCGGCCTGCTCGGCGAGTGCCACGAGGCGGGCGACCTCGAGCTCGACCCGGTCGGCGCCGAGCACGGGCTCGCCGCCGAGCGCGATCAGGGCCGAGGTGCCCGGTTCGATCTTCGCGAGCAGCCGATCCGCGAGCCCGGATGCGTCGATCGGCTTCTCGGGCCCCTGCGGGAACTTCGCCGTGAACGCGATCGACGAGACCCGATCCCGGAACCAGCGCCGCGCGAGCGGCAGTACCGCCCACGGCAGGCCGAGGGCGGCGATGCCGCCGGCCCGGACCGCCAGGCGGTCGCGCACCGGCATGGATTCGGGCAGCTCGTGGGCGACCTCCCGCAGGCCGAGCGCGGCCGCGAACGGGTCCGCGGATCCGAGCAGGTGCTCGAGCAGGCGGCGCGTGAAGTCGAGTCCGCCGGCGTCGGCGCGCACGCCGGCGAGCAGTTCGGGGGCGCGTTCGCCGCGCTCGGGATCCGCGTGCGGCTGCAGGGCGCGCGCCCAGTCGGCCGCACGGGCCTCAGCTGCCCGAGCGATGCTCTCCCACCCGCCGACGCCGCCGCGTTCCTCTGCCATACGCCCACTGTAGGGCTGGCCCCTATGCGCGCCCCGGGAGGCGCGCTGGATCGGGGCGCTAGGCGAGCAGCGCGCGGTCGTCGAGCTGGGCGCCCTTGATCTTCGCGAACTCGGCGAGCAGCGCCGGCACGGTGAGACCCTTCTTCTGCTCCTCGCCGGCCTCGAACACGATCCGACCCTCGTGCATCATGACGAGCCGGTTGCCGAGGCGCAGCGCCTGCTCCATGTTGTGCGTGACCATGAGCGTCGTGAGGCCGCCCTGCGAGACGATCCGCTCGGTGAGGTCGGTGACGAGCGCGGCGCGCTGCGGATCGAGCGCCGCCGTGTGCTCGTCGAGCAGCAGGATGCTGGGGTGCGTGAAGCCCGACATGAGCAGCGACAGCGCCTGGCGCTGACCGCCCGAGAGCAGGCCCACCTTGGCGCCGAGACGATCCTCGAGGCCGAGTTCGAGGGTGCGCAGCTCCTCGCGGAACCGCTCCCGCTGCGCACGGGTGCGGCTCGGGCCGAGGCCGCGCGCCGTGCCGCGACGCAGCGCGAGGGCCAGGTTCTCCTCGATCGTCAGGGTCGGCGCAGTGCCGGCCATCGGATCCTGGAACACGCGGCCGATGTACTTCGCGCGCTGGAACTCCTTGAGGCGGTTGACCCGGCGCCCGTCGATCTCGATGCTGCCGGAGTCGACCGTGTAGCGGCCCGAGATCGCGTTGAGCAGCGTGGATTTGCCGGCGCCGTTGGAGCCGATGATGGTGACGAAGTCGCCCTCCTCCAGCCGCAGGCTGAGGCCGGCGAGCGCCCGGCGCTCGTTGACGGTCCCGGCGAAGAAGGTCTTCTCGATGTCGGTGATGGCGAGCACGGCTCAGGCCTCCTTCGGAGCGGTCGGGGTCGCGGCGGCGGTCGGGGCCGCCTCGGTTGCGACGGGAGCGGGATCCGGAGCCGGATCGCGCGGCGGGACCCGGCCGCCGCGGCCCCGCAGCGAGGGCACCCGCTTGAGGAAGCCCCAGCGCGGCAGCAGTAGCGCGAGCACCACGAGCACCGCGGTGACGAGCTTCATGTCGTTGGGATCGAGACCGACCTGCATCGCGAAGAAGATGATGAGGCGGTAGACCACCGCGCCGATCACCACAGCGAGGCTCGCGAGCCAGATCCAGCGCTGGCCGAGGATCGCCTGGCCGACGATCACCGAGGCGAGGCCGACGAGGATCAGGCCGATGCCCATGCTGATGTCGGCGAAGCCCTGGAACTGCGCGACGAGCGCGCCGCACAGCGCGACGAGGCCGTTCGACAGGGCGAGGGTGAGGATCGTGGTGCGGTCGGTGCTGACGCCGAAGCTGCGGATCATGGGGCCGTTGTCGCCCGTGGCGCGGATCGCGAGCCCGAGGTTGGTCGAGAGGAACCAGTCGACGACGAGCTTCACGAGGATGACGCCGACGGCGATGATCGCGACCGATGCCCAGGTGCCGAGCAGCATGTTCTCGCGCAGCGGATCGAACACCGTCGAGGCCCGCAGCAGCGGCAGGTTCGCCGCGACCGCGCTGTCGGGCTTCGTCGTGCCCATGATCCTGAGGTTGATCGACCAGAGGGCAATCATGGTGAGGATGCCCGCGAGCAGGCCGTCGATGCGGCCCTTGGTGTGCAGGAGGCCGGTGACCGCTCCGGCCGCGAGCCCCGCCGCGACCGCGGCGAGCGTGGCGACGATGGGGCTCTGGCCGAGCGTGATCAGCGCGGCGGCGGTCGCAGCGCCCGTGGTGAAGCTGCCGTCGACCGTGAGGTCGGGGAAGTTCAGCACGCGGAAGGTGAGGTACACGCCGAGGGCCATCACACCGTAGATGAGGCCCAGTTCGATCGCGCCGATCATGGAGTTTTCCTGTTCTTCGGTCCGGTGCGCCGGGCGAATGCCCGGCGCACCGGAGATCGACTACTTGACCTTCTCGGCCTTGTCGAGGATGTCGGCGGGGATGGTGACGCCCATGCGCTTCGCCGCGCCCTCGTTCACCACGTAGTTGACGTCTTTGGCGGTCTCGACCGGCAGATCGGCCGGCTTCTTGCCGTCCTTGAGGATCTGCACTGCCATCTCGCCGGTCTGGTAGCCGAGCTTCTCGTAGTCGATGCCGAGGGTCGCGATCGCGCCCTTCTCGACGGTGCCGGCCTCGGCGCCGATCACGGGGATCTTGTTCTTCTCGGCGACCTGCACGAGCGCAGCCAGACCGGAGACGACCGTGTTGTCGGTCGGCACGTAGATCGCGTCGACGTCGCCGAGCGACTCGGCCGCCTGCGCGATGTCGTTCGCGGTGGTCACGGTCTTCGTCTTGAACGCGAGGCCCTGCTTCTTGCCGGCCTCCTCGGCGGCCTTCACCTGCACCTCGGAGTTCGCTTCGGCCGAGCTGTAGACGATGCCGACGGTCTTGGCGCCGGGAACGATCTGCTTCAGCAGCTCGAGCTGCTTGTCGATGGGAGCCGCATCGCTCGTGCCGGTGACGTTGCCGCCGGGCTGCTCGTTCGACTTGACGAGCTGCGCCGCGACCGCGTCGGTGACGGCGGTGAAGAGCACGGGCTTGTTCGTCACGGCCTGCGCGAGCGCCTGCGCCGCGGGCGTCGCGACCGCGAGGTACAGGTCGGCATCGCTCGAGGCGAACTTCTGCGCGATGGTGACGGCGTTCGACTGCTCGCCCTGCGCGTTCTGCTCGTCGAAGGTGACCTTCATGCCCGAGTCCTCGAGGGCCTTCTTGAAGCCCTTGGTCGCGGCGTCGAGCGCGGGGTGCTGCACGAGCTGGCTGATCCCGATCTTGACGCTCTTGGCGGCCGAATCGGAGCCGGAGCCGGAGTCGTTCGAAGCGGTTCCGGAGCAGCCGGTCAGTGCGAGGGCCGAGGCGGCGGCGATGCCGACCAGGGCGAGTGCACGGCGGCGGAGCGAAGTCTGTCGCATGGGTGTTGAGTCCTTTAATAGGGCCCGGAGACGCCGGTCGGGTCCGCTGCGCGGTGTGCACGGGACCCGGATGCCTTCGAGCAGGGGAAGCCGCACGAGATCGCACAACTTGCTCAGCATGGTATCCGCCGCGCGGCGAGCCGCGAAACGGGGCGTGCGCTACGGGTCAGTCGGCCTGTCCGTACTCGCCCGTCGCGACGAGCACGCCGCGCGCCAGCACCGCGTCCCGCATGAGGAAGCCGAGCACCGCGGGCGTCGCCTGCGGATCGATGTCGATGCGCTCGACGCTCAGCGCGTGCACGACGAACCAGTAGTGGTGCACGCCGGTGCCCTCGGGCGGTCCCGCCCCCACGAACGCCGGTTCGCGCAGCTCGTTCGGCATCGTGATCGCGCCCGCGGGCAGCAGCGGCGAGCCGAGTCCCCCGGCCCCGGCCGGCAGCTCCGAGACGCTCGCCGGGATGTTCGCGACGGCCCAGTGCCAGAAGCCCGATCCGGTCGGCGCGTCGGGATCGAAGCAGGTGACCGCGAAGCTGCGGGTCTCGGTGGGGAAGCCGGACCAGCTGAGCTGCGGTGAACGGTTGCTGCCGCCGGATGCCGTGTCGTAGATCTCGGCCGGCAGCGGTTCGCCCGCCTCGATCTCGGTGCTCGCGAGCACGAACTCGGGCACCTCCCGCACGGCGGCGTAAGGATTGTTGGGGCCTCGCCCCTGCGTCGGCTGCGTCATCGGGGACCTCCTCGTCCGGCCGGGCGGCCGGGATCCTGTCTGCGGTCCCCAGCCTAGGAGCAGGTGACGGCGAGGGCTACCGTCAGCCGCGCAGTCGATATACTCGGGGCACGGCTCGGCGCGGGTGCGCCAACGAGTACTCGGGCCGTGCTTGAGGCGGAGAAACAGACATGGCAGTGACGACCGGATCCGAACGGGCCCGCGCGACGCTCGCCTACCTGCGTCGCAAGATCACCACGGGCGACTGGCCCGTCGGCGAGCGGATCCCGATCGAGCCCGAACTCGCCGAGCAGATCGGCGTCGGCCGCTCGACCGTGCGCGAGGCCGTGCGCTCGCTCGCCAGCATCGGCATGCTCGAGACCCTGCCAGGGCGCGGCACCTTCGTGCGCTCCTCGACGCCCACGAGCACGCTCCTCAACGAGTTCCTCGTCGACTTCACGCTCGAGGAGATCCTCAGCTACCGCCGAGCGCTCGAGATCGAGGCCGCGCAGCAGGCTGCGCTGCACCGCAGCGACGACGACCTCGAGGCGCTCGAGCAGGCCGCGGCCGACGAGCTCGGCTGCAACCGCTGCCCGGTGTTCACCCGCGGCGCCGAGTCGAGCGCGTTCGACAGCCGATTCCACCAACTGCTCTTCGATGCCGCCAAGAACCGGCTCCTCGCCGCGCTCTACGCCGGCATCAACGAGCAGCTCCGCAGCCCCGAGCACCGCGGCCGCCTCGCGAACGTCGCCACCGCGACCGAGATGGAGCGCGATCACGCCCGCGTGCTCGACGCCATCCGCCGCCGCGACTTCATCGACGCCGTCCACTCCATGGCCGACCACGTCGACCACGACGTGGTGATCGTGAGCGAGAACCAGGTCAAGCAGCCGCTGCCGCGCACCCCCGAGCAGGAGGAGCGCATCGCGCAGGTGCGCGACAACGAGGCGAGCCGGGCCTAGTCCGCCGGGGCCTGCGCAGCCCCTCCCGAGCCGCCTAGCGGCGCTCGGCCCACGCGCGCAGGCTGTCGCGCACGAACGTCGCTCCTGCGGCACCGCCGTAGTTCGCGGCGAACCGCTCGTCGGCGACGTACATCTCACCGAGGCCGAGCACGTACCCGACGACATCGCCGCCCGGGGCCGCCGCGGGCGTGCCCGCGATGCCCGTCAGCCAGGCGACGTGCCGTTCGGCGAGCGCCTGCGCCGCCTCCCCCGCGGGATCCTCGCCGCGCTCGGCGGCCGCGATCCAATCGGCGTTCAGCGCCGCGACGCGATCCTTCCATTCCTGCTGCCCATCGGCGCCGAGGCCGTTCCACCAGGCGTCCGACTTCGCGTACGCGTCGGCGCCCCAGCGTTCCTCGACCTCCTCGCGGTACTGCGTGTGATCGAATCCGTCGAAGATGTTCCGAGACATGAGGTCTCCTCCGTTCCCTTCCGTTCCCGAGAGGTCCGCGCCGCCGCTTCCGCGCCGATCCAGCTCCGCGATCGTACGTTCGACCGCACCGATGCGGGCGTCGAGCTGCCGCTGCTCCTGACGCAGCAGCTCGAGGTGCCCGCGCAGGATCCCGGCCTCGGCGCGCGAGGCACCCGCGGCGCTCGCCGCGGGATCCGCCGCCGCGCGGCCCGGATCCCGAACCGTCGCGTCCTGAGCCGCGAGCACCTCGCCGATGCGCGGCAACCCGAGGCCCAGATCGCGCAGCAGCAGCACCCGCTGCAACCGCACGAGCGCGCGGTCGTCGTAGAAGCGATAGCCGTTCGCACCGACCCGGCTGGGCGGCACGAGGCCGAGCTCGCCGTAGTGGCGCAGGGTGCGCGAGGTCGTGCCCGCGGCCTTCGCCACCTCCTGGATCGAGTACTCCACGGTTCCTCCCGGTCGTCGGGACGGGGCCGTCCGTGGCCCCTCCGATCCCGACGATTCAACGGTAGAACTTGACGTAACGTCAAGGTCAAGCGATGAGAGTGCGAGATCCTGCGACTCGTACCTCGCGCAGGATGACGGCATTCCGCGGGCCTCGGGAGGGGCGGGCCGAAGGAGGCGACTACTTCATCGAATCGAGGATCGCGGTGAGCTGCTCGAAGGTGGTGAGCGGGTTCACGATCGCGAAGCGGGCGTTGGTGCGTCCCGCGTGCGAGCTCGGCACCACGAACGCCTGCTGGTCCTCGAGCAGCTGATCCGACCACCGCTCGTAATCGGCCTTCGACCAGCCGTCGCGCTCGAACACGACGACCGAGAGCTGCGGATCGCGCACGAGCGAGAAGCCCGGGCGTCGCTCGATCTCGTCGGCGATGCGGCGGGCGAGCGCGATCGAGTGCGTCACCGCGTCCCGGTAGGTCGCGGCGCCGTAGGTCGCGAGCGAGAACCAGAGCGGCAGGCCGCGCGGCCGGCGCGTCAGCTGGATCGAGTAGTCGGAGGGGTCGTAGGCCGCCTGCTCGGTGAGCACGTCGAGGTACTCGGCGTGCTGGGTATGCGCGAGGCGGCCGTTCTCGGGATCGCGGTAGATCAGCGCGCACACGTCGTAGGGCGCGAACAGCCACTTGTGCGGGTCGACGATCACCGAGTCGGCGCGCTCGACGCCCGCGAAGTGGTGCCGGGCGAGCGGCGACAGTATCGCGGTGAGGCCGTAGGCGCCGTCGACGTGCAGCCAGAAGTCGAAGTCGTCCTTCAGCGCGGCGACGCCCGCGATGTCGTCGACGATGCCGAAGTTCGTGGATCCACCGGTCGCGACGACCGCGAACACGCGCTCGCCGTCGGACTCGAGCGCCTCGCGCACGGCGGCGGCCGAGAGGGATCCGGTGTCGCCGCCGGGCACGGCGATCACGTCGACGTCCATGATCTCGGCCGCGGACTTCACCGAGGAGTGCGCTTCGGCGCTGCAGACGACCGCCCAGCCGCCTTCGGGGCGGGCGGGAAGCCCCGCCGCGGTGCGGGCGCGGCGCGCGGTGTCGCGGGCCGCGACGAGCGCGGAGAGGTTGCCGATGGTCCCGCCCTGCACGAACACGCCGCCGGCTCCGGCGGGCAGGCCGAACTCGCCGGCGAGCCACGTCAGCACCTCGTTCTCGGCGTGCACGGCACCCGATCCCTCGAGCCAGGATCCGCCGTACAGCGCGCTCGCCGAGACGACGAGATCGAACGCCATCGCGGCCTTCGACGGAGCGCTCGGGATGAACGAGAGGTACTGCGGGTGATCGGTTGTGATGCAGGCGGGCGCGAGCACCATCTCGAAGGCGGCGAGCGCGCGGCTCGCACCGATGCCCTCCTCGCTGATGGTGCGGCCCGCGAGGCGGGTCAGCTCGCCCGGTGAGGACGCGTGGTCGAGCGGGGTGTCGGTGGCCAGCAGGCGGCGCCGGGAGTAGTCGAGCACCAGGTCGACGATGCTCCGGGTCTCCTCGGAGACCGAGTGCATGCGGGTGTGGGCGTTCGGGTCGGCTTCGGCGGTCATGACGGTCTCCCGGGTCGTGCGCAGACGGGTGTGCATCGCAAGTCTCGATCCTGCGGCGGGAATCGCACAAGCCCGCTTCAGTCTGGACCGGTCCAGCCGTTCTGCTCCGCGATCTCCGGACGGGCGAGCCCGCGCGCGTCGAGCGCACGGCCGAGATGTTTGCGAACCCGGAGGATCAGCGAGCGGTCGGCGACCCTGGCTCGCGGCAGTCGGCGTTCGAGCTGCGCCTCGAAGTCGAGCGCCTCCGCCCGGGAAGTGGCACCGGCGGCCACGATCAGCGGGTAGGGCCCGGTAACCGAGGCGGCAACCTGGACGGCGTCGAGATCGGCGAGCGCAGCGCTGCTGCCGATCACGGTCTCCGCGGGAGCCTGGATGAAGTACCACGCGGCTACCGGCCAGTTCGATTGGCGGAGTGCCACGTCGACCCGCAGGACGACGTCTCCCGAGCGGCGCAGTCGGGACACAGCATCCGCCGCGCGCTGCGCGCTGATTCCGAGAGCCGACCCCAGCTCTGCGAACGATGCGCGGCCGTCCCGGCGCAACAGTTCGACGAGCGCGTCGGCGAGCGCGGGATCCACCCGCTTCGCGGATCCGGCCCGCGGCGGCCGCGGCTTCGGAATCCGCCCGCGCTGCTCGGCGGACAGTGTCCCGAGACTCCAGTCCGAGCCGATCCGCATGATCCGGTCGAGCACGTGGGTCTGCATACTGCGCACACCGGGCAGCGCTCCGAGCTCCGAGAGCACGTGATCGGCCAGCGCGTCCTCCGTGCGGGCGAAGAGGGTCGCGAGGAGATCGCGGCGGCCGGCGGTGAGGTCGAGCGAGGCGACGCGGTCATCGACGGCCACTCGATCCGCGACCTCGAGGACGCGGCCAGGTTCGCAGGAGAACTCGATGAAGGCCGCGACGGGCATCCGTCTCGGCCCCTCGGTGAGCGAGATCCAGGCCCGCCCCTCCGACTCGATGCGCGCCCAGCGCCTTGCCACGGTGGCGGCGTCCACGCCGACGACCCGTGCGACCGCGTTCCAGGGGATCCGAGGATCGAGCTGCATGGCGTTGAGGATCTGCAGGTCGAGTGCCCCGAGTGCCGATTCGAGGTTTTCTGACATCAGGGAACCTCCTATTGCAGATTTTCTGCATTCATCACGGACTTCTCGCGATGCTGGCACGCTGTCTGCGGGCCTGACACGAGTGTAGAAGCGCAGGTCCTCCCCTGCGAATAGGAACCTCAATGACGAACTCCTCCGTCGAGCGCACCGGCCTCAGACAGGCCGCACCGCTGCTCGTCCCCGCTTTCATCCTGCTCGAGTTGTTCGGCGGCCTCGTGCAGGGCTGGATCGTGCCGCTGCTCGAAACCATCGGCACCCACTACCGCGTCGGTGACGGCGCCCTCAACTGGGTGCTCACCGTCGGCCTGCTCTCCTCGGCCGTCTCCGTGCCCCTCATGACGATGCTGGCCGACCGCTTCGGCGCCAAGGTGCTGCTCGTCGTCTGCGCCGCATGCACGGCGATCGGGTCTCTGCTCATCGCCTTCGCCCCGAGCTTCCCGCTGCTCCTCATCGGCGTGATCGTCCAGGGCCCGGTCGCGGCGCTGCTCCCGCTCGAGATGGCGACGCTGAAGCATCACCGATCCCAGAACGCCGCGCGCATCGTCGGTGCACTGGTAGGCACCCTGACCATCGGCGTCGCGCTCGGAGCGCTCTTCGGCGGCACGATCATGGAGTGGAGTGGAAACCTCGTCCTGACGCAGAGCGTTCCCGCCGTCGGACTCGCGATCATCACTCTCGTCCTGCTCGTCGCGGTTCCCGCGACTCCGGGCGACAGCCGACGCAGCGTCGACTGGTGGGGCGCCCTGCTGCTCGGGCTGGGCGTGGCCGGAATCATGTACGGTCTGGCGAACGGCCCGTCCGCCGGATGGCTCGCGCCCGATGCCCTCATCCCGGCAGCGGTCGGCGCACTCGCGCTCGCGGCCTTCGTCCTCGTCGAGCTCCGCGCGACGACCCCGCTCTTCGACCTGGCGCTGCTGCGCCGCATTCGTCTCGGCGTCCCCCTCGCGCTCGGGCTGCTCGCCGCGATGGTCATGTTCGGTTCCCAGACCCCGATGGTGCTCTACCTCACCGCGTCGCCCGAGGCGGCCGGGTACGGCGCCGGTGTCTCCCCCGGTGCCGTCGGCCTGATCTTCGCCATCACCGGCATCTCCTCGAGTCTCGGCTCCTTCGCGACGCCCCTGCTCCGTCGCGCGCTGAGCGTGCGCACGACCGTCATAATCGGCACTGCGATCGTCACGGCGACCATGTGCGTGCTCGCGACCGGCCCCGGCAACGCCGTGTTCGCCACCGCCTGTTTCGCCGTGTCCTGGTTCGCCCTCGGGATCCTGCTCGCCACCATGCCCGGCATCGTCGTGGAGCGTGCTCCGCAGGAGTCCGCTGCGTCCATCTCGGGCATCTACAACACCGGACGCACCATCGGCGGATCGATCTCGGGCGCCGTGATCGCGACGCTCATGACCGTGCTCACCGCAGCCTCGGCTCCGGCCGGAGCCGACCTCGCCGAGGTTCCCGCCCCCTTCGTCGCGTTCCAGCTCACCTTCGCATTCTTCGCGCTGCTCGGAGCCGTCGCGACGGTGCTCGCCATGCGGCTGCGGGATCGTGTGCCCGCGGGCGATGCGAGCACCGTCGAAGCCCCGAACACTCCCGACTCTCCCAGCACCCCCAACACCCCGATCGCCGAGGAGGCACTCTGATGACCACCGACCGCATCCGCTCCGCCATCGCCGCGGCCGAAGCCGATCTGCTGCGCCTGAGCCACGAGATCAGCGACGACCCCGAGCTGGCCTTCGCCGAGGTTCGCGCCGCCGAACGCGTGGCCGCCCTGCTCGAGCGCCGCGGTTTCGCCGTGACCCGAGGCGCGTACGAGCTGCCGACCTCCGTCGAGGGCGTCTTCGGGACCGGCGATCTCACCGTCGTGATCCCCTGCGAGTACGACGCCCTCCCCACGGTGGGCCATGCCTGCGGGCACAACGTGATCGCGACCGCCTCGGTGGGCGCGGCGCTCGGACTGGCCGAGGTCGCCGATGAGCTGGGCCTGCGCGTGGTCCTGCTCGGCACACCGGCCGAGGAGGACGGGGGCGGGAAGATCCTGCTGCTGCAGCGGGGCGCCTGGGACGATGCGGCGCTCTCGCTGATGGTGCACCCGGCCCCCACGGGGCAGTTGCCCGCGAGCGGCCACCTCACGCTCGCGCTCGAGCACATCGAGATCGAGTTCACCGGCCGTGCCGCGCACGCCGCAGCGATGCCCCACACGGGGATCAACGCGGGCGACGCCGTCACACTGACGCAGGTCGGCATCGGTCTGCTCCGGCAGCAGCTGCCGAAGTCGATCGTCGTCGCGTCGCGGGTAGTCGAAGCGGGCGAAGCCACGAACGTGATCCCGGCACGCGGGCTCATGGAGATCGAGATCCGGGGCACCGATCCCGAGGAGTGGGCCGCGGCGCGCGAGCGGGTGCGTCGCGTGGCCGAGGGGGCGGCCATCGCCACCGGCTGCGAGTGGGCGATCGAGCAGACCGAAGCTCCCTACGAGCCGCTCGATTCGCACGCAGAGCTCTCGGCGCTCTGGGATCGCGCCGTGACCGAGGAGCTGGACTACGTGCTCGGCGAACCGCCCCGCGGCTTCGTCGGCGGTTCGACCGACATGGGAAACGTTTCGCAGTACCTGCCCGCGATCCATCCGATGCTCGAGATCCGCGGGACCTCGGCGTCGCCGCACCACCCCGACTTCGCTGCGGCAGCGCGTTCCGAAGCCGGTGATCGCGCAGCCATCGACGGCGCGATCGCGCTCGCACTGACCGCGGCCGGGGCGGCGGCGTCGCCCGAGCTGCGCGAGCGCCTGCTCCTCGCACGCGCGGAGCGCGCCCCCTACGCCGAGTTCGCAGCCGGACGCTGAGACACGGCGCGGGCGCGGGCACGTCGCCTACCATTGACGGGTGTCCGCGCCCAAGATCCTGCTCGCCTATGCCTTCGCCCCCGTCCCCGATCCCGAGGCGGTGCGCCTCTGGCAGCGCGAGCTGTGCGAGTCCCTCGGCCTCCGCGGCCGCATCATCATCTCGAAGCACGGCATCAATCTGACCGTCGGCGGCGAGCTCGACGCCTGCAAGCAGTACCTGCGTCGCACGAAGGCGTACGCGCCGTTCGCCGCGCTCGTGCCGAAGTGGAGCGAGGGCACCGCGTTCGAACCCGATGCGGCCGAGCCGCTGCACGGCGTCGACCGGCGCGCGCCCTGGCGGCGCATCGCCGACTTCCCGAAGCTCAGTGTGAAGGCGCGCGACGAGCTGGTCGCCTTCGGGATCCCCGACGAGACCGTGGTCGACGAGAACGGCGTGGTCGGCGGCGGTACGCACCTGTCGCCGCAGCAGGTCAACGAGCTGGTCGCGGAGCGCGGCGAGGAGGTCGTGTTCTTCGACGGCCGCAACGCCTGGGAGGCCGAGATCGGCCGGTTCAAGGACGCGGTCGTGCCCGACGTGCGCACCACCCACGGGTTCATCGAGCAGATCGAGAGCGGCACGTTCGACGAGCTCAAGGGTCGCCCGGTCGTGACCTACTGCACGGGCGGGATCCGCTGCGAGATCCTCTCGGCCGCGATGGTCGAGCGGGGGTTCGGCGAGGTCTACCAGATCGACGGCGGCATCGTGAAGTACGGCGAGGCCTTCGGCAACGACGGGCTCTGGGAGGGATCCCTCGCGGTGTTCGACGGCCGCGAGTCGATGGACTTCGCTCCGGGGGCCGCGGTGCTCGGGCGCTGCGCCGTCTGCGGCGAGGCGTCGAAGCAGCTCGCGAACTGCGCCGACCCGGCCTGCCGCAAGCGCCTCGTGCTGTGCGCGTCCCACGCGGGCGCCTCCTGCGAGGAGCACATCGCGGCCTGAGCGTTCGACCGAGCTGCTCGGGTCGTCAGTTCGGCAGCATGCGGGTCGCACCCGCAGCGAATGCGGCCTGCGCCGCGGCGGCCGGGAAGTGCCCCGCCGCGCAGAGGGTGCCGAGGCCGTGCATCAGCCCCCACAGCGCGAGCGCATCGCTCTCGGATCCGAGACCGACCGCGGCCGCGGTCGACCCCAGGATCGTTTCGAGCTCCTCGATGAGCGGCGCCATCGTCTCGGTCGGGGCGCCCGGGATGCACACCGTCGGGTCGTAGACGGCGGTGAAGGCGTTCGGGTGCTCGACGGCGAACCGGATGTAGGCGCTGCCGCCCGCGAGCAGCGCGTCGACGGGCCCGCCGGCGGCTCGGGCGCCGCCGACCGCGTCCCGCACGCCGGCCAGCAGCTCCCTCATGCTGCGCTCGGCGAGCGCTTTCAGCAGCCCGCGCCGGTCGGTGAAGTGGTGGTACGGAGCGTTGTGGCTGACGTCGGCCGCGCGCGCGACCTCGCGCAGACTGATCTCGGTCGCGGGCTTGCGCTCGAGCAGCTGCATGGCCGCGTCCTCCAGCGCCTGGGCCAGCCGACCGTGATGGTAGGCCTCTCGGGAACTTGACACGAGCAACATCATTCCTTATCTTGACACTGCCCACATAAATAGACACTGTCAAGATTGGATCGCCGGATGCCCACCGCCCTCGTCATCGACGGACACCCGAACCCCGATTCGCTCACCTCGGCGATCGCCCGCAGCTACGCGGACGGGCACGGCGACGCTCGCCTGCTCGCACTCCGAGACCTCGACTTCGACCCGCACATGCGCTTCGGCTATCGCAAGCGGATCCCGATCGAACCCGATCTGCAGGACGCGCGCGACGCCCTGCACGCCGCAGAGCGCATCGTGATCGCCACCCCGATGTGGTGGGCATCGGTGCCCGCGCTGCTCAAGGGCTTCTTCGACCGCGCCCTGCTGCCGCAGCAGGAGTACCGGATGTCGCCCGCGGGCCTCCCGCAGGGCCTGCTCACCGGGCGCCGCGGTCGCATGTACCTGCTCGCCGACACCCCTCGGATCGCGCTGCCGTTCGTGGGGACCCCGGCCGCGCGCCAGGTCTCTCGGCACACGATGCGCTATTGCGGCGTGCGCCCGTTCCCGGTGCGGCGCATGCTGGGCGTCGGCGCCGCGAGCGAACGGCAGCGCGAGCGCTGGATCGCCGAGGCAGCCCGAACCGGAGCCTCTGATCGACGCCGGGACGACCTGCGCTCCGGCCGAAGCGCTGCCGCAGAGCCGATCGCGACTACCCCGGCAGCCGCGGGATCGCCGAGATGAGTCGGCGCGTGTAGTCCTCTCGCGGCGTCGACAGGATGCCCGAGGTGGGGCCCTCCTCGACCACGCGACCGCCCTCGAGCACGAGCGTGCGCTCGCAGGTCGCGGCGACGGCCCCGAGGTCGTGCGACACCATGACGAGCGCGAGGCCCGTCGTCGCGCGCAGCTCGTTCACCAGGTCGATCACCTGGGTGCGTGTGCTCACGTCGAGGGCGCTCACCGGCTCGTCCGCGATGAGCACGCGCGGGCGCACGACCGTGGCCCGGGCGATCGCGATGCGCTGCCGCTGACCGCCCGAGAACTCGTGCGGATACCGCAGCGCAGCGTCCTCGGGCAACCCGACCGAGGCCAGCGCGGCCCGCACCCGATCCGCCGCGTCGGCGCCGCGCGCGATCCCGAGCGACTCGAGGGGTTCGGCCACGATCCGGTCGACGCGCTGCCGGGGGTCGAGCGACGAGTACGGATCCTGGAACACCGCCTGCACGCCCGAGCGGAATCGCCGCATCGCGGCTCGATCGCGCAACCGCAGCGGGGCTCCGTCGAACCGCACCTCGCCCGCCGAGGGCGCCGCGAGCCCGAGCAGCAGCGAGAGCAGCGTCGACTTGCCGGCACCGGACTCGCCGACGACACCGACGGACTCGCCCGCGCCGAGCCGCAGCGAGACCCCGTGCAGGATCGGGCGGCGACCGTAGGCGAAGTCGACGTTCGCGGCCTCGAGCACGGTCATGCGTCGCCTCCTGCGTCTCCGCCGCGGCCGTCCGCCGCGGTGCTCCCGCCGCCCGCCGCGCCGTCGAGCGCCGCGTCGAGCGCTCGCGCATGCGCGACGAGCTGAGCCGTGTACGGATGCTGCGGAGCGCGCACCAGATCGGCGACCGCGCCCCGTTCGACGGCCTCGCCCGCACGCAGCACGAGCACCCGCGAGGTCTGCTGCGAGACCACCGCCAGGTCGTGGCTGATGAAGAGCAGGCCCATACCGCGCTCGGCGACGAGCCGGTCGAGCAGCCCGAGCACGTCGGCCTGCACGGTCACGTCGAGCGCGGTCGTGGGCTCATCGGCGACGAGCAGCTCCGGACGCGCGGCGAGGGCGATCGCGATCGCGATGCGCTGCCGCTGCCCGCCCGACAGCTCGTGCGGGTAGGCGCGGGCGAGGCGCGGATCCTCGAGCCGCACCTCGGCGAGGGATTCTGCGACCGCCCGGGCGAGCTCGGCACCGCGGAGGCCGCGGTGCCGTCGCAGCGGTTCGGCGATCTGCCTGCCGACCCGCATCAGCGGGTCGAGCGCGGTGAGCGGCTCCTGGAACACGAAACCGATCGCGGGTCCGCGCAGCGGCCGCAGCTCGGCTTCGCTCGCGCCGATGGTCTCGACGCCGGAGAGCACGGCGGAACCGCCGGCCGACAGCCCGGCAGGCAGCAGGCCCGCGATCGCGAGCGCGGTGAGGGACTTGCCCGAGCCGGACTCTCCGATCAGGCCGACCCGCTCGCCCGCGGCGATCTCGAACGAGATGCCGCGCACGAGCTCGGTCGCCTCCGCCCCGGCACCCGCCGAGACGGTGAGCCCCTCGACACGGAGCAGCGGCGCGTCCGCGCCCGCCCGCTCGCCGGTCTGAACGCTCATGCGGATCGCCTCCTGCGCCGGGTGGGGTCGGCCGCGTCGCGCAGGCCGTCCGCCACGAAGTTCACGCCGAGCACGAGCACCACGAGCGCGATACCCGGTGCGATCGCGCCGACCGGGGCCTCGAGCACGGTGCCCTGCGCCTCCTGCAGCAGGCGGCCCCACGACGCGTTGGGCGGCGGAGCGCCGAGTCCCAGGTACGAGAGGCTCGCCTCTGCGAGCACGGCCGCGCCGAACTGCAGGGCGAGGGTGACCGCGAGCGTGGGCGCGATGTTCGGCAGCACGTGGCGCCGCACGATCCCGAGCGTGCGCGTGCCGCTCGTGCGCGCCGCGGTGACGTACTGCGATCCGACGACCCGCTTCGCGAGGATCCGCGCGATGCGCGCGATGACCGCGGACATGCCGAGCCCGATCGCGAGGATCGCCGAGCCCAGCGACGGCGGCTGCAGCGCGACGATGAGCATGGCCGTGAGCAGCACGGGGAACGCGATGGCCACGTCGAGGAGCGCCGAGATCGAGTCGTCGAGCCACTGGACCGCGAACGCGGCGATGAGGCCGAGGGTCACCCCGATGAGTGTCGCGATCACGACCGATCCCGCACCGACCAGGAGCGCGATGCGGGCGCCGACCATGAGCTGGCTGAGCAGGTCGCGCCCCAGCTTGTCGGTGCCGAGCAGGTGCTCCCCCGAGGGCGGCGACAGGCGCCCGCCGGAGGTGTCGTCGAGCGGGTACGGCAGCCACACGAGCGAGACGAGGGCGACGAGCACCACGACCGAGACGAGGCCCAGACCGATCCAGAGCGTTGCGCGCTTCACGACGCCACCCCCACGCTCGCCCGCAGCCGGGGATCGATGAGGCGCTGCACGACATCGGCCGCGAAGCCGACGAGCAGCACCAGCAGGGTGGTCACGACGAGCACCCCCTGGATCGCGGCGAAGTCGTGCTTCGCGATACCGTCGACGAGGTAGCTGCCGAGCCCCGGCAGCGCGTAGACGCTCTCGACCACGACCGCCCCGAGCAGCGTCGTCGCGAGCTCGATGCCGAGCACCGAGACGACCGGCACCGCGCCGTTGCGCAGCCCGTGCCGCCACAGCGCCTCACCGAAGCCCGATCCGTGCGCCCGCGCCGTGCGCAGGTAGTCGCTGCCGAGCACGTCGAGCGTCGCCGACCGGATGTAGCGGGTCAGCGAGGCCCCCATCACGAGACCGATGGCCAGCGCGGGCAGCACGAGCGACGAGAACGCCCCCGCCGGATCCGACCAGTCGTCCGCGGGGAAGCCGCCCGTCGGGAACCAGCCGAGCCCGAGCCCGAAGACCCACACGAGGATGATCCCGATCCAGAACACGGGGACCGCGATGCCGAGCTGCGCGACGCCCGACAGCAGCGTGCCGTACCAGCGGTCCGACTGCACCGCCGCGGTCACGCCCGCCGCGACAGACAGCACCAGCGCGATGCCGAACGCGAGGAGCGTGAGCGGCAGCGTCACCCGCAGTCGCGAGGAGATCTCGGGTCCGACCGGCGCACCGGTGATGAGGGACTCGCCCAGATCGAAGCGCAGCATCTGGGCCGCCCAGGCACCGAACTGCACGAGCAGCGGCTGATCCGATCCCACTTGCTTGCGCGCCGCCGCGATCTGCTCGGGAGTCGCGCTCACCGAGAGCAGCGCGTTCGCCGGATCGCCGGGCAACAGGCGCAGCAGCACGAAGATCACGATCATCGCGACCGCGAGCGATCCGATCAGGAGCGCGCCGCGGCGCAGCAGATAGCCGAGCATCGTGCACTCCTTCCCACGGGTCGGGCGGTCGCCGCCACCGACGCGAGGGTGCCGGGGACCAGCGGCCCCCGGCACCCTCGCGTCTTCGAGCTACTTCTTGACGATGTTATAGGCGGGGAACTGCGAGTTCAGCCCGTTGACCGGGTATCCGCTGACGTCCTTCGACGCGACCACGATCTGCGGGTACAGGTACAGCCACGCGCTCGCCGCATCGGTGGCGATCTGCCGGTTGGCCTGCTTCAGCAGCTTGACCTGCTCGGCCTCGCTCGAGGCCTGCTCGGCCTCGTCGATCCACTTCGTGACCTGCGGGTTGTCGTAGCCCCAGTAGAACTCGGGGTTGCCGTACCAGACCACGTCGCGATCGTTGACGTGCTCCTGCAGCGTCGCCTCGAAATCGTGGTTCTTGAACACCTTCGTGTACCACTCGTCGGCGCTGATCGTGTTGATCTTGACCGTGATCCCGACCTTCTTCAGCTCCGACTGCAGGAACTCGGCGACCGCGGGGTGCGGATCGTAGCTCGGGGTGTCGAGCGTGAAGGTGAAGCCGTTCGCCAGCCCGGCTTCCGCGAGCAGGGTCTTCGAGCGCGCGGGGTCGTAGGGGTTCAGCTTCGTGAGGTCCTCGTACCAGGGGTCGCTCGGCGGCACCATCGAACCGATCAGGGTGCCGTAGTCGCCCCAGATCGCGTTCAGCAGCTTCTTGCGATCGATCGCCGAGTAGATCGCCTGGCGCACCTTGGCGTCGGTGAACGGCTTCGCCTTGTCGTTGAAGGCGAGCAGCTCCTTGGTGGTCGACTTGCCGTCGTTGATCGTGAACTTTCCGCTCTTCTCGAACTGCGGCAGCGCATCGGGGTTCTGCACGCTCGTGATCAGGTCGAGGCGGCCGCTCGTGAGCGCCGTGTCCTCGGCCGTCGCGTCGGTGAAGTACGAGAACACGACCTTGCCGTTCTTCGCCTTCTCGCCCCAGTAGCCGTTCCAGCGGTTCAGCGTCAGGGTGCTGCCGCGCTTCCACTCGCCGAGCGTGTACGGCCCGGTGCCGTCCTCCTGCTTCTCGAGATTCTTGGCGTCGGCGTTCACCACCCAGATGTACGAGAGCAGGTAGGGGAACGAGATCGAACGCTGCTTGAGGTCGACCTTCACGGTGTGCGCGTCGGGCGTCTCGATGCTCTTGATCACTTCGAGGCTCGACTTGCGCGCCGACTGGGAGTCGGGCGCGAGCACCGCCTCGATGCTCGCCTTCACATCGGCGGAGGTCAGCGCCTTGCCCGAGTGGAACTTCACGCCGTCGCGCAGCGTGAAGGTGTAGGTGAGTCCGTCAGAGCTCATCTCGTGCTTCGTGGCGAGCAGCGGCGAGATGGTGCCGTCGTCGTTCAGCTTGAAGAGGCTCTCGTAGACGTTGCCGGTGAGCGCCTCGGTGACACCCTGGCCGCCGCCCGCGACGTTGCTCAGGTTGACGGGCTCGTAGAGCGATCCGATGCGGATCGTCGCGTCGGCTCCGCCGGCGCTCGCGCCGCCGCCCTGGGCGCAGCCCGTCAGGGCGAGGGCCGAGACGGTGAGGGCCGCAGCGGCCGCGAGGGCCTTCCGCTTCAGAGAGATCATGGGATTCCTTCGGGTCGGGCAGTGGTGCTGAGTAAGTGGGTGCGTACGGCGGATCCGGCTCGCGCAGGATCCGCTCCGGTCACACCGTGTAGATGTCGAAGCCGTCGCGGAACTCGGGCAGGCGCTCGCCCGCGAGGATCGGCCAGGGCAGGCGGTTCTGCGCGGGCGGCATCGGGCAGTTGTACTGCGCCGAGAAGCCGCACGGCGGCACGAAGGCGCGGTTGAAGTCGAGCGTCACCCGACCGGCCTCGCCGAAGGCGCCCGCGTCGCGCGGCACGAAGAGGAAGCGGCCCGCGCCGTAGCTCTGCGTCCCGTCGGTCGCGCGGTTCGTCGGATCGCCGAACACGAGCAGCAGCTGGCCGTCGTCGTCGAACGCCGAGAGGGTGAAGCGCTCGCCGTCGCGCTCGAAGGCGATGTCGCCCGGGACGACGAGGTCGCGGGTGAGCCCGGCGTCGCGGATGTGCTCGAACGGGATCGTGCGATCGGAGGCGACGGGCGTGAACTCGGCCTCGATCACCCACGCGGGGTCGTAGTCGAAGGTGGCGGTGCCGTCGAAGGCGCGGATCGCCGCCGAATCGGCGTCCCACACGCGGATGCCGTATTCGGGCTCTCCGGTGGTGAGGTCGCGGCGCTGCAGCTCGGTCACGGTGACGCGGTCGCCGCGCCCCTCGGCACGCGCGGCTGAGCGCTCGGCCTCGGCGGTGATGCCCGCCTCCTGCGCGGTCGTGCCCGCGGGGAACCAGCGGGTCTCGACCAGGCTGAGGTTGCCCGTGGCAGAGGTGACGGCCTCGCGACGCGCGACCCGCCAGGCGTCGTGGGCGGCCGCGGCCGTGCTCTGCGTGGACTGCGGGTGCTCGGTCATGATCCGTCCAATCTGCTCGTCCGCCGGTACGGTCCGGCGTTGCCCGGTGCGATGCAACATGCGAAGTCTGCGAATGTCTCGCATTCGCAACACTTCAGTATGCGCCAGGTCGGTCCACCCGCGCGAATCGGGCGACACGTGTCGTAACCGGCGCCGGGTGAGCGGCATTCCCGGCCGCGCGCAGCGCCGGTGGTGCTCAGCGCCATCGCGGCGGATCCTCACCGAATGCACTCCCGGCCCAAGGTCCCGGATCCGATTGCCAGCTCGGCAGATACGCTTCGCCGACGATTCCCAGGGCGCCCCAGCGGCTCGGCGCGGCCTCCGGTACGAAGCCGCCGACCGCGGAGAGCAGCTCGGGCTCGATGAAACCCGCGCCGGTGCTCGCCGCCGCGCCGGCCGCGAGCAGCGCCCGCCCGATGCTCTCCAGCGTCACCTCGACGGCGCCCGCGTTCCGCTCGGCGAGGAGCGCGGTGATCCCGGCCGCGAGCAGCGCCCCGCCGGAGTGGTCGAGCGCCTGCGCCGGCAGCTTCCCCGGGTTCTCGCGGTCCGCGGATTCGACGGCGGCGATGCCGGAGGCCGCCTGGACGAGGCTGTCGAACCCCCGCCGCTCGCCCCAGTCGCCGCCGGGAGCCCACGCACGCACCCGGGCAGTGACGATGCCCGGCTGGGATTCGGCGATCTGCTCGGGTTCGAGTCCGAAGCGCGCGAGCGCCCCGGGGCGTGCCCCCGTGACCACGACGTCCGCCTCCGCCAGGAGCTCGGCGAACCGGGATCGGTCGGCGCGATCCTCGAGGTCGAGCAGGCTCGAGCGCTTGCCGCGCCCCGTGTCGAGCCACTGCCAGAGCGGTTCGGGTCGCACCGGCGAATCGACGCGCAGCACGTCGGCGCCGAGGCCCGCGAGCGCGCGCGTCGCGACGGGACCGGCGATGACCCGGGTGAGGTCGAGCACCCGGACACCGTCGAGGGGTCGTTCCGGATCCGCCCCGAGAACGGCGCGCGCCGCTCCGGCACGATCCACGCGGATCGGCGCCGTGGGTGCTCCGCGTTGCGCGGCCCAGGCGTCGGGCTCACGCACGGCGACCGCGAGGCCTCCCGCCCGGAACACGGCATCCTCGAGCTCGTGTGCGCCGCGTTCGGCGATCGCCGCGGCCACCGCGTCGCCGCCTGCGTCCGGTCCGAGGCCGAGCACAGCGCGCAGCGCCGCGGCGTGCCACGGATAGTTGGCGTGGGTGCGCACCCACCCATCGGCCGCCGGGAAGAACCCGGAGAGCGGCGCCCAGACCGGAGGGGACTGACCGTCGAGCCGGCCGAGCTGGTCGCTGCGGAACGACGCGGCGATGCGGATCGGGTCGAGCCCCACCGGTTCGGCTCGCTCCGGTGGCCGCGCAGGGGACTTTCCCGTCGCGGCATCGCGCGCGGCCTCCGCGGCGAGCGCGAACGCGCCGACGGCATCCCGCGCCAGATCGCTCACGGGGAGCCGGGCGGGCAGCGGCGGCCGCGGGCCGGACAGCCGCGCCGCAGCTTCCTGCGGGAGTCCGATCCCT
The DNA here is from genome assembly GCF_000980875.1 of Leucobacter sp. Ag1. Classification (GTDB taxonomy): domain Bacteria; phylum Actinomycetota; class Actinomycetes; order Actinomycetales; family Microbacteriaceae; genus Leucobacter; species Leucobacter iarius. The sequence goes on along the minus strand of NZ_LAYO01000086.1, from coordinate 9,812 downwards.
CGCAGGAAGCCGCCGACGAAGCTGCTCACGACTACCGCGCTTCAGCTCACCAGATGCTGACGCGCTCGGCGGCGTCGAGCCAGAGCTCGTCGCCCGGCTTCGTGCCGTAGGCCTCGTGGAACGGGGCGAGGTTGCGCACGATCTGGTTGCACCGGAACTCGTTGGGCGAGTGCGGGTCGATGGTCAGCAGGCGCACGACCTCCTCGGGGCGGGACTTCTGCTGCCAGGCCTGGGCCCAGGCGAGGAAGAAGCGCTCGGCGCCCGTGAGCCCGTCGATGACCGGCGACTCGGCACCGTCGAGTGCCCGCAGGTACGCCTTCCATGCGATCTCGAGGCCCGAGAGGTCGCCGATGTTCTCGCCGATGGTGAGCTCGCCGTTGACCGTCTGCCCGTCGGCCCCCTCGGGCGAGAGCGCGTTGTACTGACCGATGAGCGCCTTCGTGCGCTCCTCGAACGCGCTGCGATCCTGCTCGGTCCACCAGTCGGTGAGACGGCCGTCGCCGTCGTAGCGCGAGCCCTGATCGTCGAAGCCGTGGCCGATCTCGTGCCCGATCACGGCGCCGATCGCGCCGAAGTTGGTGGCCGCGTCCCACGTCGCATCGAAGAACGGCGGCTGCAGGATCGCCGCGGGGAACACGATCTCGTTGAAGCCGGGGTTGTAGTACGCGTTGACCGTCTGCGGGGTCATGAACCACTCGTCGCGGTCGATCGGCTTGCCGAGCTTGCCGAGCTCGCGCACGAATTCGAACTCGGACACCCGCCGGGAGTTGCCGACGAGGTCGCCCGCGTCGACCGCGAGCGACGAGTAGTCGCGCCACTTCACCGGGTAGCCGATCTTGGGCGTGAACTTCTCGAGCTTGTCGAGCGCGCGCTCGCGGGTCTCGGGGCTCATCCAGGCGAGCTGCTGGATCGAGTCGCGGTAGGCCTCGATGAGGTGTCCGACGAGCACGTCCATCTCGGCCTTCGAGTTCTCGTCGAAGTGGCGCTCGACGTACAGTCGGCCGACGGCCTCGCCCATCGCGCCTTCGACGAAGGAGACGCCGCGGCGCCAGCGGTCGCGCTGCTCGGGCGCACCGGTGAGCGCGGTGCCGTAGAAGTCGAAGTTGGCGCGCGAGATCTCCTGCGAGAGCAGCGCGGCCGAACCGCGGACGAGGGCCCAGGCGAGCCAGGCCCGCCAGGCCGGGAGCTCCTCGTCGACGAGCAGTGCGGCCAGACCGGCGAGGGCCTCGGGCTGCGCCGCGACCACCTCGGCGAACGCGCTCTCGGGCGCGCCCATCGCACCGAGGTACGCCGACCAGTCGAGCTGCGGGGTGATCTCCTGCAGCCCGGCGAAGGTGCGCAGGTTGTAGAGCTTCTGGATGTCGCGGCTCGCCACCGTGTCCCAGTGCGAGGAAGCGATCCGACGCTCGAGGTCGAACGCGAGGCCGGCGAGGCGATCGGCCTCGCTCACGCCGACCAGGTCGAGCATGCGCTCGATGTGCGCGACGTACTGCTCGCGGATCCCGGCGAACTGCTCCTCGCGGTAGTACGACTCGTCGGGCAGGCCGATGCCGCCCTGCATGACGAACGCGATGTAGCGCGACGGGTCGCCCGGATCGTTGTCGATGTACATGCCGAAGAACCCGCCGAGGCCCTGCCGCTCGAGCTCGGCGGTGACCCGCACGAGTTCGGGGATCGAGGAGACGGCGAGCACCCGGGCCAGGTCGTCCCAGATGGGCTCGGCACCGAGGAAGTCGACGCGGCTGGTGTCCATGAACGAGGCGTAGAGCGCGGCGACCTTGTCGGCCTCCGCCTCGGCGCCGCCCTCGATGAGGCCGGGCGCGGGAGCATCCGTGCCGGTGATGATGTCGCGCACCGCCTCCTCGGCGTTCTCGGCGAGCACCGCGAACGAACCGTAGCGCGCCTTGTCGCCCGGGATCTCGGTGCGATCGATCCACTTGCCGTTGACGTGACGGAACAGGTCGTCCTGCGGGCGGACCGCAGGATCGAGCTCGGTGAGGTCGATGCCGGAGGAGGAGGCTGCGTTGCTCATGCGACCACCCTAGCCACAGCGGCCGACAAAGCGGCCCGATCCGGATGTCGGTGCCCGGCGCTAGCGTGGAACCCATGTCAGACACGGCGCCCGATCTGAGCAACGCGCCCCGCGAGGGGCGCCGCACGATCGACCGCCGGATCGCGTCGCTCGCGATCCCGGCGCTCGGCGCGCTCATCGCGGAGCCCCTCTTCCTCATCGTCGACTCGGCGCTCGTCGGCCACCTGGGCGCGAGTTCGCTGGCCGGCCTCGCGGTCGCCGGCGCGATCCTGCAGACCGCCGTCGGCCTCATGATCTTCCTGGCGTACGCCACGACCCCGATGGTCGCGCGGCGTCGTGGCGCCGGCGACCTGCGGGGCGCGGTGCAGGCCGGCGTCGACGGCCTCTGGCTCGCGCTCGCGCTCGGCGCGGTCGTCGCCGCGCTGCTCTGGGCCGTCGGCGGGCCGCTGGTCGATGCGTTCGGCGCCTCGCCCGACACGACCGCGCAGGCGCGCATCTACCTCTCGGTCTCGTGCCTCGGCATCCCGGCCATGCTCGTGGTCTTCGCCGCGACCGGCCTCCTGCGCGGCATGCAGGACACGAAGACCCCGCTCGCCGTCGCCACGATCGGCTTCGCCGTCAACGCCGTGCTCAATTGGGTGTTCATCTACGGGCTCGGCTGGGGAATCGGCGGCAGCGCCTGGGGCACCGTGGCTGCGCAGTGGGGCATGGTGCTCGTCTACGTCGTCGTGGTCTCACGGCATGCCCGCGCCCACGGGGCGAGCCTGCTCCCCCACCGCGACGGCCTCGCGCACGCCGGGCGCAGCGGCGGCTGGCTGTTCATCCGCACCCTCGGCCTCCGCGCAGCGCTGCTGCTCACCGTGGCCGCGGCGACGAGCCACGGCACCGTCGCGACCGCCGGCTACCAGGTCGTCTTCACCGTCTTCTCGACCGCGGCGTTCGCCCTCGACGCCCTCGCGATCGCCGCGCAGGCGCTCGTCGGCGACGCGCTCGGCCGGCGCGACGAACCGGGTGCCCGCGCCGTCGTGCGGCGCACCCTGTTCTGGGGGCTGCTCTGCGGGGCCGCCGTCGGTCTCGTGCTCATCGCGACGAGCCCGGTGCTCGGCCGGGTGTTCAGCAGCGATCCGCGCGTGCTCGAGATCCTGCCGCCCGCGCTCATCGTGCTCGGCATCTCGCTCCCGCTCGGCGGCTTCGTGTTCGTGCTCGACGGCGTGCTCATGGGCGCGGGCGACGCCCGCTACCTCGCGTGGACCAGCCTCGTGAACCTCGCCGTGTACCTCCCCGTGCTCTGGCTCCTCACGACGACCGTCCCCACGGGCACGCCGGCGCTCATCGCGCTCACCGCCGGGTTCACCCTCGTCTTCATGGCCGCGCGCGCCATCACGCTCTGGCTCCGCGCCCGAGGCGGCCGCTGGATCGTCCTGGGCGCCTGAGCCCGGCCCGCGCATACTCGAAGTACCGTCACTCGTCCCCGCAGCATCCGAACGACAGGAGCCCCCCCCATGACCCTGCAGATCCGCCTCACCCAGGTCTTCGTCGACGATCAGGACCGCGCGAAGGCCTTCTACACCGAGACGCTCGGCTTCCTGGCGAAGCACGACGTCCCCACCGGCGCCGCCCGCTGGATCACCGTCGTGTCCGCCGCGGAACCCGACGGCGCCGAACTGCTGCTCGAACCCAACCTGCACCCCGCAGCCCGGGCGTACACCGCCGCCCTCGTCGCCGACGGGATCCCCGCGGCCCAGTTCGCCGTCGACGACGTGCAGGCGGAATACGACCGCCTGAGCGCGCTCGGCGTCCGGTTCACGCAGGAGCCGACGACCATGGGGCCGGTCACCACGGCCGTGCTCGACGACACCTGCGGCAACCTCGTGCAGCTCATGCACTACGCGGGGTAGTCCGGCACGGGCTCCCCCGACTAGCATCGGAAGACTGCCCGTGATCCGCCACCGGTGCCGCCCGCGGCCCCCGAACCCAGGAGTTCCGCCGTGTCCCAGCCCGCACCGCACTACGCCCATTCGCCCCGCGTCTGGGTCGGCGGGATCCTCGCGATCTTCACGGTCTTCGGGCTCGGATTCGGATCCTGGCTGAGCCGTCTCCCCGCCACCCGCGACCACCTCGGCGCCAGCACCTTCGAGATGAGCCTCATCGGGCTCGGCATCGCCGCGGGATCGGTCATCGGTCTGCTCATCTCGGGCCGCACCGTCACCTGGCTCGGGCCGCGCCGCACCCTGACCATCGGCGCGATCGTGCAGGCCGTCGCCATGCCGCTCGCGACCGTGCTCTTCTGGACCGAGGCCACGATCCCCGGCGTCGTCTGCCTCTTCATCTACGGCTTCTCGTTCAGCACCTCGGACGTCGCGATGAACGTCAGCGGCGCCGCCGCCGAACGCGCGCTCGGCCGCCCGCGCATGCCCGCCCTGCACGCGGGCTTCAGCCTCGGCAGCGTCAGCGCAATGGGCATCGGCGCCCTCGCCGAGAAGCTCGGCATCCCCGTCCCGGTGCACGTCTCGATCATCTTCGTCCTCGTCGTCGCGGTCGCGCTCGTCGCCGTCCGCTTCGTCCCGCACGACGAGCACGCGGCGCAGCGCGCCGCCGAGACCCGTACCGCAGCCTCCGCCATCACCGGCTCGATCCCCGTGATCCCGGCGGGCGCGCCCGCCGGGCCCGCACCGACGCGCAGCCCCTGGCGCGATCCCCGGATCCTGCTCATCGGCCTCATCACGCTCAGCATGAGCCTCGCCGAGGGCGTCGCCGCCGACTGGATGCCGCTTGCACTCGTCGACGGGCGCGACATCGCGAACGCCACCGGCACCCTCGTCCTCGGCGTGTTCTTCGTCTGCATGACCGCGACCCGATTCGCCGGCGCCGCGCTCCTCACCCGCTTCGGCCGCGTGCCCGTCCTCCGCGGCGGCGCGCTGCTCTGCACCGTCGGCGTGCTCATCGTGATCCTCGTGCCCGCCGTCTGGGCCGCGGTGATCGGCGCCGCGCTCTGGGGCATCGGCTGCGCGCTCGGGTTCCCCGTCGGCATGTCGGCCGCGGCCGACCGGCCCGCGACCGCGGTGCGCGACGTCGCGACGGTGTCGGCGATCGCGTACACCGCGTTCCTGCTCGGACCGATGATGATCGGCTTCCTCGGCGAGCACTTCGGCCTGCTGCAGGCGTTCTGGCCGCTCGCCGTGATCGTGCTGCTCTCCGGCCTCGTCGCCTCCGCCGCGCGCGAACCCCGCGCGGCCGCGCACTGATCGACGGGTAGGCTGTTCCGGTGCGAATCGTGGTTGCTGATTGCTCTGTTGACTATGCCGGGCGACTCTCGGCGCACCTGCCGCGCGCGACGCGCGTGCTCATGCTGAAGGGCGACGGCTCGATCCTGGTGCACTCCGACGGCGGCTCCTACAAGCCGCTCAACTGGATGAGCCCGCCCTGCTCGCTCGAGCAGCTCGAGCTCGACGACGAGCGCCGCGATGCCGGCATCGTCGAGCAGTGGCAGGTCGTGCACAAGAAGACCGCCGACAAGCTCGTCGTCTCGCTGTTCGAGATCATCCACGACTCGAGCCACGACCTGGGTGTCGACCCGGGCCTCATCAAGGACGGCGTCGAGGCGCACCTGCAGGAGCTCCTGGCCGACCAGATCGAGCTCCTCGGCGACGGCCACACCCTCGTGCGCCGCGAGTACATGACCGCGATCGGCCCGGTCGACATCCTCGCTCGCGACGAGGCGGGGGCCGCGGTCGCAGTCGAGATCAAGCGGCGCGGCGAGATCGACGGCGTCGAGCAGCTCACCCGCTACCTCGAACTCATGAACCGCGACCCCGTGCTGGCCCCCGTGCAGGGCGTCTTCGCAGCGCAGGAGATCAAACCGCAGGCGCGCACCCTCGCCGAGGACCGCGGGATCCGCTGCCTCGTGCTCGACTACGACGCGATGCGCGGCATGGAGGACCAGAACACGCTGTTCTAGCGGCGCGTCTCCGCCTCTGGTAGGTTAGGTGTCGCAGGACGCTCCGGCCTCCCGCATCAGCCAACGCCTCGACCTCGTCGGGGCGTTGTGTGTTTCCGGCCTTTCACGCCAAGCTCCTAGGCTGGACGCATGACCGTCTTCGCCGGAATCCTGCTGCTCATCAACGCGCTCTACAACGCCGTCGTCTGGCCCCGATTCTGGAAGCGCGTCAGCCAGGATCCCCGCGCCCGCGACGAGCAGGGCAAGGCGACGAAATTCCTCACCGTGCACGCCGTGCTGATCGGCATCGCGCTCGTCATCGCAGCGGTCTCGGCCGTGGCGGGGATCCTGCTGCTGCTCCAGTAGCGCGCACCAGCGGGGCACCGCCCTCAGTCCGCGCGCACCCCGTCGAGGATGATCCCGACGCCGCGGGCGAACGAGGCGTCGAGTTCGACCGGCGACGGACCGTCGGCGAGCACGCCGAGCTCGCGCGCCTGCAGCTGGGTCTGCGTCGACTGGGCGTGCCCGAACACGTAGAGCAGCAGCGTGCGCGCGCCGTCCTCGCCGAGCAGCTCGCCGAGGCGGGCCTCGACCGCCGACGCTCCGAGGCGGAACGCCGACGCGGTCGCGACCACGTCGGCCCCGTCGCGGATCCCGAGCAGCGCTCGCCGCAGGTCCGCGCAGATCCCGGCGGGGTCCTCGCTGCCGAGGTCGACCGTCCCGACGATCTCGTCGGCCATGAGCGCGAGCAGCGTCTGCTTGTCGGCGACGTGGTGGTAGAGCGCGCTCGGCTGCACGTCGAGCTCCGCCGCGACCCGTCGCATGGAGCAGAACTCGAGCCCCTGCGAGTCGAGCACGCGCAGGGCGGCGGCGACGACATCGGAGCGGGAGTTGCGCATGCCCGAATGCTACATGCCGAGACCTGAACACCGTTCAGGTAAGGTGAACACTGTTCAGGTGCCACCGCGGCACCGGCGGCGGTGCGCACCGCACCGCCGCGAACCGTAGGATCGGAGCCGAGATGACCCAGCCCGCACCGCAGCCCAAGGCCGCGCGCACCGCACCCGAGACGCGTGAGCGCGCCCAGTCGCGCCGTCGCGGCAGCACCGCGACCGACCTGGCCCTCATCGCCGGTTTCGCCGCGATCATCGCCGCCAGCGCGCTGCTCCCGGCGATCCCGATCGGGCCCGTCCCGATCACCCTCCAGACCTTCGCCGTGATGCTCGCGGGCGCCGTGCTCGGGGCCCGCCGCGGCTTCCTCGCCGTGCTCCTCTACCTCGCGCTGGGCGCGATCGGTCTCCCCGTGTTCTCGGGCGGCGCCGCGGGCCTCGGCGTGTTCGCGGGCCCGACCGTCGGCTACCTCGTCGCGTTCCCCTTCGCCGCGTTCCTCACCGGCTTCATCGTCGAGCGGCTCCCCCGGCGCAGCATCGCGACGAGCATCCCGCTGATCATGCTCGCCGGCCTCGTCTCGAGCTTCGTCTTCATCCACCCGCTCGGGATCCTCGGCCTCACGCTCCGCGTCCCCATGACGATCGACCAGGCGTTCGCCATCGACCTCGCGTTCTGGCCCGGCGACGTGATCAAGAACCTCCTGATGGCCGCCGTCGCCACCGGCGTGCACCGCGCGTTCCCCGACCTGCTGCCCCGCCGCAACCGCCGCACGGCGAGCACGACGGCCCCCGCACCCGCCGCACCGTGATCGAGTTCGACGGCGCCGAGGTCGCACTGGAGCCGGACCGGGCCGGCGACGAGCCGGTCCGGATCCTGCACCCGCTCGATCTCGTGCTCGCCGAGCGCCGCATCGCCGTGATCGGGCCCAACGGCTCGGGCAAATCGACGCTCGCGAGGCTCATCAACGGCCTCGTGCTCCCCACCGCGGGCGCGGTGCGGGTGCGCGATGCCGCAGGGTCGCCGCTCGACACGATCGACGACGGGGCGAAGGTCCGCCGCCACGTCGGCTTCGTCTTCACCCAGCCGGCCGCCCAGCTCGTCATGCCGACCGTGCTCGAGGACGTGGCGCTCTCGCTGCGCCGCGAACATCGCAGGCGGGCCGAACGCGACGCCGCGGCGCTCGCGGTGCTGGAGCGCTTCGGCCTCGCGGCGCTCGCCGACCGCAGCGTGCACACGCTCTCGGGCGGCCAGCAGCAGCTCCTCGCGATCGCGAGCGTGCTCGCCGCCGGCCCCGGGATCCTCGTCGCCGACGAGCCGACCACCCTGCTCGACCTGCGCAACGCGCGCCGCATCGGCGAACTGCTGCTCGGACTGGAACAGCAGCTCGTCGTCGCCACCCACGACCTCGAGCTCGCAGCGCAGTGCGACCGCGCCCTGCTCGTCGAGGGCGGACGCGTGGTCGCCGACGGCGGCCCCGCCGACGTGATCGCGCACTACCGGGCGACGGTGTGAAGCCGTGACCCGACGACGCGGCCTCCGCGCTCCCGCCGGCTCCCCCATCGGGAGCTACGTGCCCGGCAGCGGCCCCCTGCACCGGACCTCTCCGGGGGTCAAACTGCTCGCGCTCGCCGCCTTCGCAGTGGGCATCGTCGTGACGCAGCAGGCGCTCGCCCCGGTCCCGGCGCTCGTCTGCGGCCTCGCCGCGCTCGCCCTGGGCCTCCTCGCCGCGGTGATCGCGGGCCTGCGCGGGCGCCGGCTCCTCCGAGTGGCGCTGGGCTTCGCCGTGGTCGGCGCGCTCGTCTTCGCGTTCCAGGCCTGGCAGCACGGCCCGGTCCGGGCGCTCACCGTGACGAGCGGGCTGTTCGCGCTCGTCATCGCCGCGTCGGCCGTCACCGCGTCCACCCGGGCGGAGGAGATGGTCGACGCGATCACCCGCGGTCTGCGGCCGTTCCGCCGCTTCGGTGTGGATCCCGACCGGGTCGGGCTCGCCTTCTCGCTCGCGTTCCGCGCCCTGCCGGAGGCGTTCCGCATCGCGGCCGAATCGCGCGACGCCGCGCGTGCGCGCGGGCTCTCGAGGAACCCTCGGGCCTACGCGACCCCGCTCGTGATCCGCATGGTGGCCCACGCCCGTGACACCGGAGCCGCGATGCAGGCCCGCGGACTCGGCGACGACTGACCGGCGAACGTAGAATCGAGGGCATGGCCGACGCCCCGAACCCCGACTCGCAGACCCCCGAGGCCCCCGAGGAGGCATCCGCCGACCCGCGGGTTCCCGAGGGGCTCACCGCCGACTACGAGAACACCGGGGCCCGCGAAGCGCTCGACGCGCTGCAGACGACGCCCGACTACGAGCGCCTCGCCGCGTTCCTCTCGGCGTTGCGCGAGGGCTACCTGGTCGCCGACGTGACCGGGCAGGTCGGCGGCGCGAAGGGCGCGAAGAAGCAGAAGCGCGGCGGCACCCGGATCCGCACCATCCGCTCGACCAAGGGCCAGCTCGTGCTGCCGCTCTTCACCTCGATGGCCGAGCTGCGCACCGCCGTGCCGAAGGGCTCGAACGGCGAGGCGGCGAAGGGCGCGGTCATGCCGGCGCTGGGCGCGCTGAACCTGATCCGTTCCGACCGCTTCGTCGCGGCCGAGTTCGACGCGGGCACCGCGAAGCTCGTCGTGCTCCGCAAGTACATCGAACTGGCGCTCTCGGAGGCCCCGATCGACGCGGCCGCGCTCGAGGAGATGCGGTAGGGGCGACAGGCCCCCGAACGCACAGAAGGAGATTCGGGCTCGGAAAGAGATCCCCTGCGGGAGTCTTCTTCCGAGCCCAAATCTGCTTCAGCTCTGGGCGGATGCGCGCGGTTACTCGGCCTCGACCGCCTTGACCTTGAAGGGGCGCACGATATGGGTGAGGCCGAGGATCGACAGCGAGACGCCGACGAAGAACCAGAGGTAGAGCGCACC
>NZ_LAYO01000095.1 GCF_000980875.1 Leucobacter sp. Ag1 | reverse complement strand
GGCGGCGCGGAGCGCGGCGGCCGCACCGGCGGTCTCGGCTCCGGCGGCCGCACCGAGCGCCGGCAACGGCAGCGACAATCCCGGCAAGAAGATCGGGATCTGCCACGCCCTCGGCAACGGCGGATTCATCTCGATCAGTCCGAACGCCAACGGTGACGTCAGCGGTCACGCGGGCATGAGCCACCAGGGCGGACGGGACATCATCCCGCCGTTCGACTACAACGATCACGGTGTGACTGGGCACTTCCCGGGCCAGAACTGGGACGCGAACGGGCAGGCGATCTTCAACAACAACTGCCAGATCCCGGTCCCCGTGCCCGCGGTCGCGATCGACGTGCAGCAGTGCACCACCGCGAACGGCAGCGTGCCGTTGACAGTGGCGGTGCAGCTCAGCAGCCTCGGCGCCGGGCGCGAGTACGTGGTCGTCATCTCGAAGAACGGCTCGACGGTCTCGACGCAGTCGTTCACCTCGAACGGCACGAGCGCGACGCTGCAGATGTCGGTGAACGGATCCGGAACCTACACTGCCACGATCACCGATTCGGCGAGCGGGAAGAGCGGGACGAAGGAGTTCACGGTGAATCCGTGTCCGACGCCCTTCGGGCTGCCGTCGATCTCGTTGAGCGCAGCGCCCTGCACGGTGCCGGGCGGCGAACTGCCCGGATCGGGCAGCGCGACGCTCACCGGGCTCGTGGTCGGCGACAGCTACACCGTGACGGTCACGCGACCGAGCGGCGGACCCTGGAGCGACACGTTCACCGCGACCGCGACGAGCAAGACGCTCTCGGTTCCGCTGACGGGCGCCGGGAGCTACACGGCGAGCCTCGTCGATACGACGCACGAAGCCTCGGCGGTGCCGTTCACGGTGCAGCTGGCGCCCTGCCCGGATCGGCCGACCATCCAGCTCTCGGTCTCCGAGTGCCCGGCTCCGGACTCGGAGGAGAACGACGGGATCCGAGCCATCACGGTCACGATGGGCGACCTGCAGGCCGGCACGAGCTACGCGCTGAACCTCAGCGATTCGGGCGGCGCGATCTCGACCGACACCTTCGTGGCGGGCGGGAGCTCGGCGACCCGGACGCTCTACGTCGACACGGCCGAGAGCTACACGGTGGAGCTGGCCCTCGCGGGCGGCCCGGCGATGAGCCCGGCGGACACGGCGACGATCACCGTCGCCGAGTGCCCGAAGCCCGAGCCCTTCGACCTGGGGATCGTCAAGACGGCCTCGGCTCCCGAGGGCGGCGTGCAGGTGGGCGACACCATCGAGTACACGCTCGTCGTGACGAACAACGGTCCGGCTGCGGCGTCGAACGTCACCGTGACGGACTCGCTGCCCGCCGGACTCTCGTTCGCCTCGACGGTGAGCACGGCCTCCGGCTGGAGCCTCAGCGGGAGCGGCGGATCGGTATCGGCATCGTTCGGCGGGACCTTCGGTTCGGGCGACAGTGCGACGCTGGTGTTCGACGTGACGGTCGACTCACTGTCCTCCGACTCGGCGACGCTGACCAACACGGCCTGCGTGGCCGGTGATCCGGCGCCGACCGAGGAGGTTCCGATGCCGGAACTCGCCTTCGCCTCCGCCCCGTCGACGCTGCTGGCCTCGCCCGCGGCAGCGGCGGTCGACTCGAACCCGGGGAACGACTGCTCCTCGGCGACGACGCCGGTGAAGACGACGCCGCGGACCACGCCGCCCACGACGACGCCGCCGACCACGACGCCGCCGAAGGCGACGACCCCGCCGGTGACCACGGCGGTGCACACGACGGTGGTGGCGTCGACGCCCGAGAGCGGGCTCGCAGTGACGGGTGGCGACTCGAACGGGGCGCTGGTCGCGCTGGAGTCGCTGCTGGCCCTCTCCGGCCTGCTGGCGCTCTGCTGGGCCTCCGCCCTGCGCCGTCGCTCGCAGGAGCGCTGAGCGGGCTCCTGGGGCCGCTGGGGGCACCTGGGGCGCCCGGGGCACCGTGAGGTGCCCCGGAGCTCCCGGGGCCTCGGCTTCCCCTCCTGATTGAGATTTCCCGACTGGAACGCCCCGGGCTCCTTCCGCCCGGGGCGTTCCGCTGCGGCGGGGGAGGGGCGCTCTGGACACGGCTGAGTCCGAACGGCGCGATCCCAGTCATAGAGCCGCGACACGCCAGGGATCCCGGCCGAAGGGGGCCCGATTTGCATCGACGGCCGAACCCTGCATAAGATATCTACTCGGTAGCCAGTGAGGCGAAAGCCTCTCGGCCCCATCGTTTAGCGGCCTAGGACACCGCCCTTTCACGGCGGCAGCACGGGTTCGAATCCCGTTGGGGTCACTAGCACCAAACTACAATTGAATACACCATGGCCCTGTGGCGCAGTTGGTTAGCGCGCCGCCCTGTCACGGCGGAGGTCGCGGGTTCAAGTCCCGTCAGGGTCGCCATGATGAAGAACCCTTCCCTTGGAAGGGTTTCTTCATCTCCGGCGATCGCCATGTGATCGTTCGGCTCTGTAGCTCAGTTGGTAGAGCGCACGACTGAAAATCGTGAGGTCACGGGATCGACGCCCGTCGGAGCCACTGCGGGAGTATTACGCCCGCTCCGAACCCCCACCTAGCTTCTACATGGTGGGGGTTCTTTTGTATTCTCACGCAGTTCTTGCGATCGCTCGGTTCCGAGCGGTTCCTCCGCGCTGAACCCTGCGGTATCGCGCGAATCTGTATCCCGTCGAGTGCGCGTGCGCTCCGGTGACAGCTCCTGCACCATTGGCGGACTTCGGGTCCGGTGGTGTGCAGCATCCTTTCACGGTGATGGTTTCTGCGGCCGTCGGCCCGGCTATGGGCCCGCTGCGGCCCTGCCGTCGCGGTCCGGCGTGCCCCGAGCGAGCTCTCGAAGGAGGACTATTTCGTATGCCTGGCGTAATGTACACTCTGGTTTAGTAAAACTTGGATCGGAGACCGAGATGCCACCTGCCGCAGATGATCCCGTGGGCTCGAACCCGATCGAGGCCGTTTCGACCTCGCCGTCGCTCGTCGATCTGTCGCATCTCAGCAACGTCACCGATCTCGTGATGCAGCGATTGCGGGACGCGCCCGACCACGTGGCGTTCGAAACCCCCGCCGCCTCCGGAGAACGAGCAGGCGACTGGAAGCCGATCACGACCCGGGAGTTCGTCGAGCAGGTGTCGGCGTGGGCAAAGGGGCTCATCGCGACCGGTGTGGAGCACGGGGACGCCGTGCTGATCGCGGCCCCGACGCAGTACCGGTGGGCGGTCGCCGACTTCGCGGTCCTCTTCGTCGGCGCGGTCGTGGTCCCGATCTACGAGACCTCCGTCGATGCGCACATCGAGGCGGTGCTCACCGATATGCGCCCGGCGGCCGCGTTCGTCGGCGACGGTGCGCTCGGGGAGCGGGTGATTGCCGCGGCGGACCGCGCCGACCTCTCGATCAGGGTCTGGACGCTGGATGACGCGGACGACATCCAGACGCCCGACGCATCCGATCCGTCTCGAGCGCAGGGCATCGGCGAGCTCGTTCGCGGCGGCTTCGACGTGTCCGACGACGAACTGGAGCACCGGCGACGCGGCGCGACCCTGGACGACGTGGCGACGGTCGTCTACACCTCGGGCACGACGGGGGAGCCGAAGGGCGCGCTCATCACGCATCGCAACCTGGCCGGTCAGGTGCTGAACACCGCGGCCGCCTACCGGGAGGTGGTGCGCGAGACCGGCAACACGATCCTGTTCCTGCCGCTCACGCACGTGCTGGGACGAGCCCTGCAGCTCATCTGCGTCTCCGAGGGCATGCGGGTCGCCCACCTGTCGAACCCGAAGGACGTCGTCGCGGCGCTCCGGGTGCTGCGGCCCACTTTCCTCGTCGTCGTGCCGCGCGTGCTCGAGAAGATCCAGGCGGCGGCCGAGACCTCGGCGCGTGAGAAGCACCTGAGCGGCGTTTGGAGCGCCGCGGCGCGCACCGCCGTCGAGTGGGGCGCGCACCTCGAGGAACGCGACCGGGACCCCGGCGTGCGGAGCGGCCGTGCTCTGCGGGTCAGACACGCGCTTTTCGATCGGCTCTTCTTCGGCCGGCTGCGGGCGGTGATGGGTGGGCGCCTCGAATACCTCCTCTCGGGCGCGGCGACGTTGCACCCGGAACTCTCCCTCTTCTTCCGAGGGATCGGCGTTCCCGTCATCGAAGGGTACGGACTGACCGAGACCACGGCTCCGCTCGTGGGTGGGCGGCCGGGAGAACTCCGTGCCGGTTCGGTCGGGCGTCCGCTCCCCGGCAACAGCGTCGCGATCGGCCCCGGCGGTGAGGTGCTGGCTCGAGGGGTCGGCGTGTTCGCCGGATACCGGAATCCCGAGCACACCGCCGCCGCGTTCGTCGACGGCTACTTCCGCACCGGCGACCTGGGTGCGCTCGACGAGGACGGCGCGCTGACGCTGCTCGGCCGCGCGAAGAACGTGATCATCACGTCGACCGGCCGGACCGTATCGCCCGAGACCTGGGAGCAGGCGGTGGAAGCGCACCCCTGGGTGGCGCACGCGATGCTCGTCGGCACCGACCGGCCCTACCTCACCGGGATCGTCGTCGTAGACGCGGAGGCGCTCGCCTCCACGCCCCATGCGCTGCCAGAACCCACCGGGACCGAGCTCGGGATCCTCGACCTCGCAGCCGGTTCCGTCGTGCACGACGAGATCGAGCGGACGGTCGCGCTGGCCAACGCGACGCGATCGCCCGGCGATCGCGCGCAGCACTGGCGGGCGATCGTGCTCCCCGTCGAGCAGCCGGAACGCTTCGTCACGCCGACCATGAAACTGAGGCGCGGCGCGCTCCTCAAAGCGGGGATGCCCCTGATCGACGAGCTCTATTCCTCAGCAGCATCCCCGCGTCGACGGGACACCATCCGGAAAGGGAACTGAACATGCAGCAGTCTCGAGGTCGCTCGATCGCGCTCATCTCGGCGAGCATCGTGCTGGGGGCGCTGCTGGCGTTCGGCGGCAGCCAGCACGGTGCGGCGCTCGGCGGCTTCCCACTGTTCGCGCTCGCCGTGCTCCTGGCGTTCGCCGTGCAGTGGATCGCCTTCATCCCCGCGGCGCTCGGGCGCACGGACCGCTACTTCGACGCCACGGGCAGCCTCACCTACATCGTGGTGACCGCGCTGCTCCTGCTGCTCGCACCCGGCACGGGAACGCGCGGGATCGTCCTGGGCGTCATGGTGATCGTCTGGGCGCTCCGGCTCGGCTCGTTCCTCCTGGTTCGCAATATCCGTTCGGGCGGGGACGACCGCTTCGCGGACATCATCGGCGATCCGGTGCGGTTCCTCTCGGTCTGGAGCATCCAGGGACTCTGGGTCAGCCTCACCGCGGCGGCGGCCTGGATCGCGATCACCTCGGGCGTCGGTGCGAGCGCGGACGGGATGCTGTGGGCCGGGCTCGTGATCTGGGCGGTGGGCTTCACCATCGAGGTGGTCGCCGATCTGCAGAAGTCCCGCTTCAAGCGGGATCCCGTCAACGAGGGACGCTTCATCCGCTCGGGTCTGTGGTCGGTCGTGCGACACCCGAACTACCTGGGCGAGATCCTGCTGTGGAGCGGGGTGCTCGTCGCCGCGGCGCCGGCGCTCCGCGGCTGGCAGTGGATCGCGCTGCTCTCGCCGCTCTTCGTGATCCTGCTGCTCACCCGAGTGAGCGGGATCCCGTTGCTCGAGGCCAAGGCCGAGCGGAAGTGGGGCGATGATCCGGAGTACCGGGCCTACGTCGATCGCACTCCTCGGCTCATCCCGTTCGCTCGTCGCCGCTGAGCCAGCAGCACGATCCACTCGACGACGAGCCACAGCCAGCCGCCGATCCAGAGCAGGGCCGAGGCGAGCATGAGCAGGGTCGACAGCTGCTCGCCGCCGGACGTCGAGGACGTGCCGAGCAGCTCGGTGAACGCCGACCCGTAGATGCCGTCGTCCCCGCCGTCGACGAGGAATACCCCGACGAGCAGGATTCCGGTCGACGTGGTCCACGCCGCGGCGATCCCGCGCTGCCGGCCCGGCGCCGTGTGGAACACGCCCCGCGTTCGCAGCATGCCGTTCGCGGCGATGACGATCTGCAGCGCGTATCCCAGCAGCAGCGGGATCGACGCCATGACGATGATGAACAGCATCCACCCCGGGAACACCGCGGCCTTGATGACGAGCGCGATGACCGGGGCGAGGATCAGGGCGATCCCCGTGGCGACGGCGCCGCTCGACTGGCTCTCGTTCATGGAACGGAGTCTGCCAGATGCCCCGGGGCTCGTCACGCATCGGCACTCCCGCCGAGATGACGCCTTCGCGGGTTATGCGGCTCCTTAACCCGCGAAAGGGTCATCTCGGCGAGGCTCGGGCAGCCGCGCGACCCGCCCTACGATGAATCACATGTTCCAGGTCTGGCTGTGGGGCGGTGTCGCCGCGCTCGTCGCGCTGCTCGTCGTGTTCTGGACCCTGCAGGATCTGCGCGAGCGCAAGGAGCGCCGGCTCGCGCTGCGCTGGTCGAAAGCGATCAACTGGACCAGCGACCCCACCGCGGAGATCGTCCTCGTCGGCGAGGTCGGCGAGGTCGGCGCGCCCGGTGAGATCAACGAGCCGGGCCGAGCCGACGCCCCTGGACAGGACCGCCGGCAACGCGTGCGGCTCACCGCGGGCAAAGTCGAGGTCGACGCCGTCCTGGATCCGCCGCCCGCGGGGCACCCGCAGCTCGGGCCGGGCTGGTACCTGCTCGTGAGCGGGTGGCGCGGATCGGTCTCCGAAGCGAAGCAGAGCGGAGAAGCGCGGATCGGCGCCGGGCGGATCCTCGACGCGTTCCCACCGGGCACGCCGCAGCTCTACGACCGTCTCTCAGGGCGCGGGGAGCGCAAACCCGGGGTCGTGGCCCGGCTGCTCGGTTTTCGCGGGCTCTGAAGCACCCGGGGCGCGTCCGGCGCCCCAGGGTGCTCCCGCGAGCCAGGGCGTGACGGCGACCGCGCCGAGACCGCGCCGAAGCGCACGGGATCAGGCCGCCGCCCGCTCCTCGCCCGGCGTGGGGCACCTCATGTAGGTGGGCTTGCCGGGGCCGCCGCGGTCGATCTGGTGATCCTTCACCGGTGCCGCGCAGATAGGGCACTTGGGGTTCGCCGGCGGGATGTACGGCGGTTCGTTGGGGTCGCCCATCTGCGAGGTCCCCTCGAACTGGTAGAAGAAGCGGCGCCACGCGGCCCAGAAGCCGGGCTCGCCGTCCCACGGGGTCTCATGCCACAGTCGTCTTTTTCGTTCGCGCACAAACGAAATGCTAGCACAGATCGTTGGCCCACGAACGATATAGACTGCTGGGCATGGAACAGCTGCCGGACGACGCCCTCGAACTCGAGCGCCAGGTGTGCTTCGCACTCGCGGTCGCCAGCCGCAGCGTCATCGGCATCTACCGGCCGATCCTCGAACCGCTCGGCCTCACGCATCCGCAGTACCTGGTGATGCTCGCGCTCTGGGGCGACGCCCCGCTGCGGTTCAAGGAGGTCGCTGAGATGCTGCGACTCGACCCCGCGACGCTCTCGCCGATCATCAAGCGGCTCGAGCAGTCCGGGCTCGTCGAGCGGGTGCCGGTCGACGGCGACGACCGCACCTTCGCGCTCGTCGTCACCGACGCGGGCCGGGATCTGCGCCAGCAGGCGCTCGGGGTGCCGCCGGCGGTGGTCGCCCGTCTCGGCCTGCCGATCGACCGGCTCATGGCACTGCGCGACGAGCTCTCGGTCGTGATCGACGCGGTCGATCGCGGGCCGGCCGGCACCTAGACCGAGGAGCCCGCAACGCACTCAGCCGGATCCGGGCGCTCAGCCGGATCGGATCACGGGGATCCGTCCGACTGAATGCTCAGATCCGGCTGAGTGAACGCGCGATTCGGGCCGGTCTACCGGCGCTCGTACCGGCGCGCGCTGCCCTGGATCCCGGCGAAGCGGAACGGGGCCTCGGTGACGCGGGGCGTCTCGACGTCCTGCGCGCTCGGCAGTTCCCGGGCGTGCAGCCCGCGGTACGCGTCGATGGTCAGCGGCACCCGAGCGTCGAGGGCCGCGGTGAAGCGGTCGGTGCGCGAAGCTGCGCCCGGCTGCACGACGCCGGTGAGGAACTCGCTGACGCTGCCCGATCCGTAGCTGAAGAGACCCAAACGCTTGCCGACGAGGTCGCTCTCGTGATCGAGCACCGACGCGACGCCGGCGTAGAGCGACGCCGTGTAGGCGTTGCCGAGGCGGCGGTTGTAGATCGCCCCGGGCACGAGCCCGTCGTCGCCGAGGTCGACGCCGAGGTGCTCGCCGAGGCGGGCCTGCGCCTTGCGCGCCATCTTCGTGTAGGGCTGGTGGTAGACGAGGCGGTCGATGTCGCCGATCGCGGGGCCGTCGTGCCCGGCGAGGTCGTCCCACGCGCCCGTGAGCGCGTCGAGGTAGGCCGAGATCGAGAGGCGGCCGTCGACGATCGCGGTCGTCGAGTCGTTGGGCCGCCAGAAGTCGTCGACGTCGTCGGAGAACAGGCCCGAGGCGGGCTCGATCTCGACGAGCGCGGGGTCGGCCGCGATGAGCATGGCCGCGGCTCCGGCGCCCTGCGTGGGCTCGCCGGGGGAGTCGAGGGTGTAGCGGGCGATGTCGCTCGCGATCACGAGCACGCGCTCGCGCGGGTTGCGCTGCACGATGCCGACGGCGGCCTGGATCGCGGCGGTGCCGCCGTAGCAGGCCTGCTTGATCTCGGCGACGCGCACCTGAGCGGGCAGCCCGAGCAGCTTGTGCACGAACACGCCGGCGGCCTTCGAGTGGTCGAGGCCGGACTCGGTCGCGAAGAGCAGCGTGCGCACGCCCTCCATGCCGTTGCGGTCGAGCAGCGCGAGGGCGGCGGTGGCGCCCATCGTCACGATGTCCTCGTCGGGCGCGGGGAAGCTCATCTCGTCCTGGCCGAGCCCCAGACGGTACTTGTCGGGGTCGACTCCGGTGCGCTCGGCGAGGACGCCGAGGTCCAGGAGGTGATGCGTGGTCGCCAGCTCCAGATCGTGGATGCCGATCGCGGTCATGCCTGCTGTGCTCCGTTCCGTTCGATGCGCAGGTGCGCAGCCATCAGTTCGCCGGGGTTCGTCTGCGCGGCGATGAGCGAGAGCTCGCCGCACAGCACCGTGGCGGCCATGAGCTCGGCGAGGCGGCGGGCGTTCTCGCCCGATTCGCGATCCTCGCGGCAGCCGATGCGGGTGAGCGCCTCCTCGATGTGGGGGAGGTGCTTGCCGTTGCCGACGGTGCCGACGATGAGGTGCGGGATGGTGCACGAGAAGTACAGGCCGTCCTCGCGGTTCTCGGCGTAGGTGATGCCCTGCGAGCCCTCGACGATGTTGGCGGCGTCCTGGCCGGTGGCGAGGTAGAAGCCGAGCAGCATGTTCGCGTAGTGCGCGTTTGCCGAGCGGAGCGCGCCCGCGATGGTGCTGCCCACGAGATTCTTGCGCACGACCAGGTCGACGACGCGCTGCGCGTCGGTGCGGAGGCCGCTCGCGACGAGGTCGTGGGGGATCAGGATCTCGGCGACGACGCTGCGGCCGCGGCCGAGGATGCCGTTGACCGCGGTGGCCTTCTTGTCGGAGCAGAAGTTGCCCGAGATCGAGCCGTATTCGATCTCGAGGCCCCACGACAGGATCCGCTCCATGAGCGCGTCGGCCGCGTTGGTGACCATGTTGTGGCCCGAGGCGTCGCCCGTGGTGAAGGCGAAGCGCACGAAGAGCAGGTTGCCGACGATCTCGGGGTGCGCCTCGAGCAGCTTCGCGTGGCGGCTGCCGGCGGAGACGACCTCCTGCAGCTCGCCGAAGCGCTCCTCGATGGTCTGCGAGGCGATCTGGGCGCCCACGGCGCCGCGCGCGGTGAACAGCACCGAGCGGGTCATGCGCTCGCCGGTGACGACGGTGCGGATCCCGCCCTCGACGGCGCGCGAGACGCGCGCACCGCGGCCGACGGACGGCCACAGCGGGGTCTCGTACGTGGCGAGGGGGACCGAGATCTCGCCGGACACCGAGGATCCCGTGATCCGGATCGGGCCGACCCAGCTGGTCGGGATCTCGGTGACGGTCTCGCGGTGGGTGGAGTCGGGGACGCTCATGGCTTCCTTCGGGAGAGAGGGGTGAGGATCGGGGTGCCGGGGCGGTGCGCGCGGGTCATGCGCGGGGCGCCTCGGAGCGGGAGGCGAGGCCACGGAGGTCAACGCCGCGGTCGGCGCAGAATTCCCGGAGCCGGCCGCG
Organism: Leucobacter sp. Ag1; assembly: GCF_000980875.1. Lineage (GTDB taxonomy): Bacteria > Actinomycetota > Actinomycetes > Actinomycetales > Microbacteriaceae > Leucobacter > Leucobacter iarius. The sequence continues at coordinate 54,505 of NZ_LAYO01000095.1, read as the reverse complement.
GAGGATGAGGTCGGCGGCGAGCAGCTCGTCGCGGGTGGTGGCGCCGAGCAGCGCGTAGACGGCGCGCGTGCGCGCCTTCCAGTCCTCGACGAGGGCGATGAGGCGCTCCGCGCCGCCGCCGGTGCCGTCGGGGCCGATGGCCTCGAGGAACGCTCCGGCGACGCCGACGGCGCGGGCACCGGCGGCCAGCGCCTTGACGACGTCGTACGGGGTGCGGACCCCGCCCGACGCCAGCAGCGTGGGGGAGTCCGTAGGGGCGTCGAGCAGGCTCGCGAGCGCCGACTGGCCGAAGCCCGTCAGCATCGCGTACTCGCCGGCCTCGCGCCGGGCGTTCTCGATGCGGAGGAAGTCGGTGCCGCCGCGGCCGCTCACGTCGGCGAGGCGCACGCCGATGTCGGAGAGCCGGCGCAGGGTGGCCCGGCTCAGGCCGAAGCCGACCTCCTTGACGACCACGGGCACGGGCGACGCGGCCGCGAGCTGCTCGACCGAGGACAGCCAAGAGGAGAAGTCCCGGGAGCCCTCGGGCATCACCGTCTCCTGCACCGCGTTGACGTGCACCTGCAGCGCGTCGGCGCCGAGCAGCTCGACTGCGCGGGGCGCGTCCGCGGCGGGCCGACCGACGCCGACGTTCGCCATGACGAAGCCGTCGGGGTTCTCGGTGCGGATCACGGCGAAGCCGCGGGCGGCATCGGGATCGTCGAGGGCGACCGAGACGGAGCCGCAGGCCATCGGCATGCCGGTCTCGCGCGCGGCGATCGCGAGCTCGCGGTTGATCCGCGTGGTGCGCTCGGTGCCGCCCGTCATGCCGTTCACGTAGAACGGGGTCCGCCAGTGCCACTCGCCGGCGTCGTGCCGGGCACCCGCGCCGAAGGGGATCGTCACCCCGAGGTCGATGCGGTCGGCGTCCACCCCGCCGAGCGCCTGGTGCACGAAGTCGAGCTCGTCGAACTCGTTGCGCGTGGCCGCGCCGCGCTGGTCGAGGGCGAGGTCGACGTGCTCGTCCTTGCGGGCGGCTCGGGATCCCGGGATCTCGCGGTGATCAGAATGCATCGATGCCTCCTGATGCGGGGTGCGGGGCGAGGCTGAGGCGACGGATGTCGTTCGCCTCCCACTCGCGCAGGACCGGATCGGTCGAGAGCTCTGCGTTCGCGAGCACGATACCGCAGTCGCCGCCGCCGGCGCCGGACGGCTTGCCCGCCGCACCGTGCCGCTCGGCGATGTCGCAGAGCGCGCGCAGCTGCGAGGTCTCGATCGTGATCCCCGACGTCTCGCTCAGGCGCTGCAGCACCCGGCGGGCCCGGCTGATCACCGCGGGCGCTCCCGCGCCGCGCTGCTCGAACGCGGCGACCAGGTCGTCGACGCAGGCCCGGCTGTCGGTGCTGAACTCGGGGTACGGCTGCAGCGGGCGGCGCCCGTCGGAGTGCCGCACCTGCTCGACGAGGCGCTCGGTGGAGGCCGGGGACCCGGTCCAGCCGACGAGCAGCTGCAGGGAGTCCGGGTTCGGCAGGCGCGTGACCCCGCATCCCGCCCACTCGGCCGTCGCCGCGAGCGTCGCGGCGACCCCGTGCACGGCGCGGTGGGTGCGGAGCGCGCCCCGGTCGGGCGAGGAGTAGCGGATCCAACCGCCGAAGGTGCTCGCCGCGAGGTCGCCGCCGGAGGCCGCGGGCGCGACCTCGCAGGTCGCGAGCAGGGCGAGCTTGAACCGCTCGGTGCGGGTGAGGTCGAGGCCGTAGAACTCGTCGAGCGCGGCCACGACGGCGACGGTGACCGCCGCGGAGGACCCGAGGCCGAACTTGCGGCCGCTCACGTCGTCGAGCTCGCTGCCGATGTCGAGATCGTAGTAGCGCGGCGGCAGCCGCAGCTCGGAGCGCAGCTGCTCGACCACGGTGATCGCCGCGAAGACGTAGTCCGACGGCTGGTGCTCGATCACGATCCGGTCGCTCGCGTCGTCGCGCACCCAGACGAGCGGCGAGCGGCCGTACGCGCTCGAGCGCACGCGACCCACCTCGGAGCCCTCGGTGAGACGCACCGTGATGTAGCGATCGACGGCGACGATCACGGCGGGCTGCCCCGGATCCACGACGGCGTACTCGCCGGCGATGTAGAGCTTGCCCGGCGCGCGGTGCTCGATCACGCGAGCACCTCCGCGCCCGCACCCGGGCCCACGAGGCGCACCGAGCCGAATCCCTGCAGCGCGGCGACCAGATCTTCCGCCTGCTCCGGGCGCACGATCACGGCCACGTTGGGGCCCGCGTCGGCGGTCGAGTACGCCTCGAGGCCCATGTCGCGCAGCGCGGCCACGGCGTCGAAGATCGCGATGCTCGCGGGCGCCAGGTAGCGGATGGGCGGATCGCAGGCCTGGATCACGGCGTGCATGCGCAGCGCGTGCGACTCGGTGATGCGGCCCACGCGCGTGAAGTCCTCGGCCGCGCAGGCCTCGAGCATCGCCGCGAGCGACTCCTCGGTCGACGAGATCCACGCGGGGAAGAACGGGGAGGTGAGCGCCGAACGGCGCATGGCCGCGCGGCTCGAGACGGCCTTCTGGGCCGTATCGACCGTGACGATGACCATGCGCATGTCGGGGCCCGTCACGGCCTCCGCGTACGAGCTCGCGTCTTCGCCCGCGTGCCAGACGGCGAGACCGGGCACGAGACTGCGCGAGGCGGAGCCGGATCCGCGGCGGGCCAGCCGGCTGAGGTCGCGCTGGTCGAGGTCGAGTCCGTAGGCGCTCGCCGCGGCGGTCGCGAGCGCGGCGAAGCCCGATGCGGAGGAGGCGAGACCGGCGCCGGTGGGCGCCTCGTTGGTCGAGACGACCGAGGCACGGGTCTCGGATCCCGCGAGCTCGCGCACGCGGTCGAGGAAGCGGGTCACCCGACCGGTCGCGTCGGCGGAGGCCGCGGCCCCGTTCAGCGTGAAGGCGTCGTCGTCCGCCGCGTCATCGAGCGAGACGGTCGTGGTGGTGGGGAACGCATCGAGCGTCAGCGACAGGCTGCCCGCGACGGGGAGGATCAGGTCCTCGTCCTGCTTGCCCCAGTACTTGACCAGGGCGATGTTCGGGAAAGCGCGAGCTGTAGCGGTCGTCATGCGGCGGGTACCTCCACGGTCCAGGTGCGTTCGGCGCCGGCGCGGCGCATGGCCGCCCCGATCCGGTCGGCGTGCGCGGCGTCGTCGGCGACCGCGATCACGCAGCCCCCGAGCCCGCCGCCGGTGAGCTTCGCGCCGGCCGCGCCGGCCTCGCGCGCGGCCTCGGTGATCGCGTCGAGCCGCTCGGAGCTGACGCCCACACGGTTCAGGATCCCGTGCGCCTCGGTCATCGCCGCGCCGATCGCTGCGCGGTCGCCCGCGGCAAGGTCGGCGATCGAGCCCTCGGCGATCTCGGCGAGGCGGGAGAGCAGCGCATCGGTCGTCTCCGGCTCGCGTTCGCGCAGGGCCTGCACCGAACCGACGGCTTTCGCGGTCGAGCCCGGGTGGCCGGAGTCCGCGAAGGCGAGGGTGAGCGGTGCGCCGATGCGGATCGGGGCGACCGCGCCGCGGTTGAAGCGGATGGCGCCCGTCGCCGCGACGGTGCGGGCGTCGATGCCGCTCGGGGTGCCGTGGGCGACCTTCTCGGCGGTCTGGATCAGTTCGAACAGGGTCTCGTCGTCGAGCTCGCTCCCCGCGAGGTCGAATGCGGCGCGCGTGATCGCCGCGGCCACCGCCGCGCTCGAACCGAGCCCGCGCTCGTGGGGGATCGTGCTGCGGATCTGCACGGTGGCGCCCTGCGCGTCGACGCCGCTCGCGAGTCCGCCGAGCCCGGCGCGCTCCAGCGAGGCGCGGATCGCCGTGACCACCGGGGCGAGGCGCGCGGGCGCGTCCTCGACGGGGCCGGTGAAGAGGGAGCTCTCGATGCGGAGGCCCGGTGCGCCGCGCTCGATCACGGACTCCGCGGTCAGGCTGTCGACCGGGATCGCGATCGCCGGAGCCCCGTAGACCACGGCGTGCTCGCCGAACAGGATCGCCTTGGCGTGCGATGCGCCGACCCCGCGGAGCGGTGCGCGTGAGGGGGACGGGGGCGCCGGGGCGTCGCTCGTCTCCGCATCGGGGGTCAGGGGCATTCGGATCCGTTTCAGTCGACCCGGAAGCGCGATTTCACCCCCGGGCACACGTGAAGAGGGCCGGACTGCCCCGTCCCTCTCCGCCTCAAATCTCTTACGATACGCCCGTCTGCCGAAAGATGCGACCCGGCCGGCCACCCCTGCGGGGTAGCCGGCCGGAAAATGCCAGGTCGATGCGGATTTCTCCGACTCGATCAGCTCTCGGCGGACGGGGCCGGATTGATCACCCTGCCCCAGGTGCTCGTGTTGCCCCAGATGTTCTGCCGCAACCCCTCGAGCTGCAGCACCTGGCTGTGGTCGACGAAGAGGTTCACCTCGTTGCCGTAGTTCTTGACGTACCACTCGAACACGGGGCCGTCGGCGGCCTCGAACATCACGTTCTCGAGCCCGAGCCCGTTGATCACGGACGCCGCCGCGCCCGTGTTCCACTCGCGCACGTTCTCGGTGATGCCCTCGGATTCGATCATGATGATCGAGGCGCCCGCGTCGAGCGCTCGGCGGCCGCGGTCGATGAGGTCGCCGATGTCCTTCGCGCCCTCGACGGCGAGTTCGGCCTCACCCGAATCGCCGCCGGATCCGATCTGGATCCCGAGCTCGGGCTTCGCCTTCAGACCGGCCTTCACGACCTTGTCGACGAGACGGAGCAGACCCGAAGTATTGAGCATGATGAAGCCTGTGGAGATCTCGATGACGTCGAATCCGACCTCCTTCGCCTCCTTCAGGTAGTGATCGACCGCGTCGTCGCCGTAGCGGAGCACGGTCTCGATCCAGCCGCCCGACGAGACGTAGGAGCCGTGCTCGTGGGCGATGTCGCTGAAGGCGCGGACCTGATCCTGCGGCAGCAGGGCGAAGGATCCGCCCGCCCATTTGATGCCGTCGACCCACTGGCCGGCGACGTCGAACACGTCCTGCAGGTGCCGGGTACCGAAGGTGTCGTAATAGGGGGCGCGGATCTCGGTGATGCCGAAGTTGCGTGGCTTCGCCGGGCGGTAGGCGCGGGGGACGAAGTTGAAGGAGACGTCGTGGGGGACTGCGGTGCTCATGGGAGCTCCTTTCTGCGGTGGGTCGAGTCGGTCAGTGGGCGCCGCCGGCGCTGTGCGCGCCGCTGCGGGTGCGCGGGACGCGGGCGAGCGCCGCGGTCAGCTCCCGGGTGCTGCGGCGGTCGAGCTCGCGCACGATCCCGGCGATCTCGTCGCGCAGCGCCGCGGGCGCGAAGGGGGAGGCGAGCGCGTCGAACTTCGCGCGTGCGGCCTCCCAGTCGAGCGGGTCGTCGTGGAAGCCGTGGTAGCTGTCCTGCGAGGAGCGGAACACCGTGCCGTCGACCAGCTCGACCTCCAGGTCGGCGGGCATATGCGCGGGGAACCGGGCCGAGAGCTCGTCGCTGGGCGTGATCACGACGCGGGTCATGAGGCCCTGAACGTCGGCCGCGACGATGCGCTCGGGTGCGTACTGCTCGGGCGTCAGCCGGCCGTCGAGCAGCACGACGGCGAGCATCCACGGCAGCGAATGGTCGGCCTCCTCCTTCGTGCGCACCAGCCGCTTGTCGCCCTCCTCGCCGCCGCCGATGATGGAGTGCGCGACGTCGAAGGTCGTGAGCCGCACCTGCGCGATGGCCCGCGGAGTGAAGCCATCCTGTGCCCGGATGTCCTGCGCCGCGTCGAGCGCGGACTGCGAGTGGATCTCGGCGTTGTGCTTCTTGACGATGGTGCGGCGGACCCGCTCCAGGTCCTCCTGCGACCAGTCCAGGTCGAAGGGGCCCGAGACCGAGTCCTCGAAACCCTTGTTCCCCTCGAACACGGCCTCGGGGCCGGTGATCCCGCGACCGGCGAGCAGCGCCGCGAAGGTGCCCGTCTGCGAGACGTGCGGGTAGGCGAGTCCCTTCCAGTGGCTCAGGTTGCCGGTGCGGGTGACGCGGAGGGCGACGTTCGCGGTGCCGGCGATGGCGACCGCGTTCGCGGTCTGCTCCTCGGTGAGGCGGAGCGCCTTGGCCGCGCCTGCGGCGACCGCGAACGCACCCTGCGTGGTGTGGTCGAAGCCGCGGGCGCGCACCGGTGCTTCGTCGGAGAGGCGCGTGTGCACCTGGTAGGCGACCGCGAGCGCCGTGAGGAATTCGGCTCCGGTGGCGTCGACGGATTCTGCGGCGGCGAGCACCGCGCCCAGGTTGTCGGAGGGGTGGTTCGTCTCGCCCGGGGCGAGATAGGAGTCCATGAAGTCGAGGTAGCGGCTGAGCGCGCTGTTGAAGAACGCGGCGCGCTCGGGGCTGGTCGCGCCGCCGCCGATGAGCGTGGCGGTGGGGGTGCCGCCGAGATCCTCGAGCAGCCCGCGGATCGCTGCGATCGGTTCGGCGTCGAGCGCTCCGATCGCGACCCCGAGGGTGTCGAGCACCCGGATCTTGAGCTGTTCGAGCGCCTCCGCGCTCAGGTCCTCGATGCGCGCGCGGCCCACGAAACGGGCGAGATCCTGCACTTCGGTCATGCCTCGACTCCAATCATCCGATGAAAGTTAGGTTTACCTTCATTAGACGCCGAAAGTATCTCGACGTCAAGATACTTTTGCTGTGAGCGCACTCGGGTTCGAGGCGTAGGGAAGAGGCTTCGGTGTGCTCGCCGGATGAAACCGGATGTGGATCTTGCATCGCCGGCCCGGTCGCGAGATGATCGGGGCATGAGTCGGGGTGGCACGCTGGAATCGATCGTGTGGGGGATCTGCGCCTACTTCTGGTTCCTCTGGGTGACGGGGGCCGGTGCTCCGACGGCGCTCTGGCTCGCGCTGGTGTTCTTCGTGCTGGTGGAGCTCGCGAGCCGGACCAGGTCGCAGCCGAGCGCGGTGCGCCCGGTCGTCGTCCAGCGCGTGCGGGCTACGGCCTAGAGCTCCGTCTCCCAGCGCCGCGACCGCCGGGTCGGGGTGGTCGTCGCTTTCAGGAAGAGCCGCACCAGGCTCTGCTTCTTCTCGAAGTAGGCGTGCCGATCGATCTCGCCGGCGGCGTACTGCGCGTCGAGTTCGGCGATGGTCTCGGCGGCGCTTCCCGCGTCGAAGCGGGAGCGCTCGGGGCCGAGGTCGTGCCTCTCGCGGATGCTCACGGCATGGAGTGTAGAGCGCGGATCCGACATTCCTCGCCCCCCAAGGGGTATCCCTGAGAATTCAAGGGGGTGATGCTGAGCCGCGGCGCCCTTAGCGTAGGGCGCATGAACGACACGAGCGAACCCACAAAGCAGCCCGCCGACCGCGACCCGAAGACTTCCGAGACCGTGGACGAGCCCGTCCTGGATGGCGCGACCGAACACGAGGGCGAGAACGTCGACCCGCGCAAGGGCTTGGCCGATCCCGCACTCATCCGCGATATCGACGCCGACAAGAAGACCGCCAACCCCTACGGGTGATCGCCGCCGCATCCGGATCGGTTCGAGTCGGCTTCGGACGGAGATCCGCGTTCAGTCGGACGAAAACGCCCAGAATCTCCGTTTGAGCGCGAATTTCCTTCTCAGCAGCGACCGTGGCAGTGTGAGCAGTAAGTCAGTCACCTGATAGTTTGGTGGCTAATGAACGCGATGATCGACACCAAGCACGCCCTGCTCCTCGAGCGCGCGGGCGGCGGGCTCGCAGCGGAGCTGGTGATGGGACTGCTCACCACGGCGCGCCGCATCGACGCCGAGTGCGCTGCACTCCTCGAACCGTACGGACTCTCCGAGGGGCGCTTCGCCGCACTCCTCGCGATCTCGGCGGAGCCGGGGGCGGCACCCGCGAGGATCGCCGAGCGGTTGGGAGTGACCCGGGCCACGGTCACGGGACTCGTCGACGGGCTCGCCCGTGCGGGGTGGGCGGCCCGCGAACCCGATCCGAGCGACCGCCGCGCGCTCATCCTGCGTTCCACCCCGGCAGGGGAGGCGCTGCTGGCCGAGCTCGCCCCGCGCTACGGGACCTGGCTCCAGCGGCTCACGGATGGCATCGGATCCGATACCGCGACCGTCTGCGTCGATGCCCTCGCCACGATCCAGCGCAACGCGGCGGCCACGGCGTGAGCCTGGCGACCGGATCCCGGAACCGCCCGTCCGCGCCGCGCGACGAGGTGCAGCGCGGCCTCATCGAGTCGCGCACGCTCGTCGAGATCACCGCGCTGGACCATGCGGTGCTGCTCGCGCACGCGATCCCGGACGCGTCCTCCGAGCTCGTGGCCGAGGTGCGAGCGGCAGGAGAGCTCGGCATCCTGGCTCGGATGCGCGCCATCGGCGCAGCGCTCCGCGCCCACCTCGAGGCATCGGCCTGCTCCGACCTCACGCGGCACCCTTCGGACACGGTGCGCGGGTGGGCCTGGTTCGCCCTCGCCGCGGAGCCGGGATCCCCGCGCGAACTCGTCGCGCTGATCCTGCCGGCAGCCGACGACTCGCACTTCGGGGTGCGCGAGTGGGCCTGGATGGCCGTGCGGGATCGGCTCGCCGCCGAACTCGAGGAGGGCATCGCCGCGCTCGCCGAGCTGACGAGCGATCCATCGGAGCGGATCCGCCGCTTCGCGAGCGAGACCCTGCGTCCGCGCGGGGTGTGGGCGAAGCGCATCGCGGTGCTCGGAGCGGAACCGGATCGGGGCCTGCCGATCCTGGAGCCGCTGCGCGCCGACCCGTCGACGTACGTGCAGGACTCGGTCGCGAACTGGATCAACGACGCGGCGAAGTCGAGTCCCGAGTGGGCGCGCGATCTCGCGATCCGATGGGTGCGGGAGAGCCCCGGGCCCGAAACCCGTCGGATCCTGCGCCGCGGTCTCCGCTCGCTCGACGACGCGCGACCGTGACGCTCTTCGGGAGGAGATCCGCGTTCAGAAGGACGAAATCGCTCAGAATCTCCGTTTGAGCGCGAATCTCCTTCCGAACCCGAACCCGCCGCACCCTTGCCTCTCCACGCCGACCCCTTGACCCAGCGGCCCCGGTCCGGCCGCAGCCGCAGACACCGCGGTCGCGTGCGTGTACGCTCGCGTGCACAGCGGCTCCGGCGCCGCGAGGACGCGCGTCGGCGACCCCGCGCCCGCCCTCGGGCGGCGGCCCGAAGGCGGGTGGAGCAGATGCAGCGCACGACCGCACCGCACGGCGCGTGGGGCGGGTCCGGCGTCGCCCAGACCGACAGCCTCGCCGCGTTCCGCAGCATGGTCTCCGCGTCGTTCGTCCCGCTGCGGATCACCACGGAGCGGGAGACGCCGTTCGCGGCGCGCATGCACTCCGTCTCGGCCGGCGACATCGTGTTCACCGAGGTGACGGCGTGCCCGCACCTCGTCGAACGCACGCCCGAGACGATCGCGAACGGCGGCAGCGGGTACTACAAGATCGGGCTGCTGCAGCAGGGCAGCGGGATCCTGGTGCAGGACGGTCGCGAGGCGGCGCTCGGGCCGGGATCCCTGACCATCACCGATACCTCACAGCCGTACTCGCTGCTGCTCGACGAGAGCTTCCGCAACCTCGTCATGATGTTCCCGAAGCACTTGCTGCCCGTGCCGTACGCCGAGCAGCTCACCGCGGTGGTGCTCGGCGAGCGGCATCCCGCGCTCGCCTCGGTCGCGACGGCGTTCCTCGCGCAGTTCCCCGCCCAGCTGACCGCGATGAGCGATCCGCTGCGGGGCAAGCTCGCCCGCACCGCGCTCGACCTCGTCACCACGCTCGTCTCGGGGATCGCCGACACGGATCCGGTGCAGCGGGACCCGCACCACCAGCTGCTGCAGCGCATCTACGCCTACATCGACGACCATCTCGCGTCGCCGGACCTCTCGCCCGGGCGCATCGCGGCGGCGCACTACGTCTCGACGAGCCACCTGAGCGCGGTCTTCCGTCGCACCGGCACCACCGTGTCCGCCTGGATCCGGTCGCGTCGGCTCGACCGCTGCCGCGCCGACCTGCTGGATCCCGTGTTCGCCGACCGCACCGTCGCGAGCATCGCGGCGCGCTGGGGCTTCACCGAGGCCGCCTACTTCAGCCGCACGTTCAAGGCGGCGTTCGGCGTCTCGCCGAGCGAGCTGCGTCTCGGGGAGCGCTCCGCAACCGCTTCGTGACCCGGATTGACCGGAGCGCCACGCCCCTTGTCGCTGCGCGAGCGGTGCGGTCCGGGTCGGCTCACCGCTCCCTACAGTGAGCGCAAGACGAGCATCGAAGCTCTCCAGTCGACGGCTGGGCGCGCGATGCGACGTCCTCATGACCGACGCGCTGAAAGGACCCCGGGACGATGACGACCCCCGCAGCAGCACCCACCGCAGCCGAGCTGACCGCCGCGGATCCGAACGAGTGGCGGAGCTACGACGAGTTCGCGGCCGGGATCGACACCTACCGCCTGCCGAGCATCGATCTCGACGGGCAGACGCTCGCCCTGCTGCTCGACGACGGTACCGAGCTGCGCCTCGCCTTCGAGGACGGCGAGGTCGCCTGGTCGGCGAGCGGCTCCATCACGACCGCGGGCGAGCTGCGGGATCCCTACGACGCAGTGCGGGTGCGCGATGACGTCGTGTTCCTCAACCTGCCCGTCGAGACGCGCGAGCGCGAGGCGATCACGGTCGTCTACTCCGAGCGCACCCACCGGGCGCTCGTGACCCGGTCCGAGATCGCCGAGTCCGAGACCGAGGGGGAGCCCCGGGTCGGGCAGACGTTCTGGGCCGCGACGACCGACCGCGGCACCGCCACCGGCGAGGTCCCCGGCCCGTCGCGCGACCTCATCGGCCGCCGCAACCTGTACCGCTACAGCCCCGAGCACCTCTACGAGCACATGTACGTGTCGAGCGAGCGCTACGCCTGGCAGTGCGTCCAGGGCGTGCAGCGCGGCCACGGCGACATGGACCTGTCGACCGTGTGGAAGTTCGCGGACGGCCTCTACCTGTTCTGCTTCCGCGAGTTCCGTATCGCGGTCGCCAGCGTCTGGCTGCACGACCTCGGCACCCAGCTCATGACCACGGGGATCTTCCTCGGGATCACGGGCGACGGCCGCGCCGAGCACTCCCGCGCCGGCGGGCACATCTACCCCCTCGGATCGGTCGCCTACCCCGACGTGCAACCGGTCTGACTCCCGCATCACCTCACCCTCACCTGTCCCGAGAGGAACCGACATGAAGAAACGACTCCTGGCGGCTGCGGCCCTGACCGCGGCCGCAGCGCTCGCGCTCAGCGGCTGCGCCGGAAGCGACGGCGGCGGTGGCGGGCCGATCAAGCTCGGCTCCGTCAACACCATCAGCGGCCCGGCCACCTTCCCCGAGGCCTCGCAGGCCGCGAAGGCCGTCTTCGACGAGGTCAACGCCAAGGGCGGCATCAACGGCCGCAAGATCGAATACAAGATCACCGACGACAAGGCCGACCCCGCGACGGCCACGGCATCGGCCCGCCAGCTGATCGGCAGCGACGAGGTCGTCGCGCTGGTCGGATCGGCATCGCTGCTCGACTGCGAGATCAACGCGAAGTACTACGAGCAGGAGAAGGTGCGCTCGATCCAGGGCATCGGCGTCGATCCCGGCTGCTTCAAGTCGCCGAACATCGCGCCGGTCAACATCGGCCCCTTCAACGACACCACGCTGACGATGCTCTACGGATCCGAGAAGCTCGGCCTCGACAAGCTCTGCGTGTTCACGAGCGTCATCGGTTCGACCGGCCCCGCCTACAAGGCCGCCGTCGACCGCTGGAGCTCGATCACCGGGAAGAAGCCCGTGCTCGTCGACGACACCGTGCCCTACGGCGGCGCCGACTACACCCCCTACATCGTGAAGGCGAAGAAGGCCGGCTGCACGGCCATCGTGAGCAACGCCGTCGAGCCCGACGCGATCGGCCAGATCAAGGCCGCGAACCAGCAGGGCTGGGACGACGTCACCTTCCTGTTCCTCACCTCGACCTACAGCGAGAGCTTCGCGAAGGCCGTGTCGAACAGTGCGGCCGGCGTCTACGTCCCCGCCGAGTTCTACCCCTTCACCGAGGACAGCGACATCAACGCCGATTGGAAGGCGCTGATGAAGAAGAACGACATCACCCTGACCTCGTTCAGCCAGGGCGGCTACCTCTCGGCGACCTTCATGGTCGAGGTGCTCAAGAGCATCAAGGGCGACATCACCCGCGAGAGCGTCGCCAAGGCGCTCGACGAGATGAAGCCGATCGAGAACAAGATGATCGCCTACCCCTACCAGTTCAAGCAGGTCGCCGCGCAGGACTACGAGCCCGGCGGCTGGCCGGTCGTGCTGAAGTCCGGCACGAACGCCTGGGCCAAGGCCGCGGACGACTGGCTGAAGCTGCCGTCGAAGTAACCGCTCCGCTCCCGCGCCCGGTGCGGCAGAACCTCGGGTTCCGCCGCACCGGGCGCTCCGGTCCCATCGATCCCACCGCAGAGGTTCCCATGCACCACACCCCCGCATCGCGCGGCCCCCGCACCCGGGGGCGCGCATGAACGGCGGCGCGCTCCTCCAGGGCGCGCTCTCCGGACTCGCCGCGGGCGGCGTCTACGCCGTCTTCGCCGTCACGCTCACCCTCATGTCCCGTCTCGTGCGCGTCGTCAACTTCGCGCAGGCGGCCACCGGCATGTTCGCCGCGTTCATCTCCGTCTGGTTCGCGAGCAAGCTCGGGATCCCCGTCTGGCTCGCGACGATCGCCGGCGTCATCGTCGGCGCCCTGCTCAGCGCACTCATCGGCTGGATCGCGGCGACCTGGCTCGCCGAGGCCGACCTGTCGACCCGATCGGCCATGACCGTCGCCCCGTTCCTGCTGCTCATGTCGCTCTCGTACATCATGTTCGGCAACAAGCCCCAGCCCTTCGCCCCGATCTTCGACGGCGCCGCGTTCAGCGTCGCCGGAGTGGTCGTGAGCTGGGTCACCGTCGTCACCGTCTCGCTCGCGATCCTCGTGGCGCTCGCCGCCGCGATCGTGCTGCGCAGGACCACCATCGGCACGAAGCTGCGCGCGCTGTCGGACCGCCCCACCACGGCGGAGCTGATCGGCATCGCGTCGAAGCCGCTGTCGATCGGGGTCTGGGCCGTCACCGGCGCGGTGAGCGCGGTCACGGTGCTGATCATCGCTCCGACGCAGTCGAACGATGCGGTGAGCCTGTCGATGCTCATCATCCCCGCCGCGGCCGCGGCGCTGCTCGGCGGCTTCAAACGGCTCGACCTCGCGGTCGTCGGCGGTCTGCTGCTCGGCCTCGTCGGTGGCATGGTGGCGCAGGTGTCCGAGCTGACGCTCGTGCGCAGCTTCGTGCCGCTCGTGTTCATCGTCGTCCTCCTTCTGTGGTCCCAGAGAAAGGCGGTGTGGGATGCTGCTCGCTAACCGCTCCCTCCGCGTCGCGCTGCCGTTCGTGGTGGCGGTGCTCGCCCTCGGCGTCGGCTGGGCTCTGAGCGTCGGGCTCTCGGGCTACGTCGTCTACCTCGCCATCAGCATGGTGACGGCGACGATCGCGATCCTCGGTCTCGGCATCGTCACGGGCTCGGCGGGCATCATCGCGCTCTGCCAGCTCACCTTCGGCGCGATCGGCGCCTGGATCGTCTCCTGGCTCAACGTGTCGCACGCTCCCGGCGGCTTCATCGTCTGGCTCGTCGCGGGCGGCATCGGCGCCGGCATCGCCGGCGTGATCATCGGCCTGCCCGCCCTGCGCCTGCGCGGTGTGAACCTTGCGGTCGTCACCCTCGGCTTCGCGGCGGCGTTCGACGTGCTGCTCGTGCAGACGCAGTTCCCCGGCCAGGCCGACGGCGCGCAGATCGAGCGGCCCGCCATGTTCTCGAGCGATCGGCAGTTCTTCTTCTTCGCGATCATCGTGCTCGTGATCTGCGCGCTCGGCGTGTTCCTGCTGCAGCGCAGCCGCATCGGCAGCAGCTGGAAGGCCGTCGCGTTCTCGGAGCGCGGCACCGCGGCCGTCGGCCAGAGCGTCAGCGCGGCCAAGCTGTCGGCGTTCGCGGTCAGCGCCGCGCTCGGCGGCATCTCGGGCGGTCTGCTGGCCGGCCAGGTCGGGATCCCGTACGCCTCGAGCTTCACTCCGATCCAGTCGCTCGCCCTCTACATCCTCGCGATCATGAGCGGCGCCTACCTGATCGACATGGCCATCTTCGGCGGGATCCTGTGGGTGCTCGTGCCCGAGCTGCTGAAGCGCTGGGGCGTGCCCCAGGACTGGGGCTTCGTCGTCTTCGGCGTGCTGGGCATCCAGGCGCTCACGAGCGGATCGAACCTCGGCGAGGCGATCCGCGCCGGGATCCGCAAGCGGGCCAAACGACGGAAGGCGGAGGCGGTCGACCCGGGGTCGGTGACGACGAGCGTGCTCGACGTGTTCGCCGTGCCCGAGGCCGAGGAGCCGATCCCCGCCGACGCGCCGCCCGTGCTGGAGGTGCGCGGGCTCGGCGTGCAGTTCGGCGCGCTGAAGGCGCTCGACGACGTGTCCCTCCGGGTGCGCCCGCGCTCGATCATGGGCCTCATCGGCCCGAACGGCGCCGGGAAGTCGACCTTCGTCGACGCGGTGAGCGGCTTCCTGCCGCAGCACACGGGCGCGGTCGAGCTCGACGGCACCGACATCAGCCGGCTGTCCCCGGTATCCCGGGCCCGCAGGGGCCTGCGCCGCACCTTCCAGCAGGACCGGGTGCCGCCCCAGCTCACGGTCGAGGCCTACGTGCGCTTCGTCGCCCGCCGGGCGCTCGACCGCGACGAGCTGGCCGATGCGCTCGCGTTCCTCGGCTGCCCGCCGCCCGAGGAGCAGCTCGCCAACGTCGACGTCGGCACCCGCCGACTGATCGAGGTCGCCGCGGCGGTGCTCTCGGGCCCGCGCGTGCTGATCCTCGACGAGCCGGCCGCCGGCCTGTCGCACGAGGAGCACCTGCAGTTCGGGCAGCGCCTCACACGGATCCCGTCGCGCTTCGACACCGCGATCGTGATCATCGAGCACGACCTCGACCTGGTGCGCACCGTCTGCACCGAGCTCACCGTGCTCGACTTCGGCCGGGTGCTCGCCCAGGGCGAGGCCGGAGCGGTGCTGGAGGATCCGGCCGTCGTGGCCGCATACATGGGAGACGCGGAGGTGACGCAGTGAGCGAACTGCAGTTGAGCGGAACGACCGTGAGCCGGGGAGCCGGCCCCGTGGTCTCGGGGGTCGACCTCGTGCTCCGCGAGGGCGAGATCCTCGCGCTCGTCGGGCCGAACGGAGCGGGCAAGACGAGCCTGCTCGAGTCGGTGTCGGGCGTGATCCCGCACTCGGCGGGCGACATCTCGGTCGACGGCCGGTCGATGGCGAAGTGGGGCCGCGTGCAGCGCGCCCGCGCGGGGATCGCGCACATCGAGCAGGGTCGCGCGATCTTCCCGTCGCTCACCGTGCGCGAGAACCTGCTGCTCACCGCGAAGAACGACGCGGGCGTGCAGGAGGTGCTGGCGTCGTTCCCCGAGCTCGAGAAGCGCATCGACGCGCAGTCGGCGCTGCTCTCGGGCGGCGAGCAGCAGATGGTGGTGCTGGCGCGAGCGTTCGCGTCGAAGCCGCGGTTCCTGCTGATCGACGAGATGTCGCTCGGCCTCGCACCGGTGGTGTTCATGCGGTTGCTGCCGCTGATCCAGCAGATCGCGGCGACCGGGGTCGGGGTGCTGCTCGTCGAGCAGTTCACCCACCTCGCGCTCGGGATCGCCGACGAGGCGATGGTGCTCGCGAGCGGTCGCGTCAGCCACGCGCAGGGGCCGGCGAAGGCGCTGGAGCAGGATCCCGAGCTGCTGCGGCGGGCCTATCTGGGCGGCTGAACGCCCCGCCCTCCGTCATCCTGCGCGAGGAACGAGTCGCAGGATCTCACTGGATCCTGCGACTCGCAAGCTCGCGCAGGATGACGGTGCGAGCTCGCGCAGGATGACGGATTGTTGATGCCGACTACATACCCGCGTGCTCGAACGCGATGGTGGGCAGGTCGACGACGTGGGCGCCGCCGTCGGCGACGAGCACCGAACCGGTGACGTACGACGACTGCGCGGATCCGAGGAAACGCGCGATGGACGCGATCTCGGCGGGCTCCGCCGGTCGGCCGAGGGGGACGTCCCGGGTCACCGCGGCGTACCCGGCCGCGCGGTCCGCGATCTCGGGAGCGGCCTGTGCGAACTCGTCCATCTCGGCATCGGCCATGGGCGTGCGCACCCACCCCGGGCAGATCGCGTTGACGCGCACGCCCTTCGCGCCGTAGTCGCGGGCGAGGCTGCGCGTCAGGCCGATGAGGGCGTGCTTGCCGACCGTGTAGCCCGCGACGGAGGGACCGGCGAAGAGCCCGGCGAGCGATGACACGATGACGATCTGGGCGCCGCCGTGCTCCGCGGCCGCGTCGATCAGCGCGGGCAGCGATTCGCGGGCCATCACGAAGGCCGTCGACAGGTTGACGCTGATCGCGGCGTCCCAGTCGGCGTCGCTCGTCTCGCCGACCGACGAGAATCCGTGGCCGCCGGCGTTCGCGACGAGCACGTCGAGGCGGCCGAAGCGGCGGACGATCTCGGCCACGGCGGCCCGGGCGGACGCGCCGTCGGCCGCGTCGGCGACGATCGCGGTCCCGCCGATGCGCTGCGCCACCGCCTCGATCGGCTCGCGGCGTCGGCCCAGCACCACGACGGTGGCGCCCTCGGCGGCGAACCGCTCGGCGACCGCGGCGCCGATGCCGGTGCCGCCTCCGGTGATGGCGACCACGCGCCCCTGTACGTCCGTGCTTCCGGTCATCCGGCTCTCCCTCTCGTTCGTCGGCGACTCTGCCGTGCCCTCATCCTGCCGCCGCCCGGGGGTCCGCGCGCGGATCGGTCCCGCATGCGCAACAGCGCTGTCCTCACGGTCAACGTCACCGGAGCCGTCGTCGGGATACTGGGGCGGAGTGCCGTTCGCGCGCACCCACGAGCTTCCGAACCCAGACAGGAGTCGACGATGACCCACCCCGATCTGATCCTCACCGGCGCCCGCGTCTACACCGCGGATCCGGCCCGTCCGTGGGCCGAGGCGATCGCGGTGACCGGCGGGCGGATCACGGCCGTCGGCACGGACGCCGAGGTCGCGGAACTGGCAGGACCCCGTACCGAGCGCCGTGCGCTCGACGGCGCGTTCCTGATGCCCGGTCTGGTCGACGTGCACAACCACCACGCGATCGCAGGTCAGGAGGACCTGTTCGAGCTGCGTCTGCCGCTCGGCGCGCACCTCGACGGGATCGCCGACGCGGTGCGCGCGTACGCCGACGGGCTGCCGGCCGACGCCTGGATCGTGGGCGGGCCGTGGGCGAGCGACCGGCTCGGCGAGATCGACACCGCGGAGGGCCTGGCCCTGCTCGACGCCGCCGCGGGCGGACGCCCCGTGATGCTCTCCGACGACTCGCACCACAACCGCTGGGCGAGCTCGCGCGCGATGGAGCTCGCCGGGATCGCCGCGGGCGATGACGGCGTCTCCCTCGACGCCGCGGGGCGGCCCACCGGTGTGCTCATCGAGGCCGCGGGGATCCCGGTCGCGCAGGCGCACCGCGCCGTGGGGGCGCTCACCGCCGAGCAGGATCGCGCCGCCTCGCGCCGCGGCGTGGCGATGCTCAGCGAGTACGGGATCACGGCCTTCCAGGACGCGGGCGTCTCGACGCAGACGCTGGAGGCGCTGCGCGCGCTCGACACCGACGGCGAGCTCGACGCCTGGGTCGTGACCTCCATGCTGGTGAACGACGAGATCTTCGGGCACGACGTGATCGGGGAGGCGCTGGTCTTCGGCGGCGAGCGGTTCCGCACCGAGCACCACCGACCCGACTTCGTGAAGATCTTCCTCGACGGGGTGCCGCCCACCCGCACGGGCGCGTTCCTCGAGCCCTACCTGCCCGACGAACTGCACGGCGACCACTTCCACGGCGACACGCTGCTCGACCCGACGGAGCTGACCGACTGGCTGCGCCGCGTCGCCGAGGTCGGCATCTCGGCCAAGATCCACTGCACGGGCGACGCCTCGGTGCACGCCGTGCTCAATGCGGTCGAGACGCTGCGCGGCGAGGGCTTCACCGAGACGCGGTACCAGGTGGCGCACGGCCAGTTCGTGCACCCTGACGACATCCCGCGGTTCGCGGCGCTCGGCGTCTCTGCCGACATCTCGCCCTTCATCTGGGTACCCGGCCCCATCGTGGAGGCGATCCGCGAGGTGCTGCCCCGGGACCGCGCCGACCGCATGCAGCCGAACCGCTCGCTGATCGATGCCGGGGCGATCGTGGCCGGCGGATCCGACTGGCCCGTGTCGGCCTCGCCGAACGCCTGGGAGGGGATCCACGGGCTCGTGACCCGCGAGGACCCCAGCGGGGAGTACCCGGGCACGCTATGGCCGGAGGAGGCGATCACGCTCGACGAGGCGATCGCGGTGTTCACGATCAACGCGGCCGAGGCGATGGGGCTGGCCGAGGAGACGGGGTCGCTCGAGGTGGGCAAGTCGGCCGACTTCGTCCTGCTCGACCGCGATCCCTTCGCGCACCCGGCGAACGAGCTCGTGCGCACCCGCGTCGACGAGACCTGGTTCGCGGGTCGGCGGGTCTTCGCACGGGAGGCGTAGGCGGGGCGGGAGCAGGCCGGAGGCAGGCGATCGCCGGGCCTGCGGTCGCCGCGATCGCTCAGTCGGCGATCGCGGCGACCGCGGCGCCGATCTCGCGCAGCACGGTCCGGTCGTGCTGCGAACGCGCGCCGGGCACGTAGCGGAGCCGCAGGATCGTGCCGCCGCTGAAGCGGAAGCTCCCGTGCCGTTCGTGCAGTTCCCAGTCGACCGGGCCGCCGTAGTCGTAGCCGACGCTGATGCCGGTGAAGGGCGCCATGCCGAGCAGCATCGGCACCCCCGGGATCTCGGCCACCGTCGCGCCGTCCACGTCGAGGCGCAGGCGCCAGCGCATGCCGTCGAGTTCGTCGACGCGCAGCAGCAGCTCGTGCGGTCCCGGGGAGAGCGCCGCGCCGTGCGCGCGATGCATGTCGCCGTAGGCGTTGTAGGTGAGCAGGGGAGCGCCGTCCTCGAACGCGAGGAGGTAGCCGCCGCCCTGGTCGCCGTGGGCGACGACGACGCCGGCGGCTTCGCGGTCCAGGTCAAGCGACGCCTCCACCGCGAAGGATCGCAGCACCGTGAGCTTCGCCGCTCGGAACCGTTCGAGCGGCGGCCGGAACGGCACGAGCGTCACGGGATCCGAGAGCGGAGCCTCCGAGGCGGGGCGGTTGGCGTGGAGCGAGCCGTCGTCGTCGAGCGGGAACACGGTGTTGCGCCAGGCCTCCTCGTGCCACCGCCCGGCGAGCTCCGCGACGCGTTCGGGTTCGGCCGCGGCCAGGTCGCGGGTCTCGGTCGGGTCCTCCGAGAGCCGGTAGAGCTCCCAGGACCCGCCCGCGGCGCCCTCGGCCGGTGCCGGCGGCACGTTGGACAGCGCCTTCCAGTCGCCGTCGACCATCGCACGGCGGCCCACGCACTCGAAGTACTGGGCTTCCCGCCCCTCCGCCCCGGGATCGCCCAGCACGGCGGCGAGGCTGCGGCCGTCGGGCTGCTGAGCCGGCCGGCCGTGCCGCGATTCGAGGGGCGGAACGCCCACGAGATCGAGGATCGTCGGGGCGAGATCCGAGACGAACACGAACTGGTCGCGGAGGCCGCGCGCGTCGATGCCCGAGGCCGGCCAGGAGACGACGAGCGGTGCGTGCACTCCGCCCTCGTAGGTCGACGACTTGAACGAGCGGAACGGGGTGTTCGAGACACGCGCCCAGCCGCTCGGGTACTGGCTGAAGAGCTTCGGCCCGCCGATCTCGGCGGGATCGCGCGGCACGTCGCGCACCCAGTCGTCGGGCAGTGCGGCGGCGTGCCCGAACTGGGCGAAGTAGCTGCGCGTGCCGCTCGACCCGCCCTCGGCGGTGCCGCCGTTGTCGCTCGCCAGCACGATCACCGTGTTCTCCAGCTCGCCGAGTTCCTCCAGCCGCGCGACGAGGCGGCCGACGCTCTGGTCGATCTCGTCGACCGCCGCGGCGTAGACCTCCATGTGGCGGGCGAACAGCTCGCGCTCCTCGGCGCTCAGCGACTCCCAGCGGGGGATCCGGTCGTCGTCGGCCTGATCGCCGCTCGGCAGCTGGGCGCGATCGGGCACGATCCCGAGTTCGCGCTGCCGCGCGAAGCGCGCCTCGCGCAGGGCGTTCCAGCCGTCCGCGTAGCGACCCCGGTGCCTGGCGATGTCGGGGGCCTTCGCCTGGATCGGGCCGTGCACCGAGGTGTGCGCGAAGTACAGGAAGAACGGCTTCGCGGCGTCGTTGACCCGCAGCTCGTCGATCATGGCGAGCGCCGCGTCGGTGAGCTCGTCGGTGAGGAAGTACCCCTCGGGGAACTCCGGCACGTCGACCACCGAGTTGTCGCGCACGAGCCGGTGCGGATGGTGCAGCGAGGTGAAGCCGTCCATGCTGCCGAAGTAGTGGTCGAAGCCGCGCTGCAGCGGCCACGATGAGCGATCGGCCGCGTCGTGCAGTCGCGACTCCGACGTCAGGTGCCACTTGCCGACCATGAAGGTGGCGTAGCCGCCGGCGCGCAGCGACTCGGCGAGGGTCGGGGCGTCCTCCGGCAGTTCGCAGGTGAAACCGGGATATCCGGGATCGGTGTGCGCGACGTAGCCGAAGCCCGCGCGGTGCGGGTTCAGCCCCGTCATGAGCGCGGCCCGCGCGGGCGAGCACATGGGGGCCGTGCGGTAGTTGGTGAAGACCCAGCCGTCGCCCGCGATCCGATCGATGCTGGGTGTCGGGATCTCGCTGCCGAACGGTCCGAGGTCGCTGAAGCCGAGATCGTCGATGAGCACGACCACGACGTTGGGGGCGTCGGCCCGGGCTGTGTACCGGGGGCGCCACCAGGGTTCGGACTCGGATGCGAACTCGCCGACGCGGCCGCCGAAACCCTCGTACCCCCGTCGTTCCTGTTCCGCCACGGGCTAGCCCGCCTTCCGGATCAGCTCGAAGACCTCGGTGCGCAGCTCGGCGAACTCGGGCCTCGCGCGGGTCGCGATCTGATCCCGCGCGCCCTCGAGACCGACGTCGATGATGCGGGTCACCCGGGCCGGCCGCTCGCCGAGCACGACGATCCGGTCCGACAGGTACACGGCCTCGTCGATGTCGTGCGTGACGACGACGATGGTCATGCCGAACTGCTCGCGGACGCGCAGGCAGAGGTCCTCGAGTTCGAAGCGGGTCTGCGCATCGACCGATGCGAACGGCTCGTCCATCACGAGCACCTCGGGGCGGTAGGCGATGGCGCGGGCGATCGCGACGCGCTGCTGCATGCCGCCCGAGAGCTGCCACGGATACTTCGCCTCGGCGCCCGAGAGCCCCACGGCGGCCAGAGCCGAAGCGATGCGCTCCGCCTGTTCGGCCTTCGGCAATCGGAGGTGCTTGAGCGGGAGGCGCACGTTCTTCTCGACCGTCAGCCAGGGCATGAGCGAACGCGTGTACTCCTGGAACACGAGCGCCATCTCCTCAGGCGGCCCGTCGATCGGCTTGCCGTCGATCCGGGCCGAGCCCGACGAGATCGACTGCAGCCCGGTCAGGCACTTCAGCAGCGTCGTCTTGCCGATGCCGGACGGACCGACGATGCAGACGATCTCGGCGGCCTGCACGTCGAACGTGAGGTCGGCGATGACCGGGACCGCGCCCTTCTTCGTCTCGTAGGTCTTCGCGAGGCCCGAGACGCTGAGCCGCGCGGGGGCGTCGAGTGCGGTGGCGTTCATAGGTTCTTCTCCTGCTGTCGGATGGCGATGTACCAGCGCAGCACGCGGCGCCGGAGGAGTACGAGCAGGGCGTTCGCGACGTAGCCGAGGACGCCCAGGACGAGGATGCCGACCCACATGTCGGCGATCATGAAGGACTGCTGCGCGAGCAGGGTCATCGCGCCGAGGCCGAGCGATGATCCGAGCATCTCGCTCGCGATCATGACGACGAACGCCGTGATGAGGCTCACCTGCACGCCGGAGAGAATCCGCGGGCTGGCCTCGGGCAGGGCGATCGTGACGATCCGGTCCCACCGACCGATCCGGTAGATCCGGCCGACGCTCACGCGCTCGGGATCGAGTGCCCGGATGCCGTCGATCGTCGAGATGAGCACCGGGAACACCGCCGAGAGCGTGATCGCGAGGATGCGGGTCTCGTTGCCGAAGCCGAGCAGCGACACGAAGATCGGCACGAGGGCGACCGGCGGGATCGCGCGGAAGAAGTGGATCGTCGGCTCGAGGAGCCACGACAGCCAGCGCACGGTGCCGAGGGCGATGCCGAGCCCGACGCCGATCGCGCAGGCGAGCAGGAAGGAGAGCAGGAGATTGCCCACGGACGAGCCGACGTTCGTCCAGAACGCCGGGGTCGCGGAGAGCTCCGCGAGCCGGGTCAGGATCGTGCGGAGCGGCGGGAAGAACGTGTTGGTGGAGTTCGCCGAGGCGAACCACCAGGCGGCGAGCAGCAGGATCGGGACGGCGATCTCGGCGCCGATCAGCGCCCATCTCGGCACACCGGAGCGGCGCTGCCTGCGGGCCTCGCGCGTGCGGACGAGGACGGTCGAGGTGAGGGTCATCAGGCCACCTGCTTCCGGTGCTGGGGGTGCCAGTGCAGCAGCCGGCGCTCGCCCCACTGGCTGAGGCCCTGCACGATGAGCCCGAGGATCCCGAGCACGAGCACGTAGGCGAAGAGCTTGCTCTGGTCGCCCGCGATCTGGGTGAGCAGCAGGCTCTGGCCGAGGCCGGGCCCGCCGCCGAGGAGGCCGGCGACGACCGCGACGATGAGCGCGGTGGGTGCGGCGACGCGGATCGCGGTACCGATGTAGGGGAGCGCGCTCGGCAGCACGATCCGGGCGAGGATCTCGCTCCGGCCGAGACCGTACGAGCGCCCCGTCGCGGTCGCGACCGGATCGGTGTCGAAGACCCCGGCGGAGGCCTGCACGACGATCGAGACGAAGCAGCCGATGAAGACGAGGAAGATCCCCATGCCTGCGGTGGGGCCGAGCACGAGCACGACGATGGGCAGGATCACGATCGGCGGGATCGGCTTCAGGAATTCGAGGGGAACCCGGGTCGCGTGCATCGCGAGCGGGGAGACCCCGATCCCGATGCCGAGCAGGATGCCGGCGACGGCCGCGATGACGAGCCCGGCGAGCGCCATGGCGACGGTGTCCCACGTGGCGATCCACATGGCGGGCGTGCCGAGCAGGCCGAGCAGCGCGGCGATCGCCTCGGTCGCGGTCGGCAGCGGGGAGTCGGCGAGCGGCCCCGTCGTGGCGGCGAGCTGCCAGAGGCCGAGCGCCGCCACGACGCCGAGGGCGCCGGTGCCGAATTGCAGAAGTCGGGGTGAGCGCATGGTGCCGGATCAGCCTCCGAAGATCACGCCGTCGAGCTGCACGGGCTTCTGGAGGAAGCCGAGCGCGACCATCTTGTCGTTCGGGCGCTGCAGATCCTCGAGCTTCACCGCGGTGGGCCAGACGGGCACCTTGACCTCATCGACCGTCAGCTTCGATCCCGTGTACTTCAGCCCCGCCTCGATGGCCTCCTTCGGGTGCGCGGTGGCGTACTCGTTGGACTTGACGATGGCCCGCTGGAACGCCTCGATGGCCTGCTTCTTCTGCTCGACCGTGGAGCTGCCCGCGGTCCAGAGACCGGTCGCGCCGGTCTCGAAGAATCCGATGGAGGGTGCGGCGAGCTGCTTCGCGCCGAGGGACGCGGCCTCGGTGGTGAAGGGGCTGACGAGCCCTGCTGCGTCGACCTTGCCGCTCTTCAGCGCGGCGACGGCGGAGGTGAAATCGAGCACCACCCAGTTGACCCCGGTGGTGGGATCGATCCCGGCCTTCTCGAGCTCGCCGGCGATCACGACCTCGAGCTGCGCCTTGCGGGCGGGGATCGCGATGGTCTTGCCCTTCAGGTCCTTGACCGAGGTGATGCCGCTCGCGGGGCTCGCGAAGAGGCCGGTGTCGTCGAACGCCGCGGGGTCCTTCACCGCCGACGCGTCGGCGGGGTAGCCGTCGGCCGCGCCGATCACCTTGATCGGGACGCCCTGGCTCAGCGCGTTCAGCAGCGGGATGCTCGGCGAGTAGGCGATGTCGACCTGGCCGCCCTGCACCGCTGCGAGGCCTGCGGGCGGGTTCGCGACGATCGAGGTCTCGATCTCGAGGCCCTCGTCCGTGAAGAAGCCCTGCTGGATGCCGGTGAGGAGGCTGCCGTCCGACGTGAGGCCGATCGTGGCGACCTTGAGCTTCGTCAGGCCGCCGGAGCCGCCGGAGCCCTCGGCACCCGCGTCGCCGCTGCCCGAGGCGCAGGCGGTGAGCGCGAGCGCGACCGCGGGGATCAGGGCGAGTGCGGCCAGCAGGCGGTTGGACTTCTTCATGAGCGACTCCTTCGTCGACGTGGGGGAGAGCGGCGAGCTCGCACCCTTTTAATCACCAGGTGGCGACTCAAAGAATAATCTCCAAGTGGCCGCGAAAGATTTCGGTCCGGTAACGTTTCGTCACCAATTGGTGACGAAAAGCCGTTCGCGGGCCGAAACTCGGTCGTACCGGGGACCGGGTTCCCTATGATCGATGCATCGGGAGGGACGCATGCCGAAGATTGTCGATCACGACGAGCGCCGTACGCACATCGTCGAAGCGGTGACCCAGATCATCATCAACCACGGCTTCGAGCGCGTGACGATGCGGGAGATCGCCGCCGAGGCCGGGTACGCGCACGGCGCCATCACCCGCTACTTCCCCAACAAGCAGAGCCTGCTGACCGCGGCGTTCCTGCACGTCTTCAACGGGTCCCACGAGCGCACCATCGCGCGCTGCGCCGGGGTGCGCGGGCTCGAGGCGCTGCGGCGGATGTCGGAGGAGCTGCTGCCGTTCGAGGAGGCCGGCCCCCAGAAGTCCCGCGTCGTGCTCTCGTTCTGGGACCGGGCTGCGCAGGACCCGGAGCTCTGGGAGATCCACCACGACAACATCCTCAAGCGGCGCGATCTGATCCGCCGCTTCCTCGCCGAGGCGCGGGAGGACGGCGAACTCGCCCCGGACCACGACATCGAGAACGAGGTGAACCGCGTCTCGGCGCACAACGCCGGCTGGCAGATGATGGCGGTGCTGACGCCCGAAGCCGCGACCGATCCCGCCATGCACGCGAGCATCGACGCAATGATCGCCGAGCTGCGCGGCGAGCGCCCGGCAGCGATAGCGGGGGCGCGGGATGCCGCAGCCTGAGCCGCACGGATCCTGCTGCTCGCCGCGCGCTGCGGAGGGCACCGGAGCCGCGGTCGGCCACGCATCGCCGACGGTGCCGCTCCCGGCCCCCGCGATGCCCGGAACGGGCACGGCGGCGCACGACTCCGAGCAGTGCGCGATCCCGGCCGGGGTCTTCGCGATGGGGGATTCCTCCGGCGACGGCATCGAGGCCGACGGGGAGCACCCGGTGCACGCGGTCGAGCTGGGCGCGTTCGAGATCGACGCGACCGCCGTCACGAACCTGCAGTTCGCCCGCTTCGTCTCGGCTACCGGCTACGTCACCGAGGCCGAGCGGCTCGGGGCCTCCGCGGTGTTCCACCTGCTCGTCGACGCGCCCACCGCCGACATCACTAGGCCAATCCCGGGCACGCCGTGGTGGATCGGCGTCCGCGGCGCCGACTGGCGGCATCCCGGCGGCCGGGCCTCCTCGCTCGTCGGGCTCGAGGACCATCCCGTCGTGCACGTCACCTGGAACGACGCGAACGCGTACTGCGCCTGGGCCGGGCGGCGCCTGCCCACGGAGGCGGAGTGGGAGCGCGCCGCCCGTGGCGGCCTCGAGGGCGCCCGGCACCCCTGGGGCGACGCGCCCATCGACGGCAGCGACGGGGTGTGGCGGGCGAACGTCTGGCAGGGATCCTTCCCCGCGCACAACACGGCCGAAGACGGCTGGATCGGCACGGCGCCGGTGCGCAGCTACTCGCCCAATGGCTACGGCCTGTGGCAGCCCGTCGGCAACGTCTGGGAGTGGTGCGCCGACCGCTTCGACCCCGAGACGTACGCGGCGCGTGTAGCCGGGGCCGAGCCGGTGCGGGACCCGCGCGGCCCCGAGAGCGGCTCCGAGCGCGTGCTGCGCGGTGGCAGCCACCTGTGCCATCCGTCGTACTGCAACCGCTACCGCAACTCCGCACGCTCGCGGAACACCCCGGGGTCGTCCATGGGCAACGCGGGCTTCCGCACGGTCGGCGTCTGAGCCTCCGCTCAGATCGCGACGGTCAGATCGCGACGGTCAGATACCCGCCGTCCACCGGCAGCACCGCTCCGGTGATGAAGGACGCCGCATCGGACGCGAGGAACGCGATCGCTGCGGCCACTTCGTCGGCCGCGCCGAAGCGGCCCAGCGGGGTGCGCGACAGGATCCGCTCCTTCGTGGGCTCGTCGAGCCCGGCCGCGAGCGGCGTCTCGATCCACCCGGGAGCCACCGAGTTCACCCGGATCCCGTCGGCGGCCCACGCTTCGGCGAGCGACTTGGTGAGCTGAACCACGCCGCCCTTCGCCGCCGAGTAGGCCGCGCGCGATCCTCCGCCGAAGAAGGCGAACATCGACGCGATCGTGATGAGCGATCCGCCCGAGGCGCGCAGCAGCGGGCGGGACAGCTCGGCCACCCGGTACACGGCGCCGAGCTGGATCGACAGCACCCGTTCGAACGCCTCCCACTCCAGCTCGCGCTCGCCCAGGCTGATCCCCGCGGCGGGCACCAGCACGTCGAGCCGGTCGAGCCCGTCGATCACGGCGCGCACCGCGGCCTCGTCGGTGACGTCCACCTCGTGCAGCTCGATCGGAACCCCGGACGGTACCGGGGTACGATCGGCGCCGAGGCCGATCGCGATCACCCGGGCGCCGAGCCCGGCGAACAGCTCGGCCGCCGCGAGCCCGATGCCCGAGGTCCCTCCGGTGACCAGCACCGTGCGCCCCGCGAACAGTCCGGGCGCGAACGCCGCTGCACCGCCGTCCATCGCGCGCCTACCGCTCGCCGGCGAGCACGAAGCCCGCGCCGAGCTCGCCGATCAGCACGGCGGGCGCGTTCGTGTTGCCCGTGGTCACGCGGGGCATGATCGAGGCGTCGATCACGCGCAGCCCGTCGACGCCGTGCACCGCGAGGCGGGGAGAGACGACGGCGAGCTCGTCGACGCCCATCTTGCAGGTCCCGACCTGGTGGTGGTAGGTCGCGAGGGTGCTGCGCACGTAGTCGACGAGATCCTCGCCGTCGCCGATCCCCGGACCGGGGTAGATCTCGGTCGCGCCCCAGCCGCCGTCCTCGGGAGCCGCGGCCAGCGCCGACTGCGTGCCGATCCGGCGGCACTGCCGCACCGAGGCGACGAGCGATGCGACGTCGTCCTCGTGGCTGAGCGCCTGCGGGTCGAGGCGCAGCGGATCCGTGGGCGCCGGCCCCGACAGGGTGATGGAGCCGCGCGAGCTCGGCGTCACGAGCCCGCCCATGAGCGAGAATCCGTTGTCGCCCGCGGGCTCCAGGAAGTCGCCGTACATCGGCACCGAGAACAGGATCGGCTGCGTATCGGGCCGGTCGAGTTCGGGGCGGCTCTTCCAGAACAGGTGCGACTGGGTCACCGAGACGCCCTCGCGCGGCGGGTCGATGGGGCGCTCGGCGGCGAAGATGACGGGCGCGAGGTAGTGGTCGTGCAGGTTCTTCCCGACGCCGGGCAGATCGACCCGCGGCTCGATCCCGACCTCGCGCAGCTCGTCGGCCGGGCCGATGCCCGAGCGCAGCAGCACCCGCGGGGAGTCGATCGCGCCGGCCGAGAGGATCACCTCGTCGGCGAACAGCTCCCGCAGTTCGCCGGCCTGGGCGAAGCGCACGCCGATCACGCGCGGACGCGCGGCGGGGTCCGCGTTCGCATCCTCGGCGAAGATCAGCTCGTGCACGTGGCAGCCGGTCTCGACCGCGACGCGATCCCGCACCGGCTTCAGATAGGCCATGTAGGTGTTGAAGCGGCGGCCGTCGCGGATCGTCACCTGCTGTTGCGAGACGCCCTCGATCTCGGCGCCGTTGTAATCGGGGTTGAGCGGCAGCCCCTCCTCGACCGCGGCGTCGATGATCGACCGCTGGATCGGGGAGAGGGGGTACTCGTCGGTGACGTCGAGCAGGCCGTCGGTGCCGTGCAGCGCCGGGTCGCCCGATCCGTGGAAGTTCTCGATGCTGCGGTAGACGGGCAGCACGTCGTTCCAGCCCCAGCCGGGGTTGCCGAGCGATTCCCAATGGTCGAAGTCCTGCGGGGTGCAGCGCACCCAGATCATGGCGTTCAGCGAATGGGATCCGCCGAGCACCTTGCCGCGCGGCCAGTGCAGGCGATGCCCGTTCGCGCCGGGCTGCGGTTCGGTGAAGTAGTCCCAGTCGTCGGGTCCGTGCCAGAGCTCGCCCATGCGGCTCGGATCGTGGATCGCGGGATTGCCGTCCTCGCCGCCCGCCTCGAGCACCGTGACCGCGACCCCGGCGTCCGCGAGCCTGCGCGCGACCACCGACCCCGAGGATCCGGCTCCGACCACGATCGCGGTGCGAGGCTGCACGCCCTCGCCGAGCTGCTCCGACATGAGAACTCCTCTCCGTCGCGGCACCCTTGCCGCGCACTCCCTTCGAGGCTGGCATCCGGGCGCGCGGTGCGTCGAGGCCGGCGCGCGGGTCGTGCCCGCTCAGACAAGCCGGCCGCCCCTCAGGTCAACGCGTCGTCACCCGATCGTGCCGTTCTGCGAGGTGCGCGCGAGATCGGTGTCGAGCACCATCTGCGCGAGCTCGAGCGCCTCCGACGAGTACTGCCCCGAGGCCCGGGCATCGATGAGCGCCGCCTGTTCGGCGCTCAGCATCTCGCGGAACAGCGCGTTGCGCTGCGCGGCGGATCCCGACTCGGGCGCGTACCGGATCTCCCAGAAGTCCTGCGCCAGCTGGGCCCGGCGCGCGGTCACGTCCTCGATGTGCTCGGGATCGTAGGCCTCGCCGTCGGCGCGTCGTAGCTCGGGGCTGTTCAGCCGCTCGGATCCCGCGGTGATGAGCAGGTCCACGAGCTCCTGCACCTCGGTGTTGCGGGCCTCCTCATCGGGCCCCGAGATCCCGAGCCACCGGATCACGAGGGGCAGGGTGGAGCCGTAGAACACGAGCGTGAAGACCGCGACCGTGAACGCGATCAGCACCAGCTGCGGACGGAACGGCACCGTGTCCGGCAGCGACTGAGCTGCGGCGAGCGTGACCACGCCGCGCATGCCCGACCACGCGATCACCGCGCCGCCCCGCCAGCCGAGCCCCTCGCCCGCGAGCGCCTGCCACTCGGTGCGCCTCCGCTGCAGGCGAGCGCCGAAGCGCTCCCAGCGCGGGCCGCGGTCGGCGAGGTCGATCTGCGCGGCGTCGATCCGCTGCAGGAACTGGTCGGCGCGCTCGAGGTGCCGTTCGGCCTTGCGCTGCTGCCTGCGTGCGGAGAGCAGCAGCGGCCAGGTGAAGAACATCCGGATGATGAGCAGCGCGAGAACGACGATCAGACCGATCCCGACGGCGGCCCACACGCTCAGACCGTCCCGCTGCACCTCGGCGATGATCGTCGAGATCTCGTACCCCATCACCAGGAACACGCCGTTCTCGAGCACGAGCTGGATCGTGCGCCAGTTCATCCGCTCGCTGATCCGGTCCTGGGCCGTGAGGTGGCGGGTCGCCTTGAAGCCGGTGACGAGCCCCGCGACGACGACGGCGAGGACGCCGGAGGCGTCGAGCGCCTCGGCGGGGAGGAATGCGAGGAAGGGGACGACGAACGAGATCGCGGTGGTGAGCGTCGGTTGGTCGATGCGCGAGCGCACCCAGACCGTCACGACGCCCACGACGGCGCCGATGAGCAGGGCGACGACCACCGAGAACGCGAAGTCGGAGGCGACGTCGAGGAACGCGAAACCACCGGCCGCCGCGGCGACCGCGGAGCGCAGCAGCACCAGCGCGGTCGCGTCGTTCACGAGCCCCTCGCCCTCGAGCACGGTGACGAGGCGCGGCGGCAGTCCGAGGCGCTTGCCGATCGAGGTCGCGGCGACCGCGTCCGGCGGTGAGACCACCGCGCCGAGCGCGATGCCGATCGGCAGGGGCAGCCCGGGCAGCAGCCAGGTGAGCAGGAAGCCGATGAGCACGGAGGAGAGCACGACCAGCACGACCGACAGGCCGCTGATGGCGCC
This sequence comes from Leucobacter sp. Ag1, assembly GCF_000980875.1. GTDB lineage: Bacteria > Actinomycetota > Actinomycetes > Actinomycetales > Microbacteriaceae > Leucobacter > Leucobacter iarius. The sequence continues at coordinate 24,323 of NZ_LAYO01000095.1, read as the reverse complement.
GAAGTTGCGGCGGAAGTCGGTCATCGGCACGTTGACGGCCGCGGCGTACAGGATCGGTGGCAGCACGACGGTGAGGATCAGCTCCGGCGGGATGTCGAGCGGCTCCTGCCCGGGGATGAAGCTCGCGCCGATGCCGAGCACTACGAGGAGGATCGGCGCGGCGATGCCGATCTTCGGCGCGAGCCAGCTGCTCCCGATGACGAGCAGGGCTCCGAGCACGAACAGCAGCGCGATCGATTCCATGGGCGGCCTCCTCGGTGTCGCGCCCAGCATGGCACCGAACACGGGCCGGATCCAAGCGGGGCTGCCGTGCGATGCGGACGGCCGGTGCTAGCATCCGTCGCATGAGCGAGGGTCGTCCCGACGAAGAATCCCGCAACTACGCCGCCGAGCGGCCGAAGGCCTTCGTGGACGCCGTCGTCGCGATCGCCATGACGCTGCTGATCCTGCCGCTCATGGAGAGCGTGGGCGAGGCCTCATCCTCGGGCGAGGACACGCTCGAGTGGCTCGGCGGCCATCGCGACCAGCTGCTCAGCTTCGGCCTGAGCTTCGTGATCATCGCGATGTTCTGGATGAGCCACCACCGCCTGTTCGCGCACGTGCACCTCGTGTCGAACCGGCTGCTGTGGCTGCTCGCCGCCTGGATGCTCTCGATCGTCTGGCTGCCGGTCGCGACAGCGATCTCGGGGCAGATGTCGGGGGAGGATTCACTCGCCCGCGTGCTCTACATCGGCAGCATGATCGTCACCGCGCTCCTCTCGCTCGTGATCCGGCTCTATCTGCGCCGCAACCCCGAACTGCACACGACCCCGCTGGCCACGCTGCGCGACGGCACGGCCGTCGACCTGGCGATGGCCACGCTCTTCGGGCTCTCGCTGCTCATCGCGGTGCTGTCGCCCCCCATCGGCTACTACTCGATGGTCATCATGTTCGCGATGGGGCCGCTGGAGGCCCTCTACGCGAAGCTGATCGGTCGGGCGTTCTCGGGTTCCGGGTCTTGACCGGTTCGTCGCGGACTGGTTGCGTGAACGCATGATCATCGACGGTGTCATCGGCATTCCCATGGACTCCTCCGGCCGATTCGCGGGGTGCGAGCTCATGCCCGCGGCGCTGCGGGAAGCCGGCATGGCGGGCTGGCCGGTGCGGGATCGGGGCAACGTGCAGGCGGTGCTCGCTGATCCGCGCCGCGACCCCGACACCGGGATCATCGGCTTCGCCGACCTGGTGAACGCCTCGGTGGTGGTGCGCGACGCGTTGGAGCCCGTGCTGCGGACCGGCGAGCGTCCGCTCGTGACGGGTGGCTGCTGCAGCATCCTGCTGGGCACCTTCGCCGCGGTACGGCGGATCCGACCGGACGCGGGGCTCGTGTTCATCGACGGGCACTTCGACATGCACGAGCCGCACCGCAGCGAGACGGGCGAGGCCGCCGACATGGAGGTCGGGATCCTGCTCGGAGCGGGCCCGGCCGAACTCTCGGGGCTCTCGGGCGCGGAGCGGTCCGTCGAGGACGAACGGCTCGTCGTCATCGGCCCCCGCGACCACGACGAAATGCGGGACTCCGGTTCCCCGCTGCCCGCCGAGGCGCACCCCGTCGTGCTCGTGATCGACGAGCCGGAGCTCCGAGGGGGCGGAGTCGACGAGGCGGCGTCTCGGACGCTCGCCCGGCTGGGTGCCTCGGAGTCCGACGGGTTCTGGGTGCACATCGACTTCGACGTGCTGAGCACCGCGGCGTTCCCGGCGATCGACTACCCGCTCGCGGGCGGGCTCGACTGGGAGCAGCTGACGAAGATCGTGCGCCCGCTGGCGCTCGACCCCGGGTTCCTGGGGATCAGCGTGTCGATCCTCAACCCGCGGCTGGACCCCGACGGCGCGACCGCCGCGCGCACCGAGCGCTGGCTGCGCGCGGTGCTCGACTGAGCCCGCCCCGGCCCGCGCGCCGAGGTGCGCTACCGTCGAACGGTGCCTGCCCCATCCACCCGAGCGAACCCGTCCCGTCCCGCGAACCGAGGGCGTGCGGCATGAGCGGATTCGGGCCCTGGGCGACCGCGTTCGCGGTCGGCGTGTTCCTCGTCTTCTTCCTCCGCTACGTACGCGCGATCACCCGGGACGGTCGGCCCGATCCCGTCGCGGTGGCGGCGGCCCGGGGTGCGGCGATCCTCCCGGCGCTCCTCACGGTCGGCGTGCTGATCGGCGAGCTCGCCGTGTCGCTCCTCGTGCCGGGCATCGCGGGCTGGGTCGCGTACGGCATGGGCGCCTCCGCGCTCGCGGGCGGGATCTGGGCGATGGAGCGCGGGGTCCGCGCCGCGCGCGCGTCTGCTTGACTGGTCGCATGGCCGTCACGCTCGTTCGCCCCACGATGGATCTCTGCGCTGCCTGGGCGGAGGCGCTCGCGGAGTTCGGCGGCGCGGACGTGCACGGCATGGGCATGGACGCGAGCACGGTTCCCGACCGCGCGAGCTGCGCGGCGCTGGTGGAACTCGCGGAACGCTTCGCGGATCCCGACGCCGAGATCCCCGCCGACAAGGTCCACGCGGACCACTTCTGGATCGTCGACGGCGACGAGGTCGTCGGGTTCATCGGACTCCGCTGGGAGCTGAACGCGTACCTCGCCCACGCCGGAGGCCACATCGGCTACTCGGTGAAGCCGTCGAGCCGACGGCGCGGCTACGCCGGTGCGGCGCTCCGGCTCGCGCTGGACCAGGCGCGCGAGCGCGGGATCGACCGGGTGATGATCACGTGCGACGACGACAACCCGGGATCCGCGCGCACCATCGAGGGCGCCGGAGGCGTGCTGGGCGACCTCATCGATGCGTCCGACGTCGGGCACCCGCGACTGCGCCGCTACTGGATCGAGCTCTGAGCCGAGCGGGCGGCGAGCAGCTCGGCCCCGGGGCCGTCGAACGCTGCGACCGGCACGGGGCGTCCTGACACCGCCATCAGCAGGTCGAGCTCGGTTCCCCGCACCTCGGGTCCCTCGCCCCGGGCTGCTCCGGAGTCCGCGGAGATCAGTCGGAGACCGGCGGCGCGTTCCGCTCCACCGCCGAACGAGACAGGGTGCGCAGCTGGTAATCGAGCGCGTCCCGCACGGCCGGGGCCGGGGAGTCGCCCGAGAGACCGCGCGGTCGGCGCACGTCCTCGCCGTGCACGATCGCCTCGACGAGTCGGGTCGCGAGGTTCGCCGGGGGAGTCCGTCGGAGTCCTGCGGACGCGCGGAACTCCGCGAGCGTCCGCGCGGGGTCCGGATCCTTGCATCGACGGATCCCATCGGCGTTGGCGCGGTCGAAATCGCCTCGGGCGGCGATCATGCTCCGCACGAACGCGATGCGTCCGGTGCGAGCGGTGTCGAGCAGGTGCGCCAGGACGTCGTGGACGCTCCAGCCGGGGCAGAGGGAGGGCCGCTGCCAGTCCGCCGCCGCGATCGTCGCGAGGTCGTCCGCGAGCCGCACACGCTCGTCGTGCACGATGTCCCACACCTCGTTCTTCGAGAGACTCATCTCTGCTCCTGTCCGGCGCGGGCGATTCCCGATACCGAGGGTCGGTCCCCTCATCCTGCACGCTGCGCGGCACAGGGTCCAGGTCGGGCTGTGTAGTGTCGCTCTCGTGAGCACCGCATCGTCATCGCCGCCGAGGACCGGCGCACGGGCCGCCGGTCGCCGGATCGACCGGTGGTTCCGCGAGCTCGGTCTCCCCACCTTCGTGCCGCTGCGCCGATGGTTCATCGACCTGCCGCGCCGCGTCGCGCCGCTCGTCACCGCCGTCACGATCCTGGCGGCGCTCAGCGACGACCAGTTCGAACGCGCGATCGACGAGGCCGTGCGCCTGGTGCCCGAGGTCGACGACGGGCAGTGGATCGTCGTCACCATCGTGCTCGTGGTGCTCGCGATCCTCGCGCTGCTCGCCTGGGCCGGATACCGGTTGGTGCGCGCGGCGATGCGACGACTCTCGCCCGCGGTCGGCAATGCGGTCGGCGTCGCCCTGATCCTCGTCTGCCTGGCGCTGCTGATCGTCGGCGGATACCTGGCGAAGCCCGGTGCCACCGTCGGCCCGGCCTTCTCCGCGATCGCGACGGTCCTCGTCTGCATGCTCATCACCGGCATGGGCGGCGGTGCGCTGCTGTCCTGGGGCACCCGGCTCGCGGTGCGCAACGCCTCGGCGGTGGGGCACATGGCCTCGATCGCGCTTCCCGTGATCCTCATGCTCGTCGTCTTCGCGTTCTTCTCGGCCGAGGTGTGGCAGATGTCCTCCGCGCTCCACTGGGGCAGCATCGCCCTGGTCGGGCTGGTCGTCGGCGCACTGGCGCTCGTCGTCGTGCTCCGCGTCTGCGCCTCCGAGATCGACGACATGGGTCGCGTGCTCAGCGCGGATGAGCGCGGGCATCTCTTGACCGGAACCCCGGTCGAGGGGCGTCCCGGCGCGGAGCAGGCGCCGACCCGGCCGCTGCGCCTGATCCAGCGGATCAACCTGCTGCTCGTGATGGCGGTCGCCCAGCTCATGCAGGCCCTGCTCTTCGCCGCGCTGCTCTGGTCGCTGCTCATGATCATCGGCGGGATCGCGGTTCCCGTCGGGGTGGTGGAACTGTGGGTGGGGCCGGGGACTCCCGCGCACCCGCTGCGCGTAGAGCCGCTCGTGGTCGGCGGCGCGACGCTGCCGATCACCGTCAACCTCGTCAAGTCCGCGGCCGTGCTGTCGATCATCTCGACGCTGCCGTTCGTGTTCTCCGCGGTGAGCGAGGCGCGCTACCGCGAGCGCTTCTTCGACCCGATCATGGCCGACATCCGGCGCGCTATCGTGGTGCGTGACGCGCTGCTGGCGAAGCCGGGGGCGTCGGGCCCCGCCGTCGCACTCGAGGCGGGCGATGGAACGACTCCGAGGAACGATCGATGACCCAGCCTCAGCTGCCCGAGGGCGTACGCCCGGCGACCGCGGACGACGCCGACGAGATGGCACGGATCCTCAGCGCCGCGTTCCTCCCCGATCCGGTCTGGGGCCCGCTGTTCCCGGAGCCCGATCCCGCCCGCCGTGAGGCCCAGACCCGCGCCTACTGGCGATTCATGGTCGACGAGGCGCTGCGGCACCCCGACTCCCTCGTGCTCGAGGGCGAGGCGGGCGGGCTGCGCGCGATCTCGGTCTGGCTGCCGCCCGGGGCCGACGAGGTCGCCGAGGACGCGCACGACGCCTACGAGACGATGGTCGTGGATCTGCTCGGGCCCGAGGCGGCGCCGGCGATGTTCCGCTCGGGCGAGCAGTTCGGCGCGGCCCGGCCGACGGATCCCCACGCCTACCTGACGCTGCTCGCGGTGGCGCCGGGCGCGCGGGGCGGCGGGTACGGCATGTCTCTGCTGCGGGCCGGCCTGGAACGGTACGACGCGGCGGGCATCCCCACCTACCTCGAGTCCTCGAACCCGGCGAACGACGCCCGCTACGAGCGTCTCGGGTACGCGCCCTACGCCGTGGTCCGGCTCGACGACGGCGGGAGCGCGCAGACCTACTGGCGCGATCCGGCCTGACCTGTCCCGGTGGGAAGCCTGAAATGCGCGTCGGAATTGGCGCTTTTTCGGCGGTCATATCAACTGGATAACGTGACTATTTTGTAATATCGGAATGCGATCGCGCGCTCATATGATTCGAACATGATCTCAGTGCGTGGTTCTCGCCGTCGCGTCGCGGCAATCGGTGCGGTTCTGGTGTTCGGTGCGGTCCTCGGAGCCGCGGGGTGCGCCGCCGATCCGGCAGGGGGAGCGGCGAAGCCGGCTCCGAGCGAGAAGCCGACGACCTCCGCGCCCGCGACGCCCGCGGTGGATCCGAGCCCGACCGGCACCGCGAAGCTGCCCGGGTGCGAGGAACTGCTGCCGTTGGAGGACGTCCGCCGCATCTCCGGCGACGATCGGATGGTGTTCCTGTCCGACAGCGCCCCCTACCGGGCCCTGGTCGTGGAGCACGAGTTCCGTCCTGTCGCGGCGGCCGCCTACGGCTCGGCGGCCGAGTCGGAGGCGTGCGCCTGGGGCGTGCCCAACACCGGTCAGGTCACCTCGTTGCTGGTCGCGCGGCTCTCGGACGCGCAGCGCAAGGAGGTCATCGCGGAACTCGAGGGCGCCGGATTCGAGCGATCCGAGCAGAACGGCAATCCGATGTTCACGCGGCACGAGGAGACCGGCCTCTCGGGGTGGCTCCGGGCCTACCTCTTCCGCGGGGATATCTGGTTCACCGAGGTCTCGAGCGAGCAGACACCGCAGTTCGCCCTCGACGCCGCAGCGGGAATCCGGGACTGATTCCGGGCCGCCCGGCTCATCGGTCGGGGGAATCGAATTCGGCCGTGAAATCGAGAATCATCGATGCGACCGGCTCCGCGCTACGGATCATCGCCTCGTGACCGCGACCCGGAATCTCCGCCATGGTGGAGTCCGGAATCGCCGCCGCGACCTCCGAGACCCAGTCGCGCGGGCACACTCGATCGGTCTCGCCGCGGAGAACGAGGGTCGGCGTGCGGATTCCGGGGCAGATGCGCTCCAAGTGATGCGCGAGCATGAAACGGAGCTTGTTCGCGAACCAGATCGGGCTCGTCTTCGCGTACTGCCAGAGGCCCATCAGCAGAACCTTCGGTTGTTCTCCGGTGAGATCCTGCACCATTCGTGCGGCCTGTCGGAACGCCGTGCGTTCGTATCGGTTGACCGTCGGGGCGATCAGCACGAGCGCCGAAACGAGCTCGGGGTGCCGCAGTGCGATCTCGGCGACGACCTGGGTGCCCATGGAGTGCCCGACCAGCACGACGGCGCCGGCGGTCTCCGCCGAGATGAAGCGGGCCACCGTCTTGGCGGTCTGCTCGAGCGTCGCGGCGCTGCCGGGCTCGGGGGAGTCGCCGAAGCCGGGCAGGTCGAGCGCGAGCACGCGGCCGTGCCCGGAGAGGGTCTCCGCGACTCCGGTGTAGACCGCGCGCCCCATGCCGATGCCGTGGACGAGGACGAACTCGGTCGGCTTCGGACCGAGGGTCTCGGTATAGGCGATGGTGACACCGTCGTGCCGATACCGGCGGTCGTAGCGCACCGGTGCCGGGTCGCGTCGATCGTTCGAGTCTGAGGCCACGGCCTCAGCGTACCGCCGGGGTTCCGGAAGGCGCGGGGAAAGTTGAAACTGATTGCAATTCAGTTGAATCTGATTGCAAATACCGAATGCGCCGGGCGGGATATTCGAGCGCAAATTACTTGAATCTGATTCGACTCTGTGATCTGCGATTTCGTCGCTTAGGCTGCTCCTGACATTCCGGCTCGCCGGGCCCTCACGGGCGCCTGCGCGGCCGACCGAACCAGGTGGGGACAGAATATGCAGATCAAGAGCACGAACGACGCGCGGGGAAGCGCGCCGCGTCGGCTAATCGCGCGCGGCGCATTCGCGTGGGCGCTGGGAGCGCTCCTCGCGGTGAGCGGTATCGCGACGGGCGCAGGCGTCGGCATCGCTCCGGCGCACGCCTCGGACCCGCAGATCGCGAAGATCACGACGATCTCCGGCAAGATCGTGAACTCGGCCGGGCAGCCGGTCTCCGGCGCGAAGCTCACCGCGAGCCCGAACATGGGCGACACCTTCTCGCCGCCTCCGCGCACGGCGACCACCAAAGCCGACGGCACCTTCACCCTGGTCAGCGACCTGTCGACCCGCTTCGTGCTGACCGTCGACGGTCCGGCCCCCTACGCGGGATCGGTGCTCGACACGAGCGGCAAGCTGGCGGCGGGCGATTCGAGCCAGATGCGCGTCTTCGACGGGGGCGGCACCTTCGCGCTCGGAACCCTGACGCTGCAGTCCGGAGTGAAGGTCTCGGGCAACTTCACGCTCTCGGGATACCCGACCCCCACGCGGGCCTGGGCCGCGTTCACCGGCAAGAACGGCAGCGCCGGCAAGTACTTCGGAGGCATCGAGGCCCAGGCTGCGAACGGCTCCACCGCGTGGAGCGCGTACGTTCTGCCCGGTGACTACACGCTCGAAGGCTGGGTCGGCGGTGCGAGCAGTGCCTACTCGGGCGGCAGTACCTTCACTGTGCCCGCCGGCGGCCGCAGCGGCCTCGATCTCGTCTTCGCCGGCACCGGTATCGTCGCGACCGGAACGGTCACCGATCCCGACGGCAAGCCCGCCGCCGGGATCTACGTCGGTGCGGATGACATCGCCAGCACGAACAGCGGTCAGCACACCGCGGTGACCGATGCGGCGGGCAAGTGGAGCATCATCAACCTGCCGGCCGCGAACTACCGCATCTCCTTCCAGAACGGCCGCGGGGATTACGGCTTCTGGAAGAGCGGCTCCGCGACGGTCGTCCCGGACCAGGCGAGCAGCAGTGCTCTGAACGCCACCACCCCCGGAACGAAGACGGTGCCGAACATCACCATGCGCCGCGGCGGCCCCAACGCACCGGCCGCGGTCTCGGCGACCGCGGGCAACGCGCAGGCCACCGTCTCCTGGACCACCCCGACCGACCTCAACGGCGCCGTCGTCTACCAGTACTCCGTGACCGCCTACTCGGGTGCGACCGCGGTGAAGACGGTCACCACCACCGGCGCCAAGAGCGTCACCGTGACCGGTCTCACCAACGGGACCGCGTACACCTTCAAGGTGCAGGCGGTCACCGGGTACGGTGCGTCGGGGCTCTCCGCCGCCTCCGCCGCGGTCACCCCGAAGGCCCCGCCGGTTCCCGGGGTCGCCACCCGGCTCTCCGGGGGCTCGCGCTACGAGACCGCGGCGAACGTCTCGAAGGCGTCGTTCACGCAGACCGGCGGCACGGTCTACCTCGCCAACGGCTTCGGTCTCCCGGACGCGCTCGCTGCGGCACCCGTCGCGGGCCACGGCAAGGCTCCGATCCTGCTGGTCGAAGCGAACACCATCCCTGCGGCGACCGCGGCCGAACTGAAGCGTCTGAAGCCCGCGAAGATCGTCCTGCTCGGGGGCTCCGGGGTCATCTCGGACGCCATGATCGCCAAGGTCAAGGCGGCCTCGGGCGCGAGTGCGGTCGAGCGCTGGAACGGCAGCGACCGCTACGCGACCGCGGCGGACGTGGCGAAGCGCGCCTTCCCCGGGGCGGTCGACACGGTCTACATCGCCAACGGCTTCGGTCTGCCCGATGCGCTCGCTGCGGCGCCCGTTGCCGGAATTGGGAACTCGCCGATCCTGCTGGTTTCCGCTACCGCGGTGCCGAGCGCGACTGCGACGCGGCTGGCGGCGTTGAAGCCGAAGAAGATCGTGCTGCTCGGCGGCACCGGCGTGGTGCCGAAGGCGCTCGAGTCGAAGCTGGCGTCTGCCGCGGGTTCGAAGCCGAGCATCGCCCGATGGGCCGGCAGCGACCGCTACTCGACCACGGCGACCGTGACCACCCAGGCGTTCGGTTCGGGCGCGGCCACCGTCTACGTGGCGAACGGGTTCGGTCTGCCCGACGCGCTGGCTGCGGCTCCGGTCGCGGCGGTGCAGAACGCCCCGATCCTGCTCGTCGAGGCGGGTGCGATCCCGTCCAGCACTGCGACGGCGCTGCAGACGCTCAAGTCGAGGCGCAAGATCGACAAGATCGTCGTGCTGGGCGGTTCGGGCGTGGTGTCCGATGCCGTGCTCGCGCAGCTGCGCGGCTACACCGGCTGACCTGAGCGGGGCTCCGCTCGCGAACGGCGCCGATCCCTCGTGGGTCGGCGCCGTTCGCGCTTCGTGCGCGGCTCAGCCCTGCTCGGGGTCGCGCAGTACGGCGTCGAGGAGCCCGGGGAAGCGGGCGTCGAGGTCCTCCCGGCGCAGCGTCAGCCGTCGGCGGCGCCCGTTGGGCTCGTTGCGGATCACGCCGGCCTCTCGCAGCACCTTCATGAGGTGGGACTTCGTCGACTTCGGCAGGTTCGGGTCGGTGGCGTGGCAGGACGCCATGTCGAGCGGCCCGTCGGCGAGCTGGCGCGCGATGGCGAGCCGGTCGGGGTCGCTGAGCGCGAACAGCACCTCGGGCAGGGCGATCTGCGCCCGATCGGGGTGCGCGAGGTCGCTGGGATTCGACATGGTTCGATAATACTTGAACCATTCGCTCGCGTCGACTACGCTCCAATCGTTCGAGCATTTTCGAACTGAATGGCTGGCCGACCGGTCGACCGAGCGAGGGGATCCCATGACCGCAGACACCGCATCCGCGACCGGATCCGTCCCCGTCGCCGCCGCGCGCCCCGCAGGCTCCGCGGTGCGCGGTGAACGCGCCGCTCGCGCGCTCTCGGTCGTCTCGCTCATCGCGATGATGGCCGGAGCGAGTGCGCCCTCGCCGTTCTACCCCGTGCTCGCCGAGTCCATCGGCTTCGGCCCATCGACCATCTCGGCGGTCTTCGCGGTCTACGCGCTCGCGCTGCTGCTCACCCTGCTCACCGCGGGATCGATCTCCGACCACATCGGGCGCCGCCCGGTCGCGATCGTCGGCCTGCTGGTGCTGGCCGGGGGACTCGCCGTGTTCTGGCACGCCGACTCGGTCGCCCTGCTCGTCGTCGCTCGCGTGATCCAGGGGGTCGCGAGCGGCCTCCTGCTCTCCTCGCTCTCGGCCTCGATCACCGACCTCGAACCCGCCTCGCGACCCGGATCCGCCGCGATCTGGAACGCACTCGGGCCCGGCATCGGGCTCGCGCTGGGCGCGCTCGTCTCGGGGATCGCGCTCGACCTGACCCGCGAGGCCATGGCCGACGTGTTCGGTCCGCTCGCGGCGCTCTACGTGCTGCTCGCGCTGCTCTTCGTGTTCGCGCCCGAGACCGCGCCCCGCAGGCCGGGCGCGCTCGCCTCGCTCGCGTTCCGGCTCTCGCTGCCGCTCGGCATCCGCGCCGACTTCTGGCGCAGCGCGCCCGCCATCGTCGCGGGCTGGGCGACGGGCGGCCTCTTCCTGTCCTTCGGCGCCAGCATCGTGCGCGCGCAGCTCGGCGGCACCGCGCACCTCGCGCAGGGGCTCTCGGTCGCGCTGCTCGCGGGTACCGGCGCCGTCGCGGCGCTCGCGATCCGGCGCCGCAGTCCGCGCACCGTGACCGTGTTCGGCACCGCGGCCCTCGCCCTCGGCACCGCGCTCTCGCTCGTCGCGCTCGGCCTCGGCTCCCTGCCCGGGTACCTCGCCGCGGCGGCGGTCACTGGCGCCGGCTTCGGCACCGCGTTCTTCGGCGTCGTGAGCGCGCTCGCGCCGAACATCCCCGCGACGCAGCGCGCCGACGTGTTCTCGGTGATCTTCCTGTTCTCGTACCTGGCGTTCGGGATCCCGACCGTCGTCGCGGGCCTCCTGGTGCCGGTGCTCGGGCTCGGGCCGGTCGTCGCGGGGTACGGCGCGTTCGTGATCGTGCTCGCCGTCGTCGCGTGCATCCTCCGCATCCGGAGGAGCTCGGCCGCGAGCGCGCGCCGCGCTCGCTAGACGGACGGCCGCAGCGTCGCCACGACCGCGAGGTGGTCGCTGTCGCCGAGCTCGACGGTGCGCATCGCGCGCGGATCGAAGCCGCGCTCCAGCACGTGGTCGAGCCGCACGAACGGGAACTCGGCCGGCCAGGTGAAACCGAAGCCCCAGCTCGAATCGCGCGGCTCGCGGAGCAGCTCCAGCAGCGGGGCGAAGGCCCGATCGTCGGTGCCCGCATTGAAGTCGCCCATCGCGATGATCCGCGAGGCGCCGTCCTGCTGGATCTCCTGCCGCAGCTCGTCGAGCATCCGGTCGCGCTCCTCGTGGGCTCCGATCCGGGCGGAAGCCGCGTGCACGGCGTAGACCCGAACCGGCCCGCTCGGCGTCTCGGCGGTGACGCGCAGCGCCCGCTTCCACCCGAGCCCCAGATCGAGGGGCTCGAGGTTCGACAGCGGGAATCGGCTCCACAGCGACACCGTGCCCACGCGGACCGCGTGCGGATACGCGCCGCCGAGCACCTCGTCCACGGTGCCGCGAGCGGCCGCGTCGACCTCCTCGAACGCGACGATGTCGGCCTGCTGCCCGATCGCCGCCCGGGCGCTCTTCTCGGGCGAGCCGTCGACGCCGTGCAGGTTCTGGCTGAGCACCGTGATCGCGGCCGCGCCGCTGCCCGAGACCGGTTCGAGGGGCAGCACCCGCGGGGTGAACACGATGCTCCACGCCGCCACCGCGGCGAGGCTCATCAGGATCCCGAACCAGGCCCGACGGAACAGGGCCGCGAGCAGCAGCAGCGCGATCGGAACGCCCAACCAGGGGAGGACCGCTTCGAAGGGCAGCGCCAGCCCCAGCAGGTCGGGAACCTGGGCGTGCCAGAGGATCGCAGCGCCGAGCAGCGCGGAGCAGAGCGCGATCAGGATCCCGGCAGGCCGGCGACGTCGAGCGGGTTCGGGCATCGGGGCTCCTCGGGGCTGGCGGCGGACACGAACCCCCGATGCTACCCGCCGTGGCGAAGCCGAAGCTGGACGGATAGCCTCGAAGGGTGAGCGCCCCCTATCCCTCCAGCGGACCGAGCTGGGTCCCGATGCCCCCGCAGCCCGTCCTCCCGCCCACCCGGGCGGCCCGGCCCGCGGGCCTCGGCATCACCGCGCTCGTGCTCGTGCTCGTCGCGCTGGCCGCATCGGCCGGAACCGCATGGATCGGAGCCACCCGGATCGTCGACCTCACGTACCGCTACAGCGCCTCCGGAGCGATCCCCGATGCCGAAGCATCGGCCCTCGGCTGGCTCGGTCTGTCCCAGGGGCTGTGGGCGCTGCTCGGCCTCGCCGCGCTGATCCTCGGCATCATCGCGACCGCGACCGGACGCGGTCGATGGTTCGGCGTGGCCGCGATCGTGCTCGCCGTGCTCGGGCCAGGGATCACCTTCGGGGTGTTCTTCGCCGTCGCGAACACCGTCGCCGAGCACGGCCCGGTGCTCGGCACATGACCGACCCCGCTCCGGGACCCGGGGCGAAACCAGCCGACCTCGCGACGCTCGTCGCGCTCCGCCGTGTGCGCGATCGCATCGACCGCGAGTTCGCGAGCCCGCTCGACGTCGAGGCGCTCGCCGCGGGAGCCCACATGTCGGCCGGGCACCTGAGCCGGCAGTTCAAGCGCGCCTTCGGCGAATCGCCCTACTCGTACCTGATGACCCGGCGGATCGAGCGTGCCATGGTGCTGCTGCGGAACAGCGAGCTCAGCGTGACCGACATCTGCTTCGAGATCGGGTACTCGTCGCTCGGCACGTTCAGCCTCCGCTTCGCCGAGCTCGTCGGCGTGCCTCCGAGCGAGTACCGGGCGAGCGGCGCGGAGGCCCTGCCGGGCATGCCGCCGTGCATCGTGAAACAGATCTCGAGACCGATCAGGAATCGAGAAGCGTGAGCTCGTCGGCGTGCCTACGCTGAAGCCATGAGCATCACCATCCGTTCCAGTTTCCTGCCCCTCGTCGACGCCGAGGCCTCGCTGGCCTTCTACCGCGACGCGCTCGGCTTCGAGGTGCGCCTCGACGTCGGCCACGAGAACATGCGGTGGATCACGGTCGGTCCGGTCGACCAGCCCGACACCGCTATCGTGCTGCACCCGCCGCTCGCGAACCCCGGACTCACCGAGGAGGAGGGCCGCACGCTGATGGAGCTGATCGCCAAGGGCAGCTACTTCGGCGCGAACCTCTCGGCCTCCGACCTCGACGCGACCTTCGCCCGACTCGAAGCGGCCGGCGCCGAGGTCGTGCAGGAGCCCATGGATCAGCAGTGGGGCGCGCGTGACTGCGCCTTCCGGGATCCCGCGGGCAACATGCTGCGCATCCAGCAGGCGTAGTCCTGACGGGTCCTCGCGAGCTCCAGGCCGACGGGACCCGGAATACGCAGGCTCCGCTCGCGGTTCATCCAGATGAATACGCGAGAATGGAGCACCGTGACCGATACCGCTGCGCAGACCGAGACGACCGACCGATTCAAGAACGCGTTCCGCCTGCACCCCGCGGGTGTGGCGCTCGTGTCGGGCGTCGCGCCCGACGGACCGGTCGGCCTCACGCTCTCGTCGGTGGCGTCGGTCAGCGCGGAACCGCCCGTGCTGTCGTTCTCGGTCACGCGCGCTACCGGCAGCGCCGGCGGGATCCTCAGCGCGCCGAGCTTCGTCGTGCACTTCCTGACGAGCGGCCAGCGCGAGGTCGCCGAGGCGTTCGCCCGCACCGGCGCCCCCAGGTTCACCGACGCGCAGGGCTGGGAGACGCTGCCGACCGGCGAGCCGTACCTGCCGAGCGCCGCGGTCGCACTGCGCTGCGTCGCCCGCGAGGTGCACCCCGTCGGACCGTCGAACCTGATCCTCGCGGACGTGCTCGAGGTGCTGCCCGGGGCCGATGGCGCGGCGCCGCTGCTCTACCAGGATCGCCGGTTCCTGTCCTGGGACTCCGTGGTCGAGCTCTGATCGGGCTCAGTGCGGGCTGAGCCTCCGGGCGGCCCACCGCACGATCGCGGGCTCCTCCGACTCGAAGTAGTCGACGATCTCGCCGCCGTCGCAGCGGCAGAGCGCGATGCGACAGCGGCGATCGTCAACCGACTCGACCCGCCAGGTCCCGCCGAAGCCCTCCCAGCGCTCGATCTCCATCGGGGTCGGATCCGGCGGCGCGGGGCGGGTCATCGCGGGATCCCGATCAGCTCCGGCCCGACACCACGGGGAACGTGCCCGAGGGGGTCTCGCCCTCGTCGTACACGCTCGCGGGCGCGCCGATGATCCGCGGATCGGGGGTGCCGACCACCTTGCGGTCCTTGTCGGGGTAGTCGAACTGCGACAGCACCCAGCGCATCGCCTCGAGGCGGGCGCGCTTCTTGTCGTTCGACTTGACGACCGTCCACGGCGCCTGCGGGGTGTCCGTGTAGAAGAACATGGCCTCCTTGGCGGCCGTGTAGTCGTCCCACTTGTCGAGGCTCGCGAGGTCGGTGGGCGACAGCTTCCACTGCTTCACCACGTCCTGCGATCGCGACATGAAGCGATCGTGCTGCTCGGCGCGACCCACCGAGAACCAGAACTTGATGAGGTGCACGCCCGACTGCACGAGCATCCGCTCGAACTCGGGCGCGGAGCGCGTGAACTCGAGGTACTCCTGCGGCGTGCAGTAGCCCATGACCCGCTCGACGCCCGCCCGGTTGTACCAGGACCGGTCGAACATCACGATCTCGCCGCCCGAGGGCAGGTGCTGCACGTAGCGCTGGAAGTACCACTGGCTGCGCTCGCGGTCGGTCGGGATCTCGAGCGCGACCACGCGGGCGCCGCGGGGGTTGAGGTGCTCCATGAATCGCTTGATCGCGCCGCCCTTGCCCGCGGCATCGCGGCCCTCGAACAGGAGCACGATCTTCTGGCCGCTCTCCTTCACCCAGGCCTGCAGCTTGAGGAGCTCGATCTGTAGCTTGCGCTTCTCGCGCTCGTACGCGGACCGCGAGAGCTTCACGTCGTACGGGTAGCCCTGCCGCCAGGGCGCTTCCGGAGACACGTCGAGGCGACGCGGAGCACCTGCCCGGCGCAGTTCGCCGAGCTCGTCGATCTCGGGCGTGACGTCGATCTGATCGGGGCCTGCGGCGACGAAGCTCGCGGCGTCCAACGGTTCGCTCATGGGGGTCCTCACGGTCGGGATTCCAGCCTATGCCGATCCCGTGCGTGCGCGCGGCGTGTTCCGGTGAACGGTCGGCGACGAGTCGTCAGCGGTCGGCGGACAGCGCGGCGCCGACGGCGGCAGCGGGGGAGTCCCCGTCGAGCAGGCGCACGCGCTCGGCGAGGGCCGCGCCGGCGAGGAACGGCGACGTCGCTGCGCGCGCAGCGAGCTCCGCCCGGATCCCGTCGAGCAGGGGAGCGCCGAGCAGGCGCAGTCCGCCGCCGATGACGATGGCCGAGGGGTCGATCGAGAGCGCGAGCAGCTGCACGCAGTGCGCCGCTCCCGAGACGAGCCGGTCGAAGGCGTGCCGCGCGTCCGGATCGCCCGCCGCGATCGCGGCGAGGAGCACGCGTCCGGGATGCTCGCCGCCGGCCGGCCAGGTCCGTTTCAGCGCGGAACCGCTCGCGGCGGTCTCGAGGCAGCCGCGCTGGCCGCAGGCGCAGGGGAGCCCGGCGGAGTCGAAGGGCAGGTGCCCGATCTCGCCGGCGATGCCGGTGCCGCCCCGCCAGGGGACCCCGTCGACGACGATCCCGGCCGCGAGGCCGGTGCCGAGGTTGAGATAGGCGGCGGTGCCGCGCAGGCCCAGCAGCGACACGGCGCCGACCGCGGCAGCGGTCACGTCGTTGTCGAGGGTCACGGGCAGGCCGATCCGGGCGGAGAGGTCGGGTCCCAGCGCGAGCGATCGGACACCGAGGTTCACGGCGTCGTGCACGATCCCGCTGCGCCGGTCGATGCGTCCGGGGATCCCGATCCCCACCGATGCGAAGCCGTCGAGCGGCACGCCGGCGCGTTCGGCCAGCGTGCGCACGGCGAGCTCGCTCGACCGCAGCACCGCGGCCTCGCCGGGCTCGGTCGGCAGGCGCAGGCTTCCCGTCACCGCGCCCGCGGGATCGATCGAGATCGCCTCGAGCTTGGTGCCGCCGATGTCGAGACCGATGCGCGGCCGGGCGGATGCGACGCCGACGCTCATGCGGCCGGGGCTTCGAGCACGGAGAGCAGCGCCGCTCCGACGAGGCGGGACGAGCCGTAGGTCGAGAGGTCGGCGGGCACCTCGGCGTCGGGCCACCCCATCTCGACCGTGAGCACGGCCGTGCCGCGCTCGCGGAGCGCCGCGATCCCGGCGACGGCGAAGGGGTGCCGGTGCAGCTCCCGCCCGATGACGATCGCCGCGGGCGCGTCGGTCCAGATTCCGGGGGTCTCGGCATCGACGAGGACCTCCGGGCGGGCGCGGAACGCCTCGGCGGACGGGCCGGTGCCGTCGATCGGCGTCGCGGCCGCGGCGAAGGGGCCCCACGGGGCGAAGCCGACGGCCATGTTCGCGACGGTCTCGACGCGCACCACGGCGGCGCCCGGGTGCGCGCGGAGCCAGCCGTGCGCACGGTCGGTGCCCGAGAAGGAGTCGGCGACGCGCAGCAGCTCGTCCGCGGTCACCGCGTCCCTCGCTTCGGCCTCTGCAGCGAGGTCAGCGAGCGCGTCCCCGGCGATCGGGGGTACGGCCTCCGCGAGCGCGCGAACCCGAGCTGCGGCGTCGCGCACGCGCGCCGCCGAGAGTTCGCCGGCCTCGACCGCGGCGAGGATCCGATCCTCGATCTCGGCGAGCTGGGCGGGGGTCGTGCCTGGGCCGATGCAGAGCAGATCGCAGCCGGCCGCGAGAGCCCGTGCGGCCGCGGCCGGGATCCCGATCTCGCCGCTGGCGCCGCGCATGTCGAGCGCATCGGACACCACGACGCCGTCGAAGCCGAGGCGCTCGCGCAGGATCCCCTGCAGGATCGTGCGGCTGAACGTCGCCGGAGCGTCGGGGTCGATGCGGGGGAGCAGGATGTGCGACGACATGATCGTCTGCGCGCCGGCCGCGATGGCCGAGCGGAAGGGGACGAGCTCGCGCTGTACGAGCACCTCGGGCGCGACGTCCACCACCGGCAGTGCCAGGTGGCTGTCCTGCGCGGTGTCGCCGTGCCCGGGGAAGTGCTTGGGGCAGGTCGCGACGCCCGCGGCCTGCGCGCCGCGCACCCACGCCGCGACGTGCGCGGCGGCGCGCTCGGGATCGGACGAGAAGCTGCGGGTGCCGATCACGGGGTTGCGGGGGTTCGCGTTCACGTCGGCGTCGGGAGCGAGCACGAGCGAGGTGCCGGCGCTGCGCACCGCGCGGGCGACCCGGGCGCCGATCTCGGCCGTGTAGTCGAGGTCGTCGATGCGGCCGAGGACCGCGGCCCCGGGTAGGGAGCGCCGTCCACGTAGTGCAGGCGGGTGACCTCGCCGCCCTCCTCGTCGATGGCGACGAGCGCGTCCGGGCGGGCCTCGCGCAGCGAGCGGCCGAGCGCGCGCAGTTGGTCGGCATCGCGCACGTTCTCGCCGTAGATGCAGACCGAGTGCAGGCCGTCGCGCAGCGCGTCGCGGATCCACTCGGGCGCCTCGAGGCCCGGGAACCCCGGCATGAGCGTCGCGCGCACCTCGGCGCGGAGCCCCTCGGCGGGCGGGAGGACCGTGCTCCGCTCGCTCATCCCTTGACCGCCCCGCTGACGAGGCCGCTGGTCATGCGGCCCTGCACGAACAGGAAGAAGATGATGACGGGGATCGCGACGAGGGTCGACGCGGCCATCACCTGACCCCAGTCGATGGTGCGCGAGGCCGACTGCTGCACGAAGCCGCGCAGCCAGAGCGGCAGCGTGTGCGACTCCGAGTTCTGCAGGATCACCAGCGCCACCGTGAACTCGTTCCAGGCCTGCAGGAACGCGTAGACACCGCTCGCCACCAGGCCCGGCGCGAGCAGCGGGAAGGTGATGCGCAGGAAGGCCTGCGTGCGGCTCAGACCGTCGACCATCGCCGCCTCCTCGAGGTCGGCGGGGACGCCGGCGACGAAGCCGCGCAGCATCCAGATCGTGAACGGCACCACGGCAGCGATGTAGATGATGCTGACGCCGATCACCGAGTTGAGGAGGTTCAGCGAGTCCATCAGCTTGTACTGCGCGATGAACATGCCCTCGGCGGGGAGCATCTGGATGAAGAGCACGGCGAGCACGAAGCTGCGGCGGCCCTTGAACCGGAAGCGGCTGATCGCGAGCGCCGCGAGGAACGCGAATGCGAGGCAGACGATCACGGTGACCAGCGCGATGAGAACGCTCATGCCGAGCGCGGGGAAGAACGTGCCGCCCTCGAGGATCTTCGCGAAGTTGGCGAAGGAGCCGCCGAACGGCAGCAGCGTCGGGGTGGTCTGATCGAGCGTCACCGCCGGCAGCAGCGACGAGTTCAGCATCCAGTAGACGGGGAACACCCAGATCGCCGAGAGCACGACGCCGAGCACGGCGAAGAGCGTTCGGGCGGTGCGGCGGCTGGTGCCGCGACGGGCGGGGGCGGTGGCGCGGCGGGGCGCTGCGATGCTCATCGTCCCTCGTCCTCCTTGATCAGATTGCGGACATAGGCCCAGCTGAGGGCGATGGTGAGCAGCAGGACGAAGATCGACATGGCGCTCGCCATCGCGAAGTCGCTGGATCCGATCCCGAGCTGGTAGATGTACGTGCCGAGCACGTCGGTCTGGCTGGCGATCGAGCCGCGATCCTGCAGCATCTTGATCTGGGTGAAGACGCGCAGATCCCAGATGATCTGGAGCAGCATGACGATGCCGAGCACCGGCTTGATGACCGGGAGGATGATGAGGCGCAGGCGCTGCCAGGCCGAGGCGCCGTCCATCTGAGCGGCCTCGAGCACCTCGCCGGGCACCTGGGTGAGGCCGGCGTAGATCGAGAACGCGACGAAGGGGACGCTCATCCAGACCACGACGATGAGCGCGACGAAGAAGAACGAGAGCGGGTTCTGCAGCCAGTTGTGGCCGTCGAACGGGAGTCCGAGACCGGTGAGCACCCAGTTCACGAGGCCGCGGCGCCAGTCGAAGATCCAGTTCCAGATGGTCATGGCGGCGACCACAGGGGTGGCCCAGGCGAGCAGCAGCGAGATCTGCAGGGTGATCCGCACCCAGGTCGCCGCGGCCTGCATGAGCAGGGCGAGTCCGAGGCCGACGGCCATGGTGACGGCGGCCGTGATGAGGCAGAACAGCACCGAGCGGATCACGACGATCCACGTCTCGGCGGAGGTGAACAGCTCGGCGTAGTTCGCGAACCACACGAACTCCGGCGGCTTGCCGAACTGCTGCGCGAGGCCGAAATGCTGCATCGAGGTGATCAGCTGCCACACGATGGGGTAGCCGAGTGCGAGCAACACGATGAGGGTCGCCGGGAGCAGCAGCGCGTACGGCACGAACGTCGACGGACGGCGCGGCTTGCGAACGGTGGGTTCGGAGCTCATCGAGCGGCCTTTCTTGATGTGGGGGAGGGGAGGGGGTCGTCATCCTGCGCGACGGGGCCCGTCATCCTGCGCGACGGGGCCCGTCATCCTGCGCGACGGAGGAGTCGCAGGATCTCGATCGGATCCTGCGACTCGTTCCTCGCGCAGGATGACGGTTCGTTCCTCGCGCAGGATGACGCTGAGGGCTACGCCCTCGGGATCCTGCGACTCGCTTCGCTCGCGCAGGATGACGCTGAGGGCTACGCCCTCGGCGTCACTTCTGGTTGAGCAGCGCGTCGAGCTTGGCGTTGGTGTCCTTCGCCAGCTTCTCGAGATCGTTCGAGTCGCGGATCTGCGAGAAGAACTCCTCCATGATGTTCTTCGCCTCGATCGACGCCCAGCCCGGCGCGGCCGGGGTCAGCTTCGAGTTCGAGGCCGACTCGACGAGGGCCTTCGCGAACTGGTCATCGCCGAGCGAGGAGGTGTACTCCTGGTTCGCCGGGCCGAGGCCGTTCTTGCCGAGCATCTCCTGGTACTCCTTGGAGAAGATGATCCGCATCAGGTCCTTGGAGAGCGCGGGCTCCTTGGTCGCGGCCGAGATGCCGATGTTCGAGCCGCCGGCGAAGACCGGGGCGGGCTTGCCGTCGTTGCCCGGGAGCACGAAGGTGCCGAAGGTGGCGTCGTTCCACACGCGGGTCGGCTCGCCCTTGTCGTCCTTCTTCAGGTCGCCGATCGACCAGTGCGCCCAGCCCGGCGCCATGATCGTGGCGGCGCTCAGCGACAGGTTCTGCGTGACCTGGCCGGCCTCGTCCTTGACCTCGTCCGAGTCGTTGAGGAACTGGTACTGGTTCGCGTCCTTGGCATCGTTCGGTGCCTTCGAGGCGGTGCGGTAGAGCTCCTGCAGCTGCTGGAGGCCCTTCAGCGACTCGGGGGAGTCGAGGGTGGCCTTCCACTTGCCGTCCTTCAGCTGGGCGATGTCGCCGCCGTTGGCGAAGATCCACGAGACGCCGTCGCGCCAGTCCTGGCCGCCCAGGTAGAAGCCCGAGAAGTTCTTGATGCCCTTCGGGTTCTTCTCGGCGATCGTCTTGACCGCCGCGTTGAACTCGTCGAGGGTCTTGGGCACCTGCTGGCCCGCGGCGCTCCAGATGTCCTTGCGCATGAACATGTAGCGCGACCCGAAGTAGTAGGGGAGCGTGTAGTTCTTGCCGTCGACCTTGCCGGCGTCGACGAACGACTGCAGCAGGTTCTTGCCGCCGAGCTCGTCGGTGATGTCGCTCACGTCGAGGAACGCGCCGACGTTGGTGAAGGTCGGCGACTGGGTGTTGCCGATCTCGGTGACGTCGGGGGTGTTGTTCTTGTCGGGCAGCGAGGTGGTCAGCTTGGTGACGATGTCGCCCCAGGTCTGCTCCTCGATCTTGAGCTCGGCCCCGGTCTTCTTCGTGAACTCCTTCTTGAGGTAGTCGCGGAGCTCCTTGGGGGTGTCGGCGCCGATGACCCACATGGTGATCGACTTGCCCTTGTTGTCGCTGCCAGCGGTGTTCGCGCTGCCCTGCGAGCAGCCCGAGAGCACGAGAGCCGAAGCGACGGCCGCGGCGGCGAGGCCGACGAGCGTTCTCTTCTTCATGGTGATTCCTTTCTGGGGTGCGGTTCCGGCGGTGCCGGTCCGCGAGGTGTTGCGTCGGTGAGGTCTGCGCCCGCGGCCGGGGCCCGGGCGGTGGATCAGGTGATGCCGAGCTGCGCCTGCAGCACGAGCGCCGTGGCGCCGCGCAGGATCAGGTCCGCGCCCTGGGAGCTGGTGCGGATGACGAGCCCGCGGTGCGATTCGGGGAGCGTGCGCCGCTGCAGGATCTCGAGGGTGGCGTCGGCGAGCACGTCGCCGACGAGCTCCTGGGGGCCGGAGAGGACGATCTCGGAGAGGTTCAGGGCGCCGACGACGGGCGCGAGCACCGTGCCGAGGCGCTGCCCCGCCTCGCGGAGCACGCGCTCGCGCCCGTCGTCGCCGGCTTCCGCGAGCGCGGCCGTGAGTCCGGGGACCGACAGCCAGTGCTCGAGCACCTGCTCGCGGGAGTAGGGGGCGTCGAGCGGGAGGTCGGAACCGACCATCACCTGCCCGATCTCGCCGCCGGCGAAGCTGCTGCCGACGACCGGCACGCCGCCGACGATCAGCCCGGAGCCCAGGCCGTGGCCGATGGCGATGAGCATGAGGTCGTCGCCCGCGCCGCCGAAGTTGTGCTCGGCGAGCACGCCGGCGTTGCCGTCGTTGGCGACGACGGTGGGGAGGCCCGTGCGCTCCTGCAGGATCCGCTGGAGCGGCACGTCGGCCCAGCCGAGGTTCGGGGCGGTGCGCACGGTGCCCGCGTCGTCGACGACGCCCGGAGTACCGACGCCGAGCCCGAGCAGCGAGAGCTCGGTGCGTGCGATGAGCTCACCGGCGAGGGCGACGGTGCGCTCGACCGCGGCGTCGCCGACCGCACCCTCGAGCGGCGCGTCGGCGCGGTGCAGGATCCTGCCGTCGAGGTCGAGCACGGCGCCGCGGAACCGGCGGTGGTCGCTGAGGTCGAGGCTGACGATCGCGCGCGTGGTGCGCGCGAGATCGACGAGCATGGCGGGCTTGCCGGGGCCGGTGACCTCGCGGGTGCCGAGTTCGAGCATGAGGCCCTCGGCGGTGAGCTCGGAGACAAGGTCGGAGACGGTGACCTTGGTGAGCTGCGTCGCCCGGGCGATGTCGGCCCGGCTGGCGGGGCCGCTGCGGTAGACCGTCTGGAGCACGAGGGTCCGGTTGTGCCGTCGCGCGTCGCCGGGGAGCGCCTTCGCTCCGACGCGGAGCGCGCCGGGAGCACGCCGAGCGGGTGCGGAAGAGCGCTGCGTTGCGGGGTCCATGCGAGTTAGTAAAGCGTACAAACTAATATTGAGCAATATCGGTCGCGGAGATTTCTGATCCGTGACCGAACCGTGACCGAGGCGTGGCGTTCCCGGCGCCGGCCCCGAAGTTTCACCTTGAACCTGAACGTGAGCCGAGAGTGCTGCGGCGAGGGGTCTCGGCGGGCAGCGGGGCCGTTTGATACCGTGATCGGGTGTCTGCGTTCGCTTTCGGCGTCCGCGGATCCGTGTACGACGAGCAGTTAGAGGTGGGTTCCGCATGACCGAGCGCCGCAAGGCCAAACGCGCCCGCTGGGGGATCCTCGGCGCGCTCGTCATCGCCGCGACCCTGCTGACGGCACCGCCGGCGACCCCGCCCGCGGCGCACGCCGTCGACCTGCCGACCTGGGACGACGTGCAGCGCGCCAAGGCGAACCAGGCCGCGACCGACGCCAAGGTCAAGGAGATCGAGCAGCTCATCGTGAGCCAGAAGAAGGAGCTCGACCGGCTGCGCAACCTGCACAGCGACAAGATCGAGGCCAGCCGAGTCGCGGAGCAGAAGCTCGCCGAAGCCGCGGGTCGGGCGAAGACGCTCGAAGATGCGGCCGCGGCGAGCAAGAAGGAAGCCGATCGGGCGAAGGAGCAGGCGGCCGCGCTCGTGTCGCAGATGTACCGCTCGGGCGGCGTCGACCGCAACCTCGAGCTGTTCCTCGACTCCAACAAGGACACCGCCGACGCGCTGCTCGGTCGCCTCGCCTCGATGTCGAAGGCCACCGAGCGCAACACCGTGATCTCGGAGCAGGCCGAGCAGAGCACCAACAACGCCGACTCGCTGAGCAAGCAGGCCGAAGCCGCGAAGGCCGAGCGGGACCGCCTCGCCAAGGAGGCGGACGTCGCCGAGAAGGCCGCAGCGACCGCGGTGCAGAACCAGGGCGAGGTCGTGCGCAAGCAGGAGGCGCAGATCCAGGTCCTCGAGACCCAGCTCGCCGCCCTGCAGGACAAGACCACCAAGACGGTCGCCGGCTACCAGGAACGCCTGCGTCAGGAAGCCGAGGCGGAGCGCAAGCGGATCGAGGCCGAGAACCGCCGGCTGGCCGAGGAGGAAGAGCGGCGGCGCCGTGAGCAAGAGAACAACGGCGGGAACAATGGCGGCAACCCGCCCGTCAACCCCAACCCCGGGGGCGGCGGCAACAACGGCAGCAGCAACGGCTGGCTGATCCCGGTCACCGGCTACTACGTCTCCGAGGGCTTCCGCCCGCCGGGCCGCCCCGACCACACCGGCATCGACCTCGCGACCGCGTACGGCACCCCGATCCGCGCCGCGATGTCGGGTACCGTGGCGTCCGCCTACTGGGATCCCTGCGGCGGCAACATGGTCAGCATCAACCACCCCAACGGCTGGCAGACCCGTTACGCTCACATGGCGAGCTGGTCGCTCGTCGGCAACGGCCAGACCGTGCAGCGCGGCCAGACCGTCGGCTACGTCGGCAGCACCGGCTGCAGCACCGGCCCGCACCTCCACTTCGAGATGCGACCCAACCAGGACAACGGCTGGTACGACTTCGTGAACCCGGCGTTCGTCATCAACTTCTAAGACGGGCGGGTACGTCGAAGGGGGCGGGGATCATCGATCCCCGCCCCCTTCGACGT
>NZ_LAYO01000078.1 GCF_000980875.1 Leucobacter sp. Ag1 | reverse complement strand
GCCGCCGCCCGCGCGGCCGCGGGGCCCGCGACCCAGGACGAGGTCGACGCTGCCGCCGCGCGGATCGTCGAGGGCACCTCGGCGCTGCAGCAGTTCGTCGCGACGGTGGATCGCGCTCCGCTCACCGCGGCGCTCGATGCCGCGAAGCCCGTCGTCGCCCGGGCGAAGGACGACACCCGTGCGGTCGCGGATCGCCTCCGTGCGGCGCAGCGCTCGGCGGTCGGCGTGTCCGATCGCCTGAACGTGCCCCAGCCCGGCATCGACGCGGCGGCGCACGAGCTCGATGCGGCGGTCGAGGCCTACCGCGCGGCCGGAACGCCCACGCCGAACCCGACGCCGAAGCCGACCGAGCAGCCGACCCCGAAGCCCACCACCGGCCCGAGCACCCCGCCGAGCACAGGCACGGGAACGGGATCCGGCACGGGCGAGGGCGACGGGCTCGCGAAGACCGGCGCCGAATCGCTGCTGCCCGCGGCGGGCACCGCGCTCGCACTCGCCGCCGCGGGCGGCGGGCTGCTGCTCCGCCGCCGCCGCCACCGCAACGGCTGATCTCCTGGCAGCGGGGGTCGGGGCCTGCACATCGGCCCCGACCCCCGCTACCGTTGGAGCATGAGCGAGTCGTCCGTCACGATCCTGCTGGTGCGGCACGGCCGCACACCCTGGAACGTCGAGGGCCGGATCCAGGGCCGCACCGACATCGAGCTCGACGAGCAGGGCCATCTGGACGCGGTGCTCGCCGCGGAGCTGCTCCGCTCGCACGCACCGCTGCGCGTCGTCTCGAGCCCGCTCCGCCGGGCCGCCGTCACCGCGCAGCGGATCGCGGACGCGCTCGACCTCCCCTCGCCCGCGCTCGACGCCGACCTCACCGAGCAGGGGTTCGGGATCGCGGAGGGCATGCTCTGGCCGGAGTTCGAGAGCCGCTTCCCCGACGGCCACGTCCCCGGCGCGGAGTCCAAGCTCGATCTCGTCGCCCGCGCCCACCGCGCGCTGCACGCGCACGCGGTCGCGATCGACCCGGGCGGCGTCCTGGTCGCCGTCAGCCACGGCGCCCTCATCAACGCCGTCGTCAAGCGGGCCTGCCGCCGCGACCTCTCGGACTACCCCGGCGCCGCCGCGAACGGATCCGTCACGCGCCTCGCCTGGCGCGCGGGCGCTGACGATCCTGCCGCTGCGTTCGCCTTCGTCGAGCGGGTCGTGCCGCTGACCGAGCCCGCCTGATCCGCGGCAGCACTCGTGCCGCCCCGCGGCCGGACGCGCCGGAGGCCGGCACCCGCGGCCATCGCGGGTGCCGGCCTCCGGATCGAAGCGGATGCTACTGCTTGGCGTCGGCCGGCGGCATCAGCACACCGTCGACCAGGTAGACCACGGCGTTGGCGGTCTGCACTCCGCCGCAGATCACGTTCGCGCCGTTGACCTTGAGGCTGTCGCCCGAGCCGGTGACGGTGAGCTCACCGCCCTGCACGGTCTTGTGCGTCCCGTCGATCTTCGAGGGCTCGATCTGTCCGGGCACCACGTGGTAGGTCAGGATCGAGGTCAGCAGCGCGTCGTCGGTCTTGAGCTTGTCGATGGTGGCCGCATCGATCTTGCCGAAGGCGTCGTCGACCGGGGCGAACACCGTGAACTCGCCCCCGTTGAGCGTGTCGACCAGGTTCACCTTCGGGTTCAGCTTGCCGCTGACCGCGGCGACGAGGGTCTTCAGCATCGGATTGTTCGAGGCCGCGACCGCGACCGGATCCTGCGACATGCCCTGGATCGAACCCGCGCCCGAGGGCACCTGCGCGGCGTACGCGGCGCATCCGGGCCCGACGAGGTTCGCCGACGGATCCATCTTCGTGCTGCTCGGGCTCGGGGTGCTCTCCTTCGACGGAGACTGCGACGTCTCGGTCTTCGCTCCGCCGTCCGTCGACGCTCCCATGGAACATCCGGTGAGCGTGGCGGCACCGATCAGCAGCAGTGCGAACGCGGCACCGACGGTCTTCTTCTGAGTGAACATGGCCCCTCCTCGGGTCTCGGGACCGCGAATCTTCGCGGCTTGTGAGGTCGTTCGGAGCGGATCGCGAACCGGATGGGAAATCGGCGGAACTTTTTTCGCGCGCCCCGCCAATCCGTTCGGCGCGGCGCTCCGAATAGCTCGGCAACAGGAGGAGAACTCATGGATATCGTGCTCATCGGACTGCTCGGCGGACTCATCACCGGAATCTCGCCGTGCATCCTCCCCGTGCTCCCCGTCATCTTCCTCACCGCCGGAGCCAAGCCGGCGCTGCCCGGCGAACTGCCCGAGGTGATCCCGGCGAAACGGGCGCGGCCCTACTGGATCATCGCCGGCCTCGTCGTGAGCTTCTCGATCGTGACGCTGCTCGGCTCGCTGCTGCTGAGCCTGATCGGCCTGCCGCAGAGCACGATCCGCTGGGCCGGCGTGGCCGTGCTCCTGCTGATCGGCGTCGGCATGCTCTTCCCGGGGTTCGAGCGGCTGCTCGAGCGCCCGTTCCAACGTCTCCCTCGCCGTCGGGTCGGCGAGGGAGGCTCCGGCTTCGGCACCGGTCTGGCGCTCGGCACGGTGTTCGTGCCCTGCGCCGGCCCCGTGCTCGCCGCGATCGTGGTCGCCGGCTCGACGGGCACGGTCGGCCCGAGCACGGTGCTGCTGACCCTCGCCTTCGCGATCGGCGTCGCCGTCCCGCTGCTCGTCTTCGCGCTGGCCGGACGCAGCGTTGCCCAGCGGATCCGCGGCTTCCGCAAGCGCGAGCGCGCCATCCGCATCACCGGAGGCATCGCGCTGATCGCGCTCTCGGTGGGGCTCGCCTTCGACCTCCCCCAGGTGCTGCAACGGCTCGTGCCCGACTACACGGCCGGCCTGCAGAAGGATCTGGCCGACAGCGATGCCGGACGCAAAGCCCTGAACCTCGGCGGCCTCGTCACCGACGAGAACCGCGACCTCGCCAAGTGCGGCAACGACGCCCCGGAGCTGCGCGACTGCGGAACCGCCCCCGCGCTGCGGGGACTCACCGACTGGATCAACACCCCCGGCGGCGCGCCCGTCGACCTCGCCTCGCTGCGCGGCCGAGTGGTGCTGATCGACTTCTGGGCCTACTCCTGCATCAACTGCCAGCGCTCGATCCCGCACGTCGTCGCGTGGGATCGCGCCTACCGCGACGCGGGGCTCACCGTGATCGGCGTCCACTCGCCCGAGTACGCGTTCGAGAAGGATCCGGCCAACGTCGCGGCGGGAGCGAAGGGATTCGGGATCGACTACCCCGTCGCGCTCGACAACTCGCTCGCGACCTGGACCGCCTACCGCAACCGGTACTGGCCGGCGCACTACCTGATCGATGCGAGCGGCACGGTCCGGCACATCTCGTTCGGCGAGGGCGACTACGCCACGACCGAGCGGATGATCCGGGAGCTGCTGCAAGACGCCGACCCGAGCGCCTCGCTGCCGAAGGCAACCGAGGTGGCCGATCGCACGCCGAAGACGGGCAGCACGACGCCCGAGACGTTCCTCGGCTCGTCGAAGGACCGCAACTTCGGCGGCACCGAGGCCTACGAGCAGGGCACCGCCGCATTCGGCCTCCCCGCGAAGCAGGATCGCGACACCTTCGCGCTCGACGGCCGGTGGACGGTGGAGACGCAGTTCGCGGCCCCGACCGACGCCGCGGGCGGCACCGTCCGCCTCGACTTCCGCGCCCGCGAGGTGCGGGTCGTCGTCTCGGGCGACGGCACCTTGACCGCGACTCTGCCCGACGGCTCGACGGAGGACATCGCGGTCAGCGGGACTCCGCGGTCGTACCGCCTGCTGCAGACGGCGCAGGACACGGCGGGCACGCTGCGGCTCAGCGTGCCCCGCGGCGTCCAGGTGTACTCGTTCACCTTCGGGTGATCGACACCGCTTCGGTGACGGACGGAGGTGAATGGGGCATGCTGGGTGAGATGGTGATCGACGGAGTCGAAGTTCCGGAGGACGGCGAACGCGCCGATCCCGCCGACGACGCCCTCGCGCGCGCCGGGGCCGGCGACCGCACCGCGTTCGCGGAGTTCTACGATCTGCTCGCGGCGCGCACCTTCGGACTCATCCTGCGGGTCCTCGTCGACCGCTCGCAGAGCGAGGAGGTGCTGCAGGAGGTGTTCCTCGAAGCCTGGCAGACGGCCTCGGGGTTCGATCCCGACCGCGGCCGGGCCCGCGCTTGGATCCTCACCATCGCCCACCGTCGGGCGGTCGATCGGGTGCGGTCCGCGCAGGCGGCACGGCGTCGCGACCTGCTGGTGGGAGCTCGCGAAGCCGCGGAACCGCCCCCGAGCGTCACGGAGGACGTGGAGCTGCGGATCGACGGCGCCCGCGCCGTGCACGGCCTCGACGAGCTCCCGGAACCCCAGCGGCGAGCGCTCGTGCTCGCCTACTTCGGCGGATACAGTCAGCGCGAGATCGCCGTGATCGTCGGGGCACCTCTCGGCACCGTGAAGACCAGGATCAGGGACGGGCTCACCCGGCTCAGGAGCGTATTGGAGGCACCGCGATGAACGAGCAGGAATTCCGCGAGCTCTCCGCAGCGCACGCGCTCGACGCGCTGTCGCCCGACGAGGAGCTCGCCTTCGCCGAGGCGCTGGAGGCGCACCCCGAGTGGCGCGCGATCCTCGATGCCGACCGCGAGGCGGCGGCCGACCTCGGCGGATCGGTACCGGAGGCCGTGCCGCCCGCGTCGGTGCGCGCATCGATCCTGGACGCCATCGCGGAACTCCCCCAGGCGGGGTCCGAGGACCCGACGGCATCGGGTTCCGCGGCGGCGGCCGATCCGGAGCCCGCCCCGACGACCCCCGCACCCGCCCCGCGCCGCGCGCGCGGACGCGCCGGCTGGTTCGCTCTGGCGGCATCGATCGCCGTACTGCTGAGCATCGGGCTCTCGCCCTGGGTGCGGGAGAGCCTGTTCCCGCAGGATCCGGTGGCCACCGCGCTGGAGCAGGTCGAGGCCGCCCCGGACGCGCGGAGCGCGACCGGCACGACCGACACGGCGGCGCGCGGCACCCTGCACTGGTCCGACTCGGAGCAGCGGGCGGTGTTCGTGCTGGACGGCCTGCCGAAGGCGGCGTCCGGGCACGACTACGAGCTGTGGATCGTGCGCGGCGATCGACCCATCTCGCTCGGGGTCGTGCGGCCCGGCGGCTCGCGCACTGCGGTGATCGCGAAGGACTTCCGGCCCGGCGACACGGTCGCGGTGACCGTCGAGGATCGCGGCGGATCCCCGACGGGAGCTCCGACGACCGCACCGATCCTCGCGATCGCCTCGGCCTGACCCCACGCGGACGCCGGACGGCGGTTCCGGCACGGCGTTTGCAGCTCTCCCGCAAGCGCCGTGCCGTCGATCCCTCGTCTCACCGCCCGTGCCATGAGCGAGGGGTTGCAGGACTCGACAAGGTGACGTAATATTTCAGTATTATGAGGTGCCACAATTTTCCTCGGCGCCCGCTCCACCGAAGGATCACCATGCTCCGCAAGTCCCCATTCGTCGCTCTGGCCGCTATCGTCGTCGGAGTTCTCGGCGCACTCGGAGGCGGGCTGCTGCCGGCGCAGGCGGCGCCCGCACCCGCTGCCGCCTCCTTCGCCCTGTCCGCGAGCGCCGATTCTCCGACCGCGGTCACCGGCACCGCCGCCGACTTCACCGTCGGCTACACCTGCTCGGGGGCCGCGACCTGCGACGGCGTGACGATCACCGTCCCGCTCCCCGAGCATGTCTCCGCGACGCAGCCGCTCTGGGGATGGAACTGGTGGCAGCAGCCGCGGCCGACGAACTCGAACGATGTCGCGTCGTCGCAGGTGGCAATGGACGGCACCGTCACCTTTGCCATGAAGCCGCTCGCCCCGGGAACCACGGGCACCCTCGGAGTCCGGTACACGCCGACCGCCCAGATCACCCCGAACGGCACGAAACTGACGGTCGTCGCTTCTGCCACGGGGGCCACGATCGACCCGTCGAGCGCTGAGGCGACGATGACCCTCACCACGACCGGCTCGACCGTCGCCACGCAGGCCGGGCCCGGCCAGATCTTCAACTACCTGGACCGGGACCTCACCTTCAAGCCGACGGCTTCGATCACCAACGGGTCCGCCGTCGGCTCCGATGGCATCGGGACGGTCGACCGCTACGCCGTCGAGATTCCGGCCGGAGCGGAGTTCGTCTCGGCGAAGCCCGCCCCCGAGTCGGTCTCGGCCACCGAGATCGTCTGGAAGGACGTCCCCCCGGCCGCCCAGCCCTACGGCGAACCCGGACGACGCGAGGTCGAGCTCGTGCTGAGGTTCCCCTCCTCGGTGTTCGCCGACAAGCAGACCATCGAGCTCAAGCCCTCTGTCGCGGGCTCCTCGGTGTCGGGCGTGCCGTTCGCCGCCTCGAACACGAGCCGCGTCCAGCTCCTCGCTTTCACCGAGAAGCTGGAGCCGCACGTGCAAGTGCTCGGTTCGAGCTACTCCTATCTCAACGGGGTCGTCGCCCGTGGCGCGGAGTACTCGTTCAGCTACTACCTGAACAACTGGAACAGCACGGTCCCTTCCACCAGCGCGATCATGTCCTCCGATATGGCGCCCGGCCTCATCGCATCGCGAATGTCGCTCCCCAAGGGCGCAACGCTCACCTGGACGAGCAGCTCGGGCAAGACGGGCACGGTGACCGCCGGCGACGAGTACACGATGATCGACATGGGCGACCTCGGCATGCCCGAGGGCGACCTCCTGGCCCGCTTCGAAGTCGAGCTCGGCGCGGTCGAAGCCCCCGGCTCTCGTGAGTTCTCGCTCATCGCGACGACCACCGACCCCTCGGTGAACCGGGTCGAGCAGTGCGCGAAGCTCGACATGACCTCGGCGTCCGGCGGCACGGCCTCGGCGCAGAACTGCGGGAACTACCGGGTCGTCGATCCCTTCATCGCACCGAACCTCTCGCTCTACGCGCCGAGCAGCGGGGAGACCTTCCGACCAGGCGACACCGTGACCTGGCAGGCGGGTCTGTCGAACCCCGTGTACGGCAATCGCGATTGGCAGCCCGTGCTGTACTTCCTCGTCCCCAAGGGGACGAAGGCGGCCAAGGAACCCTTCGTCTGGCAGGACTCGCCGAGCGATCCCGCCTTCGAGAATCCCGAGGTGGCCGTGCACCCCAAGGCGGTTGACGGACAGGACCTCGTCGAGGTGCGCTGGCCCGACTCGGCCGCTATCGAACCGGGCGGTTATCTCTGGACCGGCGAGTTCCGGACCGTCGTCACCACCGCACCGGCCGGAACCATCGAAGCCCGCCTCTACGGAGGCGACGCTCGCGGGCCGATCCCGGCCGCTCCCATGACCGGCGTGCCCAAGGACAGCTCGAACAGCGACCCCTGGGCATCGATGGTGCTCGACGACCGCGGCATCGCAGACGGCGGCAGCGCCGCCTCGCGTCTGGCCCGCTCGGTGGCCAGCGTGCCCACGGGGACCGGCGCGTCCCTGCAGTCCGCCCTCGTCGCGCGCGGTTCCCTCGACTCCGAGTTCGTCTCGGCACCGCAGCTCGCGGCGAGCGAATCCGGCAAGGCCATCACCTACTCGCTGCCGATCCGCAACACGGGCAACGTGCCGCTCACCGACATCGTCGTGTACGACATCCTGCCGCACATCGGCGATACCGGTGTCAGCGAGGCGACTGCGAACCAGCCGCGCGGTTCGCAGTTCACTCCGATCCTGCAGGGCGCGGTCACCGCTCCCCCGGGGTTCACCGTGGAGTACTCCGATTCGACCAACCCGTGCCGCCCCGAGGTGAACCCGTCGGCCACCGGGTGCGTCGACGACTGGACCGCGACTCCCGCCGACTACGCCTCGGTGCGCGCGCTGCGGTTCGTGCAGGAAGCGGGCGCCTCGCTCGCACCGGGTGACGAAGCCCCGGTGACCTGGAGCATGGAGATCGCGCAGACGACTCCCGCCGCCCTGACCGCCTTCAACTCGGCGGCGTTCTCGGCGACGCGCGCCGACAACGCGCAGAAGATCGCCGCGGAGCCGATGCCCGTGGGCGTGGAGATCGCCGTCGCAGACCTCGGCGTGCGCATCGTCGGCGGAGACCTCTCGCCGAACGCGACCTCGGACCTGCCGATCACCGTCAGCAATGACGGCCCGAGCGACAGCGCGGCGACCGTCACGGTGACCGCCCCGAAGGGTCTCACGCTCGGCACGTCGACGTCCGAATCGACCGCTTGGACGTGCACGATCGAGGATCGAGCCGGGGGCGGGCAGACCGCGACCTGCGTCTCGGACGCCCCGCTCCCCCAGGGCTTCTCGGGCTCCCTGCCGCTGACGGTCACCGCGGGCGACGCCGGAACCTCCGGCACCGTCACCGCGGAGATCACCGGCCGGTTCCCCGACCCCGAGGCCGGCAACAACCGGGCCAGCGCCGACCTCCGGGTCATCGAGAACGGCGGAGGAGGAAGCAGCGCGGACGCCTCGAGCGGATCGGACGCATCGAGCAACGCGGACGCATCGAGCGGATCGGGGGCCTCCGGCCACGCCGACGCCTCGGGCTCCTCAGCCTCCGCGAACGGAACCGGTGCGGACGCCAAGGCCGGGACCGGCGCGAAGGCCGGGACCGGCGCTTCCGGCGCGGACAACAGACTGTCCACCACGGGCGGCGGCTCGCCCTGGACCGGATTCGCGCTTGCGGCGGGCGCCCTGCTGGCCGGCGTTCTGGTGCTCGTGCTGAGGCATCGGTCCGAGCGACGATCCTGAGGACGGTGGGGGCCTGCGGCGTGCCGCAGGCCCCCACCGCGATCAGTTCGGCCTGAGCCCGCGGACGCCCGAGGGCGGATCGGCCACGCCGAGACCGTGCTTGCGGATCCCGTGCACGAACGAGGGATCCTCGACGCCCCGATAGACGTTCTCGACCTTGGCCTGCGCGCGCTTCGACTCGGTCGAACCGTCCAGCACGGGGTGATCGAGGGTGCTCCACCCGTAGTGCGGGTCGTGCACCGTTCCCTGCCCGGTGCCGGCGTCGTGCAGGGTCGCGGCGTGCGGCCGGTCCCGCTTCTTCTGCTTCATCGCACTCACCTCACGTGCGGCCGCGGCTCGACCGGTCGCGACCGGTTGTCCTCAGGATACGTCCGGATCCGAACGACGGCGCAGGATTCACAGCACTCGATCTTGGCAAATGAGGCTCGACTCACTAACATCTGATGAAGGACGCCGGCGTCGGGATCGCTTCGGCGAACCCGAGTGACGCCCACGCGGCGCACCGCCGCATCCGCCCCGACATCTCCGTGCCGGTGCACCCGAAGAACCACCTCACGAGAGATCCACGCTCCATGCTCGGCACCTTCCTCATCGGCCTCCGCGAAGGCCTCGAAGCCGCACTCATCGTCGGAATCCTGATCGCGTACGCGCGCAAGCTCGATCGCAAGGACGTCGTCGTCCGGATCTGGCTCGGCGTCGGCGTCGCCATCGGCATCTCCCTCGCCGTCGGCGCGATCCTCACCTACGGGGCCTACGGCCTCTCGTTCCGGGCCCAGGAGATCATCGGAGGCAGCCTCTCGCTCCTCGCCGTCGTGATGGTCACCTGGATGATCATGTGGATGGCCCGCGCATCGCGCAGCATGAGCGGCGAGCTCCGCGGCCGCCTGGACGCGGTCATCGGCGGAACCGGCTGGGGCATCGTCGCCGTCGCGCTGCTCTCGGTCGGCCGCGAGGGCATCGAGACCGCGCTCTTCATCTGGGCCACCACCCGCGCCACCGGCACCGGTGCTCTGCTCGGGTTCCTCGCCGCGGTCGCCGGGATCCTCGTCGCGGCCGCCCTCGGCTGGGCGATCTCCCGCGGCCTGCTCCGCATCGGACTCAGCCGCTTCTTCCGCTGGAGCGGTGCGATCCTCGTCGTATTCACCGCGGGCGTGCTCGCCTACGCGATCCACGATCTGCAGGAGGCCGCCGTACTGCCCGGCCCCTTCGCCCCCGTTCCCCCGGGAGCCGGCGCCTTCGTCGCCTCCTGGTACGGCGAGTCCGCCTGGGCGTTCCAGCTCTCGCACGTGATCGCACCCGACGGCTGGCTCGGCGTGATCCTCAAGGGAACGCTCGGGTTCTCGCCGGACATGACGAAGCTCGAGGTGCTGGTCTGGGCGCTCTACCTGATCCCGACCCTCACCTGGTTCCTGCTGCGCACCCGCCCGCAGCCCGCGACCGGCTCCAAGCCGGCTCCGGCCGAGCCCGCCGAACCGACCGTCGCTCCCGCCCTCTCCTAGCGATGCCGCGCTCGCCCGGTGCCCGACGGCATCGGCGCATCGCGCGACCCCGCAGACCGATCCCTCCCACAGAACAGGACCCCCGATGACCCTCCGCCTCGCCCGACGCACCACCGCTCCGCTCGCACTCGGAACGGCCGGCATCGCCGTCGCCGCACTGCTCACCGGCTGCGTGCCGAACGCCGGAACCGCGGGCGGCGCCACCACCGTGCTCGACGTCACCGCGACCGCCGACGCCTGCACCGTGTCCAAGGCCGAAGCGCCGAGCGGCCCCGTCACCTTCCGTGTGAAGAACACGAGCGACAAGGTCACCGAGTTCTACCTGCTCGGCGAGAACAAGCTCTCCATCGTGGGCGAGGTCGAGAACATCGCTCCGAACAGCACCCGCGACCTGACCGTCGTCGCCGACCCCGGCAGCTACTTCACCGCGTGCAAGCCCGGCATGGTCGGAGCGAACGTCGGCCAGGCCGCCTTCGCCGTCACCGGCAAGGCCACCGCGCTCTCGGGCGACGACCAGAAGGCGGCCGACGCCGCCGTGGCCTCCTACGTCGGCTACGTCAAGGCACAGGCCAGCGAGCTGCTGCCGAACGTGCAGAAGTTCGTCGACGCCTACGAGGCCGGCAAGGACGATGAGGCGCGCAAGCTGTTCCCGCTGGCCCGCGTGAACTACGAGCGCATCGAGCCCACCGCCTCGCAGTTCGGCGATCTCGACCCGGCGATCGACTACCGCAAGCCCGGCGCGGAGGCCGAGGGGATCCCCTTCACCGGCTTCCACCGCATCGAGATGGACCTGTGGCTCGACCAGGCCAAGAAGAACTACCCGAACGAGAAGCTCGCCCCGCTCGACCAGGCCGGCCGCAAGCAGGTCGGCGACAAGCTCGTCGCCGATGTGACGAAGCTGCACGACCTCGTGAACTCCAAGGACTTCACGCTCACCCTCGCCGACATCACCAACGGCGCCGTGAGCCTGCTCGACGAGGTCGCCGCCCCCGACGGCAAGCTGCCCGGCGAGGAGAACGAATTCGCCCACACCGACCTCTACGACTTCACCGCGAACGTCGAGGGCGCGCAGGTCGCGTTCGACACGGTCAAGAAGATCGCCGAGGCCAAGGGCCCCGAGGGCAAGAAGCTCGTCGCCGAGCTCGACCGCCAGTTCGCCGGCATGCTCGACCTGCTCGCACAGTACGGCTCGTTCGACAAGGGCTTCATCGACTACTCGACGGTCGACCAGAACGCCCGCAACGAGCTCGGCGCCCAGCTGAACGCGCTCAGCGAGCCCCTGTCGAAGCTCACGCACACCGTGCTCGGCCTTCCCGCGTCCAAGTAGTCGGTAGTCTGTCGACGATGTCCGAGCCCACTCGCCCCGAGCCGCCGCAGGAGCCGCACCTGCAGGAAGGCCCGCGGACTCCGGAGGAGTCCGCGCCGCAGCCCTCCCGCCGCGCCCTGTTCGGCATGCTCGGCGGCGGTGCGGCCGGGCTCGCCGTCGGCGCGGCGGCCGGCGCGGTCGCGAACAGCGCCCTCGCAGCCTCCGGACCGCTCGGCTCCGGCATCGCAGGGGCGACGCGGGGCGTCGTACCGTTCGAGGGCGCGCACCAGGCCGGGATCGTCACCCCGGCCCAGGATCGGCTGCACTTCGCCTCCTTCGAGATGCTGCACAGCTCCGGCCGCGACGAGCTCATCTCGCTGCTGCGCGACTGGACCGCCGCCGCCCGGGAGCTGACCGCCGGGCGCGACATCGGCTCGGGCGCCGTCGACGGGCCCCTGCTCGCCCCGCCCGATGACACGGGCGAGGCGCAGGGGCTGAGCGCGTCGAACCTCACGCTCACCTTCGGACTCGGCCGGGAGCTGTTCGCCGACCGGTCGCTGCGCGGCGGCGGGACCGAGGCCGACCCGTTCGGACTGCGTGAGCGGATGCCCGCCTCGTTCGCCCCGCTTCCCTCGTTCGCGTTCGACCTGCTCGACCCCGCGACGACCGGCGGCGATCTCTGCGTGCAGGCCTGCGCGGACGACCCCCAGGTGGCGGTGCACGCGATCCGCAACCTCAGCCGCATCGCGATGGGCCGCGCGCGCATCGTCTGGAGCCAGCTCGGTTTCGGACGCACCTCATCCACCTCGCAGTCGCAGGAGACGCCGCGGAACCTCTTCGGGTTCAAGGACGGCACCGCCAATGTGAAGGCGGAGGAGACGAAGGCCCTCGCCCAGCACGTGTGGGTCGCCGACGGACCCGAGTGGATCCGCGGCGGCAGCTACCTGGTCGCGCGCAAGATCGCCATGACCATCGAATCGTGGGATCGCACCACGCTGCAGGAGCAGGAGCGCGTGATCGGGCGCACCAAGGGCGAGGGCGGACCGCTCTCGGGGGGCGGGGAGTTCACGGAGCCCGACTTCGCCCGCACCCGGACCTCCGGCGGCACCGCGATCGACATCGCCGCGCACGTGCGCCTCGCGCACCCCACGAAGAACCACGGGATCCGCCTGCTGCGCCGCGGCTACAACTACGTCGACGGCAACAACCCGCTCGGCCAGCTCGGCGCCGGCCTCTTCTTCATCTCGTACCAGAGCGACCCGTCGGCGTTCGTGACCGTGCAGCGCGCGCTCAAGACCGATGCGCTGAACGAGTACATCCGCCACGTCGGCTCCGGGCTCTGGGCCGTGCCCCGCGGAGTCGGCGCCGGCGAATTCGTCGGCCAGGCCCTGTTCGACTGAGCGCGGCTCAGCGCCCGCCGGGCGCACCGGCCGGAGCATCGGGCCACTCGCTCGTCAGATAGGCCTCGACCGCCCGATGTCGGAACGTGTACGGCTTGCCCCGCGAGATGATCCCCCGCACCGTGTCGAGGCGCTGCGCGGTGGGACCGGCATCGGTCGCCTTCGCGAAGCCCGCGTCGGCCGCGATCCGCGTGAGCGTCCGCTCCTTCGGGGGCAGCTCCGCCATGGCCTCGAGGAACTGCTTCTCACGCTCGGGCAGCCGGTTCAGGATCCGCTCGACGTGAGCGCCGGCCTCCCGGCTGGCGCTCCGCCAGCCGGCGAGCACCTGCTCCTCGGTGATGAGGGGGCCGGTGCCGGCGTACCAGGCCTGCTCCCCCGCGAGCTGGAACAGGAACGGCTCGCCCCGGCACAGGTCGACGATCGCGGCGGCCGCCGCGGGGTCCATGCGGATCCGTTCGATCCCGCCGTCCGGCACGGCGATGCTCCGACCCGCGAGCACGAAGCCCTGCAGCGCCTCGGCGAGCTCCTCCTCGTCGATCGCGGTCAGCGTGGTGGTCTTGAACCGCCGGGCGAATGTCGCCCCCTTGCGCGCACCCGTCATGTCCTCGAAGTCGGGGAGACCGGTCAGGTAGACGGCGATCGGCAACGATCGCAGCACCCGGTTGCCGCCCGGCACCTCGACCTCGATCTCGTGCGTGAGCGCGTCGCCCAGCGCGATGAGCAGCTGCGAGAGCGCGTGCTCGTCGGTGATGTTCTGCACCTCGTCGATGTGGATCAGCGCCACGACGTCGCCTCGGCGGATCGCCGCGCGCCCGACTTCGATGAGGAGGTCGGTTAGGGCACGGTAGGGATCCGGGCCCTCGGCGCCCTGCAGGGTGAGCGAGATCCCGGCGGCCGCGACCGCCCGGACCCGGGCGAGCGCCGCCGCGATCTCGTTCGCGGGTTTCGAGGACAGCCCCGCGGTCTCGGCGAGCCGCAGGATCGCCTCCGCGACGAGCTTCAGCGGATCCGCACCCGAGGGGATCCGGAGCTGGGGCGTCACCCAGTCCCCGTGCGCCGCGGCGGTCTGCGCGATGCGGCGCACCAGGGACGACTTCCCGAGCCCGGGCTCGCCGAGGATCGTGCGCCCGCGCTCGGGAAGTCCGACGATCCGACGCGGACGGACGACATCGCGCCAGTCGCTCAGCTGCTCGCTGCGGCCGGCCCAGACCTCGGGGACGATGTCGGATCCGGGGCTGAACGGGTTGTTGAGCGAGCTCCTCATTCGATAACTTTATCAGCCGGATGGATCTTGATAACTTTATCGCGATCCTGGCGCGCTCTCGGGCCCCACCCCCGGGCGGGACGGGCCGCCCGGCACGAGCGCCGAGCGCTGCGTCACCCAGCTGAACATCGACACCGCGGCCGCCGCCGAGGCGTTGATGGACCTCGTGGACCCGTACTGCGTGATCTCGACCACGGCCTCGGCCGCGGCCACCGCGTCGTCCGTCAGCCCGGGTCCCTCCTGCCCGAAGAGCATGATGCAGCGCTCGGGCCACGCGAAGGTCTCGACCGGCACGCAGCCCGGCACGTTGTCGATCGCGATGATCGGCAGCCCGTTCGCCTCGGCCCACGCGGCGAGCTCGGCGACGTCGGCGTGGTACTGCACGTGCTGGTAGCGGTCGGTCACCATGGCGCCCCGCTTGTTCCATCGCCGTCGGCCCACGATGTGCACGGTGTCCGCGCCGAAGGCGTTCGCACTGCGCACGATCGACCCGATGTTCATGTCGTGCTGCCAGTTCTCGATCGCCACGTGGAACGGGTGCCGGTGCTCGTCGAGGTCGGCGACGATCGCCTCCATGCGCCAGTACCGGTAGCGGTCGATCACGTTGCGGGAGTCGCCGTGCTCCAGCAGTTCGGGGTCGTAGTGCTTGTCGTCGGGCCAGGCCTCGGGGCCGCCCGGCCAGGGGCCGACGCCTGCGGTGGTGCGCTCGGGATGCTGTTCGGTCACCCGAGCATTCTCCCGGATCCCCGGCTGCGGCGTCGGCGCCCCCGCCGCACGCGGAGTCCCGCCGATCATTCCGGCCAGATGATGAAGTCGCCGTCGGCACGACGCGCGGGCGCGTCGCCCACCGCGTCGAGCACCGCCCGGATCCGCCCCAGCACCTCGGGCGGCAACTCGAGCGGCGGCTCGTCAGGCTGGTACGTGGTGCGGATCGGGTAGTCGACGCCGGGCTCGGAGGTCATCTCGATGTGGCAGCCGAGCACGAGCGTCACCGGGTGCTCCTGCGCGAACGCGATCAACCGATCGATGGTGCGCGAGTAGGCCGCCCAGTCGTCGACGTAGAGCCGCCCCCGGTAGACGGTGTCGCCCGTCAGCAGGAACCCGGTCCAGGGATCGTAGAACACGACCGCCGACCGCTCGTGCCCGGGTGCGCCGATGGCGAGTAGGACGCGGCCGCCGAGCTCGACCCGACCGGGCTCGGCGGCCGCGTCGTCGTCCGCGATCCCGAGGAACGACCACGCCGCCGTGCGATCCGCGGGCACCACCACGGTGCGCGGCCGGTCCGCGAACTGCGCGTCCCCCGCCACGTGATCCCCGTGCGCGTGGGTGTGCAGCACCACCAGCTCGTACCCGGGCCGCGGGTGCCGCCCCAGCCAGCCCTCGATCAGCTCGTCGACCGTGCGTCGCAGGGGCAGCAGATCCGGATCGGCGGTCGCACCCGTGTCGATCAGCACCGCACGCGCCTCGCCGAACAGCAGGAACAGGAAGGGCGCCTCGTAGTCGATCGCCTTGTTCTGGCGGAGGATCGCGGTGTGCGGATCCACCCAGTGCACCTGCAGATCCGGGTCGGTGTTGTGCTTCGCCGACGGGGAGCCGTGGATCCACCGGACGCCGAGCGGTTCGGCCGAGTGCCGTTGGCCGACGAGCGGCTCGGGAACCGACGGATCCACGGTGAAGGGGTCAGCGGTCGGCATCGGTGGACGCCGCGCTCAGCAGGTCCAGTTCGGCCCGGCTCAGCTCGACCTCGAGCGAGTCGAGCAGGGCGGGCAGCTGATCCGTGTTGCGCGCGCTCGCGATCGGCGCCGCGACGGTCGGCTGCTGCCGCAGCCACGCGAGCGAGATCGCGGCGACCGGCACCCGGTGCAGCTCCGCCAGCTGGTCGAGCCCGGCGAGCACCGCGAGACCTCGCGCGTCGAGGTACGCCGCGGCGTCCTCGGCGCGCGGGCTCGCCGAGGCGCTGTTCACGTCCATCGCGTCGCGGTACTTGCCCGCGAGGAATCCCTTCGCGAGCGAGAAGTACGGGAACACCGAGAGGCCCTCGCGTTCGGCCGCGTCGCGCAGGCCGTTCGTCTCGAAGTCGCGCTCCATCAGGTTGTAGTGAGGCTGCAGCGCGACGGGCAGGTGGTAGCCGCCCTCCCGCGCGATGCGGAACCACTCGTCGATCCGCTCGGCCGTGTAGTTCGAGACGCCGATCGCGCGGACCTTGCCCGCATCGACCAGCTCCGAGAACGCGGCGACGGTCTCGGCGAGCGGCGTCTCGGCGTCGTCGAAGTGCGCATAGTAGAGATCGATCCGGTCGGTGCCGAGCCGCTCGAGCGACGCGTCGGCCGCCGCGCGCACGTTCGCCGCGGACAGCCCCGAGAACTCGGGGTGGGTCGAGACCTTCGTCGCGACGACGACGCGATCGCGCGCACCGCGGTCCCGCACCCACTCGCCGATGAGGCGCTCGGACTCGCCGCCACCGTTGCCCGGAGCCCAGTGCGAGTAGCCGTCGGCGGTGTCGATGAAGTCGCCGCCGCCGGCGACGAACGCGTCGAGCACCCCGAACGATGCGTCCCGGTCGGCCGTCCAGCCGAACACGTTGCCGCCGAGGGCGAGGGGAGCGATCTCGAGCTCCGAGGATCCGATGCGGGTGCGGGCGATGGTCATGGAGGACGCTCCTTCGCGAGTCGATGCGGGCCGCGCGGATGCGCGCACGTCGGGTGCAGCGCGGACACCCTCCACGCTATTCCCCCGTGCTGAGCGGCGGGTCAGGATGGCGTGCGTGCGCGGAGCCGAGATTGCAGTTGTGCATGGAATGGGGCGCTATTCCATGCACAACTGCAATCTCGGCGGGCGGGGGCGGGTCGGGCTGGGCGGACGGGGCGGGGGGCCGGAGCCCGACCGGCGCCGCTAGACCGCCGCGACCGCCAGCGATTCGCCGTCGGGGGCGACGTCGACACGGACCGTGCCGCCGTCGCGCACCTCGCCCGACAGGATCGCCCGCGCGAGCCGATCCTCGATCTCGCGCTGCATGAGCCGACGCAGGGGACGCGCGCCGTAGACCGGGTCGTACCCGGTCTGCGCCAACCAGGTGCGGGCCTCGGGCGTGACCGCGACGGTGAGCCGGCGCGGCGCGAGCCTGGCCTGCAGCCGGTCGACCGACAGCTCGACGATCTGCGCCAGGTCCGCTTCGGAGAGCGGCCGGAAGATCACCATCTCGTCGAGCCGGTTGATGAACTCGGGCTTGAACGCCCGGCGCACCGTCTCGCGCACCGCCGATTCCTTCTCGCCCCAGTCAAGCTCGGGATCGATGAGGTACTGCGAGCCCAGGTTGGAGGTGAGGATCAGGATCACGTTGCGGAAGTCGACCGTGCGCCCCTGGCCGTCGGTCAGACGACCGTCGTCGAGCACCTGCAGGAGCACGTCGAACACCTCGGGGTGCGCCTTCTCGACCTCGTCGAGCAGCACGACCGAGTACGGCCGGCGCCGCACGGCCTCCGTCAGCTGACCGCCCTGCTCGTAGCCGACGTACCCGGGAGGGGCGCCGACCAGCCGGGACACCGAGTGCTTCTCGCCGTACTCGCTCATGTCGATGCGGATCATCGCGTGCTCGTCGTCGAAGAGGAACTCGGCCAGGGCCTTCGCGAGCTCCGTCTTGCCGACACCCGTCGGACCGAGGAACAGGAAGGAGCCGGTGGGCCGGTTCGGATCGGCGATGCCTGCGCGGGTGCGCCGCACGGCATCGCTCACCGCGCGCACCGCGTCGGTCTGGCCGATGAGCCGGCGACCCAGTTCGCTCTCGAGCGCGAGCAGCTTCTCCGTCTCGCCCTGCAGCAGGCGCCCGACGGGGATCCCCGTCCAGGCCGCGACCACGCCCGCGATGTCCTCGTCGGTGACCTGGTCGTTGACCATGGGCGGCTCGCCGCCCCCGGCGGCCTCGGCCTCGTGCTCGGCCCGTTCGGCCTCGGCGAGCTGCTTCTCGATCACCGGGATCTCGCCGTAGAGCAGCTTCGACGCACGCTCGAGGTTGCCCTCGCGCTGGGAGCGCTCGGCGTCCATGCGCAGACGGTCGAGCTGCTCGCGCAGCTCGCCCGTACGGTTCAGCGCTGCGCGCTCGCGCTCCCACCGCGCTTCGAGCACGTCGAGATCCGCCTGCTTCACGGCGAGGTCGCCGCGCAGCTTCGCGAGGCGCTCCTTCGAGGCCTCGTCCTTCTCCTTCTTGAGCGCCAGTTCCTCGAGCTTCATGCGGTCGACCGCGCGGCGCAGCTCGTCGATCTCGACCGGGGCCGAGTCGATCTCCATGCGCAGGCGGCTCGCCGCTTCATCGATGAGGTCGATCGCCTTGTCGGGCAGCTGCCGGGCCGTGATGTAGCGGTCGCTCAGCGAGGCCGCGGCGACGAGCGCCGAGTCGGCGATCGTGACCTTGTGGTGCGCCTCGTAGCGCTCCTTGAGGCCGCGGAGGATCGCGACCGTGTCCTCGACGGAGGGCTCGCCGACGTAGACCTGCTGGAACCGCCGCTCGAGCGCGGCGTCCTTCTCGATGTACTCGCGGTACTCGTCGAGCGTCGTCGCGCCGATGAGCCGCAGCTCGCCGCGGGCGAGCATCGGCTTCAGCATCTGCGAGGCCGCGACGGAGGATTCGCCTCCGCCGGCGCCCATGAGGGTGTGCAGCTCGTCGATGAAGGTGATGATCTTGCCATCGGAGTCCTTGATCTCCTGCAGCACCGCCTTCATGCGCTCCTCGAACTCGCCGCGGTACTTCGCGCCGGCGATGAGCGCCGAGATGTCGAGGGAGATCAGCTCCTTGTCCTTCAGGGACTCGGCGACGTCGCCCGCGACGATGCGCTGGGCGAGGCCCTCGACGACCGCGGTCTTGCCGACGCCGGGCTCGCCGATCAGCACGGGGTTGTTCTTGGTGCGCCGGGTGAGCACCTGGCTCACGCGGCGGATCTCGGCGTCACGGCCGATGACGGGGTCGAGCTTGCCGGTCCGGGCGACCTCGGTGAGGTTGACGCCGAACTGCTCGAGCGCGCTCTGCGCACCTTCTTCGCCCTGGGCGGGCGTCCAATTGGCCTGCATCTGGGTCCTCTCTGTTCAGCAGACGGGCGCGATGTCGCGAGTGCCGGCCGACCCGAGCACCCGCGACATCGCAAACTTGAGTTCAGTTGACTCAAGTTTACGCCGGGACCCGCGGCGGCGCTACCCCGCGTCCCGAACCCGCAGGTCCTTTCGCAGGATCTTGCCGGAGCTCGACTTGGGGATCACGTCGATGAACTCGACCGCGCGGACCTTCTTGTGCGCCGCGACGTGCTCCGCGACGAACGCCATGACCTCCTCCGCCGTGAGCGAGGCGTTCTCCTGCAGCACCACGAACGCCTTCGGTACCTCGCCGGCCTCCTCGTGCGGGAGCGCCACGACCGCGGCGTCGGCGATCGCCGGGTGCGTGAGCAGCAGCGCCTCGAGCTCAGCCGGCGGCACCTGGTAGCCCTTGTACTTGATGAGCTCCTTGAGTCGGTCGACCACGAACACCTGCCCGTCGGCGTCGATCTCGACGATGTCGCCCGTGTGCAGGAACCCGTCCGGCTCGAGCGTCGCCGAGGTCGCCTCCGCGTTGTTCAGGTACCCGACCATCACCTGGGGACCCCGGATCAGCAGTTCGCCGGGCAGGCTGCGCCCCGTCTCGGGCCGCCCGATCTCCTCCCCCGTCTCGATGTCGACGATGCGCATCTCGGTGTTCGCTACCAGGGCCCCGATCGAACCGCGGTCGATGTCGGGACGGTCGCGCGGGATCACGTGCGAGACCGGGCTCATCTCGGTCATGCCGTAGCCCTGCAGCACGAGGGTCTCGAGGCGATCCCCCACCGCCTTCGCGAGGCTCGAGTCCAGCGCGGCCGCACCCGACAGCACGAACTCGACCGCCGACAGGTCGTACTGGGCGACGATCGGATGCTTCGCCAGCGCCACCGCGATCGGCGGCGCCACGAACACGGCGGTCGTACGCTGGTCCTGGATGATCCGCAGGAACTCCGGCAGATCGAACTTCGGCACCGTGACCAGCGTCGCCCGCTCGCGCAGCGCGAGGTTCAGCAGCACCGTGAGCCCGTAGATGTGCGTGAACGGGAGCACCGCCAGCACGCGATCGTGCGCGTCGAGCCCGATCGCCGGATTCGACTGCAGCACGTTGGCGACGAGGTTGCGGTGCGTGAGCATGACGCCCTTCGGCCGCCCCGTGGTTCCCGAGGAGTACGGGATCACCGCGAGCTGGGTCGCCGGATCGAACGACACCTCCGGGGCGGCGTGCCCGCCGCCCGCCAGGTCGCGCAGGCTCGCGTAGCCCTCGGCGCCGTCGAGCACGATCACGCGGTCCTTCGCCAGACGCGCGGCCTCGGCGCCCGGGCCCGAATTCGGCAGCAGCGGCGAGACGGTGAGCAGCAGGACCGCGCCCGAATCCTGCAGCTGCCGGGCGAGATCCTCGGCC
Source organism: Leucobacter sp. Ag1 (assembly GCF_000980875.1). Lineage (GTDB taxonomy): Bacteria > Actinomycetota > Actinomycetes > Actinomycetales > Microbacteriaceae > Leucobacter > Leucobacter iarius. The sequence goes on along the minus strand of NZ_LAYO01000078.1, from coordinate 18,164 downwards.
GTCGACAGCGCCGCCACCGGGGTCACCGTGGCTCCGGCGCGCAGGATCCCGTGGAACGCAGCGACGAACGCGGGAACGTTCGGCGCGTGCAGCGCCACCACGTCGCCCACCCCGATGCCGCGGGAGGCGAGGCCGCCCGCGATCGCCAGCACCTGGCCGCGCAGCTCGGCGTACGTCGTCTCGGCACCGCTCGGCCCGTCGACCAGGGCGACCCGCCCCAGCTCCGCCTCGGTCAACCCGCCGAACACGGCGTCGGTGATGGAAATGTTCGGGATCTCGATCTCCCCGTAGGGGCTGCTGAACGTCACGTTGTCTCCTTTGACTCGTCCCGCTCATCCTCGGCGATGCGCCCACCCCGCGCAACGGTGCCCATCCGGTTCCGTGGCCCCGCGCCAACGGCGATGCCTCCCGTCGGCGATAGCCTGGAGCTATCCCCCATCGAGCCACCCGCAGAGGAGCCCCAGCCATGTCGCGCATCGCACTCGTCCGCCAGCCCAGCCCCCTTCTCGACGACGGCATCGTCGACCACATCGAGAAGGTCGCGGTCGATCTGGAACGGGCCCGCGAGCAGTGGCGCGGCTACGTGGCGGCACTCCAGTCGCACGGCTGGCAGACCATCGAGGTCGAGCCCGCCGACGACTGCCCCGACTCGGTCTTCATCGAGGACACGGTCGTCATGTTCCGCAACGTCGCCGTGATCAGCCGCCCCGGCGCCGACAGTCGCAAGCCCGAGACCGCGGGCACCCGCAAGGCGCTCGAAGCCCTCGGCTGCCCCATCGCCGAGATCCGCGAGCCCGGCACTCTCGACGGCGGCGACGTGCTCAAGATCGGCGACACCGTCTACGTCGGCCGCGGCGGCCGCACCAACGCCGAAGGCGTCGCCCAGCTGCGCGCGATCCTCGCGCCGCTCGGCGGCAAGGTCGTCGCCGTTCCCGTCACCAAGGTGCTGCACCTCAAGACCGCCGTCACCGCTCTGCCCGACGGCACCGTGATCGGCTTCCCCGATTTCGTCGACGACCCCGCGATCTTCGAGCGCTTCGTGCCCGTGCCCGAGCCGCACGGCACCGCGGTCGTCTGCCTGAGCGAGAGCGAGCTGATCATCTCGGCCTCCGCCCCGCGCACCGCCGCGATGCTGCGCGACTTCGGCTACACCGTCACCGAGGTCGAGATCTCGGAGTACGAGAAGCTCGAGGGCTGCCCGACCTGCCTGTCGGTCCGCGTGCGCGCGCTTGTCTGACCCCCGCGGCGGCCTGAGCGCCGGCGCCGCCCCGCGGCACTGGATCGCCCTCTTCGTCACCGTCTGCCTCGTCGCGCTCAACATGCGCATGACGATCACGGGTGTCGGGCCGCTGCTCGACGAGATCGCGGCTTCGCAGGGCACCACGCCCGCCGCGCTCGGTCTGCTCGCATCGATCCCGCTGATCGCGTGGGGGCTCGTGTCGCCGCTGGCGCACGGGCTCGCCACGCGGATCGGCACCGACGCCGCGGTCGCCTGGTCGCTGCTCGTGCTCGCCGCCGGGACCGTCTGGCGGTCGCTGCCCGGGCCCTCGCTGAACCTGTGGCTGGGCACCTGCCTCATCGGAGCGGCGCTCGCCGTCGCCAACGTCCTGCTGCCCGTCACGATCAGACGCGACTTCGGTTCCCGGATCCCCCTGGTGATGGGCGTCTACTCGGCGCTGCTCGGCGGGGCCGCCGCGATCTCGGCCGGGCTCGTGGTGCCGATCTCGCGCCTCGCCCCGGCCGGCGGAGAGTCGCTCGGCTGGCGCATCGCACTCCTCGCGAGCGGCCTCGTCGTGCCGATCGCACTCGTCGCCTGGGCAGTGACGCACCGGCGCGGGATCCTCGGGGGACGCGGGGCCGCCCGTGCCGCGACCGGCGCCGAGACGCCGTCCGACGAGCAGGTCGGCCGCCGGATCTGGCGCGACCCGCTCGCCTGGTGGATCGCGATCTACATGGGCATGCAGTCCTGGAACTTCTACGTGTTCGCGACCTGGCTGGCACCCATCGAGCTCTCGCGCTCCGTGCCACCCGTCGCCGCGGGCATCGACGTCATGCTGTTCCACGTCTGCGGCGTGCTCGGATCGCTCGCCGCCCCGTTCCTCGCCCGCACCCGGCTGCGCGCGATCCTTCCGATCGTCCCGCCGATCCTCTGCGTCATCGGTTCGGTGGGGATCGTGCTGCTGCCCGACGCCGTCCCCGCGCTCTGGCTCGCGCTCGCTGGACTCTCCTGCGGGAGCGCGCTGAGCATCAGCCTCACGCTCATGGCACAGCGCGCCGCCAGCCACGCGGCGTCGTCCGCGCTGTCGGGCATGGCGCAGTCGGTCGGCTACCTGCTGGCCGGGCTCGGGCCGATCCTCTTCGGCCTCGCCCACGAGCTGACCGGCGGATGGCTGCTTCCGCTCGCCGTCGTGCTGCTCGCCTCGGCCACCGGGATCGTGGCCGGTCTCGCGGTGCGCGGCGAACGCCGGGTGCTCGACCCCCGGTAGTACGGACACTCCGGGTCTCGGGCGAGCGGCGTGCGCTTGCCCGGGGAACGGCTCCGGTGTCGAAAGCCGGTCCCGCTGACGAGAATCGGGCCAAAAGCGCGGGTTTTCGAGGGTTCTTCGACAGTCGTCCCCGCTCTCGACGGGGTGGCCGTTCATCGAGCCCGCGGCTGAGGCAGCCCCGCTCGGCACGCGGCACGCAGCACCCGGCATGTCGGACGCTGCGCACACGCAGAGCGAGGCCCTCGACTCCGCAGGGGGTGGAGTCGAGGGCCTCGTCGATCGAGCGCGAGCCCGCCGCGCTATTCGGCCCCGGCCTCGCCCGGAGCCTCCGCGCCGGTGCCGTTCGCCCGGCGGCGGCGCAGGATCAGGAGCACCGCGCCCGCACCGAGCAGGACCGCGGCCGCGATCCCGAACAGGGCGAGGTTCTGGCCACCGGTCACCGGCAGGGATCCGCCGGTCTCGCCCGAGGCCGCGCCCGTGGACTCGGCCGCGGAGGAAGCGCTCCCTCCGGCGGAGGATCCGGCGTTCGCGGAGGATCCGGCGTTCGCGCCGGCGGCACCGGCATCGGCGGTTCCGGTCGCCCCGGTATCGGAGCTGCTGTCCGCCCCAGCCCCGGCATTCGCACCGGCGCCAGCGCTCGCGTTCCCATTCGTACCAGCACCGGCACCGGCACCAGCCCCGGCATCCGCACCGGTGTCGGCGCGGGTCACCGTGATCGGCAGTTCGGCGACGGTCTCTCCGTCGCGCAGCGCGACGACGGTGTGCGCTCCCGCGGGGGCGTCGGCCGGGATCGTGACCTGCTGCGAGAACGCGCCGTGCTCGTCCGCAGTCACCGTGCCGAGGGCCACCGGTGCGGAGTGCAGTTCGAGCGCGACCTGCTCGTCCGGTGCGAAGCTTGCCCCGGCGATCCCGATCTTGCCGCCGGCCTCGACCGAGATCGGCGATCCCGCGTCACTCCCCGGCACCGTCACCTTCGGTGCGGCGGGCTGCTCGGCCTCGGCGGGCAGCGCGACGTCGATGTGCTTGGCTTCGCGCGCGGCCCCGCCGGCTCCGAAGTAGTAGGCGGTGACCCGCAGGCGGTCCTGGTAGAGCCCCACGCGCAGACCGATCGGGTCGGCGCCGCCGACCGCGGTCTCGTTCCAGTCGCCGCTCGGGCCGTACTGGGTGGTCACGGCCGCCGTGTTGACGATCGTCGGGCCGGAGGCCGTGGTCGGGTCGAAGCGCTGCTCCACCGACCAGTCGTTGAGCTCGGGCGACCAGTGGGTGTGCGAGGTGAGCGCGGTCACGTTCGAGTACTGCGCGAGCAGGGCCTCGATGCGCTCGGTGTCGGCGCCGTAGTCGCCCTGGTAGAACTTGGCGTAGGTGCCCGAGACGGAGTTGTTGAACACGTGGTGCGTCATGAGCAGCACCGGCTTGCCCTGCGACTTCCAGTAGGCGAGGCGCTCGCTCAGCCAGGTGAACTGCTGATCCGAGAGGTCGACGAACGGTCCGCCGCCCCCGTGGTACACGTGGCCCTCGCTGCCGAGCCAGATCAGCGGCAGCTGCCCGTCGACGAGCTGCTCTCCCCAGAGGCCGCCCTGGCCGCCGACCTCGCGCATGCTCGTCTTGTCGAGGAAGCGCTTCACGTAGGCGGGCACGCCGTCCGAACCGTAGTACTCGTGGTTGCCGATGGTCGAGATGCGGGTGGAGTAGTCCTTGCCGCCGCCGGCATTGAACGCCGCGAAGTAGTCGTCGTACTGCGTCGCGGTGCCGTTGCTCGTGAGATCGCCGTTCGCGACGATCGTGCTCGCCTTCGGGCTGAGCGAGCGCAGGCCCGGCAGCGTCTGGTCACGCAGGCGCGCGGTCGCGCCCTGGATGTCGCTGATCACATCGACCGCGGCGACCGGCTGCGCATCGGCGGCGAGCGCCGGGAGCGGCTTCACGATCGCGACGTCGTCGATCATCCAGGATCCGGCGCCCGCGTCGGCGGTGAAGCCGAACTCGAGGGTCATCGCCTTGGCACCGGCGGGCACCGTGAACGGCAGGCGGGGCTGGGCCGATTCCTGGTCCTTGGTCGTCCACTCGTTCAGCGCGACGCGCTGGCCGGTGTCGAACACCGCGGTGACGGCGGCACGCTGGGCGCCTCCGCGCTTGCGGTAGTGGCTGTCGAAGCGAAGTTCGAGCGCGTCGCGCGAGGTCACCCGGATCGGCCGGGTCTTCAGCACGCTGTCGACGGCGGTCTTCGACGCGTCGGCGACGGCGATCTTGCCGGATGCGCGGGTGAAGGCCTGGCGGCGATCCACTCCGGAGGCGTCGACGACCTGGGCGAGCGTGGTCTGCTCCCAGCCGGAGGCGGGGAACTGCCAGCGCTCGGTCGACTCGATCCCGTCGAACCAGCGCTGCGGTTCCGTGCTGTTCGCAGCCCCGGCGGCCTTCGCGACGACGGTCACGGGCAGCTTCGCCGGGGTGATCCCGTCGCCGCTGAGCGAGAGGGTGCGCACACCCGCGGCGGAGCCGGCGGGGACGGTCACGTCGAAGCTCGCGGTGCCGTCGGCGCCGGCCTTCGGGATCCCGGTCACGGGGGTGCCGGCGAGATCGGCGACGAGCTGCTGCCCCTCGCGCAGACCACCGACGCGCACGGCGAGCGGGGCGCCGGGGATCGCGAGCGGCTTCGCGGCCGACAGGATCTTGAGGTCGACGGCCTTCGGCGCCGCTTCGGCGATGTCGACGTTGTCGATCATCCAGAACCAGTTGTTGCTGCTCTGCAGGTAGGCCCAGCCGACCTCGACCTTGGTCGCGGACTTCGGGACGTCGAAGGTGACCGACTCGCTCGTGTTGAGTCCGTTGGCCCCGTAGGACTTGACCACGACGGGCGCGCCGCCGTCGATGCGGGCGAGCAGCTGCGAGGGCGGGTTCTGCCCCTGCTTGTAGTGGCTGTCGAACTTCACGGTGACGGCGCCCGTGCGATCGGCGAGCACGAGCGGCGCCGACCACAGGGTCGAGTCGAAGTTGCCCGTGGTGGGACGGTTGGAGTCGGACTGCACGACCGCGACCATTCCGGAGGCCTTGCCGAAGCTGCCGCGGTCTCCGGTGCTGCCGAACTCCTTGGTCACCTCCGCAGTGGTGTGGAAGGTCCAGCCCTCCCAGCCGGCGCGCATGCCGGTCGTGTTGACGCGATCGACGAGCCAGCCCGCGGGCGGGGTCTGCGCCGACGACACGGTCTCGAAGGCCTCGGTGAGGTGGGCGGGAGCGGCGAACGCCGGGGCCGCCGCGGGAGCGACGACGAGTCCGGACATCAGGGCGAGGAGCGCGCCGGCGGCGAGGCCGGAGCGTCGGCGGGACGCCGAGGGGGCTGAGGGATGCATCTGCTCTCTTCGGTTCAGGGAGGGGAGGGTGAATCGGGTGGAGGAAAGCGGTGAGCCGTGCGGATTCAGGCCTGCGGCGCGATGACGGCGAGCGCGGCCGCGTGCAGACGCCCGTTGGTGGCGAGCAGTTCGCCGGAGGTGTGGGATTCCTCGCCCGCGGCGTCGGTGCAGGAGCCTCCGGCCTCGCGCACGATCGGCAGGATCGCGGCGATGTCGTAGGGCTTGACGTCGAACTCGCAGACGATGTCGACGGCGCCCTCGGCGAGGAGCATGTACGACCAGAGGTCGCCGTAGGCGCGATCCCGCCAGACGCGGGAGGCGAGGTCGAGCAGCTGCTCGCGACGGCCCGCGGCCTCCCAAGTGTCGATGCCCTGGAAGCTGAGCGACGCGTCGCCGAGCTCGTCGACCCCGCTGACGCGCAGTCGACGGGGCTCGCCTGTCGCGCCGGCGCCGCCCGACGCGGTCGAGCGCTTCCAAGCGCCGGCGCCGGTCACCGCCCACCAGCGGGCGCCCATCGCGGGCGCCGACACGACACCGAGCACGGGCACCCCGTCGACCTCGAGCGCGATGAGGGCGCCCCAGTTGGGTACGCCGCGCAGGTAGTTGGCGGTGCCGTCGATGGGGTCGATGATCCACCGGCGACGAGCGGTCCCCGGTGCACCGGTCTCGTCGGACTCCCCCGTCTCCTCGCCGAGGAACCCGTCGCGGGGACGACGTTCGGCGAGGAGGTCGCGCAGCGCGCGCTCGGTCGCGGTGTCGGCCTCGGTGACGAATGATCCGTCGGGCTTCCGGCTGCTGCGCAGCCCCTCGGCGGTGAAACGCGGCAGGGCGATGGAGTCGGCCAGGTCGGCGAGCTCGTGGGCGAGCCGCAGGTCGTCGTCGTACACGGCCGGCCCTACTGGAGCCGCTTGCGGATCCACGCCGAGGCGAGGTCCACGACCACGATGAGGATGAGCACCATGATCAGGTAGGTGAGCATCTGGTCGAACTGGAAGGTCTTGATCGACTTGTTGATGAGCAGCCCGATGCCGCCGGCGCCGACGAGGCCGAGCACGAGCGAGGAGCGCACGTTGACGTCGAAGCGGTAGAGCAGCAGACCGGTCAGCTGGGGCAGCACCGTCGGGATGGTGGCGTTCGCGACGACCTGGAACCGGTTCGCCCCGGCGGTGCCGAGCGCCTGCTCGGGGCCGGGATCGACCTCCTCCATCGCCTCCGACCAGAGCTTGCCCATGACGCCGGTGTTGTGGCAGATGAGGGCGAGCACGCCCGCGAAGGGGCCGAGGCCGACCGCGGTCACGAAGATGAGGGCGAACACGATGTCGGGCACGGCGCGGAAGAACGACAGGATCGCGCGGGCGACCTGGTAGACGAAGGCGTTGGGCGCGGTGGTGCGCGCGCCGAACACCGCGAGCAGCAGCGCGAACGGCACGGAGACCGTGGTGCCGAGCAGGCCGACCCAGAGGGTCTGCAGCACGCCCTGGATGCCGTCGCTGAGCACCTCGGGGCTGAGGTCGGGCGGGAACGCCTCGGCGATGAACCGGCCCATGCCCTGCGCGCCCGAGACGAGCGAGTCGAGGCGGAAGTCGGTGCTCTCGAAGGCGATCCAGTGCAGGGCGACGAGGATCAGGATCCCGACGGTCCACGAGGTGGCGCGCATGGGCGCCTTCGCGTCGCGCGGGACGGGCAGGCGGCGCGGGGACCGGGCGTCCGGCTCGGCGCCGGCGTCGGCAGCGGTATCGATGGTTGCGGTCACGAGGGATCCCTTACACGTAGAGGGCGGCGAGCGCCGCGTCGTCGATGTCGTCGATGGGCGCGTCGAACGCCAGATTGCCGTCGCGCAGCCCGATCACGCGGTGCGCGTACTTGCGGGCGAGATGGGGCTGGTGCAGCACCGCGGCGACTCCGAGGTTCTCCTCGACCGCGAGCTCGTGCAGCAGGGCCATCACGTCGTCCGCCGCGCGCGGGTCGAGCGCCGAGACGGGCTCGTCGGCGATCAGGATCCGGGGGCGCTGGCAGAGAGCGCGCGCGATCGCCACGCGCTGCTGCTGACCGCCCGACAGGCTGCCCGCGCGGTCGTGGGCCCGATCGGCGAGGCCGACGCGGTCGAGGCAGGCCATCGCCTCCTCCTTGAGCTCCGTGCCGAACAGCGGCGGGACGGAGCGCAGGGTGGCGAGGCGGGCGAAGCCGCCGGCGCAGACGTTCTGCAGCACGGTGCGGCGACCCACCAGGTGGATCTTCTGGAACACGGTCGCGGCCGAGCGCCGGGCCTCCGACCGGCGCGCGCCGCTGGCCTCGGTGAGGCGGACCCCGGAGATCTCGATGTCCCCGGAGTCCGCCTCGATGAGACCGTTCACCGCTCGGAGGGTGGTCGACTTCCCGGAGCCGTTGGCCCCGAGGAACGCCACGACCTCACCGGCGTGCACCTGCATGCTCATATCGCGCAGCACGACGCGGTCGCCGAAGCTCTTGGAGATCTTGCGAACGTCCAGAAGGACCTCGCGAGCGGTGTCGGTGGTCATCGGATCAGACGTCCTTCTCGGTGAGGCCCATGGTCTTGGCCAGGTCGAACAGCGGCTGGTAGGTCTCCTTGGTGACCTCGATCATGGGGCCCGCGGGATCCACGTCGAGGAACTTGCCGACCTCGGCCACGTCCTTCGGGTCGAGCTCGAGGAACGCCTTCTTCACGGCGTCCTGGAACTCCTGGGGAGCGTCGCTGCGGACGGTGATCGGGTCGTTCGGGATCGGGTTCGACTTCCAGACCTGGCGGAACTTGCTCTCGTCGAACTTGCCCTCGGACTTGGCGCTCTCGAGCGTCTGCGAGTTGATCTCGGCCGCGTCGACGGTGCCGTTGACGAGCGCGAGGAGCGCCTCCGGGTGGCCGCCGGCGTAGTCGGAGCGGACCTCCTTGTCGATGCCGGCGTCCTTCAGCGCCGACATCGGGAACGCGTCGCCCGAGGTCGAGCCGGGGCTGCCGAGCGCCAGGGTGTGGCCCTTGAGGTCGTCGAGGGTCTTGACCGGGGAGTCCTTCTTGACCCAGATGCCCGCGGTGTAGGTAGTGGGCTTGCCCTCGGAATCACCGAAGGAGACGAGCGGCACGGCCTTGGCGCGCTCGCTGGCGAACACGAAGCCGAGCGGGCCGAACTCGGCCACGTCGAGCTTGCCGTTCTCCATCGCGAGCACCTCGGCCGCGTAGTCCTCGGTGATGACGACCTCGACCGGGCAGTCGAGCTTCTTCTCGAGGGCCTTGGCCAGGGTCTTGTAGGCGGGCTCGAGGCGGCTCGGATCCTCGTAGGGGAGGATTCCGAACTTGATCTTTCCGTTGGGGCAGGTCACGTCCTTGCCCGCGGCGGCGGTACCGGATGCGGCCGACGAGCAGCCGGTGAGCCCGAGGGCGAGCAGCGCCGCGGCGGATGCGGCGATGGCGAGGGACTTTCTCACGGTGATTCTCCTGTGTGTGGTGAGGGTGGGTGTGAGGTGTGCGTGGGTGGAGCGGGTCGGTGAAAACTGAGGGGCTGCGGCTAGAAGCCGGAGACCACGCGCTCTCCGAGCGCGAGGCCGACGGTCATGCCGACTCCGGTGGTGACGGCGACCGCGGTGACGCCGTCGATCGGGCTCTCGACGAGGAGGTCCTGGCGGGCGCTCGTGGCGTAGACGCCCTGCCAGCGCTCGAGCACGTCGAAGTCGGCGCCCGAGCCGAGGCCGAGCACGCGCGCGGCCTCGTCGAGCAGGATCCGGCTCCAGCGCTCGTGCATGAACGGCGGTGCGCTGTCGAAGTCCTCGTGGGAGTCGCCGACGAGCAGCGTGCCGTCCTGCTGCTGGGTGAACATGACGTTGGCGCCGATCTCGAGCAGCTCGGGCCGGTCCCGCAGGATCTCGGCGCGCAGCGCCTCCGCCGCCGAACCCGCGAAGGCCCCGTACCGGAGCATCGAGGTGCCCGTGAGCACGGCCGGTCCGAGCGCGAGCCCGGCCGGAGCGACGACGCGGGTCATCTGGAGCGCGCACTCGCGGACCTCGCCGGTCTCGGCGGTTCCGGGCAGCAGGCGTCCGAGCAGGTGCCCCGCGGCGATCACGATGCGGTCGGCGCGGATCGCTCCGCGGCTCGTCGTGAGCACCCCGGTCTCGACGGCGGTCGCGGTCGTCGCGAACCGCACCTCGCCGCGCTCGTGGGCATCGACCCAGGCCGCGATCCGGGCGACCGCGGTGCGGGGGTTCGCGGTGAGATCGTTCGGCAGCAGCAGGCCGGCGACGGGCTCGGCGGCGGAGCCCGCGGTCCCGAGCACGCGGCCGGCGGCCTCGCCGGTGAGCAGTTCGGAGGGCATCGCGGTGTCGCGCGCGGCCAGGTCCTCGAGCACCGCGGCCTCGGCCGCGCTGCGCGCCACGGCGAGGGTTCCCGAGACGCGGGCCTCGAGCCCCGCCCGCTCGATCAGCCCGAGCCAGATCTCGCGGGCCCGCACGGCGAGCTCGCCGATCTCGCCGGCCTGCACCGAGACGCAGGCGTGACCGAAGTTGCGGACGCTCGCGGTCACGGCGGCGGAGTCCTGCTCCACCACGGTCACGCGGTGGCCGGCGTCGAGCGCGGCGACCGCGTGAGCGAGGCCGACGATCCCGGCGCCGACGATCGCGACGTGGAGCGGTGAGGGTCGAGGTGTCATGGCAACGAGGATGCGGCGCGGCAAGTAGTCATGACAACTCGAAACGGGCGAGTTCGCGGAGTGTTCACCGCCGTTCAGGTTTCGCATCGATCCGGCTACCAACTGTTCACTTCACGGGCTTCGGGAGCCCTCCAAACCAGTCTTGACAACTTGTACGCTGCTGACATGACCGAGACGAAGCCGCTGCACGCACAGCTGTACGATGCGATGATCGAGCGCATCCGTACGGGCGAGTGGGTGCAGGGAGAACGCGTTCCGAGCGAGAAGTCGCTCATCGCCGAGTTCGGCACCTCGCGGGGGCCGGTGCGGCAGGCCCTCGCGGCGCTCCGAGCGGAGGGCATGATCGTCGGCGGCCGCGGCGCTCCGCCCCGCGTCCAGCGCCTCGTCCCCTCGCAGTCGTTCGAGACCTTCCTCTCCTTCACCGAGTGGGCCAACCACCTGGGCTACGTGCCGGGTCAGCAGGTCATCGAGGCGGCCCGACGTCCGGCGACCGAGGAGATCGCGCGCGACCTGCAGCTGACCGAGGGCGACCCGGTCGTCGAGATCGTGCGGCTCCGTCTGCTCGACGGCAAGCCGGCGATGCTCGAGCGCTCGCTGTTCCCCTTCTGGGTCGGCAAGCACCTCCTCACCGCCGACCTCGATCGCGGCAGCATCTACCAGCACCTCAGCGCGCTCTACATCACCCCGGTACGCGCGCGGCACACGATCGATGCCGTCGCCGCGCACCAGCTCGACGCCGAGTGGCTCGGCGTCGTGCCCGGCAATCCCCTGCTGCGCGCGCGCCGCGTCGCGTTCGACGCGCACGGCGCGCTCATCGAGGTCGCCGACGATCGCTACCTGCCGAGCATGGCCACCTTCGTGATCGAGAACTCGGCCGCGCACCGCACCCCCATCACGCGCGAGCCGGTCGGCTCGTCGCCCGAACCCCGCGAGCCGGTACGGCCGGCCAGCCTCATCAAGGAGCACGCATGATCACCCTCGCCGCATTCGACATGGCCGGCACCACCATCGACGACCGCGGAGCCGTGTACCGCGCGCTCGAGCAGGCGGTGACCGAGACCGGCGCGACCGTCGCCCCCGCCGACCTGCAGACCTGGATGGGCACCGAGAAGCGGGCCGCCATCACGGCGCTCGTCGAGCTCGGCGGCGGACGGGCGAGCGACGAGCTCGTCGACGCGGCGTTCGAGCGCTTCCGCACGATCCTCGACGAGCTCTACACCGCGGAACCGCCGGTCGCGATGCCCGGCATCCCCGAGGCGATCGACGAGCTGCGCGGCCGCGGGATCCGCGTCGCCCTCACCACCGGCTTCTCGCGCGACGTGGCCGAGGGGATCCTGCGGCAGCTCGGCTGGGCGGTCGCGGGCACCGACGCCGAGACCGAGGCGGAGCTCGTCATCGACGCGCTCGTGTGCGGCGACGAGGTCGCGCAGGGCCGCCCGGCGCCCTACATGATCCACCGCGCCATGGAGCGCACGGGCGTGCTCGACGTCGCGGGCGTCGTCGTCGCGGGCGACACCGCCGTCGACGTCCAGGCGGGAGCGAACTCCGGTGCGGCGATCACCATCGGCGTGCTGAGCGGCAAGCTCGACCGCGCCGCGTTCGCCGACCAGCCGTTCACCGAGCTGCTGGGCTCGGTCGCGGAGATCCCGGCGTACCTGGAGTCGCGCGTCTCCTGAGTCGGCGCCACGCGGCCGCTACGATCGGGCGCGCGGCAGCGAGAACACGACGAGGCTCAGCGCGATGAGCGCGATCCCGGCCCAGCCGAGTCCGCCCAGCCGTTCGCCGACCACCGCCCACGCGAGCACCGCGGCGACGGCGGGCTCGGCGAGCGTCAGCACGGTCGCGGTGCGGGCCGGCACCGTGCGGAGCCCGGCGCCGAAGGCGAGGTAGCCGAGGAACATCGGCACGATCGCCATGTAGGCGCCGACCGCGAGATCGCGCGGATCCTGCAGGAACGGTCCGCCCGTCGCGGCGAGCACGGGCAGCAGCAGGATCCCGCCGATCCCGAACACGGTGCCCATCGCGGAGCGCGAGCCGCAACCGGCGGCCATGAGCCGCCGGGCGGCCCACGTGTAGACGGCGTACGCGAGACCCGCGAGCAGCGCGAGCGCGACGCCGAGCGTCGAGGATCCGCCGGCTCCGCCGTGCCCGCCGAACGCGAGCAGCACCGTGCCCACGATCCCGAGCCCGGCGCCCGCGAACCAGCGCGCCTCGAGCGGCGTGCGGTCGATCGCACGCTCGAGGATCGCGGCGAAGATCGGGCCCGATGCGAGCGCGACGACCGTCCCCACCGCGACGCCGGCGAGGTGCATGCCCGCGTAGAAGGCGAGCGGGTAGATCGCGACGGCGAGCGCGCCGACGCCGATCAGGATCGGGTGGCCGCGCAGCAGCACGCGGTCCCGGCGCAGCCGAGGTCCCGCGATGAGCGCCTGCAGCAGTCCGCCGAGGCCCATGGCCGCGGCGCCGATGGCGAGCGGTCCCGCGTGCGGGGCGAAGGTCGCCGCGGTGCCCGTGGTGCCCCACAGGATCGCGGCGACGAGCACGAGCAACGATCCGCTCCTCGACGCCCCTGCCATGCGCTCATGCTAGCGGCGCGTGCGGCGCGTCACGCGACGGAGTGAGCCCGTTCCGTCCGCAGCGCCTCGGGTGCGATGGCCTGCGTGGCGAGGCTGGGGTGGGCGTGCACGAGGATCGGCAGGTGGTCCGAGGTGCCGCGGTTCAGGGTGCGCACCCGGTCGATGTCGAAGCCCGCCGACGTCGCGAAGTCGAAGTGCCCGCGGAACACCTTGTACCGGGTGTAGGTGCGCTTGTCGCTGATCGAGAGCTCGTAGCCGGCCTCGCGCATCTCGGCGTCGAGCCGGTTCTGGAACACCGGGTAGTTGAAGTCGCCCACCATGAGCGCGGGCAATCCCGGCCCGAGCTGGCGCAGCTGGTCGAGCGATGCGTGGATCTGCGCACGGCGCAGGGAGTTGAGCGCCGTGAGCGGAGCCGCGTGGAATGAGGCGACCACGAGGTCCCGGCCCGTTCCCCGGTCGTGCAGACGCACCCCGAGGAGGCGCTCGTGCGCGGGAGCCAGCACGCGGTCGTGCAGCGACTTCTTGAGCTCGTAGGTGTGCGCGGCCTGCACGTGCAGCTGCTCGTCGCGCACGTACATGGCGAGTCCGAGCCGGTTGCGCTCGGTGGCGTGCACGAGGCGCAGTGCGCCGCCCGGGGCGTCGAGCCGCGCGGGCAGGGTGACGGCATCGGCCTCCTGCAGGCAGAGCACGTCGGGTCCGTGGTCGGAGGCGAGCGACTCGAGTTCGCGCACCGCGCGGTTCTTGCGCAGGTTGTAGCTGATGATCTTCACGCTCACCCCATTCGGTTCGACGCCGCCAGCCTATGCCCGTCCGCCTATGCCCCGGCCGAGTTTCCCCGCTTTTCCTCAGGCGGACGGCCACGGGTCACGCGAGATCGAGGATCGCCGCCTCGTGCTCGAGGGCTTCGCGCACCGCCGCGAGCGCGGGGTGCCCGCCGGAGGCCGCCCGCGCCGCGGTGAAGATGGTGCGGTGCGGATCCCCCGCGAGGCCCAGGAGTCTGAGCCCCGGCCGCTCCGCGCCGGCGTCGGCGCCGAAACCCGGTCCGACGTGCACGAGCCCCGGCAGCAGGGCGACCGCGTTGCCCGACTCGATGAGGCGCACGTGCGCCTGCAGGTCGGCGGTCTCGGAGCGCACATCGGGTTCGAAGCCGGCGGCCCGGCAAGCCTGCTCTGCCCAGTGACGCGAGGCCGCGCCGCGCGGCTCCATCACCCAGGGCAGGTCCGCGGCGTCGGCGAGGGTGCGGACGCGGTCGAACGCCTCGCCGCCGGCGCCGACCGCGGGCAGGGCGAGCCGGATCCGGTCGCTCGTGAGCGGCTGCCGGTCGAGCCCCGCGAAGTGCGGGGCGGCGTGCCCCGGATACTGCTCGGCGACGACGAGGTCGAAGCCGCGCGCCCAAGTCTCGCGCAGCGCCTGCTCCGGCTCGTACTGCACCATCTCGACGCGCAGCTGCGGGTGCTCGGTGCGGAGGCGGCGCAGCGCCTGCGGCATGATCGCGAGCACCGCGGTCTGGAACACCGCGACGCGGATGCTGCCCGAGACCTCGGGGAGGCCGCGGTGCAGGGCGGCTTCGGCGCGTTCGAGACCCGCGAGCAGCCCCTCGGTGTCGCCGACGAGCGCTTCGGCAGCTGCGGTGAGCTCGAGGGTCCGTCCCGCCTTGCGCAGCAGCGGGACGCCGGCCTCGCGCTCCAGGATCGCGAGCTGCTGGGACACCGCCGAGGGCGTGTAGTTGAGGGCCTCGGCGACGGCCGCGACCGTGCCGCGGGCCGAGAGCTCCCAGAGCAGTCGGAGGCGTTTCATGTCGAGCATCGGGGCGGAATCCAATCCATCAGTTCTGCTTCATATTATTGCTCAGAAAGAATCGCTTTTCTTCATGCTTGAACCGCGGGAAACTGACCCCATCAGCACGAGGCCGTGCATCCCAGCATCGAAGAAAGACCAGACGTGACCACGACCCAGAGCACCCGCACCGGGAGCCCCACCGTTCGCCCGCAGGACCTCGCCGACGACGCCATCGCGCTCGTCCAGCGCTGGCTGCGCGAAGCCGCCGAGATCCCGGCCGACGCCTCGGCCGCCCGCCTCGCCGGCGTGCTCCGCGACCCGAACGGCCTCGACTTCACCGTCGGCTTCGTGGACGGCGTCGTCCGCCCCGAGGATCTGGGCGCCGCGGCGAAGAAGTTGAACGAGCTCACGCCGCTCACCCCCAAGTTCCTGCCCGCCGCGCTGCGCGGGGCCATCGGCCTCGGCGGCGCCTTCGCGAAGCCCCTGCCCGGCGTGGTCGTGCCGATCGCCCGCCGCGTGCTGCGCGAGATGGTCAGCCACCTCATCATCGACGCGAGCGACGCCAAGCTCGGCCCGGCCATCGCGAAGATCAAGCGCGACGGGGTGAAGCTCAACATCAACCTGCTCGGCGAGGCGATCCTCGGCCAGCACGAGGCGGAGCGCCGCCTCGAGGGCACCCACAAGCTGCTCGCGCGCGACGACGTCGACTACGTCTCGATCAAGGTCTCCTCCACCGTCGCCCCGCACAACCACTGGGCGTTCGACGAGGCCGTCGCGCACATCGAGGATCAGCTCCTCCCCCTTTACCAGCGCGCCGCGGCTGCGAGCCCGAACAAGTTCATCAACCTCGACATGGAGGAGTACAAGGACCTCGACCTCACCCTCGCGGTGTTCACCGGGATCCTCGACCGCCCCGAGTTCAAGACCCTCGAGGCCGGCATCGTGCTGCAGGCCTACCTGCCCGACGCCCTCGGCGCGATGATGCAGCTCCAGGAGTGGGCCGCGAAGCGGGTCGCCGACGGCGGCGCACCCGTCAAGGTGCGCATCGTCAAGGGCGCGAACCTGCCCATGGAGCACGTCGACGCCGCGATCCACGGCTGGCCCACCGCCACCTGGGGTTCGAAGCAGCAGAGCGACACCAGCTACAAGGCCGTGATCGACTACGCCCTCGACCCCGAGCGCGTGCGCAACGTGCGCATCGGCGTCGCCGGCCACAACCTCTTCGACGTGGCCCTCGCCTGGCTGCTCGCGAAGGCGCGCGGCGCCGAGAGCGGCGTCGAATTCGAGATGCTGCTCGGCATGGCCACCGGCCAGGCCGAGGCCGTCAAGCGCGAGGTCGGCTCGCTGCTGCTCTACACCCCCGTCGTGCACCCGCAGGAGTTCGACGTGGCGATCGCCTACCTGATCCGCCGCCTCGAGGAGGGCGCGAGCCAGGAGAACTTCATGTCGGCCGTCTTCGAGCTGAACGACAGCGCGCAGCTGTTCGCCCGCGAGCAGGATCGCTTCCTCGCGTCGCTCGCCGACCTCGCCGCGATCACAGGCGACGGCACCGTCGAGAGCTACGCGGTCCCGCCCGCCAATCGGCAGCAGGATCGCCGCACCTACGACGCCGCCGGCGCCGAGGCGCGGGTCGAGGCGCGCGTGGCCGACGGCCGCGAGGGCCGCTTCGACAACGCGCCCGACTCCGATCCCGATCTGCCCGGCAACCGGGTCTGGGGTCGCGAGATCTCCGAGCGCATGGTCGCGTCGACCCTCGGCTCCGAGCTCGTCGCGTCGTCGCGCATCACCGACGCGAAGACCCTCGACGAGACCATCGCGCGCGGCGTCGCGGCCGCCGACGCCTGGCAGGCGCTGGGCGCCGACGAGCGAGCCCGGATCCTGTACCGCGCCGGCGAGAAGCTCGAGGAGCGTCGCGCCGAACTGCTCGAGGTCATGGGCTCCGAGTGCGGCAAGACCCTCGACCAGGGCGATCCCGAGGTCTCCGAGGCCATCGACTTCGCGAACTACTACGCGATGCTCGGCCAGCAGCTCGACCTCGTCGACGGCGCGCAGTACCGCGCGCAGAAGCTCATCGCCGTGATCCCGCCGTGGAACTTCCCCGTCGCGATCCCGGCCGGCGGCACCCTCGCGGCCCTCGCCGCGGGCTCCTCCGTCATCATCAAGCCCGCGACCAACTCGGCCCGCTCGGGCGCCGTGATGATCGAGGCGCTGTGGGAGGCCGGCGTCCCGAAGGACGTGCTGCAGTTCGTGCAGTTCGGCGACCGCGAGCTCGGTTCGAAGCTCGTCGCCGATCCGCGCGTCGACCGTCTGATCCTGACCGGCGCCTACGAGACCGCGGTCGCGTTCCGCGAGCTGCGCCAGGATCTGCCGATCCTCGCCGAGACGAGCGGCAAGAACGCGATCATCGTGACCCCGAACGCCGACCTCGACCTCGCCGCGAAGGACGTCGCCCAGTCGGCCTTCGGCCACGCGGGCCAGAAGTGCTCGGCGGCATCGCTCGTGATCCTCGTCGGCTCCGTCGCCACGTCGAAGCGCTTCCGCGGGCAGCTGCTCGACGCGGTCCGCTCGCTCAAGGTCGGCACCCCCGAGAACCTCGAGACGCAGATGGGCACCATCATCACCGCCCCCTCGGGCAAGCTGCTGCGCGGCCTCACCCAGCTGGGCGCCGGCGAGACCTGGGCGATCACGCCCGAGCCGGTCGCGAGCGACAGCCCCCTCTCGGTCGACCGCAACGGCGAGAACAAGCTGTGGAGCCCGGGCGTCCGCGAGGGCGTGAAGCGCGGATCCGAATACCACCTGACCGAGTACTTCGGCCCGATCCTCGGCGTCATGACCGCGAAGACCCTCGACGAGGCGATCGACATGGTCAACGAGATCGACTACGGCCTCACCAGCGGCCTGCACTCCCTCGACCGCGACGACCTCGAGCTGTGGCTGCGCCGCATCCAGGCCGGCAACCTCTACGTCAACCGCGGCATCACCGGCGCCATCGTGCGCCGCCAGTCGTTCGGCGGCTGGAAGAAGTCGGCGATCGGCGCGGGCACCAAGGCCGGCGGCCCGAACTACCTGCACGGCCTCGGCTCCTGGATCGACGCCCCCGTCGAGTCCGAGCTGCGCGCGCCGCGCCGGGCGGCTGCTCCGCTGCTGCTCGCGGCCGAGCAGGCCGGCGTCGCCGGCGACGACCTCGCCTGGCTGCGCGCGGCGCTCGGTTCCGACGCCCGCGCCTGGGACGACGAGTTCGGCATCGCCCGCGACGCCTCGCAGCTCGGCGTCGAGCGCAACGTGCTGCGCTACCTGCCGGTGCCCGTCACGGTCCGCGTGACCGAC
>NZ_LAYO01000056.1 GCF_000980875.1 Leucobacter sp. Ag1 | reverse complement strand
CCCCCCCCCCCCCCCCCACACACACGATGACGATCATCGACCTCGCGCCGCTGAGCCGGGCAGAGCACGTCGTCTACGATGCACGTTGGATGGTCTCCCCCAAAGGCTGAGGAGCCGGGTCGCCGTTCTAGGCGTGCTCCACGAAACGGATCACGTCGTGGACGCAGAAGACGTGGCCATGGGGGGTGTCACACGGGCGCTCGGGGCCGATGCTCGAAATCGTGTCCTGTGTACCTGAGCGCACCGGGCTGGCCTTCTTGAGCATGTGCTCCCCGAAGGCCGCGTGCTCGTCGCCGAACTGCTCGCGCAGCTGCGCCTTGCTGTAACCGAGGGAGCACTCGGGGTCGATGGACCAGTCGAACTCGGTGGGCGTCATGATGGCCCCTTTCTCCTCACGGAACTGCTCGGCAAGGTGGCCGACTGCGGCCACTGCCCCGACGGGGTCGAGCTCGGACCGGACGGACGCCGAGTACTGGGCTAGTCCCATTCGGCACCGTCGAGGCGACGGCCTGTACCAGCGCGCCGAGGTTCGGGAGCTTCTCGAGCGCCAGCTCGTAGCGCTGCTGAGAAATGAGCACCGCCCTGAGCAGCCACTGGCTCTCCGTGGGCATCCGGGCCGGATCGATCGCTGTGAACTCCTCGTCGCGGACGCCGGTCTTCTTGGCACTGATGCGGGCCGAGCGGTGCTCGGGCTGCTGGGCCTGGGCCGGTGTCGGGCCGACGTACTCGGCCAGCCGGTCGAAGTACCGCCAGAGCGCGTAGTAGTCGGGAGGAGCCCAGCTGGACTGGTCCTCGTAGTAGATCCGGTCGGCCACTAGGCTGCTCCTCTCCGTGCTCGGGACTGACTAGATGTCAAGATCGATAAGTCGGGTTCCGTCCCAGCTCCAGTACGAGGCACCGTGGAAGTTGCTGGACTGACTGACCTTGGCCCCACTGCGCTCCTTGAGTACTTTCGTGAGCGGGCCAAGCGACCACTCAGCTCCTTCGAAGAGCACCTTGGAATCACTCACGACGTGAGCGGTAAGCATCGGATTCGCGATGAACTCGATGGTCTCTCCGATGAGCTGGTTCAGCGTCTCGCGTGAGGCGAACTGCGAGGAAGCTCGATCATTCTGATTCCAGTTGCTTGCCCGCTTGAAGCGAGCCGGAATCCCGAGGATCTGTTGCAGTAGCAGATTGATGATGTAATCGCGTCGACGCCGGATCGCGGGACCGTCCCACACTTCGCGGTCAAGGATGCGATTCTGAGTGACCTGCAGCCCAGACTGGCCTTCGTAGGTCTTCTTTTTCTCAGTGAATCCCTTGTTGCCAAGCTCCTGGTTGTGGCGGATCAGCGTGATGTTGCCGATGTTGTTCACTAGCTCCTGGTGAACTTCTTCAGCCTCGTCGCCGAGAGCACGGACCCAGTCCGCACTGAGCTTCTGCGGCATGATGTGCTCGAGCTGCAGATGCGTGTCATCCCACTGCGGGCGCGACTTAGTAAGCGACTCTTCTGCCATCGACAACAGCAGGCGTGGATAGTTCCTCGAGCGGCCCAAGTTGTAGAAGTTCATGCTCCGAAGACGAGCACCCATCTCGTCGTCGTTCGGAACACGGAGCGCATACTCCTGAGAAGAGAGCTGGGTAAACAGGGTGTCAGAGATGTCCTCTGAGTCGTATAGCTCAGTAAGCCTAGACCCGAGAACGGGATAGAATTTGTTCTCAGCCTGAGTCATGCCAAGTACGCGTCGGCGCAGCAGATAGGTGCGGAACCCGGTGAGCACGCTGATGACTTCGCCGTCGCTCAGCAGTCTGTCTTCCCGGGCGGCCAAGACTTCCGTCAGATACGAGTACGCCGGATTGACGCCGATGACGTTGAGGTCAGAGATGGCTTGATCGACACGATGCACACCAGTTTGCTCAAGACCGCAGATCACGGCGTAGGGATGCGAGTACCGAACGAAGCTTTCGAAGAGCGCCTCAACACTTCGCCCACTCACGATTTCCTTAAAGGAGCCATACAGCTCTTTGTAGTTGCTCTCTCGTGCAACCTTGAAACTACGGTGCTGGTCTGCCTGCATCCAGTCGCGAATGAACTCGGATAGCTGACCGGGTAGACGCTTTTCGAGAGAAAGCCAGTACTCGTTGTACAGGTCAGTCTGCTGCTGGCTGCTCTTGCCCATGAGCAGATAGTTGCGGACGAGATCAGCAAGTGAGAGCGGCTTGCCGAGCGAGTTCATCGACTCGAAGATCTCTTGCGGGTTTTCCCATGGGTTGCGCTCTGGTTCGAGTTGGATCGAGATGATGCTGAACTTAGAAAGCCCCATCGTCAGCAAATTCTTCTTGCGCTCATCGCTCATCGCTTCCAGCGCCTTGCGGAAAAACTGGTAGTTCTGATGAACCGCGGAGTTCTTGTGTTTCGCGTCGACCTCACTGCGCAGCACAAGTCGTTTGTAGGCTTCCCAGTCGGTCTCAACCTGCTTCAGCTTGATCTTGTACTCGACGTCCTCGTCTGCACGATCATTCTGAAGGTATCGTCGCTGGATCTCTGCCTGATATTTTTCGTCCTCAATGCTGTCGCGTAGGGCCATCAAGAGCAGCATTGTCGTGGTGATGCGTTGCTGACCGTCAGTGAGAACATACTTGGCTGGAACCCCGAAACCTGAATCTTCGACCACGTAGACGATGCTGCCGAAGAAGTGTTCGGTCCGCAGGTTCTCCAAGTTGGAGTCCGTGACCTTCTCGACATCAGTAAGCAGCACCCTGCAATTTTCGGTTGCCCACTCGTAGTTACGTTGATAAGGCGGGATGAAAAACGTGACGTCGTTGTTTGACAACGATTCGAGCAGATACATCGGGCTGGCCTTCATACAGGAATTCCTCTTCGTGTTGCTCGAGCATCAATGCCCGGCGAGACTTGCGTGTACCCACGTGAGCCGGGGCACAATTTCCGCCATTCTCCCACCTGACACAGACATTCCTGGCCTCCACGCCAGGAAGCATACAGATTTCAACGTGGAAGACTTGGTGAAGCTTGGCGGCAACCAGCATGCCGCGTCTCTGCTGGCAGCAGGCGCAGCGAGACCCCTGCAGGAGCGATCTCGCAGGGACCTCAAAACGCTAATGCCCGAAGCTGCTGGCCTCACGCGCCTTCTCGGCTCTCCCCATGAGCTCCTGATGCAGCTCCGCGGTGGTGGTGCCAGGATTCTCGGCAAGCAGCTCACCGACCGCGCGGACTGCGTACTGCTTGGCGGCGTAGTCCATGTCGGCGTTGAACTGTGGATCTGTGATCGCGCCGCGATCGATGCCCATGATCACGCCACCAGCTTGGACTCGACGAACGCGTCCAGGTCGGAGGGCCGGTCGAGCACCGAGCCGCCAATCTTGGCATACTTCGTGCCCCTGCCCTCGGAACGCCACTTCTTTAGGGTCGAGTATCCGACTCACAGGTAGACAGCGGCGTCGGTCGAAGCACAGAGCGATCCGCGGGTGGCCATTGGGTGTCGTTCCTCCTGAGCAAAGGCAAATTGAACCTGCGAACTTGGCTCTTTGGAGACCGGTTCCGAACGAGCAGCTCATCCAGCCACAAAGCTACCAAGAGCGCTATCTTGGGAGACCGTACTCCAAAACAGGCCTGACCTGTCGCAGTGACATTGGCCTCTTGCTGGTAACATTTGCGGTGACATCACACGCGAAAGACGACAAAACCCCGACCAGAATAACCTTCTGATCGGGGCTTTTTGTCGGGCTGACAGGATTTGAACCTGCGACCCCTTGACCCCCAGTCAAGTGCGCTACCAAGCTGCGCCACAGCCCGTTGTTCCTCGAACTCGACCCGCCAGAGCGAGCCTCGCACCGAGGCAACCCCTCCATCTTAGCCACAACTTCGACGCACCGCGAACCAGGGGATCCCGCGCGTGCCGCGGGTGGTGCGAGGTGCTTCGAGATGACCCGTTCGCGGGTTTTCGAGGGCCATAGGCCGCGAAGGGGTCATCTCGAGATCCTGCGACTCGTTCCTCGCGCAGGATGACGGGGTCGCCGCGCGTAGAGCGGCGCGGACTTGGTTTCCGCCCGCAGGCTCGCTCAACCGGCGAGAAGCGGGAGCGATCTACCGTCCGATACTCGACATGTCCGCGTAGCGGTCCCCCACTGCGGGCGGCACCGCATCGAGGAACGCGAGCTGCTCGGCCGACAGCGAAAGAGCATCAGCCCCCACGTTCTCCTCCAACCGAGAGACCCGCTTGGTCCCGGGGATGGGCGCGATGTCGTCGCCCTGCGCGACGACCCAGGCCAGCGCGACCTGCGCGGGCGTCGCTCCGAGCTCCGCAACGACAGCCTCGACCGCCTCCACGATGCGCAGGTTCGCGTCGAGGTTCTCCCCTGCGAAGCGCGGGTTGCTGCGACGGAAATCATCGGAACCCAACGAAGCAGCAGAACGGATCGCGCCGGTCAGGAATCCGCGCCCGAGCGGCGAGTACGGCACGAGCCCGATCCCGAGCTCCCGCAGCACCGTGAGCTGCTGCCGCGCCGGCTCCTGCGTCCACAGCGAGAACTCCGTCTGCAGCGCCGTCACCGGGTGCACGGCGTGCGCCCGCCGAATGGTCTCCTCTGCGGCCTCCGACAGGCCGTAGTGCAGGATCTTCCCCTCTGCCACGAGCTCCGCGAGCGCCCCGACGGTCTCCTCGATCGGCGTCGCCGGATCCATGCGGTGCTGGTAGTACAGATCGATGCGGTCCGTGCCGAGCCGCTGCAGCGACCCCTCGACGGATCGCCGCACGTTCTCGGGGGTGCCGTCGACGGCGCGGCCACCCTCGGCGCTCCGCTTCACGCCGAACTTCGTCGCCAGCACCACGTCATCGCGGCGGCCGGCGAGCGCCCGCCCGACGAGCTCCTCATTGTTGTTCTCGCCCCACACGTAGAGCTCAGCCGTATCGAACAGGGTGACGCCCAGGTCGATGGCGCGGTGGATCGTGCGGATCGATTCGGCGTCGTCGGTGCCCGCTCCGCCGTAGAACGCCGACATTCCCATGCAGCCGAGGCCGACCCGGCCGACGGACAGGGATCCGAGTGTTGCGTGCTTCATGCGTTGAGCCTTTCGGAATAGAGGGTGATCTTGAGGTCGATGGCGCCGAGCGCGTCGTCCAGCTCGGCGAGGCGCGCCAGCACGGTCTCCCGGTGCTCGCGCAGCAGCTCCAGCCGCTCGGCACTCGTGTGCTCGCCCGCACGGGCCAGCTCCACATAGCGGCGCACCGTCGCGATCGGCATGGCCGTGGAACGCAGCTTGCGCAGGAACCCGAGCCACGCGATATCGGCGTCGGTGTACCGCCGATCCGACGACACCCGATCGACGGGCGCGAGCATGAGCCCCTCGCGCTCGTAGTAGCGGAGCGTGTGGGCCGTCAGCCCGAGCTCGTGCGCCGCCTCCGAGATGGAACGGGTCTCGATCGTCTGCTGCATGGGGCCAACGCTACGACTTCGAGCGCACTCGAAGTCAAGCGCGGATCGCGCGAACTCTCAGCGAACCTGGATCACCCGGCGGCGAGCACCGCGAGCACGTTGCCGGCGGGATCGCGGAACCACGCGATGTCGGGGCCGCGTCCGGGGGCGCCGTGCGCGATCCCCTTCGCGTCGGTACCGAAGTCGGGATCCGTGTAGATCTTCGTCACGACGCCCTTCGCGTTGAGCTCGTCGACCGCCGCCTCGACGTCGTCGACGGGGAAGTTGAGGATCGTGAAGCTCGCGGGCGTGTGATTCGGCTTGCCGTAGACGAGGATCGCCCCGCCCTGCGGCAGGCGGATGTTGAGGAATCCCATCGCGTTGGGCGCGACCTCGAGCCCGAGAGTGTCTCCGTAGAAGGATCGGGCCGCATCGATGTCGTCGACGCTGAACCCGCTGAACGCGTTCGCAGTGGTGAAAGCAGCCATAGCCCCAGCATGCGCCCGCCGCGCGCGGGTGTCCAGGATCGGATTCCTGGTCGGTGCGCTCGCTCAACCGGCGGGATCGGGATCCTGCGACTCGTACCTCGCGCAGGATGACGAGTTCGATCTTGTCTCGCTCCGCTCGCTCAACCGGCGGAATATGCTGAACGCACCCCGCCCGTGAGGAGAACGAAGATGTCGCACATTCCCGGACGCCTGCGATTCGAGCACGACGCGGTGGCGAGTTTCGCCGATCATCGCGCCGACGGGCGCGCGGCGCGATCCCGCACCCCGCGTTCGGCGCACGCCGAGTTCGACGCGGATCCGGGGCGCGATCCGCTCGGGATCATCGAGCGGCAGAACGCGGATCGCCTGCCCGACCTGGTGCCCCTGCGCATGAGCCGCATGGCCGAGAGCCCGTTCGCGTTCTATCGCGGTACGGCGGCGATCCAGGCCGCCGACCTCGCGGACTCCCCCGACAGCGGCCGCCTGGTCGTGGCCTGCGGCGACGCGCACCTCACCAACTTCGGCATCTTCGCGGCGCCCGACCGCAGCCTCGTGTTCGACCTGAACGACTTCGACGAGGCCGCGATCGCGCCGTGGGAGTGGGACGTGAAGCGGCTGGTGACGAGCGTGTCGATCGCGGCGGCCGACAACGGCTTCGGCGCGGCCGACGCCGAGGAGGCGACGCTCGCGGCAGCCGCCTCGTACCGGATCACGATGCGCGCGCTCGCGAAGCGCACGGCGCTCGAACGCTACTACCAGCGCAGCCTCGCGACGGAGCTGCCGGGCATGAGCGCGAGCTCGGTGAAGGCGCTGAACCGCACGCTCAAGCGGGCGGCGAAGCGCACCTCATCCCGGGTCGCGGCGAAGATCATGGAGACGGCGCCCGACGGCACCCAGCAGATCCGGGAGCAGCCGCCGACGCTGCTGCACGTCGATCCCGAGCAGGAGAACCGCTTCAGCGAGCTCGTCGCCGCCTACCGGCGCTCGGCGGCACCCGACATCGCGCTGCTGCTCGCGCAGTACACCCCGACCGACGTCGCCCGCCGCGTCGTCGGCGTGGGCAGCGTCGGCACGCGCTGCTCCATCGCGGTGCTCACCGGTCCGCACGGAGAACCCCTGATCCTGCAGATGAAGGAGGCCGGCCGCTCCGTGCTCGACGAGTACGGCCGGCTGGATCGGCGGCCGGGCCGCGGGATCACGGCGCTCGACGCGCCGGCCGACGGCGGCGAGCGCGTGATCACGTTCCAGCAGGTGCTGCAGTCGAGCTCCGACGCGTTCCTGGGGCACCTGCAGTTCGACGGTCGCGGCTTCTACGTGCGGCAGTTCCGCGATTTCAACGCGTCGATCGAGGTGTCGGAGCTGGATCCGCCGGCGTTCCTCGACTACGTGCGCGCGTGCGGGCACCAGCTGGCGCGGGCGCACGCGCAGAGCCCGGGTGCGGGATTCATCGCGGGGTATCTCGGGTCGAACGACGTGTTCGATCGCGCGATGGCGTCGTGGGCGCAGGAGTACGCGACGCAGTCGCTGGCAGACTACCGAGCGTTCGTTGCGGCGATTGACGCCGGACGTTTCGAAACCGCCCCGCCGCAATAGGCTGGTCGCATGAGTGACACCAGGGATCCCGGGGACGCCTGGGTCACGGCGGCGGACGGCAACAGCTACTGGGGCCGGTTCGGCGCGGCGGGTCTGCTGCTGCACGATCCGGGCCGCGGGGTGCTGCTGCAGCACCGCGCCGACTGGAGCCATCACGGCGGCACCTGGGGCATTCCCGGCGGGGCGAGGCACGAGCACGAGGACGCTGTTGCGGCCGCGGTGCGCGAGTCGAACGAGGAGGCCGGGGTGCCGCTCGACGGGGTGCTCCCCCGCTACCGGCACGTGCTGGATCGCGGCGGCTGGACCTACGCGACGATCGTCGCCGATGCCGCTCACCCGTTCGAGCCGGTGATCGCCGACGCAGAGAGCCACGCGCTCGAGTGGGTGCCGCTCGAGCGGGTCGAGGAGTATCCGCTGCACCCGGGGTTCGCGGCGAGCTGGCCGCTGCTGCGCCCGCTGCTGACCGCGCCGTCCGCGATCGTGGTCGATGCGGCGAACGTGATCGGTTCGGTGCCCGACGGCTGGTGGAAGGATCGCCGCGGCGCGGCCGAGCGGCTGCGGGATCGGATCCTCGCGCTCGGCGGGGCGCCGGTCGCGCCGGGGCTCGTCGGGCTGTCGGATGCGGCGCTGCCCGGCATCGACGCGGCCTACCCCGAGTGGGTCGTGGTGACCGAGGGCGTGGCCCGCGACGTCGAGTCGGCGGGCGACGTGCGCGTCGTGGGGGCGCCCGAGCTGGGCGACGACACGATCGTGGCCGAGACCCGCGCGCTCGTGGAGCGCGGCCTGCGGGTGTCGGTCGTGACCGCCGACGAGGAGCTGCGCACCCGCGTCGAGGCGGTCGGTGCCGCGGCGACCCGCGGCCCGAAGAAGCTGCTCAAGCGGCTCCCTGCCTAGCGGGTCACGGGATCCCCGCCCGCGGAGATCCCGCTCCCGGCCTCGGCCCGCCCGGCGCTCGATGCCGCGCCATCGGCGGCCCGCCCCGCCGCGCGCACCACGCCCGCGGCGATGAGTCCCTGCCCGAGGCAGTAGGTCAGCATGACCATGCCGCTGGTCCAGTCCGGCATGGCGTCCGGCAGGAACAGACGGAACGCGAGGATCGAGTCCGACACGAGGAACCAGACGCCGCCCCAGGCGACGACCGGGCCGCAGCGCGACGAGAGCGTCGCGGTGCCGCCGAGCACGAGGCCGTAGAGCGCGACCGGGACCAGGAGCGCGCCCGTGTGCGGGCCGAGGACCGCGATGAGCACGATCCACCAGAGCGCGTAGGCCGCGGCCCAGATCGGCACGCGCGGTCGCACCGCGATCCCCGCGCCACGCCAGAACACCCACATGTAAGCGAGGTGCGCGATCCCGAAGCACGCGAGCATCATCGGCAGCTCGGGCAGCGTCGGGAAGAACGTCCCCGCGCCGTCGCCGAGCCAGGAGGCGAGGACCCCGATGACGAGCACGGTGGCGGCGGCGCGCGGGAACGGGCGGATCCGCGCGGCGGCGCCGAGCACGGCGAGCACGAGCGCGGGCATCAGGATCAGCTTGGTGGGCTCCGCGAGCGGGTGGCCCGCGAAGCGGAGGATCACGTGCACCGCCGAGACGATCGCGTAGGGCGCGAACCAGGCGAGCAGCGCGGCCGGCGAGGGGGCGGATCCTGCAGCCCGCTCGGATCGCGCGGCGCCCTCGCGGGCCGCCGGGGACGCGTCGGAGAACGCTGCGGAGGACGTCGGTGTCATGCCCGAAGCCTACCGGCGGCGATGCACAGGAACTGCTCGGGCAGGCGCGCCGCGCGTTCCTGTACGCTTGTACACGTTCAATTGATGTACAAACGTACAGAAAGGGGTCGGTCATGACCGAGCAGCCCGTCATCGACGCGCCCGCGCCGGGCCGCCGCGACCCCGCGGGCCGCAAGCGCGCGATCATCGCCGCGGCCGCCGAGCTCATCATCGAGGGCGGCACCGCCTCCCTCACCCACCGCCGCGTCGCCGCGCGCGCGGGCGTCTCGCTCGGATCCACCACCCAGTACTTCGCCTCGCTCGACGAGCTCCGCGAGGCGGCGCTCGAACAGCTCGTCACCGAGACCGACGCGGCGCTCGACCTGCTCGCCGAGATCACCTCGGCCGCCGGCTTCACCGTCGCCGACCTCGCCCCCTTCGTGCGATCCTGGCTCGTCGACCCGCGCCAGGTGCAGGCCGACCTGATCCTCGTGAGCGCCGGCGCATCGGATCCGACCCGGCGCGCCCTCGCCCGCCGCTGGTTCGACCGCGCGGTCGCGATCCTCTCGGAACGCCTCCCGCCCGACCGGGCCCGCGCCGTCGCGATCTACGTCGACGGCGCCATGATCCACGCGGGGCTCCACGACGAGCCGCTCGACCTCGACGTCATCGTCGGCGATCTCGAAGCGCTCGCCCACCCCGCACGACCCCGCTCCACGGAGCCCACCCCGCAGCACCAGAACGGACCCCGCTCGTGACCGACGCAGCAGCATCGACCACTCAGTCCCACGCCACCGCACCGCAGCCCTACTCGAAGGCCCGACGCTGGGGCACGCTCGCCGTGCTCACGGCCAGCCTGCTCGTGATCACGATGGACATGACCATCCTGAACATCGCGATCCCCGACCTCACCGAGCAGCTGCGCCCGAGCGCCGACCAGGTGCTCTGGATCGTCGACGTCTACTCGCTCGTGCTCGCGGGCCTGCTCGTCACCTGCACCGCGCTCGCCGACCGCTGGGGCCGCAAGCGCATGCTCCTGATCGGCTACACGATCTTCGGCGGCACCTCGCTGCTCGTGCTCTGGGCGACGAACGCCGAGGCCGTCATCGCGCTCCGCGCGCTCCTCGGGCTCGGCGGCGCGATGATCATGCCGACCACGCTGTCGCTCATCCGCGTCGTGTTCAAGGATCCGCGCGAGCGCACCCTCGCCCTCGGCATCTGGGCCGCGGCGTCGAGCCTCGGCGCCGCCGTCGGCCCGCTCATCGGCGGCGCGCTGCTCGAGCAGTTCTCGTGGCAGTCGGCGTTCCTCATCAACGTGCCGCTCATGGTCGTCGCGCTCGTCGCGGGCATCTTCGTGCTGCCCGAGTCGAAGGTCGCGAACCCGGGCCGCATCGACCCGCTCGGCGTGATCCTCTCGCTCGCGGGCATGACCCTGTTCATCTGGTCGGTCAAGGAGTTCGGCGTCGGCGCGTCCCTCGCGAACCCCACCGCCTGGGCGTCGCTGCTCGCCTCGCTCGCCCTGCTCAGCTGGTTCGCGGTGCGCTGCCTGCGCAGCGACGCGCCCCTGCTCGACCTGCGCCTGTTCCGCAGCCGACCGTTCTCGGCCGGCATCATCGGCGCGCTCGGATCGAGCTTCGCCATGGGATCCGCGCTGCTGCTGCTCGCGCAGTGGATGCAGCTCGTCGACGGCGCCACCCCCGTCGAGACGGGTCTGCGCCTCTTCCCGGCCGCGATCGGCGGCGCGATCTCGGCGCTGCTCGCCCCGGCGCTCGCCCGCTGGACCAGCCCGCGCGCGGTCCTCGCGGGCGGCATCGCCTCGGCCGGCATCGGCATGATCCTCATCGGTGTGCAGCCGGGCACCCTCTCGACCCTCACCGTGCTCATCGCGATCACCCTCGTCGGCGTCGGCACGGGCGCGCTCGCCATCGGATCGGCCCTCATCATGTCGGGCAGTCCCGAGGAGAAGGCCGGCAGTGCCGCGGCGCTCGAGGAGACCGCGTACGAGCTCGGCAGCGTGCTCGGCGTCGCGATCCTCGGCAGCGTCGCAGCGCTCTGGTACCGCGCGAACTTCGCGGGCTTCGTCTGGCCGGGCACCCCCGACCCCGCGGCGGTCGCCGATGCGGAGTCGTCGCTCGGCGGCGCCATCGCGGTCTCGCAGAAGCTCGGCCTGCCCGAGCTCGCGCACGAGGCCGGGGTCGCGTTCACGCACTCGATGCAGTGGACCGGGATCATCGGCGGCGGCGTGCTCGTCGCCGTGGCGATCACGATCTTCTTCCTCACCCCGAAGGGCACGAGCGTGTCCGACGCCCACCACTGAGGCTGATTTCGACTTCTTCGGCTCTCGTCGAGCGGCGGCAAACGGCTGCTATTCCGCTCGATTCCAGTGGTTTGGCGCCACTCGACGAGAGCGAAGAGGCGTGGACGCACGCGCACACCAGCAGAACGCAGGCCAGTACCTGGCGTGCGGCGCAGGCCGGGGGCGGAGATGCGCGGGCGCTCAGGGTCGCCTCGGGGTTTCCCCCGATCCGAGCGGGTACCCGGGTACGACCCCGTCGATACCGCGGTCCGATGGCAGGGCCCCAGCGAGTCCGTAGCGTGGAATCATCACGCACCGGACGACCAGCGAAGCCGGAGCCACACCGAAGGGAACGCGTCATGAACGCCACCGCCAACTCGAACGATCAGGCACAGACCGACACCGCCGTCGTGGCGGATCCCGCAGCCGTCACCGCCGGCACGACCGGCACCACCGCAGTGCTGCCCGACGCCACCGGCACCCAGCGGACCGTGCCGCTGCAGAGCGGGCAGTTCACCGCCCAGCAGCCGACGATCCCGCTGCCGCCGCTCGGACCCGACGCCGACCTGCCGCCGGCGGCCGCCGCGCACCCGATCCCGCAGGCGCCGTTCCAGGGCGTGCCCCGCCCGGCCCCGAACCCCGATCAGACCCGCACCTTCACGATCACGAGCTTCGTGCTCGGCATCGTCTCGGTGGTCGCCGGCTGGACCTTCATCGCCCCGATCGTCGGCCTCGTCTTCGGCATCATCGCCCTGCGCCGCCGCACCGCCGACCGCACGCTCGCGATCTGGGGCGTCGTGCTCAACTCGATCATGCTCGGCGCGACCGCCCTCGCCGCGTTCTTCGGCATCGCCGCGGTGACCTTCGGCGCCCTCGCGTCGATCCCCTACTGGGGCTGGTGAGCCGCGGCCGACCGCAGCAGCCTCAGTCGACGGCCCGCTCCCCCTCGGGGGCGGGCCGTTCCGCGTCCCCGGCGTCCGTCCGATCCGCACGATCCACCTCGGGCGGTTTCGGCGGGTACACGAAGGTGACGAGCACGATCGAGATGATCATCAGCAGGAACCAGGCGACGATCTTCTGCGGCGACACGAGATGCCAGCCGTCGGTCTGGTTCGGATAGAACCAGGCACCGGCCCAGGTCCCGATGTTCTCGGCGAACCAGATGAAGAGCGCGACCCCGACGAACACGGGCAGGATCGGCACGCGCAGCGTCGTGCGCCACACGCGGAAGTGCATCACGGTCGGCAGCCAGAGCACCACGACGGCGGCGAGCAGGATCCACCGGAAGTCGAACACGAAGTGGTGGCCGAAGAAGTTCAGGTAGATGAGCGCGGCGACGATCGCCGTCAGCCAGACCCTCGGATACCGCGCGAAACGCAGGTCGTGCAGGCGATACACGCGCACCATGTAGGAACCGACCGCGGCGTACATGAAGCCCGAGAAGAGCGGCACCGCGCCGATGCGGAGCACACCGTCGCCGTCGTAGCTCCAGGATCCGACGTCGGTCTTGAACAGCTCCATGGCCGTGCCGGTGATGTGGAACAGCACGATCACCCACAGCTCGCGGCCGCTCTCGAGCCGGAACGCGAGCATCCCGATCTGGATCACGATCGCCGCGATCGTCAGGGCGTCGTTGCGGGCCAGCACGGCATCCTCGGGATACCAGAGCCGGGCCGCGACGATCACGGCGAGCAGCAGCGCACCGAACACGCACGCCCACGCCTGCTTGAGCAGGAACACCGCGCACTCGACGAGCACCGCGCGGGCCCCACGGCGGGGCGCGTCACGCAGGATCCGGTGGGCGAGCCGATCGATCCCGCGCTCGAGGCGGGTGAACTCGCGGGTGCCGTCCGTCATCCCTCGAGGCTAGCCGGACGCGTTCAACCGAGGAAATCGCACCCGGCGAGGCCGTCGAGGTACTCGGGTCCGCGGCACGGCCCGCCGGGGATCACGATCACCGGATCGCTTTGGCTCTTGGAGTCGGGCGCGCCGACCCCGACCAGCTCGAACGCGACCAGCGACCCGTCATCGGATTCCGCGAACTCCATGCGCCCACCCTAGCGATCGGGCGCGGCGGGCTCCACGAACGGATGCCAGATTGACGGGTGGACGCCCCGCCTACGATTGGACGCGCCTCCGGCGACTGGACGCCCTGCCGACGAACGGACGTCCAACCGACGAGTGGACGCCGTATCGCGCGTATGGAACGCGTCCGGTCGTCGGCTCAGCGTCCACTCGTCGAGCGCACGGGGTGACTCGCGGCAACGCATCATCCCGGTCGCACCGCGCAGCAGCACAGCACCGCACCGTAGCACCGCACCGCACCCGCAGCACAGCCGCCCAAAAACGCCACAGCGCGCCGCACGAAACGTGCGACGTGCTGCGTCGGTCTGCAGACGGCGACGCCCGCCGAAACGCCTAGCGGCCGGCGCGGGGCCGCTTCTCGCGGATGCGCATGTTCATGACAATGGGCGTGCCCTCGAAGCCGTAGCGTTCGCGCAGGCGGCGCTGGATGAAGCGGCGGTAGCCGGGATCCAGGAAGCCCGTGGTGAAGAGCACGAACGTCGGCGGACGGTTCTGCACCTGCGTGCCGAACAGGATGCGGGGCTGCTTGCCGCCGCGCAGCGGGTGCGGGTGCTCCTGCACGAGCTCCGCGACGAAGGCGTTGAACTTCGCCGTCGGGATGCGGGTGTCCCACGAGTCGAGCGCGGTCTCGAGCGCCGGAACCAGCTTCTCGAGGTGGCGGCCGGTGCGGGCCGAGATGTTCACGCGCGGCGCCCAGGCGACGTGCGCGAGGTCCTGGTCGATCTCGCGCTCCAGGAAGCGGCGGCGTTCGTCGTCGAGCAGATCCCACTTGTTGAACGCGAGCACGAGCGCGCGGCCCGACTCGAGCACGAGGTCGATGATGCGCAGATCCTGGTCGCTGATCTCCTGCGTCACGTCGAGCAGCACGACCGCGACCTCCGCCTTCTCGAGCGCGGCGGCGGTGCGCAGCGACGCGTAGAAGTCGGCGCCCTGCGAGAGGTGCACGCGGCGGCGGATGCCGGCGGTGTCGACGAAGGTCCACACGCGTCCGGCGATCTCGACCTGCTCGTCGACCGGGTCGCGGGTGGTGCCCGCGAGGTCGTTCACGACCACGCGCTCCTCGCCGGCGGCCTTGTTGAGCAGGCTCGACTTGCCCACGTTCGGGCGGCCGAGGATCGCGACGCGACGCGGGCCGCCGAGCTTCGGACGGGCGACCGCCGACTCCTCGGGCAGCGCCTTCATGACGTCGTCGAGCAGGTCGGCGACGCCGCGACCGTGCAGCGCCGAGACGGGACGGGGCTCGCCGAGGCCGAGCGACCACAGCTGCGCGGCCTGCGGCTCCTGCACGGCGTCGTCGACCTTGTTGGCGATGAGGAAGACGGGCTTCTTGGTGCGGCGCAGCAGCTGCACGACGCGCTCGTCGGTCGCGGTCGGGCCGACGCGCGAGTCGACGACGAACATGACGACGTCGCAGAGCTCGATGGCGACCTCGGCCTGCGCGGCCACCGACGCGTCGATGCCCTTCGCGTCGGGCTCCCAGCCGCCGGTGTCGACGAGGGTGAAACGGGTGCCGGCCCACTCGGCCGGGTAGCTCACGCGATCGCGGGTGACGCCGGGAACGTCCTCCACGACGGCCTCGCGGCGGCCGAGGATCCGGTTGACGAGCGCGGACTTGCCGACGTTCGGGCGGCCGACGATCGCGACGACCGGCAGCGCCTCCGCCTCGGGCTGCGTGAAGCCGAGGAACTCGCCGTCGGCACCGAGGATCTCGAGATCCTCGGCTTCGAGCTCGAAGTCGTCGAGGCCCGAGCGCATGGAGCGCAGGCGCTCCTCGTCGGTGACGTCGGCGCCGCCCTCGATGACTTCGCTCGGGTCGATGGCGGAGAGGTCGAAGACCTCGGTCTCGCCCTCGTCGTGCAGTTCGTTCGACTCGGTCATGCGGTTTCCTCCTCGGGGCGGGCGCTGGCCTGGTGGGCCTGCGCGCCTCGGATGATGTCGGTGACGGCGGCGACGGACTGCTCGAAGTCGAGCTCGCTCGTGTCCACCAGGGTGACCCCGGGTGCGGGGTTCAGGAAGTCGACCACCAGCGCGTCCTTCGCGTCGCGGGCGATCAGGTCTTGGAGCACCTGTTCGGGGCTCAGACCGGGGAGTTCTGCGGCACGGCGCTGGGCGCGCACCTCGGGGCGCGCGGTCAGCAGGATCCGGACCGGGGCGTCGGGAGCGACGACCGTGGTGATGTCGCGCCCCTCGATGACGACGCCGGGCAGGCCCGACTCGGCGACGATCGTGCGGAACATGGCGTTCAGCCGCTCGCGGACCGCCGGGTGCTTCGAGACCCGGCTGACCTGGCCGCTGACCGAGTGGTCGCGGATCTCGGCGGTGACGTCGATCTCGTCGGACGGCAGGCCGTCGAACGCGGGTACGCGCACGGCGACGCGCTGCGCGCCGCGCAGCGTGATGTCGTATCGCCAGAGGTCGAGCAGGTTCTCGACCGCCGCGGCGTCGTCGAGATCGATACCGGTGCGGAGCGCGGCCCAGGCGAGCGCGCGGTACGCGGCGCCCGTGTCGAGGATCCCGAAGCCGAGGCGTTCGGCCGCGGTGCGCGCGACGCTCGATTTGCCGCTGCCCGCGGGGCCGTCGATCGCGGCCAGCAGGGATCCGGTCACGGCGGGGACGGCTTCGGGTGCGCCGAGCGCGGGGTCGACCCGTTCGGTCATAGCGTCCTCCATCCGCGGCTCTGCAGATCGGCGACGGCCCGTTCGGCCACCTCGGGCAGCACGGCGATCTCCGCGAATCCGATCTGCGCACCCGGCGAGTGCTCCAGGCGCAGATCTTCCATATTAATGCCCAGCTCGCCGAGCTCGGTGAGCAGGCTCGCGAGCTGCCCGGCGCGGTCGTCGATCAGCACCGTGATCGAGGCGAATCGGGCGGCGCTGCCGTGCTTGCCGGGGATCCGTGCGACGCCGTTCGTGCCGCTCGCCAGCAGATCGGCGATGCTCCGCTTCGAGCCGGGGGCATCGGCGGCGCGCAGGGCGTCGGTGAACGCAGCGACGTCGCGCTGGAACGCGTCGAGCAGTTCGATGACCGGCTCGCGGTTGGCGCCGAGGATCTGCACCCACAGCTCCGGATCGCTCGCCGCGATGCGGGTGGTGTCGCGGAGACCTGCGCCGGCGAGCTCGATGGCATGCTCCTCGGCCGGCACAAGGCGGGCCGCGAGCAGGCTCGACACGACCTGCGGCAGGTGAGAGACGAGCCCGACCGCGCGGTCGTGCGCCTCGGGAGTCATCTCGAGCAGCACCGCGCCCAGGTCGAGCGCGACGGCCTCCACCAGCGCGAGGGTCTCGGCCGAGGTGTCGGCGTCGCGGCAGACCACCCAGGGGCGCGCGACGAACAGGTCGGCGCGGGCCATGATGGCCCCTCCGCGCTCGCGCCCCGCCATGGGGTGCGAGCCGACGTAGTTGTCGAGGTTCAGACCGCGACGCTGCAGCTCGTGGAGCGGGGCGAGCTTCACGCTCGCCACATCGGTGACCACGGCGTCCGGGAAGCGGCGGATCGCGCCCTCGACGGCGTCGGCGACCACGTCGGGCGGTGTCGCGACCACCACGAGCGCAGGATCGGGTTCGCCCTCGGCGCGGGCACGGCCGGCGCCGTAGTCGGCGGCGAGCGCCGCGGTGGTCGGCGAGACGTCCTCGAGGGTGACGTCGACGCCTCGAGCGCGCAGCCCGAGGCCGACGCTCGCTCCGAGCAGGCCCGCACCGATCACGTGCACCTGCCCCGTGACCCTGCTGGCCAGTCCGTTCGCCTGTTCCGTCATGTTCCGTCCTCGCGTCCTCGGCTGTTCGCCCGGTCCATTCTCCCAGGTCGAGCGCCGGTTCCGCAGCGCACGCGGATCATCCTTCTGCGAGCAGCCCGGTGACGCGGTACGGGATCACGGTGCGCAGGAACAGGCTGGTCGAGGTGCGACGGATTCCGGGGCAGAGCCGGATCTCCTCGCTGACCCGGTAGAGGTCGTCGGGATCGCGGGCGACGACGCGCAGCAGCAGGTCGGTGTCGCCCGCGGGAGCGAAGCACTCGAGCACTTCGGGGATGTCGGCGAGCGCCGCGATCGCCTCGGCGATGCTGTGCTGGTCGAGCTCGACCTGCACGCTCGCCGCGACGGGACGGCCGAGCGCCTGCGGAGTGATGCGAGTGCTCGCGAGCCGGAGGGCGCCCGCCGCGTCGAGCTTGTCGAGCCGTGCCTGCACCGTGCCGCGGGCGAGCCCGAGGCGCTGGGCGATCATCGCCACCGGCATGCGCGCGTCGGCGTCCAGCTCACGCAGGATCCTGCGGTCGGTCAGATCGAGGTCGCTCATTCTGCTCACCTTCTGCCCAGTTTGGGAGTTCGGGATCGAGCATATCGCTCAATTCAGGAAACTTCGCTTGCGCGATTCGCTCGGACTCCCTTGAATATGAGCGGGGCACGGTCAGTGCACCCGACACCACGAGATCCGCGAGCGCAGCACCCCGCGCGAACCGGATCACGGACAGCCCCACAAGGGCACGCCCGAACAGGAGACCCGCCTTGAGCGCACCCCAGGCTCTCGCCGCCCCGCACCTCGCCGTCGCCGCCCCGGCCGCGGTGAGACCCAGGATCCGGGTCGCACTGACCGCCCTGACGCTCGGCTTCCTGCTGATCGCCGCGAATCTCTCGACGCCGCTCTTCCCGCTCCTCGAGCAGCGGCTCGGCCTCGACTCCTTCGGTGTCGCGGTGGCCTTCTCGAGCTACGTGCTCAGCATGCTCGTCGGTCTGACCCTGTTCCGGCGGCTGGCCGATCGCCTCAACCGACGCACGGTGCTCGTGACCGCGCTCTCGGTGGCCGCGTTCGCCACGGCCGGACTCGCGCTCGCCCCGAATCTCGGCTGGTTCTGCGCGGCCCGCGCCGTGCAGGGACTCGCCATCGCCGCCGCGACCGGTACCGCGTCGAGCGCGTTCCGCGTGCTGCTGGCCGGGCGCCCCCGGACCGCCGGCCGCCTGACCCTGCTGGCGAGCTCGGGCGGTGTCGCGCTCGGGCCCGTGCTCGGCGGCCTCCTCTCCGAGACCGGTGATCCGCTGCGCACCCCGTACTTCTCGCTCGCGCTCGCACTGGCGCTGCTCGCGCCCGTGATCCTGGCGGTCGTGCCCCACGGCGCCTGCCGCGCCGAGGACGCCGAGCCGCTCCCTGC
>NZ_LAYO01000082.1 GCF_000980875.1 Leucobacter sp. Ag1 | reverse complement strand
CGGCGGGGCCGCGTCGTGTCTCGGAGCGCGCCGCTCCACCGGCGACGGTCAGGCCGGCTCCGTCTAGACCAGGACGGCGAGCGGCTGTTCCAGCAGCTCGGTGAGCGAGGCGAGGAACCGCGCCGCGAGCGCGCCGTCGATGATCCGGTGATCCGCGGTGAGCGTGATGCTCAACCGTTTGCTCGGTCGGGCTTCACCGTCGACGAGCGCGACCTCATCGCGGATCGCTCCGACCGCGAGGATCGCCCCCTGCGGCGGATTGATGATCGCGGTGAAATGATCTACGCCGAACATGCCGAGGTTGCTGATCGTGAACGTGCCGTCGCTCATGTCGACCGTGCCGAGCGTGCGCTCGGAGGCGCGATCCACCAGGTCCCTCGTCCTCGTCGAGATGTCGGATACTGCGAGTCGATCGGCGTCCCGCAGCACCGGTACGACGAGGCCCGCCGGTGATGCGACCGCGATCCCGATGTGCACCCGGTCGTGCAGCAGCGTCGCTCCCCGCCCGCCCGGCGCGTAGGAGGCATTGACGCCGGGGTGCCGCCGGAGCGCGACCGCGACGGCCCGGACGAGCAGATCGTTCACACTGATGCGTCCCGCGTCTCCGGGGCGCTGCTCGTTGATCCGCGCGCGCAGCGCGAGCAGTTCGTCGACCGACGCGGACGCGGTCGCCGTGAACGACGGGATCTCGGCAGCGCTCGTGCTGAGCCGTGAAGCGATCTGCTGGCGGATCGCGTCGAACGGTACCGCGCGGGAGGCCCGTGCGTCGGAGGGCGGGACGTGCGTCTCGACTGCGATGGGTGTTTCGGCCGGGACGATGGGCTCCGCGGGGGTGTCGGCGGTCCGTCGTCCGATCGCGGCTTCGAGGTCGGCGCGGACGACTCGACCCCCGGGCCCGGTGCCCGCGACCTCGGCGAGGTCGATCCCGCGCTCGCGCGCGAGCCTGCGGACCAGCGGGGTCGCCGCCTGGTGCTCGGCGGCGACCGGCGTCGCGGAACCGGTGCTCGCGGGAACGGGGCTCGCAGGAGCGGCCCCTGCCTGCACGGGGGCGGTCCCCGAACTCGGCGCGGCCGCCTCCGAACCGTCATCGAGCCGGGCGATCGGCGTACCGATGGGCACGTTCTCGCCCGCGGCGACCAGGATCTCGGACAGGATCCCGTCGTCGTAGGCCTCCTGCTCCATGAGCGCCTTGTCGGTCTCGATCTCGACGAGCAGGTCGCCGGCGTGCACGGGGTCGCCCGGCTGCTTGTGCCAGGCGGTGATCGCGCCCTCGGTCATCGTGTCCGAGAGCCGGGGCATGAGGATGTCGATCATGACGTCTCCTTCGGGGTCGGTTCAGCGCCGTCGGGCGACGGCGTCGAGGGTTTCTCGGATCGCGGCGATCGCATCGTCGAGCGAGGGCAGTGCGGCGGTCTCCAGCGACTTGGCGTAGGGCATCGGAACTTCCGCCATGGCGACTCGCCGCACGGGTGCGTCGAGCCAGTCGAAAGCCCCGTCCGACACGGTCGCCGCGACCTCCGCCCCGATGCCGTAGGTGAGCCAGTCGTCCTCGAGCACGACGCAGCAGTTGGTCCTGCGCACCGAGTCGACGATGGTCCCGCGGTCGAGCGGGCGGAGGCTGCGCAGATCGACGACTTCGACGTCGATCCCTTCCGCTGCGAGTCGTTCGGCCGCCTGCACGGCCACCGTCGCCATGCGCGAGTAGGAGATGACCGTGATGTCGGAACCGGGACGCACCACCTTCGCGCGGCCGATCTCGACGGGTTCCAGATCGTCGGGCACCTCGCCGGTGGTGTTGTAGAGCGCGAGGTTCTCGAGCACGAGCACCGGGTCGTCGTCTCGGATCGCCGCTCGCATGAGTGACTTGGCGTCGGCGGGGGTCGCGGGGGCGACGACCTTCATGCCCGGCACGAACGCGTAGTACAGCTCGATGTTCTGCGAGTGCGTCGCGCCCAGCTGCTGCCCGCCGCCGCCCGGAGTCCGGATCACCATCGGAACCCGGGCCTGGCCTCCGAACATGCCGTAGATCTTCGCCGCGTGGTTCACGATCTGGTCGAGCGCCAGCAGCGAGAAGTTGATCGTCATGATCTCGACGACCGGCCGGAGCCCGAGCATCGCGGCCCCGACCGCGGCGCCTGTGAACCCTTCCTCGGCGATCGGGGTGTCGCGGACCCGCTTCGGGCCGAACTCGTCGAGCATTCCGGCCGTGATCTTGTACGAGCCTTCGAACCGGCCGATCTCCTCACCGATCAGGAACACGCTCTCATCGCGCAGCATCTCCTCCCGCAGCGCCTCGTGGAGCGCCTGGCGATAGCTCATGCGGCTCACGCGAGCACCTCCGTCGGTTCGGGGGTTCCGGGTCTCGGCGGCGCAGGGAACAGCGCTTCGCCCGGCAGCCGGCGCGAGTCGTTCGGCACGGGGGTCGCATAGGTGTAGTCGAAGAGCGTCGAGACCTCCGGGTGCGGACTCGCGTCGGCGAATGCGGCAGCCTCCGCGACACGGGCCACGGCTTCCGCGTCGATCTCGGCGACGAGTTCCTCACCGAGGACCCCCTCGGTGAGGAGGCGCGCGGCGAAGGCCGCGACCGGGTCTGCCGCGCGCAGGGCCTCGGCTTCCTCCCTGGTCCGGTACCGCGCCGGATCCACGACGGAGTGCCCTTTGAGGCGCTCGGACACGGTCTCGAGCAGGAACGGGCGACCGGCCCGTGCGCTCGCGAGCGCGCGCTGCGCCGCGGTGTGCACCGCGACGGGATCCGTGCCGTCCACCCGTGCGGCGTCCATGCGGTAGGCGGCGGCGCGCTTGTGGAGCTCTGGCTCGGCCGAGGCCTGCTCGACCGTGGTTCCCATTCCCAGGCCGTTGTTGACGACGACGTAGACGATCGGCAGGTGCCAGATCGCCGCGAGATTGAGCGACTCGTGGAACGCGCCGATGTTGGTGGTGCCGTCGCCCATGAGACAGATGACGGCGTCGTTCTCGCCGCGGTAGTCGATCGCCAGGGCGGCGCCGGTGGCGAGCGGGATCTGGCCGCCGACTATCCCGTAGCCGCCCATGAACCGCGAAGCGAAATCGAACATGTGCATGGAGCCGCCCCAACCTCGGGAGACCCCGTCCGTGCGCCCGTAGAGTTCAGCCATGATCCGCTCGGGCGCGATACCCCGGGCGAGCGCGTAGCCGTGCTCCCGATAGTTCGTGTAGACGTAGTCGCCGGGAGCGGAGGCCGACATGAGCCCGACCACGGTCGCCTCCTCGCCGAGGTTCAGGTGGCAGTACCCGCCGACCTTGGCCTCCGTGTAGGCGCGCGCCGCGCGCTCCTCGAACCGCCGGATCAGGACCATGCGGCGGTAGAAGTCGAGCAGCTGCTCGTCGGGCGGCGACTCGGACTCCGCGGTCGTGCGCGTGCGCTTCGTGGACGTTCCGCGGGTCGCGCGTGCTGCGCGTGCCGGCGCACTGCGTGGCTTCTGGGTCTGGGGCATGCGGGGTCTCCATTCTCGCCCGAGAATCGCGCCGGACCCGGCGGGTGGCTCGGGTGGGGCACGGATCTGCTGTCCGGTCCGGAGGATGCTCCGGGTTTCATGATCATTAATGATACGAAACGCGTTTCATTATAGAATCGAGCGGGAGAAGTTGTCGAAACGAGGGAGACGCGTGGCGAGCGAGCAGGGGAGCCCCGGTTCCGAACCGACTCCGCGCAAGCGGGGGCGCCCGACCGGGGCCGAGCGTGCGCAGCGGCGCGACGACATCATCGACGCGGCGGTCCGGCTGTTCGTCGAACGGGGTTTTGCGCGGGTCACCTTCGATGACCTCCGCGAGGAGGCGCGAGTGACGAAGCGCACCATCTATGCCGACTTCGCCGATCGGTCCGAGGTGTTCTTCGCAGCGGTCGAGCGGTTGCGGGACCGCGCACTGGCGGCCCCCGCCGAACACCACGGACTCCCGGAGGCCGCGGCTACGATCGTGTTCGCCCTGCACTCGGACGAGGCGATCGGATTGCATCGGCTCGTGATCGCCGAGGCGCGCACCTTCCCCGGGCTCGCGGAACGCTTCTATGCGGACGGACCGGCCGCCTACATCGCGGCGCTCCGGCAACGGATGCCCGATCGCTCCGTCGACCGGGCGGAGGCGCTGTTCGCGCTGCTGCTGGGTGAACCCCACCGCAAGCGGCTGCTCGGGCTCACCTCGGCGCCGACGCGTGCCGAAGCGGAGTCGCAAGCCCTCGCTGCGATCGAGGCGCTCGGGCTGCGGTAGCCGCGTCCCGATCCCGCCTCAGCCAGGGAAACCGGTGCCGTCGGCGTCCTGCAACCGGTCGTGAGGTCCACCCAGTCCTCCGCGCCGCTCAGCCGCTGCAGCTCGTCGATCGGGATCTCGACCATCGAGCTCGGCGTGCCCGCGGCCGGGTAGACGCGGTCGAACCGGCGCAGCGACGCGTCGAGGAAGATCCGCGCGCGATCGTTCGCCGCGAACGGGCAGACGCCGCCGATCGGGTGCCCGGTCAGCTCGGGCACCTCGTCGCCGCGCAGCATGCGGGCCTTGCCGCCGAAGCGGCGCTTGAACCGGCCTCCGTTGACCTTCGCGTCGCCCGCGGCGACGACGAGCACGGCCCGGCTCGGATCGCTCGGGTCGGTGAACCCCAGCGTCTTCGCGATGCGCGCGGGCTCGGTGCCGAGCTGCTCGGCCGCGAGTTCTACCGTCGCGCTCGATCCGGAGGTCTCGACGATCGCACCGGCGAACCCAAGTGCGTCGAGGTGCGCGCGCACGCGTGCCGTATCCATGCTCACCGCTCCCGCACCACGCGTCCCTCGTCCCATACGGCGACGGGGGACTCCACGACCTCGCCGTCCTCCTGGAACACCCAGAACCGGTCGAAGTCGCGGGCGAACCAGCGGTCGTGCGTCACCGCGATCACGGTGCCGTCGAACGCGCCGAGGGCCTGCTGCAGCGCCTCGGCGGACTCGAGGTCGAGGTGGTCGGTGGGCTCGTCGAGCAGGAGCAGCGTCGCGCCGCCGAGCTCCAGCAGCAGGATCTGGAACCGTGCCTGCTGGCCGCCCGAGAGCGACTCGAACGCCTGCTCCGCCGCCTGCGCGAGCTCGTACCGGGCGAGCGCCCGAGCGGCCGCCTCGCGGTCGCGCCCGGCGCGGTGCTCGTCGCCGCGGTGCAGGATCTCGAGCAGGGTGCGTCCGGCGAGGTCGGGACGGCGCTGGGTCTGCGCGAACCAGCCCGGGCGCACGCGGGCGCCGAGCCGAGCACGTCCCTCGTGCGCGACGGGTTCGATGGGCAGATCGCCGACGGGCTCGTGCTCGAGATCGGGGTCGGTGCCGCCCGCGGCGAGCAGCCGGAGGAAGTGCGACTTGCCCGATCCGTTGGCACCGAGCACCGCGATGCGATCCCCGTACCAGGCCTCCGCGTCGAACGGGAACATGAGGTTCGTGAGTTCGAGCTGCTCGCAGACGACCGCCCGTTTGCCGGTGCGGCCGCCCGCGAGCCGCATGTCGAGCCGCTGCTCGCGGGGCTGCTCGTGCGGGGGTCCCGCCGCCTCGAAGCGCGCGAGCCGGGTCTGCGCCGCCCGGTAGCGCGAGGTCATGTCGGAGTTGTACGCGGCCTTCTCCTTGTACATCAGCACGAGCGCCCGGAGCTTGGCGTGATCCTCGTCCCAGCGCTTGCGCAGCTCGTCGAGCCGGGCGAATCGGGCCTCGCGCGCCGCGTGGTAGCTCGCGAAGCTGCCGGGGTGGATCCAGGCGGTGCTGCCGAGCGCACCGAGCTCGAGCGTCGCGATCGCGGTCGCGGAACGCGCCAGGAGCTCGCGGTCGTGGCTCACGAACAGCACGCTCTTGTCGGAGGCGCGCAGCTGATCCTCGAGCCAGCGCTTGCCGGGCACGTCGAGGAAGTTGTCGGGCTCGTCGAGCACGATCAGCTCGTCGGGCCCGCGCAGCAGCGCCTCGAGCACGAGCCGCTTCTGCTCGCCGCCCGAGAGCGTCTCGATCGGTCGCGCCGCGGCCCGGTCGTAGGGGATGCCGAGCGCCGCGGTCGTGCAGACGTCCCAGAACACCTCGGCGTCGTAGCCGCCGGCCTCGCCCCAGGCGGCCAGCGCGTTCGCGTAGGTCATCTGCGAGGTCTCGGTGCCTTTCTCGAGCATGTTCCGCTCGGCCCGGTCGACGCGGTCGGCGGCCTCGCGGACCCGCGGCGAGGAGACGCCGAGCAGGAGCTCGCGCACGGAGGATCCGGTGATGAACTGGCGCATCACGCCGAGGCCGCCGGAGCGCGCGACGGCGCCCTCGTCGGGTTCGAGCTCGCCCAGGGCGATGCGCAGCAGGGTCGACTTGCCCGCGCCGTTCGCGCCGATGAGCGCGACGCGCTGGCCGGCGCCGACGCGCAGCGAGACGTCGTTGAGCAGGGGGCGGCCGTCGGGGAGTCCGTAGCTGATGCCGGAGAGATCGAGATGGGCCATCCCGCCAC
Organism: Leucobacter sp. Ag1; assembly: GCF_000980875.1. Lineage (GTDB taxonomy): Bacteria > Actinomycetota > Actinomycetes > Actinomycetales > Microbacteriaceae > Leucobacter > Leucobacter iarius. The sequence continues at coordinate 38,085 of NZ_LAYO01000082.1, read as the reverse complement.
GCTAGCAAGGGGCGGGCCCGCGTGGGCGGTGCCGGTGGACAAAGCTCGACGGATGGCGGATGCGTTTCGGACTATGGCGCCCCGGGCGAGCAGTGAACTCCGCAGAGGAGTTGAGGAATTTCGCGTGTTTCCTGCTAGCGTGGAAGCCTCGCGCGCCGCTGCGGGGAAGGAGCACCGACATGACCCACCGCCGCGATCCGGATCCGGGTGCCGTTCTCGAACTCCACCGGGTCACCTTCCGTCGCGAGGGCACCGAGATCCTGCACGGGATCGACCTGCGGGTGGATCCGGGGGAGCGGTGGGCGCTGCTCGGCCCCAACGGGGCGGGCAAGAGCACGATCCTGGGGTTCTGCGGAGCGGTCGAGCACCCGACGAGCGGCACCGTCGACGTGCTCGGCCGGCGCATCGGCCGCGTCGAGCTGCAGGCGCTGCGCCGCGAGATCGGCCACGTGAATCCGAGGCACGCCGTGCGCTCGGCGATCACCGCGCGCGAGGTCGTGCTGACCGGGCTCACCGGAACCCTCGAGACGGTGATGCGATGGACGCCGACGTCCGCGCAGATCGCCCGGGCCGATGCGATGCTCGACCTCGTCGGGCTCGAGGATCGGCGCGAGGTGGTCTGGCCCACCATGTCGCAGGGGGAGCGGGGGCGTGCGCTGATCGCCCGGGCTCTCGTGTCGGATCCGAGGCTGCTGCTGCTCGACGAGCCCACCACGGGGCTCGACGTCGCCGCGCGCGAGCAGTTCCTCGAGACCCTCGACGATCTCTCCGAGCACCATCCCGAGCTCACGACGGTGCTCGTCACCCACCATCTCGAAGAGTTGCCGGCGTCGACGACGCACGCGGTCGTGATCGCGCACGGGGCGATCGTCTCGGCCGGGGCGGCGTCGGAGGTCGTCACGACGGAGGTCATCTCGCGGGCGTTCGAGCACCCGATCGAGGTGACGCGCGAGGGCGGGCGCTGGGGAGCGCGCGCCAAGCGGCGGGAGCGCGCCGCGAGCTGATCGCGGCGGCGTGCGGGGTCGTGCGGATCAGCCGGTGCAGCTGCGGTACGCGTAGTCGGCCGAACCCGGCGTCGTGAGGCTGTGGTCGCGCAGGATCATGGTCGCCGGGCGATCGGGGCTCGCGCAGGTATCGGCGAAGCGCTCCTCGCCGAGCTCGTCGGTGTACTCGATGTCGAGCACGACGTCGTAGACCGCGGTGTAGGCGCCGCACTCGTCGAACTCCGCGCAGGACTCGGTCACGGCGAAGTCGTAGCCGAGGCCGCGCAAGCGCTTCGACTGGTCCGCGGTGTTCTTCTGCCCGATGGCGAGTCCCGCGCGGTGCGCGATCCGGGCGTACTCCGCGGCGAGGGCGAGGTTGTCGTCGCGCCCGAGCGCGCCCTCCGAGCGCGTGTACGAGTCGAGGTTGTCGATCTCGACGGCGTCGTACCCGGAGTCGGCGCAGCCGACGATCCACGCGCCCACGAGGTCGGCGAGCGCGCTGCGCTTCGCCGCGGTCGACGTGTCGAAGAGGTACTCGTCGGGCCAGCCGGGATCGACCAGCGGGCCGCCGTCGTGCTGCACCAGCAGCTCCGGGTGCTCGGCAGCGAACCGCTGCGACGCATCGGGCTGGGTCTGGAAGCCGTTCACGTAGCAGATGTCGTAGCCCGCGCCGGCGGGCTCCGCCGTGCGGTCGCGGGCGATCGTGGTCGCCCCGGACGGCGGGTCGTAGGTGCCGCCGAGCTGGTAGTCGAATCCCGCCGACGGGTCGGGGAGATGCGGCGCGGCCGCGCCGGGCGCGCAGCCGGCGAGCAGGGGCGCGAACGCGAGGGCGACGCAGGACAGCGCGACGACCGTCCGGCGTCTGAACATGGGCGGTCCTTCCCGGGAGTGCGTGGTGCTCGGGTCAAGCCTACGACCGCGTTCGATCGGCGACCGATCGGTGCGCGTCGTGATCCGGTTCGGCCGCACCCGTCCGTGCCGCACGCTGTTAGCGTGGGCGCATGGAGCAGAGCGAGTACCGTACGCAGCACGTCGAGGGGCCGCTGACCCTGAACGCGACCTTCCTCGTGGCGCGCGTGGGCGACGGCGGCGCAGCGGTGGACACCGTGCGCGCCGCGCTCGCCGGGCTCGAGGACCTCGTCAAGACGGTCGGGTTCCGGGCCCCGCGGGCGCGGCTCTCGTGCACGGTCGGGATCGGTGCCCGCGTCTGGGCCGCGGTGGTCGGCGACGATCGGCCCGCCGAGCTGCGTCCGTTCCGCGAGATCGCCGGCGCCGTGCACACGGCGGTCGCGACACCGGGTGACCTGCTGTTCCACATCCGGGCGGATCGCGAGGATCTGGCGGTCGAGTTCGCGCGTCTCCTGCTCGGACGGCTCGGCTCGGCCGTCTCCGTGGTCGATGAGGTGTCGGGCTTCCGCTACTTCGACTCGCGGGACCTGCTCGGATTCGTCGACGGCACCGCGAACCCGATCGGGCCGGACCTGCCGGTCGCGGCGCTCGTGGGCGACGAGGATCCCGGCTTCGCCGGAGGCAGCTACGTCGTCGTGCAGAAGTACCTGCACGATCTGGACGCCTGGCAGGGGCTGAGCACCGGCGAGCAGGAGGCGATCATCGGGCGGACCAAGTCCGACAACGTCGAGCTCGACGATGTGCCGGACGGCGAGCAGCAGGCGCACAAGTCGCTCGCGACGATCGAGGACGAGTCCGGTGAGCACGACATCGTGCGGGACAACATGCCGTTCGCGCGTCCGGGTGCGGGCGAGTACGGCACCTACTTCATCGGCTATTCGCGGCACCTCTGGGTGATCGAGCGCATGCTGGAGCGCATGTTCGTCGGAGAGCCCGCGGGCAGGCATGACCGGCTGCTCGATTTCTCGACGGCCGAGACGGGCAGCGCGTACTTCGTGCCGACCCCCGAGATGCTGGCCGCGCTCGGCGACTGAGCCGGAGCCGCTCGGGTCGGCTCCGGCCGAGCCGCCGGAGCCGCTCGGGTCACCGGGCTCCGCGGACTCAGCCGCGCGGAGCCGGAGCACCCGGACGCCGTTCGAGACGCCGCAGCAGGAACCGGTAGGCGAGCGCGCACGCGCTCAGCACGAGTGCACCGGCGAGCACGGGGGTGAGTAGATAGCCCCAGCCCTCGTGCGCGAGCATGATCGCGATCGGCGTGCCGCCCGCCGGCGGGTGCACCACCCGCGCCGCAGCCATGACGGCCATCGCGATGCCGACCGCGAGGCCGAGGCTCCACCATGCGGTCGGCAGGACCGCGTGGACCGCGAGCCCGCACAGCGCCGAGAGTAGGTGGCCGCCGACCACGTTGATCGGCTTCGAGAGGGGCGCATCGGGCAGCAGGAAGACGAGCACGCACGAAGAACCGAAGGCCGCGATCAGGATCGGCGTGCCCACCAGATCGCCGCCGAGTCCCAGCACCGCGATGGTCAGCGCGCCGGCCACCGAGGCGCCGACGATCGTGTGCCAGGGGATCGCTGGTTGGGTCGGGCGCACCCGGGACCACAGCGATGGCCGCCGGGTGCGCCGCTCCGCCACGGTCAGGCCTGCTCGCCGGCGGCCTGCGTCGGCTGCTGGGCGTACGAGTGCGCGCCCGTGCCGCGGTAGCCGCCGCCCTCGACGATCAGGTACTCCGGGCGGATCTCCTCGCCGGCGAACCAGCGCTCGAGGATCTCCCGCGTGCCCGCCGCGTAGCGCGCCTGGCCCGAGAGGGAGGTGCCCGAGGTGTGCGTCGTCATCGCGTTGTGCGGCATGGTGCGCCACGGGTGATCCGCGGGGGCCGGCTGGGGGTCCCAGACGTCGCCCGCGTAGCCCGCGAGCCGCCCGGACTCGAGCGCGCGCACGATCGCGTCGCGGTCGGCGATGGCGCCGCGGGCCGGGTTCACGATGTAGGCGCCGCGGGGCATGGTGTCGAGCAGCTCGTCGTCCAGCAGCCCCCGCGTCTCGTCGGTCAGCGGAGCGTGCACGGTGAGCACGTCGACCTCGCGCACGAGACTCTCGATGCTGTCGTGGAACGTGAGGCCGTAGCGCTCCTCGTACTCGCGGGGGAGCCGGAACCGGTCGGTGTAGCTCAGGCGCACGCCGAACGGCGCCAGCCGCTCGATCACCGCGCGGCCGATGCGGCCGGCCGCGAAGACGCCGACGCGCATGCCCTCGAGGTCGTAGGAGCGGGAGACGGCGTCGGCGATGTTCCAACCGCCCTCCTCCGAGATGCGGTGCTGGGTCACGAAGTCGCGCACGAGCACGAGCACCTGCATGACCGTGTGCTCGGCGACGCTGATGCTGTTGCTGTAGGTCACCTCGGCCACGGTGATGCCGCGCGCGTTCGCCGCGTTGAGGTCGGTGTGGTCGGAGCCGATGCCCGCGGTGATGACGAGCTGGAGCTTCTCGGCCCGTTCGATGCGATCGGCGGTGAGGTACGCGGGCCAGAAGGGCTGCGAGATCACGACGTCGGCGTCGGGCAGCTCGCGCTCGAACACCGAGTCGGCGCCCTCCTTGTCGCTCGTGATCACGACGGTGTGCCCCTCGGACTCGAGCCAGCGCTTCAGGCCGAGGCCGCCCGAGACCGAGCCGAGCAGCTGACCGGGCACGAAGTCGATCGCCTGCGGATCGGGCAGGGTCGCGCCGCCCGGGTACTCGGTGATCTCGGGGACTGTGTCGCGGGCGTACTCGGGCGGGTAGCCGGTGACCGGGTCCGGGTAGAGGACGATGAGAACTTTTGCCACGGTGTCTCCAATTCCAGGTGGGGCGCCTGGGATGCGCCCCCTCGATTTCCAAGCTACGACTGGCGCAGACCGGCCACCACGAACCGGGGATTGCCGCAATACAACGCCTGGTTGTGCGTAGACTGGCGGCGTGTACAGTCCCCGCCTGCCCGACCTGCGGGCGCTCGAGCTGCTCGAAGCGATCGCGCGCACCGGGTCGATCACGCTCGCGGCGGCCGAGCTCGGCGTCACCCAACAGGCCGCGTCGCTGCGCCTGCGGCGGCTCGAGCAGCGGGTCGGGCGCGAGCTCGTGGTGCGGTCGTCGCGGTCGTCGCGTCTCACGGGGGACGGGCTGGCCGTCCTCGGTATCGCGCAGCCGGTGATCGCGGCGGCCGCGGCGATGGACGAAGCGCTGGAGCTCCTGCTCGACGCGGAGGAACGGGTCGCGGTCGCGGCCAGCCTCACCGTCGCGGAGCACTTCCTTCCGCAGTGGATCATGGCCTACGTGCGCAACGGCAACGAGGTCGGCTCCGTGCGGGTGCGCGCGACGAACACGCGCGAGGTCGTGCGGCTGGTGTCGGACGGCGAGGCCGACCTGGGGTTCGTCGAGGGCAGCGAACCGCCGCCGGGGCTGCGTCACGCGTTCCTCGCCGCCGACGAACTGGCCGTCTACGTGTCGCCCGCGCACGAGTGGGCTCGCGGACGTCGGGTGAGCCCCTGGACCCTGGCGTCGACCCCGCTCGTCACTCGGGAGGCCGGGTCGGGGTGCCGTTCGGTGCTGCTCGCGACCCTGCTCGCGCACGGTGTTGAACGGGAGCGGTTCGCCGCCCCCGCGCTGGAGCTGCCGAGCAACACCGCGGTGCTCGAAGCGGCCGCGGCGAACGTCGCCCCGGCGGTCATCAGCACCCGGCCGGCGCAGTCCTACCTCGACGACGGACGGCTGGTGCGGATCGGGGTGGGGAGCGTCGCGTTCCACCGCGAACTGAGTGCCGTCTGGAAGTCCGGGCAGGAGCCGGCATCGCGGCCGGCCCGGGAGCTGCTGCGCGCGGCCCGCGAGTGGCGACCCCTCGCCTGACCAGCGGCGATTCGGCGCCGTTCCGAATCTTCTGCAAATCCCTGGAAAGCTGCGCTCTCCAGGGATTTTTTGCGTGCATTCGCCGTATCCTCCGCGCTCCGACGCGGCTCGCGTCGGGCCGGGAAAACGCGTGTGCTAGGTTGATCTGACGTAGGTAAGGGTCGCCTAATATCGGCGCCGACCTGCGCGCCGGCCACGCCGGCCGGCGCCCGCGCACCGCACCCGAACAAGGAGCCTCACCATGTCCGTGCCCCGTCTGCTCGCCGTCTCGACCCTGGGCGTCGCCGCCGTTCTCGCGATCACCGGATGCTCCGGCGCGAAACCCGCCGCCGAGACCGAGAAGCCCGCGGCCAAGAGCGTGACGGTCGAGGACAACACCGGCAAGCACACCGTCCAGACCCCGCCGAAGTCGGTCGTCGCGACCGACAACCGCACCTTCCAGACGCTGAGCGACTGGGGCGTCCCGCTCTCGGCCGCAGCGGTATCGCTGATGCCCGACACGGTGTCGTACAAGACCCAGAAGGGCCTCGTCGATCTCGGCACCCACCGCGAGCCGAACCTCGAGCTGCTGGTCGCGGCGAAGCCCGATCTGGTGATCAACGGGCAGCGCTATCAGGGCTTCCACGACGAGATCGTGAAGCTCGCACCCGACGCCACCGTGCTCGAGCTCGACCCGCGAGACGGCAAGCCCTTCGACAGCGAGCTGAAGCGCCAGGTCACCGTGCTCGGCGAGGTGTTCGGCAAGCAGGCCGAGGCGAAGAAGCTCGTCTCGGACTTCGATACGGCCGTCGACCGGGCCAAGAAGGCCTACAAGAGCTCCGACACGGTGCTCGCAGTGAACACCTCGGGCGGTGCCATCGGCAACATCGCGCCCACCGTGGGACGCACCCTCGGCCCGGTCTACGACCTGATCGGCCTGACCCCGGCGCTCAAGGTGGAGAAGTCCTCCGAGGGGCACAAGGGCGATGAGATCTCGGTCGAGGCGATCGCCTCGGCGAACCCCGACTGGATCCTCGTCATGGATCGCGACGCCTCGTTCGACAAGGCCGAGCGCGGCGCGGACTACAAGCCCGCGGCCGAGATCCTCGAGAAGAACGACGCGCTCAAGAACGTGAAGGCCGTCGCCAACAAGCGCATCGTCTACATGCCCACCGACACCTACCTGAACGAGGGCATCCAGACCTACACCGAGTTCCTGAACGACTTCGCCGATGCCCTGGAGAAGTCGAAGGCCTGATCGAGATCGGGACGGGCGGGCCGCGACTCCCGGAGTCGCGGCCCGCCCCATCCGCACCATGACCACCACCACCGCCCAGACGTCCGCCCGCTCGCGCGGACGCCTGATCGACCCCGCCCTCGCGATCGGCGTGCTCGTCGTCGCGGGACTGCTCGTCCTGTCGCTCTTCACCGGGGTGTACGACATCGCGGGCGGCGCGGACGGCGCCGAGATGTTCGCGATCACGCGGGTCCCGCGCACCGCGGCGCTCATGCTCGCCGGCGCCGCCATGGCGATGTCGGGGCTCGTGATGCAGCTGCTCACCCAGAACCGCTTCGTCGAGCCCACGACCACTGGCACCACCGAGTGGGCCGGACTCGGGCTGCTCCTCACCATGATCCTCGCGCCGCAGGCGCCCATCGCCGTGCGCATGTTCGTCGCGGTCGTCGCCGCCTTCGTCGGCACGATGGTGTTCTTCCTCTTCCTGCGACGGGTCTCGCTGCGATCCTCGCTCATCGTGCCGATCGTCGGCATCATGCTCGGCGCCGTCGTCGGCGCCGTCACGACCTTCATCGCGCTGCAGACCGACACCCTGCAGAACCTCGGCGTCTGGTTCGCCGGCAGCTTCACCACGGTGCTGCGGGGGCAGTACGAACTGCTCTGGATCGTCGCGATCGTCGCCGTCGCCGTCTTCATCGCCGCGGACCGCTTCACGGTCGCGGGCCTGGGGCAGGAGGTCGCGACCGGCATCGGCGTCGACTACCAGCGCGTGATGCTCCTCGGCACGGTGCTCATCGCGGTCGCCACGGGCGTGGTGACCGTGGTCGTGGGCAACCTGCCCTTCCTCGGGCTCATCGTGCCGAACCTCGTGTCGCTGATCCGCGGCGACGACCTGCGCAGCAACCTGCCGTGGGTGTGCCTCACGGGCATCGGGATCGTCACGGCGTGCGACCTCATCGGTCGCACGATCATCATGCCCTTCGAGGTCCCGGTGTCGCTGATCCTCGGGGTCGTCGGCGCGGCCGTCTTCGTGCTGCTGCTCGTCGGACGGAGGCGCCGTGCTTGATTCCGCGCAGCGCCGGACCCCGCTCCGCGGCGGCGCACCACGGCGGACGGGAACCGCTCCGCGCAATTCGGGCCCGTTCGCCGGGCACGGATCCTCCCGGCGCACCGTCGTGGTGATCTCGGCGCTCGTGCTGCTCTCGGGCCTCATCGTCTTCGGCCTGCTCGCCCACGGCAACCCGATGCCGCCGGGCAGCGAGGGCTTCTGGCTCATCGCCGAGCGGCGGCAGCAGAGCGTGCTCGTGATCGCGGTCGTCGCCGTCGCGCAGGCCACCGCCACCGTCGCGTTCCAGACCGTCGCGAACAACCGGATCATCACCCCCTCGATCATGGGCTTCGACGCGCTCTACACCGCGGTGCACACCACCTCGGTGTACCTCTTCGGCATCGCCGGGATCGCGCTCCTCGCCGGTCCCGTGCAGTTCCTGCTGCAGATCGGGCTCATGGTCGGGCTCGCCGTGCTGCTCTACGGCTGGCTGCTCAGCGGCAAGCGGGGCAATCTGCAGATCATGCTGCTCGTCGGTATCGTGATCGGCGGGGGACTGGGCGCCGTCTCCACCTTCATGCAGCGCATGCTCACGCCGAGCGAGTTCGACGTGCTCGCCGCGCGGCTCTTCGGGAGCATCTCGAACGCCTCGGCCGACAGCCTGCCCTACGCGATCCCGCTCGTCGTGATCTCGACGGCGGTGCTCTGGAGCGGGTCGCGCCGCCTCAACGTGATGGCGATGGGGCGGGACGTGGCGAACAGCCTCGGTCTGCAGCACCGGCGGGAGCTGATGCGCACGCTGTTCTTCGTCGCGGTGCTGATCGCGACCTCGACCGCGCTCGTCGGGCCGATGGTGTTCCTCGGCTTCCTCGTCGCGGCGCTGGCCTACCAGCTCGCCGACACCTTCGACCACCGGGTCGTGCTCCCGATCGCCGCGCTCACCGCTTTCGTCGTGCTCGGCGGCGCCTACTTCGTCATGAAGCACGTCTTCAGCGCGCAGGGCGTCGTCTCGATCATCATCGAGGTCGTCGGCGGCACGCTCTTCCTGATCGTCATCCTGAGAAAGGGACGCCTGTGACCCAGCAGACCCCGGCCGTGCTCGTGAGGGGCGTCCGCAAGCAGTACTCGGACGAGGTCGCGATCGGTCCGCTCGACCTCAGCATCCCGGGTGGTGGGATCACCGCGCTCGTCGGACCGAACGGTGCCGGCAAGTCGACGCTGCTCACCATGATGGGGCGGCTGCTCGGCATGGACGACGGGACGATCGAGGTGGCCGGCTTCGACGTCGCTCGGACGAAGTCGAAGGATCTCGCGAAGGTCGTCTCCGTGCTGCGGCAGGAGAACCACTTCGTGACCCGGCTGACGGTGCGGCAGCTGGTCGGGTTCGGACGCTTCCCGCACTCGCGGGGCCGACTCGCGACCGCCGATGAGGAGATCGTGAGCCGGGCGATCGACTTCCTCGAGCTCGGCGAGCTCGAGGGCCGATACCTCGACGAGCTCTCGGGCGGGCAGCGGCAGCGCGCGTACGTCGCGATGGTGCTCGCGCAGGACACCGAGGTGGTGCTGCTCGACGAGCCGCTCAACAACCTCGACATGAAGCACTCGGTGCAGATGATGAAGCACTTGCACCGCGCGGCGGAGGAGCTGGGTCGGACGATCGTGATCGTGCTGCACGACATCAACTTCGCCGGCCACTACGCCGACCGGATCTGCGCGATGAAGAACGGCACGGTGATCGAGTTCGGGACGCCGGCGGAGATCATGACCGACGAAGTGCTGAGCCGCGTGTTCGACACCGAGGTGCGCGTGATCGAGGGCCCGGCGGGGCCGCTCGCCGTCTACTACTGAGCGTCCTGGGGCGATGCGCAATTACCGGAACTGGATCGCGAATCGGTAGCATGGGGCTCCCATGCGAGCTCCCACCGCGCGATCCGATCGGCTGAACCCGCGCAGGATGCTGCCGATCGCGGCGATATCCGCGATCATCGGCACGCTGGTGTGGCTGCTCTGGGTGCTGCCCATCAGCGGCTCGGTCCGCGACGCGCACCCGCGGGCGCTGGGCGAGCCCATCGCGGTGACGCTCGAATCGGGGGAGCGCGCCGGGATCTGGACCGACAGCGCCGCGGCCGCGCTCGAGACCCTCGAGTGCACGGTGACCGATGAGCGCGGGCGCGAGCTCGACCTGCGTCGCGCACCGGCGCTCTCGTGGGACGACGCGCTCTGGTGGGCGACGCCGCGCACCGGGTTCGAGCAGGTGCGCGCGTTCACCGCTCCGAACGCGGGTGCGGTCGACGTGCGCTGCGTCGACCGGATGGGCGTGTACGACGGCGGCTTCGTGATTGCCGGGGACAGCTTCGGATCCGGATCGATCGGTCTCGGCCGCACCGGCGGGAACGACTTCGCGGTGGGCACGATCCTCGTCTTCTGCGCGGTGGTCTGCCCGCTGCTCGCGGCGTTCCTGCTCGTGCTGTCGGTGATCGGCGCGGTGACGCGGCGGGCCGGGCGCTGACGCCCGGCCCGCCGCGACTCACCCGCACGCCGGTCTAGCTGCGGCTCCGCTCGAGCTTCGCGAGCTCCGCACCCTTCGCATCGAGCACCGTCAGGGTGTCGCCCGAGACCTTCGCGGAGGCGAGCTGCCCGAGCTTCGCGTCGATCCCGGGGCACGCCATGAGCGTGCTCACGGCCTCCGAGAACGTGATCGCGTCGGCGTTCTCCGCCTTCCAACTGCCGCTGAGTCCGTTGCAGCCGTCGTTGCCGGTGAAACGGCCGTCGCCCGAGATCGACAGGTTCGGCTTCCCCTGATCGGTCGATCCCCAGGAGCCGAGGAAGGCCTCGGAGACGGGATCCTTCGTGTTCGTGCTCGTATCCGCTCGGTCGAGCGTGCCGAGCTCCGCTCCGCCCTCGCCGAGCACGGTCATGGTGGAGCCGGAGACGGTCGCGGTTCGCGCTCCGGAGAGCCAGGTGTCGACCCCGATGCAGGCCATCTTCGTCGAGGCGAGTTCGCCGAACGCGATGGTGTCGCCCTCCAGCTTCCAGCTGCCGGTGAGCCGGTTGCAGCCGTCGGTGCCGGTCAGCGTGCCGTCACCGGCGAGCTCGATGGCGGGGGCGGACTCCTTCGCGGCGTCGCCCCAGGATCCGGTCACGTCCGCGGACTTCGACGTGGCGGTCGGCTTCGGCGTCTGATCCGTGCCGGACGAGCCGGCGCAGCCGGCGAGGAGCAGCGCTGCGCTCGCCACGGCGGCGACCGCAGCGGCGAGGCCGATGCGCCGGCCGGTCGAGTGCGGGACGGGGCTGGGTCGGGTCATGATGCGGCTCCTTCGACGTTCGCGGGTGCGGGGATCTCTTCAGGACGATACCGGGGCAGGCGGGATGCCGGGAGCGCGGCGATCGCGCTGAGCCCGGCCAGCACGAGGAAGCCGATCTTGAGCGTGCGCAGGCGCTGCTCCTCGTTGATCGCGACCGCGGCGTCGATCTGCGCGGGGGTCGCGCTCGTCTCCTCGAACTTGGTGCGCAGCTCGTCGTTGCTGATGAAGTTCACCTGGTCGAGCTGCACCTCCTCGGCGAGGGCCTTCGGCAGGTCGTCGTGCTCGGTGACAGCCTGGGTGAAGCCGAGGCTCAGCACGGTGACGAGCAGTGCGCCCATGACCGCGGTCCCGACGGCGCTCGCAAGGTTCTGCGTGGTGCCGCGGATCGAGCCGACGTCGCCCGCGAGCTCCTTCGGAGCAGCGGTGACGAGCACGTTGAATACGAGGGTGACGAGCGCGCCCTGACCGATGCCGAAGACCACGAGTCCGAGGATCGTGGGCAGCGTCTCCCAGTTGTTGGTCACGACGAACGCGAGCCAGACGAGCGCGGCCGTGGTGAGGGCGAAGGAGAAGAGCGCGATCGTGCGCGGGCTGTACCGGTTGTAGAACCGGACGATGAGCGTCGCGGTGACGAACACCGTGAGATTGAACGGCATCATCGCGAGGGAGGTGTCGAAGGGGGTGCGGCCCTGCACGACCTGGATGTAGGTCGGCACGGTGAAATTCACCGCGGCCTCCATCGAGACGATGATGAACATCGCGTAGATCGCGGCGCGCTCGGTCGGCTGCGCGAGCACGCCGAGGTCGACGAGCGGGACCTTGCCGAGCCGCATGCGGCGGCGGGTCCACATGAAGAAGGCCTGGCCGAACATGACGCCGAGCACCACGAACACCGGGGCGGGGGAGAGCCCGAGCACCGAGAACGGCGCTCCGGGTTCGGCCAGCAGGATTCCCCAGGCGTTCAGATTGTTGAAGCCGAGGGTCAGCAGCACGATCGCGGCTCCGATGAGGGCGGAGGCGACGAGATCGATGCGGATGCTCGGGTTGCCCCGGTCGCTGCGGAGTCGGAAGCTCAGCACGAAGACGATGGCGGCGAGTCCCAGGGTGATGAAGAAGATGGGGCGCCAGCCGACCAGCGTGCCGAGCGTGCCGCCGATGAGGAACGCGCTGATGCCCGAGAACGCGCGTGCCGAGCCGAGGGAGCCCACGGCGGTGGCCTGCTGCGCGCCGCGGTAGTTCTCGGCGATGAGCGCGACGAGCGCCGGCACGATGATGGCGGCCGAGGCGCCGGCCAGGACCTGCCCGCCGATGGCCCAGCCGATGCTGCGGGAGAGGATCATCATCAGCGAGGACACGGCGAACACCGCGACCACGATCCGGAAGATCAGCACCCAGCCGATGCGCTGGCCGAGCTTGGCGCCGGTCATGACGAGCGCGGCCACCGCGAGGCCGTAGACCACGATGGTCGTGCTCGCCGTCGTCGGCGGAACCCCGAAGTCCTCGACCATGCCGCCCAGCGAGATCGGCAGGGCCGCCACGTTGAACGACATGAGCACCTGGGCGAGGAACAGGCCGATCATCGGCGCCCAGGAGCGGCGCTCCTCGGCGCCGGCCGGGGGCGCCTGCGCGGAGCCGTCGCTCCGCCCGGAATCCGTGCGTGCGGTCATCGGAGCGCTCCTTCGGTGGTGGTGTCGATGCCGGAGTCGGCACCGTGCGGGGCCGACGCGAAGAGGTTGAGGCCGAGCGCGCGAGACAGATAGGCGCACGCCCGCTGCCCGCGGACGCTGTTGCCCGCGCTGTCCAGCCGGGGCGAGAACGCACCGACCGCTCCCTTGCCGGGCGCGATGGCGACGATGCCGCCCGCGACCCCCGATTTCGCGGGGATGCCGATCTCGAAGAGCCACTCGCCGGAGCGCTCGTACATGCCGCAGGCGGCGAGGAGTGCGAGCGTGTCGCGGCTCGTCTCGGCCGAGACGACCTGTTCGCCCGTGATCGGATTGACGCCGCCGTCGGCCAGGGTGGCTCCCATCACGGCGAGGTCGTCCGCGGTCACCGAGAGCGAGCACTGCCGCGTGTAGATGTCGACGGCCTCCCGCGGGCCGATGGCGAGCCGGTCGTAGCTCTGCAGCAGACGGGCGAGCGCCTGGTTCCGGTGGTTCGTGAACGACTCCGAGCGGTACACCTCGCCGTCGAGCATGAGCGGGCGGCCGGCGAAGCGGCTCAGGCCGTCGCGGATCAGTGCCCAGCGTTCGTCCGCGTTCGTGGCGGGCATGAGCGCGGTGGTCGCGATCGCGCCCGCGTTGACCATCGAGTTCATCGGGCTGCCGCCGTTGAGCTCGATCGCGACGACCGAGTTGAAGGCCATGCCGGTGTTGTCGACGCCGACGACCCTTCGGATCTCGTCGTGCCCGATGGCGTCGCAGACGAGGGCGAAAACGAACGCCTTCGAGATCGATTGGATCGAGAATCCGATCCCCGTGTCGCCGGCCGAGTGGCATCGGCCGTCGATGCTCGCGAGCGAGAGCCCGAACCAGGCGGGATCGGCCTCCGCCAGCACCGGGATGTAGTCGGCCACCGTACCGTCGTCGACGCCCGCGTAGCGCTCGTGCGCGTGGGCGACGAGATCGCCGACGCGATCGTGCTGCGGCAGCGCTCCCGTCGAGCTGCGCTGCGCGATGTCTTTCACGTCTGCTTCGAGCATGCCCTCATCATCCCGCTTCCCGGGACGATCTTCGAGTGGTTGGGGACGGAGAATTCACAAACCCCCTATCGTGGGGGCATAGCGAAGGAGCCCGAATGCCGTCCGAACTGCACGCCCTGACCTTCGACGCGGCCGACCCTTCGGCGCTCGCCCGGTTCTGGGGCGACGTGCTCGAGCGCGATGTCTCGAACGATGGGACCGTGCTGCTCGCGGCGGATCCTCGTGAGATCCCGATCCGGTTCCGCCCCTCGGGCCGGGCGAAGACGGGAGCGAATCGATTCCATTTCGACCTGACGAGCCGTTCGCTCGACGATCAGGGGGCGATCGTGGAACGGGCGCTCGCCGCCGGGGGCCGCCATCACGACGTCGGGCAGCTGCCGGAGGAGCCGCATGTGGTGCTGGCCGACCTCGAGGGGAACGAGTTCTGCGTGATCGAGCCGGGGAACGCCTTTCTCGCGAACACCGGTGCGATCGGGGCTCTGGCGGGGGACGGGACCGCGGAAGTCGGCCGCTTCTGGAGCGTGGCACTCGGCTGGCCGCTCGTGTGGGACCAGGACGAGGAGACGGCGATTCAATCGCCTCTCGGCGGCACCAAGATCACCTGGGGAGGTCCGCCCGTGGCGCCGAAGACCGAGCGCATGCGCATCGGTTTCGAGCTGAGCGCGCTCGACGCCGGTCCGGAGCGGCTCGCGGCGGAGGTCGATCGACTGCTCGCCCTCGGCGCGGACGATCTCGGGACCGAGCCGGTGTTCGGGCGGATCCTGCTCGATCCGGATGGCAACGAGTTCTCGCTGATCTGAGCCCCGCCGCGGTACCGCTCAGTGCCAGAGCACCGCGATGCCGGCGTTCAGCAGCGACAGCGCGCCGATGGTCCAGAACGGCGCCTTCGTCGGGCGGCCGGCGCGTTCGCGCGTGATGACGACGCCGAAGGTGCCGCCGATGGCGAAGGCGATCATGAGCTTGACGGCGAGCTTGACGTAGTCGAGGTGGATGCCCGCGGGGAAGGGGATCGCGAGCAGCAGGCCCGAGACGATCATGATGCCGAGGCCGGTGCGGAACAGCGTGGTTGTGGTGGTGCGTCCGCGGGCGGCCTGCGCCGCCCAGCCGCCGAAGAGCAGAGCGAACCCGACGAGGTGCACGAGTACGAGGAGCTCGCGCAGGAGGAGCAGCGGATCCATGGCGGTCATCCCTCCGCTCGGTGCTCGACGCGGGGGTCGCTCGGATCCCGGCGGGGACGGGCGCGCGGGAGCAGGAACGCGACGGCGATGAGCCAGACCCCGCCGCCGAAGCGCACGATCGGCAGCAGGGCTTGCAGGGGCTCGAGCGCGAGCGAGAGGAAGGAGAGCTCACCGGCGACGCCGAGCACGAGCCCCAAGATCGCGAGCCAGCGCGGCACGAATCGGAGGATCAGTGCCGGTACGGCGATGCCCGCGATGAGCAGGCCGAGGCCGGTGGCGTAGGCGACGCCGCCGAGGCCGAACGAGAATCGGGCGAGCAGGGCCACCGCGTCGGGCGAGCCGAGCGCATCGGGAAAGCTGAGCGTCCAGGTGACGAGCGCCGAGGTCGCGAGCGCGATCGACGCGGCGATACCGCCGAAGAGGCCGATCACGGGGCCGGGGACCCGCACTCCGAGGCGGAGCTGGCGTGCGTACACCGACGCCGTCAGGATCCCGAGGGGTACGGCGGAACCGAACTGGAGCAGCGCGCTGATCCGGATCGCCGTGGGATGTGCGGCGTACCAGGCGGCGACTTCTGCGGGAGACGCGAACGGTGCGGGCGCCGAGCCGGTCCCGGCGATGAGGGTCACGACACCGGCGACGGTCAGCGCGAGGGCGACGATCGCGAGCGGGCCGAGGGGCGGGCCACCGGCACGGCGGTGCGGGCGAGGGGGGTGCGAGTAATCGGTCATGGCAATAATGATGCATAGTGTGAATGATTCTGTCAACCGGGATATGATGATGAGGTGACCACTCCTCGACGCCCGCCCCGAACCGGGTTCCTCGTCTCGCAGCTGGGCGGCTTCGCGGCCGCCCGATTCGCCGAGCTGATCAAGCCCGCCGGCCTCACCCTGGCCACCGCGGGCGTGCTCCGCATCATCGCGATGGAACCCGGCCTCAGCCAGCGCGAACTCGCCACCCGACTCGGCTCGGTCCCCAGCCGGGTGGTGGTCCTGGTCGACTCGCTCGAGGGCGCGGGTCTCGTCTCCCGCACCCGGGATCCGGCGGACCGCCGCCATCACCGGCTGGACGCGACCGACGCCGGACGACGGGTGCTCGGCACCCTGCGCACGGCCGCCGAGACGCAGAGCCGCGACATCCTCGAACCGCTCGAACCCGAGGAGCGCGAAGCGTTCTCTGCGCTCGTGGCCAAGCTCTCCGCTGCCCACGGCCTGGACCCCGACGTGCACGCCGGATACGGCCGGAAGGACGCGGGCGATGCCGCTCGCGGATGAACTGCTCGGCGCCGACGAAGCGGAAGCGCTGATCGCGGCGCTCGCCGCAGCCGAACCCGCCGCGGGGTTCGCGGGGCTGCGCGCGGCGGCGGCGCGACTGGGCGAGCTCACGCTCAGCGCCCGCGCCCGCGCGCTCGCGGAGGCGCTGGACGCGGATCTCGACGGCGGAGCGGGCCGGCTCAACGCGGTGGTCCGCAGCGCGACGGCGGATCCGGGCTTCGCCGGCTGGATGCTCTGGGGCGTCGGCCTCGCGGTCGGACGCCGAGCGATCGACGACGGGAGCGATGCGGCGTTCGACGACGGGCTCGCACTGCTGCGCGAGCTGACGCCGCGCATGACCTCGGAGTTCTCGGTGCGGCCGATGCTGCGGCACGACCTGCACCGGGCGCTCCGAACGATGGCGGACTGGACCTCCGACCCCGACCCGCATGTGCGGAGGCTCGCCTCCGAAGGCACCCGGCCGCTACTGCCCTGGGGCGAACGCGTGCCGGGCCTCGTCGAGGATCCGGACCTCACCCGCGGGATCCTCGACGCCCTGCACGACGACCCGGACGAGGTGGTGCGGCGCTCGGTGGCGAATCACCTCAACGACCACAGTCGGGCGCACCCGGGGTACGCGGTCGAGGTCGTCCGCGGCTGGCAGCGGCGGGGCGGTCCGCACGTCGCCCGCACCGCGAGCCACGCGCTGCGCACCCTGGTCAAGCGCGGGGACGCGGACGCCCTCGCGCTGCTGGGGTTCCGCGCCGCCGAGGTCGAGGTCTCGCCCATCGAGATCGCGGAGCGGCGCATCGAGCCGGGCGGAACCGTCCGCTTCGGCGCCGAGATCCGCAACGCCGGCATCGAGTCCGCGGACCTCGTGATCGACTATGCGCTGTTCTTCCCCGACGCCCGCGGCCGGGAGCGAACCAAGGTCTTCAAGATCGGGCGGCGGACGCTCGCGCCGGGCGAACGGACCCGCGTCGATGCGTCGAGGTCGTTCCGTGCGCTGACCACCCGGAGCTACTACCCGGGCGCCTACGGGGTCGCGCTGCAGGTCAACGGCATCGCCTTCGAGCGGGCGGCGTTCGCGGTGCGGGACGCACCCGCGTCGGCCTGACGACTCAGGCTCGGGCCAGGTCCTCCAGTTCGCTCCGCAGCATCTCGAGCGCCCAGGAGCGATCGCCGTCGGCCGGGGTGTGCAGCAGGTGCAGTGCGATCCCGTCGGTCAGCGCGTGCAAACGGGCCGCGCGCCGATTCGCCTCGTCGTCGGCGGTTCCCGGGGCGATCCGGTCGATCGCCCTGCGGCATCCCGCGGCGAGGGCCCGGTGCGCCTCGTCGCGGATCTCCTCGAGCTGGGGGAGCGCGCGGCTCTCTGCGATGAGGGCGACGTTGACGTCCATCTCGACGCGGCTCTCGGGCGTGAGCGGGAGCAGGTGCGTGAAGATGCGCAGCGTGACCTCGATCGGATCGCCCTCCTGGTCCTCGGCCGCGACCCGCTCGACCACACGCCGGATCATCAGCTCGGCGGCGTGGACGATCAGGTCGGCGCGGGTCGGGAAGGTGTTCTGCAGGGAACCGACCGAGAGCCCGGCCTCGGCGGCGATGCTGCGGACGGAGACGGCGCTGAGGCCGCGCTCGGACATGACGGTCCACGCGGCTCGCGCGATGCGCTCGCGCCGCTGCTCGGCTGAGGTGCGTGGGGTCACGGAAGTTCCCGGTTCAGTTTTGATACAAGTGTATTAAAGTGGGTGGATCGACTCGAGGAGGCTCTCCGCATGATCTATGCAATCATCATCGGCTGCGAAATCGCGTTCTGGGTGCTCATTGCCGCGGGCCTCGCCGCTCGGTACCTGCTGCGCCGGCCGCGCCTCGGCGCCGCGCTGCTCCTACTCACCCCGGTGGTCGACCTGGTCCTGCTCGCAGCCGCCGCGATCGATCTGCGCGGCGGCGGACGTGCGGACTTCGCCCACACCCTGGCCGCGATCTACCTGGGGTTCTCCGTCGCCTACGGGCACCGCATGGTCAAGTGGGCCGACGTCCGCTTCGCGCACCGCTTCGCCGGAGGCCCCGCACCGGTCCGGCTGAGCGGCTCGGCCTATGCGCTCAAATGCTGGAAGGACGTCCCGTTCACGCTGCTCGCGGTCGGCATCGCCGCGGGGCTCCTCTGGCTGCTCACGGCGATCGCCCCGGACCCCGCCCAGGTCACCGCGCTCGGCGACACCTACCGGATCCTCGGCATCATCCTGGGCATCGATGTGATCTGGGCGATCAGCTACACGATCTGGCCGAAGAAGGCTCCGGCGGAGGCCGTGCAGCGCGTCTGATCAGTCGCCGACGCGCGTCGGGTCGAGCACATCGACGACAAGCCTCGGCGATCCCGGTGCGCGCCAGACGAGCACTCGGGATCCGACCCCCGGCAGCTGCGGTTGGAGCAGCCTCCGCAGACCTGCGAGGGGCTCCCACTGGGCCGACGCCGCCGCGGAGCCCGCGATCTCGACCGTCACCTCGAACGCGGCCACGTCGCCGTCGTCGCCGAGATTCACGAAGCGGTCGACGATGCGGCCGTCCTCGGCGGTCACGCTCCCGAGCTCCCGCAGCCATCGGAGCGAAGCGTCCCGCTCTCGCCGCGCCCGCCGGAACGCGGTCGCGAACGCGAACCAGGCGGCCGCGACGAGCGCCGCGATGAACACCGTGAAGAGGACCGAGAACCAGGTGCCGGGCGTCGGCATCGTCCACAGCTCGACGGCGCCGACGGCGCCGAGCGCGGTCGCCGCGGCGAACACGAGTGCCAGGATCGCGCGCCCGAGGCCGCCCAGCCGGCGTGGCAGCGGGAGTTCCTGCGGCGGCGAGGCCGGATCGAGCACGTCGACGAAACGCACGACGCCCAGGCCGCTCGGCTCGTCCGCGGGACTCATGCCGGACGCTGCCCGAAGGTCGCGGGGTCGACGGGCCGCTGGGCGCGGGGCAGCTTCTCGACGACGAGGAGATAGGACTCGGTCACGAGGTCCTCCACGAGCTGCCGCTCGAGCCGGCCGCCCGGGTTGAGGGTGATCCAGTGCTTCTTGTTCATGTGGTACCCCGGCGTGATCTCGGCGAATGCCTCGCGCAGCACCTCGGCGTCGGCGGGCCTCGCCTTGAGGATCACGATCGGAGCGCCGGTCCTGACGGTGTGCGCCATGAACATGAGGTCGCGCACGCGGTACACCTCGAAGTCGGGGCCGAACGGGTACTCGACGTGCGCACCGGGAAGCTCCTCGGCGCGGTCGCTCGCCCACCGCTGCAGTACGTCGTCGCGCATCGCGCCTCCTCCCGGATCAGGATCCGGGCTCAGTGTATGCGCATGCTTCGTGGCGCAGCACCGTCGGAATCGGCCGAGCCCCGCCGATGCAGTGCTCGCGCACGAAGATCGCACCGAATCTCCGGTGGAATGGCGACGCCGAGGCTGCGGCACTATGCTCAACGGGCAGTCCTCACAAGGGAGTCGGAAGTTGTTGGGCATCATCGAGATCGTCGCCGTGATCATCGGCGTCGCGGCGCTCGTCTATCTGGTGTACGCCCTGCTCAAAGCGGACCGCTTCTGATGGAGTGGATCCTCGCGGCGGTCGCGCTGCTCACCGTCATCGTCGTTCTCGGCCTGCTCTACCGCCCCCTCGGCGACTACATGGCCTGGGTGTTCACCTCCGATCGGCACTGGGGGATCGAACGGCTCGTCTACCGGTTGTCGGGTATCGACCCCGACCGGCAGCAGACCTGGCGGCGGTACCTCGCCGCGGTGCTGCTGTTCTCGGCGGTCGGATTCGCGCTGCTCTACCTGATCCTCAGGTTGCAGCCGGTACTGCCGTTCTCGCTCGGGCTGCCGCCCATGAGCCCGGACCTCGCGTTCAACACGGCGATCTCGTTCGTGGGCAACACCAACTGGCAGTCCTACTCGCCAGAGCACACGCTCGGCTACGCCGCCCAGATGGGCGGGCTCGCGGTGCAGAACTTCGTCTCGGCCGGGGTGAGCATGGCCGTGGCCGTCGCGCTCATCCGCGGCTTCGCTTCGCGCGGACGGCGCAGCGGGCTCGGCAACTTCTGGGTCGACCTCGTGCGGGCCAACATCCGCATCCTGCTGCCGCTCTCGATCGTCGCCGCGATCGTGCTGATCGCCGGCGGCGTGATCCAGAACTTCGCGGGCTTCACCGAGATCACGACCGTCGCGGGGGCCGGGCAGACGATCCCCGGTGGACCCGTCGCCTCGCAGGAGGCGATCAAGATGATCGGCACCAACGGCGGCGGCTTCTTCAACGCGAACTCCGCGCACCCGTTCGAGAACCCGACCCCCTGGACCAACATCCTCCAGACGGTCCTCCTGCTGCTGATCCCGTTCGCGATGCCGCGGACCTTCGGCACCATGGTCGGCGACCAGCGGGCCGGTTACGCGCTCCTGCTCACGATGGCCGTGCTGTTCGTGCTCGTCTACATTCCGCTGACGGCATTCGAGTTCGCAGGCGTCGGCACGGCGCCCGAGCTCGCCGGCGGCGCGATGGAGGGCAAGGAGCAGCGGTTCGGGATCATCGGATCGACGCTGTTCGCGACCGCGACGACCGGCACCACCGGCGGTGCGGTGAACTCGATGCACGGCTCCTACACCGCGCTCGGCGGCCTCATGCTCATGTTCGACATGATGCTCGGCGAGGTCGCGCCGGGCGGAGCGGGTTCGGGCCTCTACGCGATCCTCGTGCTGCTCGTCATCGCGGTGTTCCTCACCACGCTCCTGCTCGGGCGCTCGCCCGTCTACCTCGGCAAGCGCCTCGGCGTGCGGGAGCTCAAGATCGTGAGCATCTCGATCCTCGTGATGCCGACGCTCGCGATCGGCGGCATGGCGGTCGGGTTCGCGATCCCCGCCGTGCACGACGAGATCATCGCGAGCACTGGCAACGCGGGGTCGCACGGCCTCTCCGAGGTGCTCTACGCCTTCATCTCCGCGGCCATCAACAACGGATCGGCGTTCGCCGGTCTCTACGCGAACACCCCGCTGCTGAACATCACCCTCGGCGTCGTGATCATGCTCGGCAGGTTCCTCCCGATCGTGCTCGTGCTCGCCCTCGCCGGGTCGCTCGCGGCGCAGGGCAAGGTCGCCACCACCGTCGAGATGCCCCTGCACCGGCCGCAGTTCATCGTGCTGCTCGTGAGCCTCATCATCTTCATCACCGTGCCGATGTTCGTCCCGATCATGCTCGCCGGCCCCCTCGCCGAGGGGCTGAACGGATGAGTTCCCAGCTCGCCCGCGAGAAGCGGAGGAACGCGGTTATCGCCCTGCGCACGCTCGGGCCGGTGCTGCTCGACGCGCTGCGGAAGTTCGACCCGCGCTACCTCTGGCACAACCCCGTGCTGCTCCTCACCGAGGTGGGAGCCGCCCTCACCACGGTGATCGCGATCCTCGACTCCATCGCGGGCACCGAGCAGCCCTCCGGCGGTACGCAGATGCCCTTCGGGTTCACCTGGGCGCTCGCCGCGGGATTCTGGGCCTGCCTGTTCACCGCGACCCTGGCGGAATCGATCGCCGAGGGGCACGGTCGCCAGCAGACGGAGTCGCTGCGCCGCTCGAACGCGACCGAGACGGCGTGCCGGGTGGCCGGCTACAGCCGGTCGAAGGATCCGGCGGTACGGCGCACCGCGGTCGAGCGGGTGGACTCACGCGTGCTCCGACCGGGCGATGTCGTGGTCGTCGAGGCGGGCGAGACGATCCCCTCGGACGGGGAGGTGCTGTGGGGCGCGGCCGAGGTCGACGAGTCCGAGATCACCGGTCGTCCGGGGGCGGTGATCCGCGAGGCCGGGGGAGACCGCACTGCGGTCATGGGCGGCAGCCGCGGGCTGTCGGACCGGCTGGTGGTCCGGATCAGCGCGTCGCGCGACGCCAGCGCGGCGGCTCGCACCATCAGTCTGGCCAGCAAGTCGCGGCGCAAGAAGTCGCCGATCGAGGTGGCCTTCAGCACGCTGCTCGCCTCGTTCTCCATCTCGTTCGTGCTGCTCGTGCTCACGCTCAACTCGGTCGTGTCGCCGGTCGCCGAACCGGTGTCGGTCCCCGTGCTCGTCGCCCTCGTGGTCTGCCTGATCCCGACCGAGATCGCCGCGCTCATGTCGGTGACCGGCATCGCCGGGATGTCGCAGCTGCTGCAGCGCGGCGTGCTCGTCACCTCGGCGAAATCGCTCGAGACCGCGGGCGACATCACGACCGTGCTGCTCGACAAGACCGGGACCGTGACCCGGGGCAGTCGCAGCGCGATCGCGTTCGTGCCGGTCGGCGGCACCGACCTCGAACAGCTGATGCGCGCCGCGGCCCTCGCCTCGATCGGCGACCCGACTCCGGAGGGCGCCTCGACGGTGCGCCTCGCCGAGGAGGAGGGCGTGCGGATCCTGGCCGACGATGCGGCCGGCGGGCGCACCGTGCACTTCAGCGCGGCGACGCGGATCTCGGGCATCGACCTGCCCGACGGGACGAGCATCCGCAAGGGCGCCGTGTCGGCGGTCGTGGCCTGGTTGAAGCAGCAGGGGACCCAGCCGCAGCGGCAGATCATCCTCGATCTGAAGGCGAGCACCAAACGCATCGCCCAGACCGGCGGCACGCCGCTCGTCGTCGCGGTCAAGCCGGCGTCGGGCATCGGTCACGCGCTCGGGCTCATCCACCTGCAGGACGTCGTCAAGGACTCGGTGCCGAAGAAGATCTCGGCGCTGCACGCCCTCGGGGTCCGCACCGTGATGGTGACGGGCGACCACCGGCTCACGGCGAAGGCGATCGCCGCCGAGGCGGGGATCGACGAGTACGTCGGGGATTCCACGCCGGAGGACAAGCTCGCCCTCATCCAGCGGGAGCAGGAGGAGGGGCACATCGTCGCGATGAGCGGCGACGGGATCAACGACGCGCCCGCGCTCGCACAGGCCGACATCGGGATCGCGATGAACACGGCCACGGCCGCGGCGAAGTCCTCGGCCAACATGGTGATCCTCGACGACGACCCGACGCACCTCGTCGACATCATCAAGGTGGGCCGTCGGCAGATGGCGACCCGCGGCGCGCTCATGACCTTCAACTTCGCGAACGACGCGGTGCGGTACTTCACGCTCTTCCCCGCGCTGTTCGTCGGCACGTTCCCGGGCCTCGACGCGCTCAACATCCTGCGGCTCCATTCGCCGGCCTCGGCGATCCTGTCGACCGTGATCTTCAGCAGCCTCGTCATGGGCATCCTGATCCCGCTCGCCCTCATCGGCGTGCCGTATCGCACCGAGAACCTGCGCTCCGCACTGACCCGCAACCTGATCTACTGCGGGCTCAGCGGCCTGCTGGTGCCGATCATCGGCATCAAGCTCATCGACCTCGTCGTCAGCCTGCTGCCGGGATACTGAGAGGGGACCGGACATGCCACGACCGATCAACCGCGCCGCGCGCGGCACCTGGATCGCGCTGCGCCTCATGCTGATCTTCACCGTGCTGCTCGGCATCGCCTACCCCCTGCTCGTCACGGGGATCGGCCAGCTCGCGTTCCCATGGCAGGCGAACGGCTCGCCGGTGCGGGCCGCGGACGGCCGCGTCGTCGGTTCCGCACAGCTCGGGCAGAGCTTCTCGGACGCCGACGGGAAGCCGCTGCGGCAGTACTTCCAGCCGCGCCCCTCCGCCGCGGGGAAGGGGTACGACGCCGCGCAGTCCGGCGGATCGAACCTCGGACCCGAGAGCCCGGAGCTCGTGCAGCAGATCGGCGAGCGGAAGGCGCAGGTGGCGGAGTTCAACGGCGTACCGGAGTCCCGGGTGCCCGTCGACGCGGTGACGGCATCGGGTTCCGGTCTCGACCCGAACATCAGCCCCGCCTACGCGCGGCTGCAGGTGCGGCGCGTGGCGGAGGCCCGCGGCATGCCGCAGGCCGAGGTGGAGCGACTGGTCGACCGGCACACGTCCGGGCCCGACCTGGGATTCATCGGCGAGACCCGGGTCAACGTGGTCGAACTCAACCTCGCGCTCGACGAGGCCGCGAAGCCGTAGCGGGAGCGGCGCGAGCGACGGAGCCGACGACGCAGGGTCAGCGCTCGGCGAGGCGCTCCCGGTACCAGGCGACCGCGTCGGGACTCGGGTCGACGGCCGGGCCGGGGTCCTCGCCCAGAGCTTCCCAGATCGCCGACGACTCGTACCAGTGATCCTCGGTGAGCAGGCGCGTCTGGTGCGGGCTGAGACCCAGCCCCTCCACTCCCTGCGCGAACGCTTCGGACGAGACGCGGGGCACTGCGATCCCGGTCAACCGCTCGCAGAGCCCGATCAGGTTCACGGGCTCCGGATGGGCGAGGTGGAGGGTCCGTGCGCGGAACGCCCCGTCGGGGTCCCCGGCCAGCCGGATGGCGGCTCCTGCTGCGGCCCGCGCGAGCGCGGGCGCCGCGATCACCGAGCTGCGCACGGCGCGCAGTTCGTCGGGCGCGCCGAGCTTCGACGCGACCCGCGTCAGGGTCGGGATCACCCAGCGGTCACCCGCACCCGTGGTGAGCGCGGTGCGCAGCACCGCTCCGCCGGACGCCCGCACGATCTCCTCGGCTGCGACACGGGTGCGCGAGGCGACGGATTCCGGGTTCGGTTCGAGCTCGCCCTCGGCCTGGCCCCGGTGCGGCCCCGATCCGTAGACCGACAGCGTGCTGAGGGCGACGACCGGGGTGCCGTGCGTCTGCGCGGCCCGCACCAGGCGCTCGGCGCCGCCGGTGTTCACCGCTTCGGCGGTGCGGGCGTCGGGCCCGACGTACGCGGCGCAGAGCAGGTAGACGTCGGCTCCCATGCGCGCGACGGGCAGCTCGCCGGCGAGGTCGGCCTGGAGATGCTCGACGCTGCCGCCGTCAGCGGTCGCGGGGGGTCGGGCGATGCCGGAGCGCGACAGCGAGACGACGTCGTGTCCTCGCGCTGAGAGCTCCGCGATGGCGTGGGAACCGAGAAAACCTGTGCCGCCGGTGACAAGAATCCTCATACTCGTTCCTTTTCCGCCTTCGATGGATAGACTCGTCTGGATTGCATCACGCGGTTCCGACCGGAACCGCCTGGACCAATGGGAAGGACCCCGTGGCACGACAGCAGCGCGCGATCAGGACTCGCGCCCGTATCATCGCCGCGGCCGGCGAGTGTTTCTCCGAGAGCGGCTACCGGGCGACGCGCGTCGCCGACGTCGCTGAGCGAGCCGGGGCCGCGCTCGGCACCCTGCTCTTCCACTTCCCGGCGAAGACCGACATCGCGAACGCGGTCATCGAGCAGCAGCACCGCATCGTCATGGAGGCGGCGACCGCCGTCGACGAGATGAACTCGCCGAGCGGCATCCAGGACATCATCGTGGTGTCCGCGAAGCTCGCGAACCTCATCTCGACCAATCCGGTGGTGCGCGCGGGTCTCCGGCTCAGCACCGAGTCCGTCGAGGACCTCGGCATCAGCTCGGCCCAGCCGTACCTCGATTGGACCCGGCAGTGCGTCCAGCTGCTCGAGAAGGCGCGGGCCGCCGGCGAGCTCGCCGAGGGCATCGACCTCGAGCACTTCGCCGAGGTCATCAACTCCGCGTTCACGGGAACCCAGTTCATGTCGTCCGCGGTCTCGGGCAGCAGCGATCTGCCCGAGCGTCTCGCGCGCCTGTGGCCGATCCTGTTCTCGCAGGTCGTCAAGGCCGATTGCACGAGCGAGTCCGTGCAGCGCCTGCTCGACGATCACTCGACCCTCATCGACGCCGAGACCCCGGCCGAGGAAGAGGCCGCTTCGGCCATCGAGAGCGGCACCGCCGAAGCCGAATAGACGTCGATCACCGCGGAGGCCCGGTTCGCCGGGCCGAAGTGCACGCGGTGCAGGCTGCGCAGCGCGGTGCGTCCTGTCGATGCGCGCATCGACAGGTGCCGTGATCCGTCGAGTTCGATGAAGTCGAGGAATCGGGCATCGAATGCGGTGACCGGGCGACCCGGGAACCGGTTCGCGAAAGCGTCGAGCGCGACCGCGATGAGCAGCATCCCCGGAACGTGGTCGACCGGGTGGTCGAAGAAGAGCGGGTGCCTCGCGTCGTAGACGACGGCGAGCCCGCCCTCGGGCGAGGGGTGCACCGTGAACCCCTGCTCGATCGGCGTCGGGACCTCGAGCTCGTCCGATCTCGTCCTGCCGCTGCGCATGCGGCGGGAGACGTGGTCGGGGACCACGCGCAGATACCCCTCTCCGCTGAGGACCTCCTCGCCGTCGGCGAAGAAGCGCACCTCGGCGATCATCGAGACGAGCCGCCCTCCCGCGATCCGCGGAGACCGGGCGGCGACGCGGACGGTCGTGCCGGCACCCGTGCGCGGGGAGGCCCCGCGGAGGCGCATCCGCTCCATGACGAACGCGTCTCCGAGCGGCACGTCGTGAGCCAGATGCGCCGCGACGATCACCGACTGGCGGAGCGCTTCGGCGACCCGGAGCGCGAACTCCGCCGCGCGGGTATCGAAGTTCGCAGCCCAGTCGGGGGTGAGGAAGAGCTCGATCTCCGACCCGCGAGGCACCGGTCGATACGCCCGCAGCAGAGCCTCCTCGGGGTGACGCTTGTGCGTGTACTCCAGAGGGATCGGTACCGCCTCGTCGGGGAGCATGCTCGGGCCGTCGATCCGTGTGCGGCTCAGGCCACGGGAGCGACGAGTGCGCTGCGGAGCCGCAGCAGTTCGTCCGCTGAGAGCCCGCCGGACCGCAAGTAGGTCCCCGCGTCGCCGTGCTCCCGCTCGACCCAATCGAGGGCCGCGCTGATCGCGCTCGCGGGCGACTTCGTGGCGAGCTCCTCGAGCTTCGGGGTCAGCGGGATCCCGGTGGCGGAGATGTAGCCCAGCAGCGTCTGCGCGAAGGGCCCGGCGAGGTTGTGCTCGGTGAGCGCGTAGTCGGCGACGATCGTCTCGCGCGGGACGCCGGCGACCGCGAGCAGCAGCGCGGCTGCGAGGCCCGTGCGGTCCTTGCCCGCCGTGCAGTGGAAGAGCATGCCCGGGCGGTCGGTTCCGGCTGCATCGACGACGGCGCGGGCCAGGGTTGCGAACTGCGCGGGGCTGCTGGCGAGGATCGAGAGGTAGAGCTCGTCGAGCGTCGGGACGGTGTCGAGCAGCGCCGCGATCCGTTCGGGGTCGATGCCCGCGCCGCTCGACAGTCCCTCGGCTGGCATCAGGCTCTTGGCCATCTCGTCCATGGCGCCGCCGAGCACCGGGAGCGCGATGAACTCGACGCTGCCGTCCTCCGGCAGCGAATCGGCTGATCGGGCGCGCTCGTGCTCGGTGCGCAGATCGACGACGGTGCCGATGCCGAGCTCGGCGAGGCCGGCGAGGCCGGCGTCGGTGAGCCCCGCGAGCGCATCGGCCCGGAAGAGCACGGGGGCGATCCGTTCGCCGCGCTCGGTCGGGAGACCGCCGAGACCGCGGGCATTGTGCGTGACCGGAAGAACTTCTGTGAGGTTCATGTGCACCAGCTTTCGTCGCTGGACTCAGCCTATCGATTGAGGCTCGAGCCGCGGAGTTCAGGGATACTTGACCCCATCATGACCGAAACGAAGCGACCGGGGTACCGGACGGCGGAACCGTTGCCCGTTCGACGGAGCGGGGTGGATCGCGCGGTCGACCTGGGATTCGCGGTGCTGCTCCTCGTCTGCGGGCTGCGCTACTTCTCGCGGCACGAACTCGCGGGCGAGGGGATCCTCGTGCTGCTGCTCGCGATCGGCACCGGCGCGAGCTACGCGGCCGCGGTCCTCGGGCGCCCCGGCGGCGGTCTGCGCCAGACGGTCGGGCTGCTGCTCGCCACCGGTTTCTGGCTGCCGCTCACGATCATCGCCCCGTCGTTCGGCTGGTGCGCGTTCGCGCTGTTCGTCGCGGTCCATCGCGTGCTGCGGGGCCGCGCGGCGCTGTGGCTCTCGGCCGTGATCGTCATCGCGGTGAGCCTCGGCCTGCTCATCATGTCGAACGGACAGGATCCGGGTCTCGTGCTCGGTCCGTTCTTCGGCGGGCTCGTGCTCGCGTCAGCCTACGCCGCGCTCGATCGCGCGCTGTCGGAGCAGCGCCGCCTCAACCGCGAACTGCTCGAGGCCCGCGAACGGCTCGCGCGCAGCGAACGGGAGGCGGGGGCGCTGGCCGAGCGCGGAAGGGTCGCGAGCGAACTGCACGACACCGTCGTGCAGCGGACCGCGAGCGCGCTCCTGCTGCTCGAGACCGACGGACTGCGGCCGGAGGGATCGTCGTCGTCGGTCGAGGAGGCGCGGGAGACGCTGCGCGAGGCGCTGGTCGAGACCCGGCAGCTGCTGCACGGCCTGGCCGATCCCCGCGAGACCGCGGCCTCGCTCACCTCCGCGTTGAGCGCGCAGGCGAACTCCTCGGGCGCCGGATTCGAGGTCGTCGGAGACGAACGGCCGGTGCCCGAGGCGGTCGCGCACGCCCTGCAGCGGATCGTGCAGGAGGCGCTGATCAACGGGAGGAAGCACGCCGCCGCGGCGACCGTGCGGGTGACGCTCACCTACTTCGCCGGCGAGGTCGGCGTGGACGTCTCGGACGACGGCAGGGGATTCGAATCGGGCGGCGACGGCGACGGCTTCGGGCTCCGCGCGATGACCTGGCGCGCGGAGAGCCTCGGCGGGACCCTCACGATCGAGTCCGGGCCCGGACAGGGCACGGTCGTCGCCGCGATCCTGCCGACCCCGGACGAAGGAGCTCCATCGTGATCCGGATCCTGCTGCTCGACGATCACCCGGTGCTCCGCCACGGGCTGAGCGCACTGCTCGGTACGCAGCCCGACTTCGAGATCGCGGCGGAGGCGGGCTCGGCCGACGAGGCCGTCGACCTCGCGAGCCGTGCGGGGATCGATGTCGCGCTCGTCGACCTCGATCTCGGCGACGACCTGCCCGACGGGATCGCGGCCACCCGTGGCATTCTGCGAGCCAGCCCGGGGACGCACGTGCTCGTGTTCACCGCCTACGATTCCGACGCGGACATCGTGTGCGCGATCGACGCGGGAGCCGCCGGTTACCTGGTCAAGGACAGCCGCCCGGCGGAGCTCTTCCGGGCGATCCGATCCGCTGCCGCCGGGGAGGGGGCGCTCGCCGGTCGGATCTCGGAGCGGCTGCGCGACCGCAGCAGGCACCCCGACGACATCCTCACCGCGCGCGAACTCGAGGTGCTCGCGCTCGCGGCATCGGGTCTCTCGAACCGGGAGCTCGCGCAGGCGCTGGTGGTCAGCGAGGCGACGGTCAAGACCCACCTGCACCACGCCTTCACGAAGCTCGGGGCCGAGAACCGTCAGGCCGCGATCGCCATCGCGGTGAAGCGCGGGCTGATCCGGATCTGAGTCGGTCCCGGTTCCGAGCGGGTGACTCCGGCGCGGGTCACACTCCGGCGGACGGCACTACCGGGGTTCGCCGTCGCGACCGCAGCGATGTGCGGGTGATGTGGGCGAGATCGGCGGTGAGCGCTCCGACCTTGGTCCCGATGCAGAGGCTGAGGAAGATCATCGGCGCGGACGCGAGAGCCGACGCGTCGAAGCTCGTCAGCGCCACGAGGCCGACGGTCCCCGGGACGAGCAGCAGGAAGGCTGATTGGAACGACACGGTCGCGGGAATCGCGAGGGTGAGCCGCTCGAGCGCGCGAGCCGCGACGAACAGCAGCGCTGCGGTGAGGCCGGTCGCGACGGCGTTCCCGAGCACCGGGGTGAGGAGCACGAGGACCGCGTAGGTCCCCGTCATCACCGCGGCGCTCACGAGCGTCAGGCGGAGCCCGGCTCCGAACGCGAGACCGATGCCGACGGCGAGGAGGACGACCCCGATCCAGGAGAGCCAGAGCGGCGGCAGCGCCTCCCATCCGGAGCGTTCGCTCACGGAGTGGGCGGCTTCGGCGACGAGCGCAGCGGATCCGGAATCGATCCTGAGCCCGGTGAGGTGCGCGCCGGCGAAGACGCCCGCGGCCATGAACGCGAGCATGATCAGGCCGTACATGAGACGCGAGGCGCCCGTGACGATGTCGGTGGAGGTCAGTTCGAGGAGCCCGTTGGTGATGATCGCGCCCGGCACGAGGATGGCGATGGGAGCGCAGACCGCGAACAGGGGGACCGGGCCGAGCTCCAGCCAGCCGGCGAATGCACCGACGGCGACCGTCGAGACGAGAGCCGAGACGAACGGGGCGATGGCGGCGGCGGACCGGACCCGCGACATGGCGTTGGTGATCGTGCCGACCAGTGCGCCGACGAAGAACGCCAACAGGATCGCCCACCACGGGCAGCGCACGAGAGCTGCGAGACCCATCGAGAGGATGGCGATCCCGATGATGTTCGTCGCGGCGGGCAGACGCTCGCGGATCGAACGGATCTCGGCGATGCGTCGCGGTGCGTCGGAGAGTGCCTGGCGTCCGGCCTCCAGATCCCGGGCGAACCGGTTCGCGTGGGCGGATTGCCGGAAGGAGAGCGGTTTCGCTCCGGCGTACGCGATGCTCGTGGACGCCGAGACGCCCGCGCGGCTGACGAGTACGAGCTCGGGCAGCACCGCGAAGCGGAGATCCGAATCGGTGCCGCTGCGTCGCTGCACCTGCTCGAGGGAGCCGCGCACGTCGGTCACGGAGGATCCTCCGTCGAGGAGGAGCGCGCCGAGCTCGCCCAGCACGATGTCTTCAGCCACCCTCAGCCCTGTTCTCCCGGAGCCGCAGCGGCTCTGCCGATGCTGCGATTCTAGCGGTGCGGGTGAGCTTCAACCGATCGGTTGATGCTCGGTCGGTGCGTCGATTCCTAGCGTGGAAGGTGTCGCTGAGCCCCATCGGCTCCGGCCTGCCCCCGGATCGAATCTGCAAAGGAACCCGCACATGATCGCTCGCCCCTCGTCCTCACGCGGATGGATGCTCGCCGCTACGACCGCGACCGTCGCCGCGGCCTGCCTGCTGCCCGCGGGCGCGGCGCTCGCCGTCGGCGGCCCGGCCCCGACGACCGCGGTGTCGGCGCTCGCTCCCGCCGCCTCGACGCCCACCGACGTGCTGGCCTCGACCCCGTGGGTGACCTCGGGTGCCGTGGACCAGGACGGCAACGCGGTGGCGCTCGACGACCCGCGCGCGGCGAACTTCGTCGGCAACGCGTACTTCAAGGCCGACGGCACCTACACGATGTTCAACCTCGACGACTCGCCGAAGCTCCGCGGCGACTGGACCGTCGCGGCCGACGGCTCGTCGCGCTGGATCAACGCGAAGAACGCCGCGGGCGACGTGCTGTTCGAGCGCACCGTGCCGATCGTCACCCTCACCGGAGCCGAGTTCACCTATCGGGTCGTCGATGCGACGGACGCGAGCCAGTGGGTCGATATCGTGCACACGCCCACCACCCACGTCGAGCCCGGAACGGAAGCGGCCGTGATCGCCGCCGCGACCGCCGCGCTCTCCGCGACGCCGTGGGAGACCACGAGCTCGGTGGATCAGGACGGCAATCCGGTCGCGCTCGACGATCCGCGCGCGGCGAACTTCGTCGGGAACGCGTACTTCACGGCCGACGGCACCTACACGATGTTCAACCTCGACGACTCGCCCAAGCTCCGCGGCGACTGGGAGATGCGCGTCATCGGCGGCCAGCTGGTGCGCTGGATCAACGCCAAGGACGCCGACGGCAACGTGCTGTTCGAGCGCGAGGTCCCGATCGTGAATCTCGACGGTGCTGAGTTCACCTACCGCGTCGCCGGCGCCGGCGGTGCGTACGTCGACATCGTGCACACGCCGACCACCCACGTCGAGCCGGGCACCGTCGACCTCGCCGCCGCGACGGCGGCCCTCGCAGCGACTCCCTGGGAGACGACGAGCGCGGTGGACCAGGACGGCAACCCGGTCGCGCTCGACGACAGCCGCGCGGCGAACTTCGTGGGCAACGCCTACTTCACGGCCGACGGCACCTTCACCATGTTCAACCTGGATGACAGCCCGAAGATGCACGGCGACTGGGAGATGCGCGTCGTCGACGGCAAGCTCGCTCGTTGGATCGCGGCGAAGAACGATGCCGGCGCGGTCCTGTTCGAGCGGATCGTGCCGATCGTCGCGCTCACCGACGCCGAGTTCACCTACCGGGTCGTGGACGCGAACGACGCCTCGAAGTGGGTCGACATCGTCCACACTCCGACCGCGCACCCCGAGCCGGGCACCGGGAACGGCGGTGCGAACGGCGGAAGCAACGGCGGTGCGAATGGCGGAAGCAACGGCGGAAGCAACGGACAGGGTGGTCAGAACGGGTCGAACGGCGGTGCGAACGGTGGCGGCAACGCCGGGTCGAACGGCGGCGGCAACGGCTCGGGCGAGAACGCGCAGGGCGCGAAGGATCGCCTCGCCGTGACCGGCGGTCAGTCGGCGGTCGCCGGCATCGTGGCGGCGGCGATCGCGGCGATCACGGGCGGCGGACTGCTCGGCGGTCGCGTCCTGATGCGGCGCCTTCGCGGCTGATCGCGGTGCTCGGCCCGCTCTTCCGGAATCGCGTCCGGGGAGCGGGCCGAGGCGTTCGCTCGAGCTACGCGCTCGGCCGGCGGGCCGCCCGTCGGTCGAGGATCCATCCGGGGAGCATGACCAGCAACCCGGAGGCCGAACCGATGACCGTCTCGATGAACCGCTCGACGAGGATCGGACCGTCGAGGGGGATCACGAACGACAGGCTGGCGAACACCATGACGGTGATGAAGACCAGTCCCGCGGCGTAGGCTCGCACGACGAAGAGCTGGGTGAAGAACTGGCAGACGACGATGATCGCGATCACGGCGGGGGCTCCGAGCTGCAGCGGCTCGAGCAGCCAGACGACGACCAGCCCGACGGCGGTGCCGATCACCCGCTCGATCGCGTGCCCGGCCGACGGTCGCGCACGCGCGGGTGCGATCACGCACACGACCGTGAGCACCGCCCAGTAGGGGCGCGAGCCGCCGAACGCCGAAGCGAGGGCGTAGGCGAGGACCGCGCCGGCCAGGTTCTCGGCGACGCTGCGCCACACTCGGGAGTCGCGCAGCGCTGAGAAGTCGACGCGGGGAGTGCGGCTCAGATCCTTGAAGAACGGTCGGGCCAGAGCGTACGACGCACGCGCGTGCCCCGGCCACGCGCGCCGGACCGCCCAGCCCGAGAGGCTGATCAGCCAGGCGAGCACCGTGGCTCCCGCAGCGACCGCGATGCGGAGCAGGATCTCCGGCCCCGACCCCGGAACCGGGATCGCCGTGCAGACGAGCAGGGCGATGATGTGGAAGAACGGGGGAGTCGGGATCAGCCCGATCACCACGTTCGCGGGCACCGCGACCGCCAGCATGATCAGGGTGGCGGCACCGATCGCCGCGATCGGTGCGTCGGCCGCGGAGAGCAGGATCCCCGTGCTGATCGCCACGAGGATTCCGATCCCCGCGAGACCGACGGTCCGGGCGCGCACCCGATACGGCTCGTTGAATCCGAAAACCGCGCAGAACGACCCGAACATCGCGTACGAGGCGAGGTCGAGGCGTTCGAAGAGCGCGAGGGCGCAGAGCGCGATGCCGAGCGAGAGCGCGGTGCGCAGTGCGACCTCCGCGCCGTGCGCGCGGGGGAGCCGCCTCTGGATCTTCTGACGCATACTCACCTGTCCATTCTTCCGTGAACGCGCGGACGGCAGGACCGGACGGGGAGTCGCTTGCGCTGTAGGCGGTAACCGGTTACAGTATGTCTGGGATCGCGGTTCGGCGATCTCCAGTCGTGAGGCCTCAATCCCCCCCCTGGGGCTCCGGCAGGGTGGCCCATGCGTGGCGACGAGGACCCCAGTCTGCATATCCGCATGGGCCACCATTCCTCGGGGCTACTTCCCGGTGGCGCTTTCGAAGGTCTCGGCCAGCGCTCGCAGGTGTGCGCGGCTGAGGGCTCGTGCGCGGTCCGGGTCGCGGTCGGCGATCGCTTCGACGAGGCGGGCGTGCGCGTCGTGGTCCGCGTCGTCTCCGAATGCTCCTCGGGTGCGCAGCATCTCGATCATCGCGTCACGCAGGCGGGGGGTGAACCCGTCGAAGAGCTCGGCGAGGATGGGATTCTGGGCGGCGGCGACCACGCTGCGGTGGAAGCCGGTGTCGGCGTCGACGTGCGCGGCGAGCTCGCTGCGACGCTCCGCGCGCAGGCCCAGGGCTCGGCGGATCGCGCGGAGTTCGCCCGGGGTGCGGCGTTCTGCGGCGAGCGCCGCAGCCTCGGTCTCGATCGCGATCCGCGCTTCGATCACCGCGACGATGTCGCTGCGGCGGACGACGGTGTCCCAGCCCTCGGGGGCGTCGAGGGCGGTGACGAACACGCCCGATCCCTGACGGGAAGCGAGGACGCCGCGGCCGGCGAGCTGGCGGATCGCCTCGCGGACGGTCGAGCGGCCGACGCCCAGCTGCGGGGCGAGCGTCGTCTCACCGGGGAGCTTCTCGCCGAGGGTCCATTCGCCCGAGCGGATCCGTTCGAGCAGTAGTTCCGCCGCCTGATCGGCCAGGGGGGTGCGTTTCACCTGGGCCATGATCTTCTCATCTCTTCTACTTGTCTGAGGAGTTGTGGTATTCTCGGCGCATGACGTTCCACGGGTTCCTCCTTCTTCGCCGCCGCGGCGGGGACCTGTGCGATCGGCGTCCCGCTGCGGAGTGAAGCGCTGCGCCGATCGACCAGACCGATCGAAGAAGGAAGCCCAGACGCCATGTCCACGTCAACATTCAACCGCATCGATACGCCCGCCGGTCCCGTACCCGCCGATGCGCCGCCCTGGAATCGGCAGCGCCGCTCCCAGATGCCCTCGCACCGCTACCGCGACGCCTACGCCAGGGTCGAGGTCCCCGAGCTCGAGCGCGAATGGCCGCGCCGTCGGCTCACCCGCGCGCCCCTGTGGGTGCCGGTGGATCTGCGCGACGGGAACCAGGCGCTCGCCGAGCCCATGGATCCGGAGCGCAAGCGCCGCTTCTTCGAACTGATGGTGGCGATGGGGTACACCGAGATCGAGGTCGGCTACCCCTCGGCGTCTCAGACGGACTTCGACTTCGTGCGACTGATCGCCGATGCGGGGATCGCGCCGGCCGATGTGACCGTCGTGGTGTTCACGCCGGCGAGGCGCGACCTCATCGAGCGCACCGTCGAGTCGATCCGCGGGATCTCGAACCCGATCGTGATCCACATGTACGCGGCGACGGCGCCGACCTGGCGGGAGTCCGTGCTGCGGAAGGGCCGCGCGGAGCTGAAGCGCATGATCCTCGACGGCGCTCGTGATCTGCTGGAGCTCGCGGGGGAGCTGCCGAACGTGCGGTTCCAGTTCTCGCCCGAGGTGTTCAATCTCACCGAACCCGACTACGTGCTCGAGATCTGCGACGCGGTGACCGAGCTGTGGGACGCGACCCCCGAGCGGCCCGTGATCCTGAACCTGCCGGCCACGGTCGAGATCGCATCGCCGAACGTGTACGCGGACCAGATCGAGTACATGCACCGGCACCTCGAGCGCCGGGACGGTGTGATCCTGTCGGTGCACCCGCACAACGATCGCGGCACGGGCATCGCCTGCGCCGAGCTCGCGGTGCTGGCCGGGGCGCAGCGCGTCGAGGGGTGCATCTTCGGGAACGGCGAGCGCACGGGCAACGTCGACATCGCGACCCTCGCGCTGAACCTCCACGCGCAGGGTGTGGATCCGATGATCGACTTCTCGGACATCGACGAGATCAGGCGCACGGTGGAGTACTGCAACCGGATCGAGGT
This sequence comes from Leucobacter sp. Ag1, assembly GCF_000980875.1. GTDB lineage: Bacteria > Actinomycetota > Actinomycetes > Actinomycetales > Microbacteriaceae > Leucobacter > Leucobacter iarius. The sequence continues at coordinate 1,936 of NZ_LAYO01000082.1, read as the reverse complement.
GCATCCGCGGCACCCCTACGTCGGGGATCTGGTGCACACGGCGTTCAGCGGAACCCACCAGGACGCGATCCGGAAGGGGTTCGCGGAGCACCGGTCCCGGGCCGCGGCGGAGGGGCGGTCCGAGCGCGAGATCGCGTGGCGGGTGCCCTACCTGCCGATCGATCCGGCCGACATCGGGCGCAGCTACGACGCGGTCATCCGAGTCAACTCGCAGTCCGGCAAGGGCGGGATCGCCCACCTGCTCGAGTCCGAGTACGGGATCGAGCTGCCGCGACGGATGCAGATCGATCTGGCGCGGCACGTGCAGCTGCACGCCGATGCGACCGGCACCGAGGTGACCGCGGCCGAGGTCCACCGGATCTTCCAGCGGGTCTATCTCGGTGCGGAAGCGGTGGGCCGGAGGGTCGAACTGGAAGAGTACGAGGTCGCGGAGGCCGCGGGAGCGGCGCGGGCCCGGATGTCGATCCGCGTGGGGGAGGCCCGCTCCGTGCACGAGCGGACCGCAGAGGGCCCGGTCGAGGCGCTCGTGTCGGCGCTCGCCGAGCGGGGAACCGCCCTGGAAGTGCTGGAACTGCACCAGGCCAGCGTGCGCTCGGGGAGCGACAGCGATGCGCTCACGCTCATCGAGTATCGGCATGCCGGAGAGACCGGCTGGGCCGGCGGGCGGGCGGAATCGGTCCTCTCCGCGAGCCTCGCGGCGGTGATCGCGGCGGCGAACGCGATCGGCTCCGGATCCTGAACGCACTCACCGGACGTGCAGCTTCGTCTGCTGGGCTGGAAGCCCGAACACCGACAGAGAGGGGCGAACATGGGGATTCTCGATGACGCCAAGGAGACCATCGGCGAGGCGGCCAAGCAGGCCGGCCGCGCAGTGGAGGACACCGTCGACAAGGTGAAGGACAAGGCCGAGGAGTTGCAGGCCGAGGCCGAGGTCAAGAAGGCGGAGGCCGAACGCGACTCGGTGAAGGCCCGCAACGAGGCCAAGGATCAGCTCCGCGACTGAGTCCGATCGTGCGAACACCCCCGCTCCCGTTTCCGGGAGCGGGGGTGTTCTGCGTTCTCGGGTCGTGCCGAGGATTTCACCCGTCGCTATTCTTTTCGCTCGAATCGCTTGACAGGTGGCTCGGTCGTTCAATAGTGTCTGTATGAATCAAGTCACGAGAGGGAGGTGCGTAAGATGCCTAAGTTTGATATCAAAGTTCCATTTGTCGGGAACTCCTTCGGCTCCGCCGCTCCCCGTGGCTCCTTCTGCCGCACGGCAGATTAGGTCGACCGTCGCTCCGCTTTCGGGGCCGCGAGACGACTCGTCACCGAGATCGGCTGTGAACCGTCGGGTTCCGTGATCCCGGGCCTTCCGGCACTCGCCTGACTCCTCGCGCGATTTCGTGAGGAGCGAGGGGCGGCACCGGATCGGACGGCGGTGAGCTCCTGCTCCCGCTGAACGCGCGGGCGCCCCGCTCGATCGGGGCGTCCGCGCCGGGGCCCTGACCCGGCTCGCCGGGTCCCCGGATCGAATCTCGAATCGATGATCCGATCCGGCGAATTCGCTGTTGCGCGATTTCGCCGACCCGAAAAAGGTCTATTCGTCGCGCCAAATTTTAAATATTCCACGCATTCTTCGAAAGAAAGTCACGATCGTGAATTCCACTCTCCTCACCACCGATCGACCCGCTGAGCCGCTGCCGGCTGTGCGAGCGGTCGAACCCGATCGCGCCCTGCCTCGGCGGGGCGTCGCGACACCGGAGGCCTGTTCGGGCACCGAGTCCGCCCGGCTCCGGGCGCTCGAGCTCCGGGAAGCGCAGCTCGCCGCGCAGCGAGCGCTCGCCGAGCACGAGGCGCTCCGCGTCGGCTACGCACCGAGCCTGCGCCTCTTCTGATCCGAACGGTCCGACGGCGCGGCGCCGGGGATCGTCACCGGGAACGGCGAAGGCCCGTC
>NZ_LAYO01000093.1 GCF_000980875.1 Leucobacter sp. Ag1 | reverse complement strand
ACGCATGAGGCCCCGCTTCCGCTCGGAAGCGGGGCCTCATGCGTTGACGATCAGGCCTCGGCCGGGATCGCGGCGGCCGTGCCGGCCACTGACGCCTCAGGGGACGTCGGTCCGGATCCGACCAGTGAGGACGCCGCGCGCCGTCCAGAATTCTCTCCCGGAGATCCGGCCGCACCCGAGGAGCGTCCCAGCATCCCGTCCGAGTGGTCGGCGACCCATTCGATCAGCGGCAGCATCCGCTCCATCAGATCGCGTCCGAGCGGTGTGAGGCTGTACTCGACGTGAGGAGGCACCGTCGGGAACGACTCGCGATGCACGATCCCGTCGTCTGCCAGGGTGCGCAGCGTCGTCGCGAGCATCTTCTCGCTGATGCCGATGACCTCTCGGCGCAGCTCGCCCCAGCGCCGCGTCCCGTCGGAGAGCGCGGCGAGCACCAGCACCCCCCATTTGCTCATGATGTGGTCGAGGACGACCCGGGTCGAGCATCCGGGTTCGAACGCCATCGGCGTCGACGCCTTGATCTCCGCAAAACTCACCGTCATGTGCGTACCTTACTTCAAAGTGGGTACCCATAGAGCGGAATGTTATGGGCGCATCGGGGGGTTGTTGATCGTGTCACCTACGAAAGGACACCTCATGACCATCCTCGTCACCGGAGCCACCGGCCAGCTCGGTCGCCTGATCGTCGAGAGCCTGCTCGAGCGCGGCGCATCGGCGGACCAGATCATCGCCGGAGCGCGCGATGTCTCGAAGGCCGCCGACCTCGGTGTCCGCGCCGTGCACCTCGACTACACCGATGCCTCCTCGATCGCTGCTGCGCTCGAGGGCGTCGATACGGTCATGCTCGTGTCGGGGTCGGAGGTGGGCCAGCGTGTCGCGCAGCACCGCGCCGTGATCGACGCCGCGGCCGCCGCCGGAGTGGCGAAGTTCGTGTACACCAGCGCCCCCAAGGCCACCACGAGCGATCTCGTGCTCGCCCCCGAGCACAAGGCCACCGAGGAGGCCATCGTCGCCTCCGGCCTGCCCGCCGTGATCCTGCGCAACAACTGGTACACCGAGAACTACCTGGGCGACCTCGCCACGGCCGCCCAGACCGGAGTCCTGTCGGCCGGTGCCGGGGACGGGCGCGTCGCGTCGGCGAGCCGCAAGGACTTCGCGGATGCTGCCGCCGTCGTGCTGCTCGAAGACGGCCACATCGGCGAGGTGTACGAGCTGGCCGGCGACGTCGCCTGGAACTACTCCGACCTCGCTGCCGCGTTCGCGGAGGTCCTCGGCCGCGAAGTGAGCTACGCGCCGCTGAGCTTCGACGAGCAGGTCTCCGCCCTGCGCTCCGTCGGCCTCGACGAAGGCACCGCCGGCTTCGTGGCGACCCTCGACGCGGGCATCCGCGACGGCGCACTCGCCGACACCGACGGTACCCTCGCACGCCTGATCGGTCGCCCCACCACCCCGCTGGTCGAGGGCCTTCGCGCGGGAGCCTGACACCTCGGTTCGTTGCTGAACGGGGACTTCATCCCGTTCAGCAACGGGCTGACCGCATGACCTTCGAGCCCCTCAATGATGAGGCTCTGAGGTGAGCAGCCGGCCATCTTCCGCCACAGAAGTAGCGGCGAGGAGCTCCGAGCCGAACTTCGCTTGAAGAAGCCCCTGCTGGAGGGGCGTTCGGCGGGCCACAGCCCCTGAAAACGGCCGCACTGAGGCTCGAAGAAGACGTGATCATGCAAGGAAAACGTCTGAGGCCCTCGACTCCGAACGGAATCGAGGGCCTCAGGCGTTGATGGCGGAGGATGGGGGATTTGAACCCCCGAGGGCGTGAACCCAACACGCGTTCCAGGCGTGCGCCATAGGCCGCTAGGCGAATCCTCCAGCGCCGACTGCGAGCAGCCAGCTTTTCCATACTAGCCGGTTCTCGGTCGACTTGCTGACACGGGTCACCCGCGGGTCCGAGGATCCGGGCCTCGGGGCGCCCGGGTGTCGCCGCCTCAGCGATCCGCGAGCGGGTGCCGCACCATGCCGGACTCGTCGATCAGATCCTCGTCCTCCTCGGGGTGGGGGTCGCGGCCATCGGCCGCGGCGAACGCGACGGCGGCGACGGCGCACGCGATCGCGATGATGCCGAACGGGTTGCAGAGCGCGATCGACATCTCGTTCGCGCCCGCGCCACCGAGCTCGCCGAAGAGCGTGCGGAACGCGCCGTCCGCGTACTCGGGCGCCGTGAGGCCGAAGGCGATCGCGCACACGGCGGAGAGCGCCAGGGCGACCCGGGTGCGCGGGCGGATCCGGTAGCCGCGGGCGACGGTCTGCGTCATGCGCCGGGCGGTCCAGATCCAGAGCCAGACGAAGGCGAGTCCGAGCGTCGGGCCGAGCCAGACTGCGACGGGCCCGACGAGTCCGAACGACACGCGGGCGAGGGTGATCCACAGGCCCAGGACCAGGGAAAAAACAGTGATCAGGGTGGTGCGCACACGCCCGAGTCAAGCAGATTTCGCATCGCGTCGCCAACAGTGCTATTCTCTAACGGTTGTCATCGCAAGGTGGCCGCGCCCCGATAGCTCAGTGGTAGAGCACTTCCATGGTAAGGAAGGGGTCGCCAGTTCAATCCTGGCTCGGGGCTCTGACTCTCTGGCCCGCATTCGTGCGGGCCAGTTTGGCTGAGTAGCTCAGCTGGTTAGAGCGCACGACTCATAATCGTGAGGTCGCGGGATCGAGCCCCGCCTCAGCTACAGAGAGTCACGAAAAACCCCCGGTTCGGCCGGGGGTTTTCTCGTTTCTGCGCGGTCCGAGCTGCTCCCGCGCCGGGCCGTCGCGCTCGCTTCAAGTCCGTCTGCCGCGCTACACCCGCTTCGCGAAGGTGACCGCGCGATCCTCGGCGCGGAATCCGAGGCGTTCGTACATGCCGAGCGCTCCGCTGGGGTTCTCGGCGTCGACGTTGAGCATGGCCCGGTCGAGTCCGGCGCCGCGGTACGCCCGCAGCGTGTCCGCGATCAGTGCCGTGGAGAGTCCGCGGCCGCGCCAATCGCGCACCACCCCGATCATGCCGAGCTCGCCGAACGGGCCGCCGTTCGCCGCCCACGCGTCGCGGTCGACGTCGCTGAGCGCGAAACCGACGACCCGGCTCGGGTCGGAGAGCGTGCCGCCTCCGGCGATCGCGAGGCGGGACAGCTTCGGCGCGAACGCCGAGGCCCGTCCGCCCGCCTCCCATTCCCGGCGCGTGATCGGCTGCGTCCCCCAGTGGTCACGGAACGCGTCGTTCACCGCCGCCCGGGTCGCTTCCGAGCGGCGGGCGGTGAAGGGGACGAGTGCGATGCCCGCGGGCAGGGCGGTGGCCGGGAGTTCGGCGGACAGCGGGCGCCAGAGCTCGAGCCACCAGCGCGCCGGCGCGAAACCCGCCGATGCGTACAGCGCCTGGTTCTGCGGGTTCTCCTCGCGGCTCGCGACGGTGATGATGGCGGGCAGGTCTCCGCCGGTCTCGGTGAGGATCTGGCGGGCGCGGGCCTCCTGCCAGGAGAGCAGCGCACGGCCGATGCCGAGCCCGCGGTGGTCGGGGCGCACCGTGCCCTCGAGCGCCACCTCGACCTCGGTCGTCGGATCCTCGGTGTGTTTGGCGGTCCCGAATGCGATGGCCATGCCGTCGGGACCGAGCGCGATCATCGAGTCGGTCCGACGGCTGAAGTGCGCTCCCGAGAGGCCGATGGCGATCTGGTCCTTCGCGAACCGGGTGCGCGGGTGGTCGACCCGGCCGGCCTCGGCCACGAGCGCGTGGATGCGCCGGATGTCGGTGCGGCGTGCGCGCCGCCAGGTGAGCGGCGTCAGACCGGCGAAGGCCGGGAGCACCGGAAGCGCGGCGGGGGCATCCGCGCGAGCGGCGAGCGGCGTACGGGCGGCGGCGGGCTCGGGCGAGTGCGCGTGCATGCGCTCCTCCTTCGGGGGTCGGGTTGGGCCGGCGGCGCAAAATATCTAGAAAACAACGATCGGAGTCTGTCTGATAGATCGGCCTGTGGATTGGCTGGGGTGGTCGCCGAGTCGCGTCCCTGTGAAAAGTTTTGACGAAAACCAAAATATGCTGCACACTTCTTTGATGAAAACCAAATCAACGAAGGGGCAATGATGCGCTTTCCTCGAAGGCTGATCGCCGCGGCGCTCGCGCTGAGCGCGCTGCTGGCCGCCAGCGGCTGCAGCGCGCCCGCGGGAACCGGTGAGCGGGTGCTCCGGATCGCGCGTGCCGAGTCGTTCGACGGCTGGGATCCCGACAAGGCCTCGGCGTACGCCAGCTACCAGACGCTGCAGGCCGTGCTCGAACCCATGCTGCGGCTGAACCCGGACGGCGTCTCGATCGACCCGGGCATCGCGATCCGCTGGGAGAGCGATCCGGCGAAGCGTCGTTGGACCTTCACCCTGCGGGACGACGTGCGGTTCAGCGACGGATCCCCGCTCACCTCGGCCGACGTCGCCTTCTCGGTGCAGCAGTGGAAGGCCGGCCCGAACTACGGCGGGATGTACGCGCAGATCGCGCGCGTCGAGACCCCCGATGCCCGCACGGTGCGCTTCGACCTGAGCAGTCCCGACGCGTCGTTCCCGGTGTTCATGACCTGGTCCTCGTCCGCGATCTATCCGAAGGGCTTCGGCGGGCGCACCGCCCGGCAGTTCTTCGCGAAGCCGGTGGGCGCTGGGCCGTTCGAAGTGGATCGCTGGTCGCCGGGCGGTCGGATCGTGCTGACCCGCAGCCCGCACTACTACCTGCCCGGTCGGCCCCACGTCGATCGCGTGGTGATCGACGTGTTCGAGGAGGATGCCGAGACCATGTTCGAAGCCGGGCAGCTCGACATCGTCGAGTACGTCTCGCCGCTCGAGGCCTCGCGCTTCGGCGATGAGCTGCGCACGCTCGCGCCCAGCCAGGTCGAGCACCTGAGCCTCAACCGCGCGAGCCGGGGCCTCGGGGACCGGCGCGTGCGCGAGGCCCTCGCGCACGCGATCGACTCCGACGCGATCCGGATCGGCGCCTTCCGGGGCAAGGCCTCGGCGCCGTCGGGGATCCTGCCGCCGAGTCTGCCGGGAGTCGTGCCGCCGACCGTGCCGATGCCGAAGCACGATCCCGCACTCGCGCGCGAGCTGCTGCGGAAGGCCGGGGCGAAGGACCTGTCGTACGAGGTCATCTACGACGCGTCCAACAGCACCGATGTGCTGATCGCGCAGATCCTGCAGGCCGGGTTCGAGCAGGTCGGCGTGCGGCTCAAGCTCAGCGGGCTCGAAACGGGGACCTTCATCGATCGTGCATACGGGCACGACGCCGACATGGTGCTCTGGTCGTTCGGCGCGGTCTCGCCCGACGTGGTCGATCCGATGAGCTGGTTCACGGGGACGTCCTGGCTGTTCTCGGGCCTCGACACGGGCCCGCTGCTCGGCCGGATCGACGAGTATCGGCGGACGGCCGATCCGGCGGAGCGGGAGCGCATCGTCGCGGCCGTGCAGGACGCGGCCGTGGAGGAGCTGCCGGCGATCAACCTGGCCCAGTACAGCGTGCAGCACGCGGTGAAGTCGAACGTCTCGGGCTTCGCGCCGACGCCGTGGGGCATGTATGCGCTGGACACGATCGAGGTGGGGCGCAGATGAACCGGTTCGCCTTCGTCGGGCGGCGGCTGATCTTCGCGGTGCCGCTGCTCGTCGCCATCGTCCTCCTCGTCTTCCTGATCCTGCAGATCACGCCCGGCGACCCCGCGCGCCAGGTCGTCGGCCTCCGGGCCTCGGCTGAGGACGTCGCGCGGGTGCGCACCGAGATGGGGCTCGACCGGCCCGTCCTGGTGCAGTTCCTCGACTACCTCTTCGGGGTGGCGCGCGGCGATCTCGGCATGTCGTTCAAGTCGGGCGAACCCGTCGCGGGCATGATCGCGGACCGTTTCCCCGTCACCGCGGGGCTCCTCGGCCTCGGGCTCCTCATCTCGCTCCTCGTGTCGATCCCCGTCGCGATCCTCACCTCCCGCCGTCGCGGCGGGGCCGCCCGGGCGGTCGTGTCGACCCTCGAGATAGGCGGCCTCGCGCTGCCCTCCTTCTGGATCGGCATCGTGCTCGTGCTCGTGATCGCGCTGCCCACCGGGTGGTTCCCCGCCGGGGGCATCGGCGAGACCCCGGGGGATCATCTCCGCTCGCTGATCCTGCCGGCGGTCACCCTGGCGATCACGGTGGCGCCGCTGCAGATCCGCAGCCTGCGCGAGAGCATCCTCGAGACCCGAGAGCGCGACTTCGTCACGCTCGCGCGCACCCTCGGCGTCAGCCGATCCCGCACCATGCGGCACTTCGTGCTCCGCAACGCCGCGGCGCCGAGCGTTTCGCTGTTCGCGCTCAACATCGGGTTCCTGCTCTTCGACGCCGTCGTGATCGAGAGCACCTTCGCCCTGCCGGGCGTGGGGCAGGGGATCGTGCTCGCCGCGAAGCAGCGGGACATCCCGGCGATCCAGGGCTACACCCTGCTGTTCGCCGTCATCGTGGTGCTCGTCTATCTCATCGCCGACGTCGTCAACGCCGCGCTCGATCCCCGCGTGAAGGTGGAATCCTGATGTCCGAACCCACACGTCCGACCAGCGTCTTCCCGCGCACCGAGGCGCTGACGACCGCGATGCCCGCGAAACCGGGCGAGCGAGCCGTGCGGCACCGGCTGAATCCGGGACTGCTCATCGGCGGCTCGATCGTCGCCCTATTCGTCCTCGTCGCGCTCGCCGCCCCGCTGATCGCGCCGCACGGCCCGAACGAGCAGGACGTGCTGAACATCCTCGCGCCGCCGAGCCCTGCGCACTGGCTCGGCACCGACGAGCTCGGGCGCGACGTACTCAGCCGCCTCATCTTCGCGGCGCGGGTGGACCTCGGCATCGGCCTGCTCGGCGCGCTGCTGCCCGCGGTGGCGGGCACCGCGCTGGGCGCGATCGCCGGCTACTTCGGCGGCTGGGCCGACGCGCTCATCATGCGGCTGTCGGACGTGGTGCAGGCGTTCCCGAGCTACATCCTCATCATCGCGCTCGTGTTCGTCTTCGGGCAGGGACCGGTGTCGATCCTGATCTCGTTCACCCTCGTCTCGTGGGTGGCGTACGCCCGGCTGGTGCGCACCGAGGTGCTGCGGGTGCGCGAGCAGGACTTCGTGCAGGCGGCCCGGGTCGCGGGCCTCGGCGACCGCCGGGTGCTCTGGCGGCACGTGCTGCCGAACTCGCTGCAGCAGGCCGTGCTCTATCTGCCGGCCGACATCATCGGGGCGACCCTCGGCCTCGCCGCGCTGTCGTTCCTGGGGCTCGGCGTCGAGCCGCCCACCGCCGAGTGGGGCGCCATGATCGCCCAGGGCAAGCCCTACCTGCGGGAGCAGTGGTGGCTCGCCACCGTGCCCGGCCTCGCCGTCTTCGTGTTCGGCGTCGGCCTCTCCCTCGCTGCCGAGGGCCTGAACTCGAGGAGGACCCGATGACCGCCGTCGTGCGCACCGAACCCGCAGCCCCGACCGTGCTCGACGCGCGGAGGCTCTCCGTCCGCCTTGCGCTCGAATCCGGCACCATCGTTCCGGTGCGCGGGATCGACCTGCGGGTGCGCCGCGGCGAGGCGCTCGGACTCGTCGGCGAGTCCGGCAGCGGCAAGAGCCTCACCATGCGCGCCCTGCTCGACGTGCTGCCGGAGGGCGGGAGCCGAGGCGGAACCGTCGCGCTCGAGACCGTCGCCGCCGATGGATCGCGCGTCCCGGCGCGCGCCGCGCTCGTCTTCCAGGAGCCGCTCTCGGCGCTGAACCCGACGATGCGGGTCGGCGACGCCATCGCGGAGGCCGCGCGGGCCCGGGGAGTGCGACCGCGCGCGGCCCGGGCGCTCGCGGTGGACTTGCTCGCGCAGGTCGGCGTCCCCGAGCCGGAGCAGCGGGCGCGGGACTGGCCGCACGAGCTCTCGGGCGGGCTCCGGCAGCGCGTCATGATCGCCGTCGCGCTCGCCGCCGAGCCCGACGTGCTGTTCTGCGACGAGCCGACCACGGCGCTCGATGTCACCGTGCAGGCGCAGATCCTCGCCCTGCTCGACCGGTTGCGGCGCGAGCGCGGTCTCGCGCTCGTCTTCGTCTCGCACGATCTGAGTGTCGTCGCGCAGCTGTGCGATCGGGTAGCGGTCATGTACGCGGGCGAGATCGTCGAACAGGGTCCGCTCGGCGAGATCCTCGCCGGACCCGCGCACCCCTACACGGCGGCGTTGCTCGCGGCGGCGCCCGCGCTCGACCACCGGCAGGATCGCCTGCTGCCCATCCCCGGGACGCCGCCCGATCCGCGGGCGTTCCCCGACGGCTGCCGCTTCGCCGCGCGCTGCCGGTTCGCCGACGACGCCTGCCGCTCGGCCCGGACCGAGCTGCGCGCCGTCGGGGCTGACCGAACGACCGCATGCATCCGGCCCGGAGCCGGGGAAGGAGTGTTCTCGTGATCGCACTGCTCGAGACCCGCGCGCTGCGCAAGAGCTATCCGGTCCCCGCCGGCCTGTTCCGCCGGACCGAGCGCGAGGCGCTGCGGGGCGCCGAGCTGCGCATCGAGCGCGGGGAGGCCGTCGGGATCGTGGGGGAGTCCGGCTGCGGCAAATCGACCCTGGCGAAGCTCCTCGTCGGGCTGGTGCCGCCCACGAGCGGCGAGATCCTGCTCGACGGTGAGCCGATGCCCGCGCGGCGGCCGACATCGCTGCAGCGACGGATCCAGATGGTGTTCCAGGATCCGTCCTCGTCGCTCAACCCGCGGCGCACGGTGCGCCAGACCCTCGCGGAGCTCCTGGCTGTGCACCGGATCGTGCCGGCGGATCGGCGCGAGGGGCGGGTGCTCGAACTGCTCGACGCGGTCGGCCTGCCGCGCGAGCTCGCCGACGCGGTGCCGGGTCGCCTGTCGGGCGGGCAGAAGCAGCGCGTCGGGATCGCGCGGGCGCTCGCGCTGGAACCCGAGATCCTCATCGCGGACGAATCCGTAGCCGCGCTCGACGTCTCGGTGCAGGCCTCGATCCTGACCCTGCTGCGGGACTTGCGGGAGGAGCTCGGGCTGACCCTGCTGTTCATCACGCACGACCTCGCGGTGGTGCGGCAGGTGAGCGACCGGCTCGTGATCATGAGCGCCGGCGAGATCGTCGAGGAGAGCGGGACGGAGGCGTTCTTCGCGGGGCCCCGGCACGCGTATTCGCGCCGGTTGCTCGAGTCGGCCCCGAGGCTCCCCGCCGTGTGACGGCGGGTGGCGGGGCGTCGGGCGCGGATCGGTATTGTGGAGCCGTGGGAGCACGGGAGACGAATCGGGAGAGCCGCGAGCGCGCGCTGCTCGAAGCGGCCATCGAGTCCTTCGCCGAACTCGGTTTCTCGGAGGTCCGCCTGTCGGACATCGCGAAGCGCGCGGGCATGACCGCCGGCCATCTGAGCTACTACTTCCCCTCGAAGTCGGAGCTGCTGCGGCGCGCGATCGAGATGAGCGAGCGCCGGCTCATCGAGGACGCCCGCGCGGCGCTCGCGCGCCTGGAGCGCCCCGAGGATCGCCTGCGCACGCTGATCGACCTGTCGCTCGCCGACCGGGTGCGGGATCCGGGCTGGCTGCTCTGGTTCCAGGTCTGGGCCGGTGCCGCGCTGCACCCCGAGATCACCGAGTCGCACCACGCGCTCGACGGCGAGTGGCGTGCGCTGCTGCGCCAGGTGATCGACGAGGGCATCGCCGCGGGCAGTTTCCGCGCCGAGGACCCCGACGCGACTGCGGCCGCGATCGCGAGCATGCTCGACGGGCTCTCCATCCAGCTCGTGCTGGAGGCGCCCGGGTACGGCCCCGAGCGCATCCGGGCTATCGCCGACGCGGCGGTCGCCGCACTGCTCGGCCTGCGCGACGCCTGATCCCTGCGGCTCCCGGCCGTTCCCGACGGTTCCTGGCGGCCTTCTTCCGCCGGATATCCAACTTCTTCCGGATCCTCCCCGCGGCATCGTCCGGCCCCCGCTCGATATCCGGTGCTCGGCGAGCGATCGGGGCTTGCGCAATATTTGGTTTTCAGCAAAACTTTGTTGAGAACCAAATTTTGGAGTGATGATGACCGAGATCCAGAGCACCCCGGCCGCGGCCGGATTCGCCATGCCCGCCGAGTGGGAACCGCACGACGGCTGCATCATGGTGTGGCCGTTCCGAAAGCAGCTGTGGGGATCGCAGCTCGCCGCCGCGAAGCGCGACTACGCGGCGGTCGCGAACGCCGTCGCGCGGTTCGAACCCGTGTTCATGGTGTGCCCGCCCGGGCTCGCCGACGAGGTGCGCGCCGCCTGCGGCCCCGGGGTCGAACCCATCGAAGTGCCCGTCGACGACTCGTGGGCCCGCGACAGCGGCCCGATCTTCCTCCGCAATGACGAGACCGGCGAGTTCGCCGTGATGGACTTCCGCTTCAATGCCTGGGGCGAGCGCTGGCCGCACGCGGAGGACGCGCAGCTCGCGGTGCGCCTCGCCGACCACTTCGGCCTGCCGCACTTCCGCACCTCGTTCGTGCTCGAGGGCGGTGCGTTCTTCGTCGACGGCGAGGGCACGGTCTACGTCACCGAGCAGTGCCTGCTGAACCCGAACCGCAACCCCGAGCTGAACCGGGAACAGATCGAGCAGGAACTGCGCGCGGGCCTCGGGGCCGAACGCGTCGTCTGGCTGCCCTACGGGCACGCGCTCGACACGGGCCCCGCCGGCACCGACGGGCACATCGACGGCGTCGCCCAGCTCGTCGGTCCCGGCCGGATCCTGCTCGAAGTGCCGAGCGATCCGGCATCCACCGAGTACGAGCGATCGCGCGCCAACCTCGCGGCGCTCGCCGCCGGGCCGGACGCGCGCGGGCGCCGGATCGAGGTGCTCGAGGTCGACGTCCCCGCCGAGGGGCAGGTGGCCTACGCCAACCACTACCTCGCGAACGGCGCCGTGATCGTCCCCATCGGCGAGGACGAGCACGATGCCGGCATGCTCGCGGTACTGCAGCGCATCTACCCCGATCGGGAGATCGTGGGCGTTCCCGGCCGCACCATCGGGTACGGTGGCGGCGGTCCGCACTGCATCACGCAGCAGATCCCGGCCGGGATCCTCTCGCCGCGCGGCTGAACCCGAGCGTCCCGCAGGCCGCCCCGGCGAACAGCAGGGCGATCACCCAGGGGGCGGCGTCCAGCGGCTCCGAACCGGTGGCGGCGAGCTCGGTCGGGTCGGCCCCGGCACCGGTGGCCGGCGGCGTCCGGGTCGGATCCGTGCCGGTGCCGTCCGTCGGCGCGGACGGCACCGTCACGGTGTCGTCCGCGACCTCGGCGTCGGCTTCCTGCCCCGACGGGGTCTCGCCCTCGGTCGTACCGCTGATCGTGATCTCTCCGGCCGAACCGCCGGCGTGCTTCGCGGTGACGGTGTAGGCGATGCGGGCCCGCTGACCGGGCTCCAGGTCGCCGGACCACTCGACGGCCCCGCCCACCACGCGCACCGTTCCCCGATCGGCGGTCGCCGCGTCGATCGAGACCGCGGCACGGTCGGCGGTGACCCGCTCGACCGCGGTCGCGTGCAGGGGAGTGTTCCCCGAATTGGTGACGGCGAGGTCGACCCGGGCGACCGCGCGCGACGGCGAGGACTCGGTCGCGACCGTGCGGACCGCGCCGAGGGACGGCTTCGCCGCCGCGGCGGACCCGTCGGCGCCCGAGGAGACGAAGTACGCCAGGCTCGAGCTTCCGTTCGAGGCGCCCCCGCTCTGCGCGTGCGCGAGCACGGAACTCGTGTCGACCTGCGAGCCCGTCGCATAGATCAAGCGCGCCCCCTTGGGGAGCGTCTCGCCGGGGGCCTCGAAGAGGGAGGGGCCCGGGGAATCGAGCGAGAACAGCTGCTCGATCACATAGAAGCCGTCGCGCGGGGCCGGCACCGTGACGCCCATCGTGACGGTGCCGGGCGCCTGGCCCTCGGCCGCGACGGAGTACGCCGAGGCCGGCACGGCCGCCGCAGGATCACCGAGCGCGCCCGAGGTGCTCGGCAGTTCGTCGAAGGCGAAGAGCCGCGTCGTCCCCGGGACCGGGCGCAGCGTTCCGGGCCAGGAATCGGCCCCGCGCGCCCCGATCCACTGGCCGCCCTCGGCCGCGTTGGCCGCGTGACCGGCTACGGCGCCGCGGACCCGGAGTCGTGCGCCCTCGCCGTTCGGGCCGGGCACCCAGGTGGAGGAGATATTGCCCATGGTCCACGACATCGCACCGTAGCTCAGCGATAGCGGGAAGACGGAGGATCCGCTGCGCGCCTCACCGGTGAACGAACCCCCGGCAGCCCCGACGTCGTCGAGGTTGGCGAAGAGCGCGATGCGGGCCCGGAGGTCCTTCTTCGAGGCGACTCCCGGCGCGAACGCGAAGCGAACGGTGCGGCCGTCGGCGTCGACGCGGTAGTCGGCGATCGTCTCGCCCGCCCCGTCCGTCACGGTTCCGGGATCCGCGACGGCGATGAGGTGCTCCGGCAGCGCGAGCGAGAAGCGCGCGCCCGGCTGCGCGTACTCGGTCTCGATCCGGATCACCAGCGCGAACGAGGGGGCGAAGCTCGACGGCCAGCTCTGCTCGCCGGGAAGGTAGGGCTGCAGCGCGACCTCGGAGATGGGCGATGCGGTGGTCGCGGCGGGCGCCGCGGGTGCCGCGGGTGCCGCGGGTGCCGGATCGGCGACGGCGGCCTGCGCCGGGAGCATCGGGATCCCGAGGATCAGCGCTCCGGCGAGCAGGGCCGCTACGGCGGAACGGAAACGGGAAAGTGCCACGGGAATCCTCCGGGTCGGGTCCGGGGCCGTCCCCCACGCGGCGGCCCGCAACCGAGCCCACCCTACCCGCGGGGTGGGCCCTCGCGCGGGTCGGTGTCGGTGGCCGGGGGTAGGGTCGTGCCCGTCCCGATACTTCGATCGCAGAGGAGCCGCCATGGTCGCACGCACGCGCAGGGTCGATCCCACGCCCCGCCTCGATCCGGTGCGACTCGACGAGCTCCGCGACGGCGATCCCGAGGCGATCGGGCCGCGCCGCGTGTTCGAGGGCGAGCGCTTCGCGGGCGGCGACCTCTCGGGTCGCGCCGCCGCCGGGCTCACCCTGATGGAGTGCGAACTGCTCGACCTGCGGGCCCACGACACCGACCTGCAGGGCTCCCGGTTCGTCGAGACCCGCTTCGAGCGCCTCGACGCGCCGAACCTCAAGGCCCGACGCACCACCTGGAAGGACGTCGAGATCCTCTCCTCGCGCATCGGCGCGGCGGAGCTGTACGACTCCGGGCTGCACCAGGTGCTCTTCGAGGGATCGAAGCTGGGGTGGGTCAACCTGCGCGCCTCCGAGCTGCGCGATGTGCTGTTCCGCGGCTGCCACATCGAAGAGCTCGACCTCGGCGGCGCGCGCATCACCCGCATGGCGTTCGAGGGGTGCACGGTCGGCAAGCTCGTGCTCACGGGCGTGCGATCCGAAGGACTCGACCTGCGCGGCCTCGAGTTCTCGAGCATCGAGGGTCTCGAAGGCCTGCGCGGCGCGATCGTCTCCGAGATGCAGGCCATCGACCTCGCCCCGATCTTCGCCGCGCACTTCGGCATGGAGATCCGCGCGAGCTGACCCGACGGCTCCACGAGATAATCGTCTCCGTGTTCTTCCTCCCCGTCGGTGCCGTCCTGCTGAACGTCTACGCCCTGATCCTCGTGCTCGCTCGAGCCTGGGTGTACCGCACGCCGCTGTACCGGCCGATGCTCTGGAACATCCTGCTCTCGGTCCTGCCCGTCTTCATCCTCGGCATCGGCGGACTGTTCGGCTTCGCGCTGCTCGCCGCGGCTCCCGCGGTCGGACTCGCGGTGCTCGCCGTCACGGCGATCCTCTGGCTGCTCATGCTGCCGAACGCGAGCTACCTCATCACCGAGCTCAACCAGTCGCACCGGCGGGACGACGACCCGGTGCCGCTCTGGTACGACATCATCCTCGTGATCACCCTCGCGATGTCGGGCGTGATCAACACGGTCTTCAACGTGTTCCTCGCGCACATGTTCTTCACGACGAGCGTGTACGGCGACTCGGCGCGCAGCTTCCTGGAACCGGGCGCGCTCGGGGCGGTCGGGGTCGTCATGCTGCTGCTCGGGTTCGGCATGTACCTGGGGCGCTACCTGCGCTTCAACTCCTGGGACCTGCGCCACCCCGTCTCGTTCCTGCGCAAGTTCTTCGCGCACTTCCGCACGCGCGACCACATCGCGGCGGCCGCCGGCTTCACCGTGACCTACGCCGTGTTCCTCGCGCTCATCTACTGCGTCGTCGCGGGGCCGATGATCGACGGCTTGCTGTCGATCGAGCGGGTGCGGAGCCTGCTGCAGTAGCCTGCGGTCAGCGCGGGTCGGATGCGGCCCGCTCCACCGGGGAATCGGGAATCGGGGTCGCGATGACGGATCAGGAAGCGCGGGCCACGTCGTTCGGCTCGGTGGCCGAGCTGTACGAGCAGGGGCGCCCCGAATATCCGGCCGCCGCCATCGAGTGGATGCTCGCGCCCGTCCGCGGCACCGCCGCATCGCCGCGGGTGCTCGACGTCGGGGCGGGCACCGGCAAGCTGAGCCGCGGCCTCGTCGCGGCCGGATGCCGGGTCACCGCGATGGACCCCGATGCGCAGATGCTCGAGCAGCTGCGCGACTCGGTGCCCGGGGTCCCGACGGGGATCGGCACCGCCGAATCCCTGCCCTGCGCCGACGCGAGCGCGGACGCCGTCGTGCTCGGGCAGGCCTGGCACTGGGTCGATCCCGTGCTCGCGTCCCGCGAGATCGAGAGGGTGCTGCGTCCGGGCGGTGTGCTGGGCCTCGTCTGGAACCTGCGGGATCCCCGCACGGCGTGGGCGGCCGAGCTCGAAGCGCTGGTGCGGTCGAGCGGGTCGCGCGACACGATGGCCGCGGGCGGTCCCGAACTGGCGCCCCCGTTCGGCGCTCCCGAGCACGCGAGCTGGGCCTGGGAGCATCCGGCGACGTGTGCGACGCTGGGCGGGATGCTGCGCTCCCGCAGCTACTACATCACCGGATCCCCGGTCGAACGCGCGGAGCTCGACGCCGGGCTCGCTCGGATCCTCGACGGGCTCGGCCTGCGCGACGGCGAGTCGATCGGCATGCCCTACGTCACTCACGCGTTCCGCGCGGTCCTGCCCGGGTAGGACGCTCGACGGTCTCGACCTGCCCGGCAGACCGCAGAACGTGCGGCCTCGCGGAGCGCGAGCACCAGCTCCGGAGCTTCCGGATCACAAATCCGGACCGAAGTCAGGGAATGTCCTGGACGAACGCGCGATCCCCAGGTACGCTCAACTCGATTCGGGGAAGTTTCAAGTATTCTGCCGTGCCGCTCGGGGGCGCACGGCGCTTCGCCGAAGTCGGGGCCGTGCCAACGCTCCCGGACAGCTCGAGCGGTCGGAGGGGGCCGGCGCTCCTGACACGTGGGGAACCTCATGAATACAGCAGCACCACCTCGCCGCGGTTTCGCGCGCGCGGCCGCATGGGCGACCGCAGCGCTGATCGCGCTCCCGCTCGGCGCGCTCGGAGCGACCGCGGCCTCGGCCGTCGTCGGCGACCCGACCGTCGCCACCACTGCTCCGGGCACCACCAGCGTCGCTCAGACCGCGGGCAAGGCGCGCGGCAGCGGCCTCTGGGGGTACGCGGGCGATGTCCGGACCCGCACGAGTGACCTCGTCTACAGCTACGGTGTGACGACCAGCCCGTCCGACGGCAGCCTCTGGGTGACCGACAGCGCCAAGATCGCGTACGGAACCCTCGCGACGCTCTTCTGCTCGACCCAGGGCGGTGTGCTCGTCGACAACGGCAAGGCCTGCTACAGCGGTCAGTCCCGAGTGCAGCGGCACGAGCTGGCCGCGACGCCGGACTGGGCGGCGGGTCAATACACCGGCAACGGCGCGTACGGAACGGTCGCCGCGGGAGACAACGCGGGCGTCGGTGCGAACTACGCGAAGATCGCCGACTCCCAGGTGTGGGACGGCAGCACCATGCCGAGCGGGAAGTTCGGCGGTGTGCGCGGCATCGCCGTGACCCAGGCGGGCACGGCGTGGGCGATCGATGCTGACGGCCAGGCCGGGTGGCTGAACAACCAGAAGAAGATCGTCCGCATGATCGCTCCCGGCGGTACGGAAGCCGGAGCCATCGGCAAGTCGAGCTGGCCGAGCGGCAACGGCTGGGCGAACCGCTACGACCCCGAGACCTTCGACTACGCGGTCGGCGTCGCGCGCATGAACAACGGCGACATGATCGTCACCAGCCAGACGCCCGAACTGCTGAAGCAGTACAAGCCCGACGGCACCTTCGTGCGCAACATCTACCTGAACCAGCCGGCGAACACCGTGTACGCGGGTGACGGCGGCTTCCGCTCGCCCTACGCGATCGCGGTCGATCCTGCCGACGGCACCCTGCTCGTCGGCTTCATCGATCCGGGCAACGGCAACAAGACCTTCATTCAGCGCGTCGACCAGAACTCCTGCACCACGGAGGCCGTCGGCAACCCGACCGGATCCTCGCGCGACCGGTGCGCCGTCACCCAGACGATCGGCGTGGGCGCACTCGCGACCGGTGACGGGCAGACCAACGCCACCTTCGCGATCCAGGTGGAGCCCCGCACGGGCGACATCTACGTCGGGCAGCGCGGCGGGCTCATCTCGGTCTTCGCCAAGGACGGAACGGCGAAGGGCAAGTTCTCGGCGTTCGGCTCGGGCACCGGCAACGGACAGCTCTCGACGGTCCGCGGTCTCGCCTTCGACGAGCGCGGCTTCCTCTACGCGACCGTCGCCGAGGGGTCCTCGGCGACCCGCGTGGTGATCTTCGCCCGCACCCCGGACGCCGTGACGCAGTTCGCGGCGCAGTACACGAGCCCGGCGAAGACCTCGGTCGATCTCACCTGGAACGCGCTGCCCGCCGGCGTCACCGCCGATGCGCAGGCGCCGGTGCGCGACTACGTGATCGAGCAGTCGGAGGACGCCGGAGCCACCTGGACCTTGGTGCCCGCGGCTGCGTCGACCTCCGCGACCCGGACCGTCTCGGGCCTCGACCCCGCGAAGACCTACCAGTTCCGCATCTCGGCGTGGAACGAGGCCGGCAACGGCGATACCGCGGTCGCGACCGTGCGAGCGCCGCTCTCGCACCCGTCGATCTCGGTGACGAAGACCGGCAACGGCCAGCAGAAGGGCACGCAGGCCTCCGCACTGCACGTCGCGGCGGGATCCACCGTCCAGTTCGCCTACACCGTGAAGAACACGGGCGACGTGCCGGTGCAGATCGACGACGTGACGGACAGCGTGCTCGGCACGATCCCCGCGCCGAGCGGCTTCAGCGGCACGCTGGGTGTCGGCGACGAGGTCGTCTTCACCGCGAGCGGGCCCGTGGCCGAGGGCGATTACCACAACCGGGTCACTGTCAAGGCGACCGAGGCGGGCGTGCCGAACGAGCTGCAGCCGGTGCAGGCCGACTGGTACGGCTTCGGCGCGACCGCGGGTCTGCAGGTCGTGAAGACGGGTGACGGCGTCCGCGCTGCCACCGCCGCGGACCGCCACAGCGTCTCCACGAAGAAGACGGTTCCGTTCGTCTACACGGTCACGAACACGGGCAACGTGCCCGTGCGCGTCGACAGCGTGAAGGACGACCGGCTCGGCACCATCGCCGCGCCGAACGGGTTCGACGGCACGCTGGCCCCCGGAGCCTCCATCGCCTACGCGGCCTCGGGCAAGCTGCCGAAGGGGGACTACGTCAACACGGTGACGGTGTCCGGAACCGCGACGGGGACGGATGCGGACCTGACCGTGGACCCCGCGAAGGACAGCTGGTACGGCAAGGGAACCGTCGATCGGGTGCCGCCGACCACGACGCCGCCGACCACTCCGCCGACGACGCCCCCGACGACCAAGAAGCCGAACGGCGGCGGACTCGCAGATACCGGTGACGCGACCGCCGCGGGCGTGCTCGGCCTGGCGGGTGTGCTCCTGCTCGGCGGCGGTGCGCTGCTGGCGGTGAGGCGACTGCGCCGAACGGCATAGCGCGACGCGACGAGTGCGCGGGTGCGAATGGGCGAACAGCCCGTTCGCACCCGCGCACGTGCGCGTTCCGGGGCAGGTTTCCCCGTGTTCTTGCGGGAACCCCACAAACAGTATTGGTGTAGGCGGTTTCGGGGTGCACAATCGACCGGTGCCGTAATTCGGCGGCGCAGGATCTGGAACCGGGCTATTCGAGACGATGAGCGAGTCGGGAACGGCTGAGCGCGACGCGGTCGTGCTCGGGCCCGATCCTGCCCGATCCGCGTTCGCCGAGGACCCGGTCGATCCCGATACCGACGCCCGCCTGCTCGATGCCGCGGCGCGCGGCGACGCCGACGCGTTCGCCGAGCTCTGGTCGCTGCACCGGGGCGCGGCCTACGCGGTCGCCCGCTCGGTCGCGCCGGGCAACGCCGACGACGTGGTGTCGGAGGCCTACGCGACGATCTGGGCTCGGCTGCAGCGCGACTCCGCGCCGACGGAGGCGTTCCGCGCTCACCTGCTCGAGACCGTGCGGGAGATCTCCGCGCGGTGGTTCCGCGCCGGCCGACGGGTCGTCCCGGTGCCCGCCGTCGAAGAGGTGCCGGACCCGAGCGTCGGCGACGCCATGGAGTCGGTCGAAGAGCGGGCCATGATCCTCAGCGCCTTCGCCGCGCTGCCGGACCGCTGGCAGCAGGTGCTGCAGTGGCGTTCCGTCGAGCGGTTGCCCCGAGCGGAGACCGCCCGGCGGCTCGGGATCAGTCCGAACTCCGTCTCGGTGCTCGGCCGACGCGCGACCGAGGGGCTTCGCGTCGCCTGGCTCGCGCAGTGGTTACCGACGCCGCCCGGCGGGATCGAGCACGCCCGAGTGTTCGAAGCGCTGCCGCGGTACGTCCGGGACTCCCTGCCCCGCGAGCGGGCCGCGCTGCTGCGCTCGCACCTGCGCGGCTGCGGCCAGTGCCGTTCCGCCGAGCAGCAACTGCTCGAGGCGAACCGGCGTCTCGGCGGCGGGATCCTCGGCGTGCTGTTCCTCGGAGGCGCGGGGAGCGCGCTGACCGCGGCGCTGCGGGCGGCGGATCCGGTCGCTCCGGCGGCGTTCGCCGCGACGGGCGGGACGACCGCGGTGCACGGAGCGGCGATGATCCGCCCCCTCGCCGTGCTGACGCAGGCCGGCGGACTCCGCGCCGGTTTCGGCAAGCTCGCGACCGCCGTCGGCGGCAAGGTCGCGATCGGATCGACCGGACTCGTGCTGGGATCCACGCTCGCCGCGGCCGCGATCGCCGGAACGGTGGTGCTCGCGCACCCCTTCGACCCCCAGCAGCCCGTCACCCTCGAAGCGGGCAGCGGCTGGAGCACCGGGCAGCATGCGGCGCCGTCGGACAACGGATCGGCGACCGGCGGCGCGCCCCGGTCTCCGGCGAAGCAGCGTCCCGGCACCTCGGGCGCCGCGGCCGGAGTGGAGCCGGGGGCGGGCCTCGGGGCCGTTGCCGGTCAGCAGACCGACGGGCGTCCCGCGCAGCTCGCGGACGAGGTCGTCCCGCGGGAGGACTCGCTCCTCCCCGAGGTTCCGCTGAGGCCCAAGCCCGAGCCCGACGGAGGCGACCGGGTGGGCCCTCCGAACCCTCCGCCGACGCAGCGCCCGGACCTCCCCGCGCTCCCGACCCCGACCGTCCAGAGCTCCGGCGACGCCGGGGGAACCATCGCGCCGCGCCTCAGCGGCACGGCGGAACCCGGGACGAAGATCGCCGTCGCCGTCGCGGGCGCGCGGATCCTGCCACCGGTCGCCGCGGACGGGAAATGGGCCGTCGACCTCGCGGATCTGGACCTGCGACCGGGTGCGCAGCGGGCCGAGATCACTCAGACCCGTGGTGACAACGTGTCGCCCGCCGCACCCGTCACCTTCTCGCTCACCGCACCGAAGGTCGAACTGACCGCCCTTCCGGTGCGTTCGATCGACACGACCCGCTTCGCCGCGACCGTCTCGATCACCGGCGGCGTGCCCGGTGCGACGGTTTGCGTGAGCACGGGCACCGCTAAGTCGCCCAGGATCCAGCTGGACTCGCGAGGCACCTATGAGCGCGGGCTGGTGCTGTACCCCTCCGGAACGAAGGCGCTGGTGTTCGCCTACTGCGACGGCGACGGATCCGGCACGCGATTCGGGGTGCGGCAGAGCATCGCCATCCCCGCCTCGGATCCGGCCACGCCGGCGGATCCCGGATCGCCCGCGACCCCGGCGGACCCGGGCACGCCGCAGCCCGCCGATACCGGGAACGGCACGGCGGACTGAGCCGGCTCGGCCCGGATCAGACCCGGGTGAAGACCGCGAGCGCCTCGAGGTGGTGCGTGTGCGGGAACAGGTCGAACGCGCGCACCGGTCCCAGCTCGTAGCCGAGGCCCAGCAGCGTCGCGGTATCGCGGGCCAGCGCGACCGGGTCGCAGGCCACGTAGACGATGTTCGCGGGCGCCAGCTCGCCGAGCTGCTGGCTCACCGCTCCGCCCGCACCCGAGCGCGGGGGATCGAGCACCACGGTCGAGCGACGGAAGCGGTCGCGGACCGCCGCGGGCGCGGCGAGCAGGTCGGCGAGGTAACGATCGACGCGGGCCGTCACCGCGAGCGCTCCGACGAGCTCCGAGAGGTTCTCGGCGGCATCGTCGGTCGCGCCGGGGTCGGCCTCGACCGTGGTCACCTTGAGCGCGGGGCCGACGGCCTCGGCCATCGCAGCGGCCAGCAGGCCCGCGCCCCCGAAGAGGTCGAGGTTCGCCGCGCCGGCATCGACACGTCCGGCCTCGTCGAGCGCGATGATCGCGTCGCGCACGGCGGTGAAGAGCACCTCGGGCGCTTCGCGGTGCACCTGCCAGAACCCTCCGGCGCGCACCAGGAACTCGCGGTCGCCGACGAGCTCGCGCACGGCGTCGTTCTCGCCGGCGCGGGCCACGTCCTCCTCCGCCGTGATCAGCATGCGGGGATCGTCGGCGCTGGGAGCGATCAGGTCGATCGACACCAGGTGGTGCATCGGCTCGTCGAGCGGGGCGATCATGTTGACGCCCTCGACCGCGAGCGGCAGGGACTCGACGGGCACGATGGTCCGGCTGCGCGCCGCGTACGGGCCGACGGCGCCGGTCTCGGGGTCCACGTGCAGGCGCACGCGGCTGCGCCAGCCGAGACCGTTCGCCTCGTCGTCGCCGGGCGCCGCCTCGACGGTCACGTCGCGTTCCACGCCCGCGAAGCGCTGCAGGGACTCGGCGAGCACCTGCGCCTTGAGGGCGCGCTGGCGCTCGAGCGCGATGTGGCCGAACTCGGCGCCGCCGGCGCGCTCCTCGGGATCGCGTTCCAGGGCGGCCTCGGGCCAGACGTGGGGGCGCCGGTCGGGCGACGCCTCGAGCACCTCGAGGGTGACCGCGCGCGCGAACGACTTCTTGCGGGCCTCGGTCACGCGCGCACGCACGCGCTCGCCGGGGATCGCGTCGGCGACGAAGACGACGCGGCCGTCGTGCCGGGCCACGCTCACCCCGCCGTGCGCGATGTTGGTGATCTCGAGCTCGATCTCGTCGCCGGGCTGCAGGGGTGAGGTATTCGCCATGCACCCATTCTCCCATCCCTCCTGCGCCGGTGCGCACGGATCGGCGGCGGGGCTCGCGCCATCGCCCCGCCGGGTCTACGCTGAGGCCATGAAGCCCAGCGCCCCGGCCGGTGCGGCCATCGAGATCCGGGGGCTCGGCGTGCGTCGCGGGCGGCGGGCCGTGATCGAGCACCTCGACCTCCTGGTGCAGGCCGGACGGGTGACCGGACTCCTCGGGCCGTCGGGATGCGGCAAGTCGACCCTCATGCGCACGGTCGTCGGCGCGCAGGCCGGGGTCAGCGGCAGCGTGCGCGTGCTGGGCGAGCCAGCCGGCTCCCGCGGGCTGCGCCGCCGGGTCGCCTACGCCACCCAGGCGGCCTCCGTCTACGACGACCTCACGGTGCGCCAGAACCTCCGCGCCTTCGCCAGCGCCGTCGGCGCCCCGCGCGACGATCCGGAGCGGGTCGTCGCGCTCGTCGGACTGGAATCCGAGGCCTCCCGTCGAGTGGACGCGCTCAGCGGCGGACAGCGCAACCGGGTCTCGTTGGCGGCCGCCCTGCTCGGATCCCCCGAGCTGCTCGTCCTCGACGAGCCCACCGTCGGGCTAGACCCCGTGCTGCGCGCCGAGCTCTGGGAACTGTTCCACCGCCTCGCCGACGGGGGCACGACCCTGCTCGTCAGCAGCCACGTCATGGACGAGGCGCTCCGCTGCGACGACCTCCTCCTCATGCGCGAGGGGCGGATCCTGACCCACACCACCCCGGGCGCGCTCATGCGGCGCACCGGGACCGAGGACCCGGAATCCGCATTCCTCGCCGTCATCGCGGCCGACGCGGAGGGCCCTTCACGGCCCGACGGGGAAGGACGGACGCCGTGAACCCCGCACGCACCCTCTCGACCGCCGCGCGCGTGCTGCGTCAGCTCGTTCACGACCCCCGCTCCGTCGCGCTCGTGCTCATCGCCCCGGCGCTGCTGGTCGGGCTCTTCTCCTGGCTGTTCAGCGACCAGCCCGGCGTCTTCGACCGACTCGGCGGACCGATCCTCGCGCTCTTCCCGTTCATCCTGATGTTCCTCATCACCTCCGTCACCACGCTGCGCGAGCGACGATCCGGCACCCTCGAGCGGCTCATGACGACCCCGCTCGGCAAAGCCGACTTCATCGTCGGCTACGCGCTCGCCTTCGGCCTCGCCGCCACCCTGCAGGCCGTGATCACCGTCGGTTTCGCCGTGATCGTCTGCGGCCTCAGCACGACCGGCCCCGTCTGGCAGCTGGGTCTCGTCGCCGTGCTCGACGCCCTGCTCGGTACCGCGCTCGGCCTGCTCGCCAGCGCGTTCGCCCGCACCGAGTTCCAGGCCGTGCAGTTCATGCCCGTGCTCGTGTTCCCGCAGATCCTGCTCGGCGGGTTGTTCATGCCGCGCGATCAGATGCCCGACGTGCTCCACGCCATCTCCGACTGGCTCCCGCTCAGCTACGCGATCGACGCGGTCACCGCCGTCACGAAGGGCGACGAGGACTGGACGCTCTGGGGGCCGCTGATCGTGATCGCGGCGGTCTCGGTGGTCGCCCTCGCGCTCGCCGCAGCGACCCTGCGGAGGCGGACGCCGTAAACTCGCGGCATGCGTCTGATCCTCGCCTCGACCTCGCCCGCCCGTCTCTCGGTGCTGCGCGCCGCCGGCATCGAGCCGGTCTGCTTCTCGCCGCAGGTCGACGAGGAGGCCGAGGTCGTCGCGCGCGAGGCGGAGCTGGGGCGGGCGCTCACCGCGCCCGAGCTCGTCGAGTACCTCGGGCGGTTGAAGGCCGAGGACGTGGTGCGCCGGCACGCCGCCGAGATCGCGGAGCTCGGCGGTGGACTCGTGCTCGGCGGCGACTCGGCGTTCCTCATCGACGAGCAGATCCTCGGCAAGCCGCACCTGCCCGAGGTGGCGCTCGCGCGCGCCAAGCAGCACCGCGGCCGCAGCGGAGTGCTGCACTCGGGGCACTGGCTCGTCGACGTCGCGGCCGACGGATCCCCGCGCGGGGCGGCGGGCGCCGTCGACACCGCGACGGTGTCGCTGGCCGCCGACGTCACCGACGCGGAGCTCGAAGCGTACGTCGCGACGGGCGAGCCGCTGGAACTCGCCGGCGGATTCGCGATCGACGGCCTCGCCGGGGCCTTCATCGAGCGGGTCGAGGGCGCGACCAGCTGCGTGATCGGACTCTCGCTGCCGGCGTTCCGGCGCCTCGTGCGCGAGCTCGGGCACGACTACCCGTCGCTCTGGAACCGCGCAGCATAGGCTCGGCAGCCCGTTCCTCGACCGGGGGCGGGAGCGCTACCGTTCGCGGCTGGCGAGCAGCGCGACCGTGAGCGTCGCGACGGTCATGCCGTCGGTCAGGTCGACGCCCAGGAGCTCCTCGATGAGCGCGATCCGCTGGTAGAACACCGAGCGCGAGAGCCGCGCCCGCTGCGCCGCGAGCGAGCGGTTCGCAGGGTGCGCCGTCACGGCGTCGAGCACGCGCACCAGATCGCCGTGGTGCTCGCGGTCGTACTCGACGAGGGGCGACAGCACGTCGCTCGCGAACTCCTGCACCTCGGGGGTGCCCGACAGCTCGCGCACGAGGAACGCGAGCGGTTGGCGCTCGGCCTGCTGCACGCTGACCCGACCCGCGCGGGTGGCCGCGGGCAGGATCCCGACCGCGCGCACCGTCTCGAGCGATGAGATGGCGCCGCGCAGGCGCCGGGCGGGAACCCCGAGGCCGAGGTGCGCGCGCCAGCCCGCCGGTGTGGCGGCGGGCGCGAGGGCATCGATCTCGCGGGCGAGCCGAGCGGCCAGGGGCGAGGCGATCCCGCGGTCCCCGGTCGGGGCGACCCGGGCGTCGCCGTCGGGGAAGGACAGGAGGGCGAGAAGCACGGGGCGCTCACCGCTCGCTCCCCGCACCCCGGCGTCGCCCGGCCCGCCGCCTGGCGTGCCGGGGCCGAACGTGGACAGCTCGCCGTCGTCGACCGCGATGAGCGCTCGCCCCTCGGGCGCGATGGCCCGGCGCAGGGCCGATTCCAGCACCGAGCGCTCCTTGGCGGCGGGCCCGCCGAAATCACCGGCGCCGCGGAGCGTGACACCGACGGTCACCCGGCCCGCGACGGGTAGCCCGCCGGCCGCGAGCTGCGCCGCGAGCTCGGTCTCGTGCCGGTATCTGCCGCCGAGCAGCGCACCGACGAGCCGCTTCGATGAGAACCGCACCCAGGCGTCGCCGTCGGAATCGGCCAGGCGCCCGAGCGCGAGGGCGAACGCGCCCAGCTCGAGCACTGTGCGCCGGCCTGCGGGGTGCGGCGCGCCGGGGAGCGCGGTGAGGAACCCCCAGCGGCTGCCCCGGGCCTCGACGGGCACTCGGACCCAGCTCGCCGGCAGCTCGAATCCGCGTCCGTCCGATGCGACCCAGGCCGACAGGACCTCCTCGGGCGGGTGCCCCGGCCCCGACCACGCGACGACCCGGTGCGCGGAGTCCTCGAGCACGACCGGGGCGCCGATGGTCTCGGCGAGCCGCTCGATCACGTAGTCGACGGGGCTGCGGTTGAGTCCGAGCTCCGTGAGCATGTCGTGCACCTGCGCTCGAGCGCGCAGCGCCTCGTTCTGAGCAGCGAGGATCCGCTGGTGCACGCGCTGGGTGATCTGGACGAAGCGGACCTCGCGACGCAGCACGGCGAGGGGGATCCCGTCGCGCTCGCACGCGGCGACGAGCGGTGCCGGGGCCTCGGCGAAGTGGACGCCGAGTTCCAGCACGATCGCGGCGACGTCGGCGGCGACGAGGGCCTCGGCGATACGGGCCAGGCCGACTTCGTCGCGGGGCCAGCCCGCCCCCGTGGTGAGGACGAGCTCGCCCCCGTCGAGCAGCGAGGCGCCGCCATCGGCGCCGCTGCCGGCGACCACGTGGGCCCAGCGCACCTCGCGGTCGAGCCCGCCGCGCCCGGCGATCAGCTCGAGGCGTCCGTCGGTGAGCTCGGGGAGGGCGAGTACCGAGCGCACGCTCGGCAGCGGGGGGCGTTCGAGGGGGTCGGCCATGGTGTGCTCCGCTCGCTCCAGGACTCCGCCCCGAACGGGGCGACGCGGCTATCATACAGAGTGTCCGGTCGGCTTGAGAAGTGCGGTCGCTTTGCGTGATTCCAGCGATGATCCTCCCTGAAATACTGGTGACAGTGCGCCGCGTTCGAGGTCGAACAAACTGCCCGAGGCGGCGCGGATGCGATGGCCGTGCAGTCGGCGCGGCCCGCTTCCCGCAGCGAGACACCACGAAGAAGAGGATCCGGAGCAGAACCCATGAGCGACTTCATCGACCAGAACGGCGCCGAGCAGAGCTTCGGCGACTCCGACGCCCAGCGCGAGGTGCGCGCGAACGACCGCCAGTACGTCTTCCACTCCTGGTCGGCGCAGGGCAAGATCGACCCGATCCCCGTCGCCAAGGGCGAGGGCGTGCGCTTCTGGGACTACGACGGCAAGGAGTACCTCGACTTCTCCTCGCAGCTCGTCAACCTGAACCTCGGGCACCAGCACCCGGGTCTCGTGAAGGCGATCCAGGAGCAGGCCGGTCGCCTGGCGACGATCCAGCCCGCGATGGCGAACGATGTGCGGGGCGAGCTCGCGAAGCGCATCGTCGAGCGCAGCTTCGACGGCGCCCGCTCGGTGTTCTTCACCAACGGCGGCGCCGAGGCCAACGAGTACGCGGTGCGCATGGCCCGTCAGCACACCGGCCGTCAGAAGGTGCTCGCCCGGTTCCGCTCGTACCACGGCTCCACCGCGACGGCGATCACGCTGACCGGCGAATCGCGCCGCTGGGCGAACGGCACCCCCGACGCAGGCGTCGTGCATTTCTTCGGCCCCTACCAGTACCGTTCCGAGTTCTACGCGGAGACCCCGGAGCAGGAGGCCGAGCGTGCGCTCACCCACCTGGAGCACACGATCCAGCTCGAGGGCCCGGCGACGATCGCCGCGATCATCCTCGAGACGGTCACCGGCACCAACGGCATCTTCGTCCCGCCGCCCGGCTACCTCGCCGGTGTGCGCGCGCTCTGCGACAAGTACGGCATCGTCCTGATCTGCGACGAGGTCATGGCGGGCTTCGGGCGCACGGGCGAGTGGTTCGCCTACCAGGCGTTCGACGTGAAGCCCGATCTCGTGAGCTTCGCGAAGGGCGTCAACTCGGGCTACGTGCCGCTCGGCGGCGTCGTGATCTCCGAGGAGATCCACAACAGTTTCGTCGAGAAGCCGTTCCCCGGCGGCCTCACCTACAGCGGTCACCCCCTGGGCTGCGCCGCGGGCGTCGCCACCTTCGACATCTTCGAGGAGGAGGGGATCATCGAGCGCGTGCGCGACCTGGGCGCTCGGGTTGTCGAGCCCCGCCTGCGCGAGCTCGCCGAGAAGCACCCGTCGATCGGCGAGGTGCGCGGTACCGGACTGTTCTGGGCGCTCGAGCTCGTCACCGACCGCGGCACGCGCGCTCCGCTCGAGGGCGACGGATACAACGCGGTCATCGCGGCCTGCAAGAACGCGGGCCTGTGGCCGTTCGCTGCGGGCAACCGCCTGCAGATCGCGCCGCCGCTCGTCATCAGCGAGGAGGACCTGGTCCGGGGTCTCGACATCATCGATGCGGCGCTCGACGTCGCCGACGGGTTCGTCGCGGCCTGATCCGAGCGACCGTTCGTGCGACGGGCCCCGGAGCTTCGGCTTCGGGGCCCGTCGTCGTTCGCGGGCGGTCGGTGAATTCTCAGATCCGACTCTCGACGCGGGCGCGACCTGGGGACAGAATGATGCCAGGCCCGCTCCGGGTCGAGAGTCCCGAAAGGATCAATGCAGATGAGCGCTCTGGAAGACATCAGGAAGTACGCCCCGCAGGCCGAGGAGTCGGTGGTCGCCGCGATGGAGAAGACGTATGCGCTCGCGCTGCGCGACGCCGATGCGCGCCAGGTCTCCTTCAGTGATCCGGCGGAGCTGAAGACGGTGCGGGACAGCTTCGTGAAGGGCAAGCTCGGGGTCGCTGATTCCGACGCCGACATCGACGCGGCGATCGCGAAGGTGGGGGAGCAGGTGCCCGGCCACAAGCAGCGGCTCACCGTCTACTAC
The DNA here is from genome assembly GCF_000980875.1 of Leucobacter sp. Ag1. GTDB lineage: Bacteria > Actinomycetota > Actinomycetes > Actinomycetales > Microbacteriaceae > Leucobacter > Leucobacter iarius. The sequence goes on along the minus strand of NZ_LAYO01000093.1, from coordinate 35,611 downwards.
CTGCTCGCGCAGCACTACGGCAAGCTCTCCGTCTTCGGCGGCTGAGCCGGCGTCGAGCGCGCCGAGGGGCGGATCCGAGATGCAGATGCCGAAGGCCTCCGAGGATCAGAAGCAGCGCTTCCGCGATCTGATCGCGGAGGTGGGCGCGAGTGCTCCCGAGGTGGAGGTGAAGCCGATGTTCGGCCAGCTCGGGGCGTTCGTGAACGGCAACATGTTCGCGGGGCTGTTCGGGCCCGATCTCGGTGTGAAGCTCGCCGAACCGGACGCGGCGGTGCTGGCCGCGTCCGGTGGCGGGCCGTTCGGGCCGGTCGAGCGGCCGATGGGCGGGTACCTGACGTTGCCGGCGGACGCGGATGCGGCGGAGTGGATCGGGCGGGCGCTGGCCCACGTCGCGACGCTTCCACCGAAGGCGCCGAAGCCGTCTCGGGCGAAGCGCTGAGCGGTCCGCCGCCTATGCGGATCGCGGTTTCGGTCCTAACTGCTCCGGGTGGGAGAAGTCGAGGGGTCCCGTGTGGGTCGCCAGGGCGAACAGTCGATCGTCGACCCGGTCGAAGCGCGCCCCGAAGCGATTCTCCGCTCGGTCGATTCGCTTGGAGAGTTTCGCGTCGACCGCGTCGATTCGTTTGCCGAGCTGGGATTCGACCTGGTCGATCCGCTTGCCGAGCTGAGTCTCGACCTGGTCGATCCGGTCGCCGAGTTTCGTCTCGACCTGGTCGATCCGTTTGTTGAGTTTCGCGTCGACCGCGTCGATTCGTTTGCCGAGCTGGGATTCGACCTGGTCGATCCGCTTGGTGAGCTTCGTCTCGACTGCATCGATGCGGTTGGTGAGGGCGGTTCCGACCGCGTCGATGCGGTGCTCCAGACCGTCGATGCGATGGGTGAGGCGCCCCTCCGAGCGTCGGCTGGTCGTCAGGATCATGCCGCCGAGGGTGGCGCCGAGCGTCACGAAGCCGACGAGGACGGTGACGAGCGCGCTGAGCTCCAAACTGCCTCCTCGGTCGGTCGGATGGGTGGATACCAGCCAGGCTAGGCGCGTTCGGCGCGCCTTGCGGCCGCCGAATGCAATCTGTGGAGAACTCGTGCCGGACCCGAGCTGTGTAGGACGATCCGGCTACTCGGGCGAGTCGGAAGCGCTCATGATTCCGATCGCGGGCTCCCCGGGGAGCGGCGCGTAGCGCAGCAGGAGGGCACCGGCGCTCCCCGAGACCGGCGGTTCGACGAGCCGGAGATTGCGGGGCGCGGCGCCATCGGGGAACACGCGGCGTCCTTCCCCGAGAACGACGGGGTAGACCCAGAGCCGCAGTTCGTCGAAGAGCCGCTCCGCGAACAGGGTCTGCGCCAGGTCGATGCTGCCGATCACGTGCGTTTCGCGGTGCCGGGCGCGCAGCGCCGCGATCTCGCTCTCGAGGTCGTCCCCGATCCGAGTGCTGCCGTCCCAATCGAGCCGCGTCCCCGGATCCCGTGAAGCGATGTACTTCGGGAGGGAGTTGAGGATCCTCCCGATCTCGGTGTCGTCGTGCAGCGGCCAGTAGGCGGTGAAGATGTCGGCGGTGCGGCGGCCCAGGAGCAGCGCGTCCATGTTCCGGATCCCGTCCAGGATCGTGCGGCCGGCCAGGTCGTCGGCGAACGGCGCCTGCCAACCGCCGAAGCGGAAGCCGCCGCTCGGATCCTCGTCGGGCCCGCCCGGAGCCTGGGCGACTCCGTCGAGGGTGGTGAAGAGGTCGATCACGATGCGACCGGCCGGATTCTGCTCAGGCATGGCGGACTCCGTTCAGGTGAGTGCGCGCTCGGCGACGTCCCGGTCGGGCGCGGGGATGATGCGATCGATGCGGAAGGTCTCGGCGAAGGTGCCGAGCAGTGAGGCGTCGCCCCGCACCACGGCGACGAGATCCTGGTCGAGTGCCTCGGCGGCGTCGACCTCGCCGCCGATGAGGCGTCGGATGCCGGGCCCCGCGACGATCACGCCGTCGGGGTCGCCGTCGGGGATGCGGTTGCCCGCAACGGTCGGATCCGGCGCGATCCTCGCGATGGCGAGTGCGCGATCGCGGACGGTCGCGCGGAGGGCCACCTCGCCGACGTGGAGTTCGTAGTCGGCGTCGGCGGCGTGCTCCGGGCGGAACGAGGTGCGCAGCGCCATGCTGAGCGAGTCGGGGGTGACGATGTCGCCGTCCTCGGGATCGCCCATGGTCTGGAACCCCCAGCGCCCGAGCGCGATCATGATCGGCTCCAGCGCGCGTCCGTACTCGGTGAGTTCGTAGACGAGGCCGCACCGGGCAAGCGGGACCCGACGCACCACACCACCCTCCTGCAGCTCCTTGAGACGGGTGCTGAGGATGTTGGTCGGGATGCGGGGGAGGCCCTGCTTCAGATCGGTGTATCGGCGGGGGCCGACGAGCAGGTCGCGGAGGATGAGCAGCGCCCATCGCTCCCCGACCAGCTCGACGGCGGAGGTGACGCCGCAGTACTGGCCGTAGCTGCGCGCGGCCATCTCAGGATCCGGGGACCGGATCCGGGCCTGCGCCGTGCTCGGCGACGTATGCCTCGGGGCCCTGCTCGGCGGCGGCCTGCGCCATCCAGTTGAAGTCGATGATGTTGCCGTCGGGGTCGTGCAGACCGCGCTGGTACATGAACCCGTAGTCCTTGGCCTCGCCGGCCTCGGAGCCGCCGGCGGCGACGCCGGCCTCCACGATCGCGTCGACGGCCTCGCGGGAGTCTCGGGTGAAGGCGACCGACACCTGGGCGCTCGTCTCGGGGTCCGCGATCGGCTTCTCGGTGAACTGCGAGAAGTGCTGGTGCGTCAGCATCATGAAGTAGGTGTTCTCGTCCCAGACGATGCACGCGGCGTTCTCGTCGGTGAAGAGCGGGTTGATGCCGGCGCCGAGCGCCGTGTAGAACGCCTTGCTGCGTTCGAGGTCCTTGGTGGTGAGGTTGACGAAGATCACGATGACTCCCTTGTGCGTTCGGTGACTCGGGCCTACCCGATGTCAATAGCTTGCAAAAAACAAGCAAACTTGTCAACGGCAAGTTTCGAACAGAATGGGCTTGAGCATCATTTACATAGCGAAGCTATGTAAATGATGCTACAGTTGCTTGCTGTGGAAGAGAACAGCGCCGGTGTCGGTGGACAGATGGATCACCTGGCTCTCGAATTGACTCGGGCGGCATCCAGGTTCACTCGGCTCGCGGGTCGGGTCCCGGGCAGCACCTACTCGACCGTGGCGTGGCGGGTGCTCGCCGAGCTCGAGCTGCAGGGCCCCGCCCGGGTCAGCGAACTCGCCCAGCGCGAGCGCATCGCGCAGCCCTCCATGACCGCGCTCGTGCAGCGCCTCGAGTCCGAGGGCTGGGTCGACCGCCGACCCGATCCGGACGACGGGCGGGCCACCCGCATCGAAATCACCGCTGCCGGATCCGCGGCGCTCGCCGACTACCGGCGTGCGGCGTCCGAACGCTTCCGTCCGCTGCTCGCCGACCTCACCGACTTCGACCGGGCCACGCTCGCGCGCGCGTCCGAGCTGCTCCAGCAGCTCGCCGACGGCGTCGACCGCGTTTGACCCGTCGTCCCACCACCAGTTCCGAAGGAGTCATCACGAGTACGCTCACCGATCCCCAGCCATCCACCGGATCCGTACCGGTGCCGAGCCCGGGCAGTGCCCGCGCGGCCGGCCGGGCCGCCGTGCCCCGCAAGGCCTCGATCCTGCGCCAGCCCACCGCGGTCTGGGCGATCGCCTTCGCCTGCGCCATCTCCTTCATGGGGATCGGGCTCGTGGACCCGATCCTCCCCGCGATCAGCCACGAGCTCGGCGCGAGCTCGGGGCAGACGATGCTCCTCTTCACGAGCTACCTCTTCATCACCGGCATCGCGATGTTCTTCACCAGCTGGGTTTCCGGCCTGCTCGGTGTGCGCTGGACCCTGGTGCTCGGGCTGATCCTCATCGTGGTGTTCGCGGCCTTCGCCGGCCTCTCGGGCACCGTGGACGAGATCATCGGATTCCGGGCAGGCTGGGGCCTCGGCAACGCGCTCTTCATCTCGACCGCCCTCGCGGCCATCGTCGGCGCGGCATCGGGCGGATCCCGGCAGGCGATCGTGCTCTACGAGGCCGCGTTGGGTGTCGGGATGGCGATCGGTCCGCTCGTCGGCGGCGCGCTCGGGTCGATCTCGTGGCGCGGCCCGTTCTTCGGGACCTCGGCGCTCATGGCGATCGCCCTCATCGCGATCCTCGTGCTGCTGCGCGCTCCGAAGCAGAGCGCGGCCGAGCGTGCGGTGGCGCGTGCGGCGCGGCCCTCGTTCACGGCCAGCTTCCGGGCGCTCCGCAACCCGGCGCTGCTCGCGCTCGCCGCGGTGGCCTTCTTCTACAACTTCGGCTTCTTCGTACTGCTCGCCTACAGCCCGTATCCGATGGAGGCCGCGGCGAAGGCGGCAGGCATGACCGCGTTCGGGGCGCATGAGCTCGGCCTCGTGTTCTTCGGCTGGGGCCTCGCGCTCGCGATCACCTCGGTGCTCGTCGCGCCCGTGCTCACTCGTCGTTTCGGCCTGCGCCCCGTGCTCTTCACGATGCTCGGCGGGCTCACCGTCTGCCTCGCGCTGCTGGGAGTGTTCGTCGGCAGTTTCGCCGGTCTGGTCGTGGTGATCATCGTCAGCGGCCTGCTGCTCGGCATCATGAACACCGCCCTCACCGAGGCGGTCATGGAGGCGACGGACCTGCCGCGCAATGTGGCATCCTCCACCTACTCGGCCGTGCGCTTCATCGGCGGCGCGATCGCGCCAGCCGTCGCCGGACCCATCGCCGCGGGTCTGGGCGCTGCGGCTCCTTATTGGATCGGCGCGGCGTCGCTCGTCGTCTCGATCGTCGTGCTCGCGAGCGTCGGGCACCTGCTGCACCGCGTCGGCGCGACCCCGCACGAGAGTGCGGAGGGCGAGGCGCAGGCGATCGCGACGGGCGACGCGGTGTAGCGGCGACCGTCGCTACGGCTTCTTCGAGGGATCCTTGCCCATGAGTTCGTCGAGCGGAAGCCCGAAGAACGGAGATGCCGGATCGGACGGCTGCGCGTCGACCGCCATCGGCGGGTGCCAGGCGGTGTTGGGGTAGGGGCTGTCGATCGGGCTCTTCGGGAGCCGGTCGGCGGTCACCCCATCGATGCCGTGGAGGTGCTGGTTCAGCCGCCGGATGATCTCCTCCTCGGTCTCCTGGAAGTCGTTGATCGCGTTGGTCAGGTGCACGGCGCCGTCGAGCGCGTCGCCCGCGGCCTCCTCGATGAGGTTGTGAATGTACTGATCGAAGTCCGCCACGTCGCGACCGGGGCCGTTGGCGCCCAGGCCGATCCTCCCGTCACGGGAGACCGCGATGGGCGATGAGCAGGAGAGGTTCAGGTCGGCGATCGAGTTGAGCTCCATGGCCAGTGACGGAAGCGTCGAATCCGCGATCCCGCGGAGCTTCTCGGCATCGAGCCCGATGATCGAGTGGCCCGGCAGGTCGGGATTCTCCAGGTCGTAGTCGCCGCGCGTCTCGCCGTCGCGGGTCACCTCGGCATGGTTCTTGATCGCGGTTCTCGCGGTGAGCTCCTCAGCCGAGATGTGCTGGTTCAGCGTCTTGAGCGCTGATTCCAGCTGGCCGATCGCGTCCTCGTAGCTTGTGGCGTCGAGGGTTACTTCTTTCGGAAGCGAACTCGTCGCCCCCTTGATGCCGAGCTTCGCGAGGTCGATGCCCTTGCCCACCGCGCCGGGCGTGAACAGCTTGATGCCCTCGAGCATCATGTCCACGACCTCGAGGGAACGCTTCGCCTGACCGTTGCCGTCGTGAGCGATCGCGTTCAGGACCGAGGTGGTGCTCGAGACGAGATTCTCGATGTCCGAACGTGCCCCGGCCCAGAGCTTCTGCTGGCCGTACATCGCACCGCCTCGGGTGAGCGTGAGGCTGAGGTGGTTCTCGAGCACGGCGGGGAGCTTGTAGAGGATCTCCTTCCGGAAGCTCCGGGCCGTCTCTCCGCGGAAGTCCTCGGTGTCCGCGTCGATTTCTCGGAGCAGGCTGTCGATCTCCGTGCCGGCTCCGCGGTGGACGCCGCCGCCGTCGCTCCAGGCTGTGCGAGACAGCCTGCTCGACACCGTTCGGCACTTCTCGACGTACCCCTCCAGCTCGGAGGGGGTCGGCAGCTCCGTCCATGCTTCGAGAAGCCCGTCGACGCGCGCTCGAATAGTGTCGAACTGCGCCGTGTAGTCGGCCTCGCTCACCGTGGTGTGCGGGCTGGAGAACGGGCCGGCCGAGACCGTCTGGCTCTGCGTCCCGGTTCCGCCGCCACTGCCGTCCGACCCGGGGCGGTCGACGAGCACTGAGGCACCCGGGCCGGTGAGGGAATAGTGCCCGTCTGAGATGGAGAAGGTGCCGAGAACCGGCACGCTCTGGCCTTTCATCCACGCGTCGATGGCGGCGCGCTTCAGCTTCCCGATTTGGTCGGCCGTGACGGCAGTGCTTCCCACGAGGGGCTCCCTTCAGTCCTTTGAGATCGTCGCACCGAGTGCGGCGACTTGTGCGAGCGATCGGCGCTGGTTGCGAATCGTGATCCCCAGCATGACCGCGAGGCCGGCGGCCAGGACGACGGTCAGCAGGGTCTGCTGATTGGTTCGGGCGTCCGAGCAGGCCTCGGCGCCTCCGAGCTTCGCCTGTAGCCGGTCGATTTCGGTGCTATCGGTCGACCAGTCCTTCAGGGAGGCCTCGACGCCGCGCCGGGTTTCCGTGTAGCTCGGGAAACCGTTGATCGTCGCATCGCTCACCGTGCCGGGGCTGAGCGGGCGGCACCATGCGAATGCTTGCGAGCCGTACGAGATGCTCGGCGGCATGAAGAGCAGCAGTCCGATCGCGACGATCCAAGCGGCGAGGAGGCTCCGGCTCACAACGCGCCAGGTCCTCTCGGATCGCAGCGCGCCGCCTGAGCCGCGCTCATCGGGCTGAGGTGTCGCGTCGGATCGGGCGGCTGGGGCAGCTTCGTTCGTCACATCGGCTCCTGGGGGTCGGCGTCTGGGGGAAGACTACAGCCTCTCGTACCAAGGTACTGCGCAGGGCGCAGGGCGCAGGGCGCAGGGCGCTGGTGTGCGCCGCGCCCCGTATCGACCTACTTGCGCTCCCAGGTTCATCGTTTTAGACTGACTAGTCAGTTTAGAAATGCATCGAACCAGAGGAATCTCCGTGAACGCATCGGATCCGACCCAGATCCTGGAACTCGATCGGCCGACCGGGACCTCCGCGCCCTCGACCGTCGCCGGGCCAGCCGGCACCACCCGCCCCGCTTTCGAGCTGCGCGGCGCGACTGTGACCGCCGACCGCGGCACCGTCTTCGGTCCGCTCACCGTCGCGAGCGCGAGCCCGGTGTCGGTGGTGCTCGGCTCCCGCGGCACGGGGCGGACCGCGCTGCTGCTCAGCATCTCCGGCCGCATGAAGCTGAGCGGGGGCGAGCTCACCACGCTCGGCGAGACCCGGCTCGGCGAGATCCGCGGCCGCACCGGCGTCGTCGGCTTCGAAGCCGTCGACGCGCTCGAGCACGCCGTCACCCTCGGTGCGATCCTGCGCGAACGCCTCGCCTGGGCGATGCCCTGGTACCGGCGCACGCCCCGCATCACCCCCGAGCTCTCGTCCGAGCTGCTGGCCGCGGCCTTCGGCGAGTTCGAGCAGCCGGATCCCGGAACGCTCGTGCGCGAGCTGGGCGCCGCCGAAGAAATGCTCGTGCGCATCGCGCTCGCCCTGATCGAGGGACCCGAGCTGCTCGTCGTCGACGACTTCGACGCCGTGCGGGATCCCGCGGAGCGCGCCGTCGTGGCCGAACGCCTGAGCGCCCTCGCGACGCAGGGGATCCGCGTGGTGCTCGCCACCAGCGACCCGGGCGACGCCGAGCTCTTCGCCGCCCACGAGCCGACCGTCGTCGAGCTCTGATCCCTCCGCTCCGGCCGCGCCGCAGCACCGACGAACGTCACCGATAGTCGAAAGAACCGCAATGTCACTCCTCACTCGCAGCACCGAGCTGAAGCGCTTCAAGCAGGGCACCCTGCCGAAGATCTCGCTCGTCGTGCTCCTCGTCATCCCGCTCATTTACGGCGCCCTGTACCTCTGGGCGTTCTGGGCGCCCACCGACAACATGAACAAGCTGCCCGTGGCGATCGTCAACCTCGACGAGTCCGCCGAGAAGCCCGACGGGTCGAAGCTCTCCGCTGGCCACGACGTCGTCGAGCAGCTGCAGGATCGCAAGGACCTCGACTGGAAGACGCTCGACGCGGACGAGGCGGCGACGGCGGTATCGGACGGCGACGTCTACTTCTCGGTCACGATCCCGAAGGACTTCTCGAGCACGCTCGCCGGGCTCCAGGACGATCCGAAGGCCGGCGAGATCCAGGTCGTCTACAACGACAACAACTCGTTCCTCGCGTCGACGCTGGGCAAGCAGGCCATGGTGCAGCTGCGCGGCGCGGTCGCCGAGACGGCGACGCAGACCGCCGCCGAGCAGGTGCTCGTGGGCGTCGAGAAGCTGAGCGACGGCACTCGCACCGCGGCCGACGCCGCGGGCACGCTCGAGCAGGGCACCTCGGCGCTCGCCACGGGCAGCGGCAAGCTCAGCGTCGGCCTGGGCAAGCTCGCCGACGGCACGGCCGAGATCGTCGAGAAGGCGCCGCAGCTCGTCGACGGCGCGCAGCAGCTCGCGAACGGCGCCGGCGAAGCTCGCGACGGCAGCGCGAAGCTCGCCGCGGGCAGCCAGGCGCTCGCCGAGGGCACCGGCAAGGTATCCGACGGGGCGACGCAGCTGTCCGCGGGTGCGAAGACGCTGAGCGAGAAGCTCCCGGCCGCAGCTGCGGGCGCGACGCAGCTGCGCGCAGGGATGGACGAGCTGGCACAGCAGGCGCCGAGGCTCTCTGCGGGAACTCAGAGCGCGTTGCAAGGCTCTCAGCAGCTTTCCACCGGCCTTTCGGGGCTGCAGACGGGGGCGGGTACCGTCTCCGGTGCGTTGGAGCAGATCGCGGGGCTGGCTCAAAGCAATCCCGATATGACGCTCGCCCAGTTGGAAGCGGCACTCGCTGCGCAAGGTGGTTCATTGAGCGGGCTCTCAGCAGGATCCAAGCAGGTGGCGGCCGGGTTGGGAACAGCTTCGACCGGCGCTCAGCGACTCACTGCTGGACTCACGGAGCTGAACACCGGAGCTTCGGTCCTCCCCGACAAGGCGGCCCAGGCCCAGACCGGCGCCAAGCAGCTCGAGGCCGGATTGCAGCAGCTCCAGGCCGGTGCGGGCACCCTCGCACAGAAGTCGGGCGAGCTCGCGGCCGGCGCGCAGCAGGTCGCGGCGAAGAGCCCGGAGCTCGCGTCGGGTGCGGGGCAGCTCGCCGCCGGCACTCAGAAGCTTTCGGACGGCGCCGGGCAGCTGGCGTCGAAGACGCCCGAGCTCGCCGCCGGCGCGACGAAGCTCAACGACGGCGCGCAGGAGGCCAGCTCGAAGTCGAAGGACCTCGTGAAGGGCGCGACGAAGGTCGACGACGGCGCGGGCACCTTCGCGTCGAAGCTCAAGGACGGCGCCGCCGAGGCTCCGACCTTCGCAGAGGGGCAGACCGCGAAGATCTCCGAGACGATGGCCGCTCCGGTCAAGCTCGACGAGACGACCGAGAACGGCGTGCAGGGCTTCGGCGGCGGTTTCGCCCCGTTCTTCATCGCGCTCGCGTCCTTCGTCGGTGCGCTCATCACGTGGCTGATCCTGCGCCCGATGCCGCGCCGCCCGCTGGCGTCGAACGTCTCGGGTCTGCGCTCGGTGCTCACCGGCTTCGGTCCTGCGGCGCTGATCGGCGTCGGCCAGGTGATCATCATGATGTCGGTGCTGGTGTTCGGGATCGGCCTGCGGCCGGTGCACTGGATCGGCATGAGCCTGTTCATGCTGCTGACGACGTTCGCGTTCCTCGCGCTGCAGCAGATGTTCATCGCGGTGCTCGGTACGGCGACGGGCCGCGTGGTCAGCCTCGTGCTGCTCATGCTGATGCTCTCGTCGTCGGGCGGCACGTACCCGGTCGAGACGACGCCCGGATTCTTCCAGGTGCTGCACCCGTTCATGCCCGCGTCCTACGTGGTCGACGGTCTGCGGCAGCTGATCGGCGGCGGCATCGACGGTCGATTCTGGGGGTCGCTCCTGGTGATGCTCGCGGTGCTCATCGGTTCGCTCGCGATCAGTGCGGTCGCCGCGCGTCGGCAGAAGGTGTGGACGATCAAGCGTCTGCACCCGGAGCTCGCGATCTAGCGGGAGGGGTTGCGGCCCTCGCGCGGAGATCCGCACGAGATCGGAGATTCCACGGGAATCGGATCCGGGATCGTGCGGATCTCCGCACGGAGGCACGGCGGCACCCGCGGTAGGGGAGGATGGACGCATGGCACGCGTGAACACGAAGCAGCTCATCCGCGACGCGGCGGTGCGCGTGGCCGCCGAGCACGGCATCAGCGGCGCCTCGATGGATCAGATCGCGGAGGCCGCCGGGGTTGCGAAGGGCAGCCTGTACTACAACTTCGCGTCGAAGGACGCGATCTTCGAGGCTGTGATCCAGGGCGGGTTCGAGCACTTGGCGGAGGCCATCGACGCCGCGCGAGAGGGTGTCGCCCCGGCGGATGCGCCGCGCGCGGTCGCGGGCGCCACGCTCGAGACGCTGCGCGGCAACCTGGACCTCGCGAAGCTGATGGCCTCCGAGGTGTTCCGCACGGATCGGCCGTGGGCTTCGGCCATGGATCTGGCGAGGTCGTCCGTGGTGGTGCGGTTCCGGGACGTGCTGCGCGAGGCCCGCCGGGTCGCCGGGGACCCCACGGCGGACGAGGTGACTGAGATCGCGGGCGCGGCCTTCTTCGGCGCGCTCGCGGGCGCCTGCCTCGACTGGCTGCTGTTCCGGCAGGATCAGTCGATGGAGCAGGTGCTCGACCAGGTGCTGCGCGCGCACTGATCCCGCGGTTTGCGCCGCGCTTCGCGGCTCAGTGGGCCGCGGTGAGCCCGATGCGCGGGAACAGTACCGGGAACGCCTTCAGGAGCCCGGGCACGAGGGCGCCGCTGTGGTCCGCGTCGGGGATCGCGAACCACGAGGTCTCGAACCCCGCGTCGCGGGCGATCTGCGCGGCGAGCTGCGTCTGCTCCGTGAACTGGGCGTCCTGATCGCCCGCCGTGAACACCGCGACGTGCCCGGCGTAGCCGCCGGTGTTCTCCGCCGCTTTCGTCGCGGGCTTCGCCGCCTCGTACGCGGCCTCGTCGCCGCGGAACACCTGCTGCAGCACCTGCTCGGGGAACTCCGTCCCCTGATAGGACTCGCCGGACAGGCTGACGACGTTGCCCCACAGCTCGGGGTGCGCGAGGCCCCAGTCCAGCGCGCAGCCGCCGCCGTTCGAAAAGCCCGCGATCGTCCAGGACGACGCGTTCGAGAGGATCCGGAGGTGCGCCCGGGCCCAGCGCGGGATATCGGTGGTGAAGTACTCCTCGACGCCGCCGAAGGCGGCCGAGTCGACGCAGGCGGGGTTGTTGTCGATCGCGCCGAGCTGGTCGGCGACGATGACGATCGGGGCGAGGCCGTGGTGCTCCGCGGCGAGGCGGTCCATGGCCTCGCTGATCGGTCCGGGATCCGGGGATCCGGGTTGTCCCATCATGAAGACGACGAGGGGCAGCGACGGCGGGTCCCGCGTCAGCGCGGCGGGCGGCAGGTAGAGCGACGCGGAGCGTGCGGAGAAACCGGCGGTCGACGGGATCTGGAGCGCGCCGTTCAGGGGCACGACCGCGCCGTGCTTCGGCAGGTCGGCCGGGGCGCGCCAGGTCTCCGCGATCGGGGTCGAGGGGTCGGGACCGGGCAGGGGAGCGGCGATCCGTACGGTCGCGCCCTGGGTCGTGGTGCCGGTCGCCCCGGCCGCCGGGGTGACCCTGGCGAGCGTCTCGTGCACCGCGAATACGGCGACCAGCAGCAGGAGCACGAGCAGCAGCGAGAGCAGATGGCCCCGGCGCGACCGGAGGCCGTGCGCTGCGATCGGAACGCCGAAGGGCGGCAGGATCCGAGGATCCTGCCGCCCTTCGAGCCGACGCATGATGCGCTCGCGTCAGTTCGTGCCGAGCAGCTTCTGGATGCGCTGGACGCCCTCGAGCAGTGCATCGTCGCCGAGCGCGTAGCTGAAGCGGAGGAAGCCGGACGGGCCGAAGGCCTCACCGGGGACCGCCGCGACCTCGGCCCGGTCGAGGATCAGGTCGGCCAGCTCGAGCGAGGTGGTCGGCGTGACGCCGTCGATCTCGCGCCCGAGCGCGCCCGCGACGTCGACGTAGGCGTAGAACGCGCCCTCGGGGGTCGGGGCGTGGAAGCCGTCGACCTTGTTGAGCTCGGCGATGATCGTCTTGCGGCGACGGTCGAAGGCCTGGCGCATCTGCTCGATCGGCTCCTGAGGGCCGTTCAGCGCCGCGATCGCCGCGCGCTGCGCGATGTTGTTGATGTTCGAGCTGAGGTGCGACTGCAGGTTCGCGGCGCCCTTGATCACGTCCGCGGGGCCGAGCATCCAGCCGAGGCGCCAGCCGGTCATGGCGTAGGTCTTGGCGACGCCGTTCACGAGGATCGTGCGATCGGCGAGCGCCGGGACGGCCTCGACGATCGAGACGGCGCGCACGCCGTCGTAGGTGAGGTTCTGGTAGATCTCGTCCGAGATGACCCAGAGGCCGTTGGCGTCGGCCCACTCGCCGATCGCCTTCGTCTCCTCGGGGGAGTAGACGGCGCCGGTCGGGTTGGACGGGGAGACGAAGAGCAGCACCTTGGTGCGATCGGTGCGTGCGGCCTCGAGCTGCTCGACGGTCACCTTGTAGCCCTGCTCGGAGCCCGCGAAGACCTCGACGGGCACACCGTCGGCGAGGCGGATGGCCTCGGGGTAGGTGGTCCAGTAGGGCGCGGGGAGCAGCACCTCGTCGCCCGGATCGAGCAGCGCCTGGAATGACTCGTAGACGGCCTGCTTGCCACCGTTCGTCACGATGATCTGCGATGCAGGGATTTCGAGCCCGGAGTCGCGGAGCGTCTTGGCCGCGATCGCCTCGCGCAGCTCGGGCAGGCCCGCGGCCGCGGTATAGCGGAAGTTCTTCGGGTCGTCGAGCGCGGCACGGGCCGCGTCGACGATGTGCGCGGGAGTCGCGAAATCGGGTTCGCCCGCGGCGTAGCTGATGACGGGACGACCCGCGGCCTGGAGGGCTTTCGCCTTCGCGTCGACCTTGAGCGTTGCGGACTCGGCGATGGCGCCGATCTTCTTTGAAAGACGGGAGATGTGGCTCACGTATCCATCCTACGGCGGAGGGTGCGGTCCGTTCGCATGCGTTCGCTGGGAGAGCCGGATCCGGGCCCTCGATCGGTGCGCGGCGCGCCCGGGATGACGGTGCCGCGTTCGACATCCGGGCGGTGATCCCGTAGACTCATCAGCGGTAGTTGACTTCTGCCAGAATTTCCTATGCCCGAAGGGGTCGGAAATTCGGCGGATAAGCACTCCATAGGGCGGTGGCGCAATTGGTAGCGCAGCGGTCTCCAAAACCGCAGGTTGCAGGTTCGAGTCCTGTCCGCCCTGCCACACCTCGTCGCATCGCGGTCGCGAAAGCGACGGGGCGATGAAAGGACGGGAATCCGTGAGCAGCAGTGAAATCGAAGAGTCCGGTGGCGGCCTCGTCGAGCGCGCCAAGGCCGACAGTGCCAAGCGCGGCTGGTTCGGTCGGATTCTCCTGTTCCTCCGGCAGGTCGTCGCCGAGCTGAAGAAGGTCGTCACGCCGACCCGCAAGGAGCTCATCAACTACACCCTCGTGGTGATCGGCTTCGTCGTCGTGATGATGGCGCTCGTCTGGGTCCTCGACCTGGCGGCGGGTGCGGCCACCCTGTTCATCTTCGGAACTCCGCTCAACTAGCGCTCCGATCCCAGAGATTTCGTTTTTCGCGAGAGAGCAAGAAAGTCAGATGACGACCGAGAACAACACCCCCGAGTCCGACCTCGACGCTGCCCTCGACGCGCTGGCCCGCTCCGCTGACCCCGAGGCGGACGCCGTGGTCGAGGACGCGCTCGAGATCGACCGGCCGGCCGAGGCCGATGCCGCGGCGACCGCTATCGCCGAGTCCACCGCGGACGGCGAGGCCGCTGCGGACGCAGAAGCGGATGCCGAGGACCCCTACGCCGCGTTCAAGCGCGAGCTGCGGGTCAAGCCGGGCAAGTGGTACGTCGTGCACAGCTATGCGGGCTACGAGCGCAAGGTCAAGTCGAACCTCTGGAACCGCCGCGAGACCATGGGCGCCGTCGACGACATCTTCGAGATCCAGGTCCCCATGGAAGAGGTCATGGAGGTCAAGAACGGTCAGCGCAAGATGGTGACCCGCGTGCGGATCCCCGGCTACGTGCTGGTCCGTATGCACCTCAACGAGAACTCCTGGTCCGTCGTGCGCCACACCCCGGGCGTGACCGGCTTCGTCGGCAACGCGCACAACCCCGTGCCGCTGCGCTTCAAGGAAGCCTTCGAGATGCTCAAGAGCACCGTCGAGCTCGAGCCGGTCGCGACCGCCAAGGGCAAGGCCGCGGCCACCGCCGCTGCGCAGGGCAACGTCGAGATCGACTTCGAGGTCGGCGAGACCATCACGATCAAGTCGGGCTCCTTCGAGGGCCTGCCCGGCACGATCAGCGAGATCAACCCGGCGAGCGGCAAGCTCACCGTGCTCGTCTCCCTGTTCGAGCGCGAGACTCCGGTCGAGCTCAGCTTCGACCAGGTCACCAAGATGGTCTGACCCTCGAGGTCCGCATTCGCCGAACGCCCCGCTGCTCCCGAGCAGCGGGGCGTTCGCGTTTGGCGGGCGGCCCGCTGGTGGACTGCGTCCGACCGCCGCGACCTCGCTCGCACCCCCGATCCCTGCTACACTGTTGTGGTTTGCGTCCGCGTGATCCTGCTTCCCGAAGCAGCGAGCGCCGATGCGAACCGCGCACCGCGTTCCGGAACGGCCGGAAGTCGCGGGAGAGCACGTGCGGAAGCGCGCGCGTTCGAGGAAAGGAAACATCATGGCAAAGGCCAAGAAGGTTACCGGTCTGATCAAGCTTCAGATCGCAGCCGGCGCCGCCAACCCCGCACCCCCCGTGGGTCCTGCGCTGGGTCAGCACGGCGTCAACATCATGGAATTCTGCAAGGCCTACAACGCGGCCACGGAATCCCAGCGGGGCAACATCGTCCCCGTCGAGATCACCGTCTACGAGGACCGTTCGTTCACGTTCGTCCTGAAGACCCCGCCGGCCGCCGAGCTCCTGAAGAAGGCAGCCGGCGTGCAGAAGGGTTCGGGCACCCCGCACACCGTCAAGGTCGCGAAGGTCACCGCCGAGCAGGTTCGTCAGATCGCCGAGCAGAAGCAGGCCGATCTCAACGCGAACGACATCGACGCGGCTTCGAAGATCATCGCGGGCACCGCTCGCTCCATGGGCATCACGGTCGAAGGCTAAGGGGTACGGAAATGGCACAGAAGTCCAAGGCGTACCGCGCCGCTGCCGAGAAGATCGAAGCAGGCAAGTTCTACTCCCCCGCCGAGGCCGTGGCCCTGGCGAAGGAGACCGGTTCCACCAAGACCGACTCGACCGTCGAGGTCGCCGTCAAGCTCGGTGTGGATCCCCGCAAGGCGGACCAGATGGTCCGCGGCACCGTCAGCCTGCCCCACGGCACCGGCAAGACGGCGCGCGTCATCGTGTTCGCGACCGGCCCCGCGGCTGAGGCGGCTCTCGCTGCCGGTGCCGACGAGGTCGGCGGCGACGAGCTGATCGAGAAGGTGGCCGCAGGCTACACCGACTTCGACTCGGCCGTCTCGACCCCCGAGCTCATGGGCAAGGTCGGTCGTCTGGGTAAGGTGCTCGGCCCCCGCGGTCTGATGCCGAACCCCAAGACCGGCACCGTCACCCCGAACGCGGCTCAGGCCGTGACCGACATCAAGGGCGGCAAGATCGAGTTCCGCGTCGACAAGCACGCCAACGTGCACTTCATCGTCGGCAAGGCCTCGTTCTCGGCCGAGCAGCTGAACGACAACATCGCTTCGGTGCTCGAGGAGATCGTGCGTCTGAAGCCGGCGTCGTCGAAGGGCAAGTACCTGATCAAGGGTGCCGTCTCGACCACGTTCGGCCCGGGCATCCCGCTCGACGTCAACAACATCTGATCGAGGCGCGTCCGCAGGACGTGCGATCGGAATCGGAGGCCCCGGCAGTTTCGACTGCCGGGGCCTCCGGCTTTTCCACAGATTCCCGGCGGGCGCTGCCGGACTCCCGGTACCGTTTAGTATGAGTTGATGATGTCTCGCATTCCCCGCTGCGGTCACGGACGGTGGCTGTCGTGAGCGCGCGCGCATCGATCAACGCACCGGCGATTCCGGGCTTCAGCTACGTGCGTCCGCTGGGCGCCGGCGGATTCGCGCAGGTGTTCCTCTACGAGCAGGACATGCCTCGCCGCCTGGTCGCGATCAAGGTGCTGAACGGGTCGGTCGCGGGCGACGGCGCCGGTGCCGAGCTGCGGGCGACGTTCGAGAGCGAGGCGGACGTGATGGCCCGCCTCAGCAGCCACCCCTCGGTGGTGTCGATCTACGAGGCGAGCATCTCGCTCGAAGGGCACCCCTATCTTGCGATGGAGTTCTGCCCGGGGTCTCTCGGACAGCTGACCAAGGGCAAGCCGGCGCGGCTCGTCGACGTGCTCGACGCCGGAGTGCGCATCGCCGGGGCGCTCGAGACGGCGCACCGTTCCGGGGTTCTGCATCGCGACATCAAACCGTCCAATGTGCTGCTCACGACGCTGGGCAAGCCCGCCCTGTCCGACTTCGGTATCGCGCACGTGCTGGGTGGTCGGCAGGCGGAGGGCGAGCTCGCGATGTCGATCCCGTGGTCCGCACCCGAGGTCGTGCAGCTCGAGAGCAGCGGCAGTGTTGCGACGGAGGTGTGGTCGCTGGGCGCGACCCTGTACTCGTTCGCCTCGGGGCGCTCGCCGTTCGAGCTCGCGGATCGTGCGCAGAACACGCGTGCGAAGCTGTCGGAGCGGATCGCCAAAGCGGTCTACCAGGGGATCCCGGGGGCGCAGGGCTACGAACACTTCGACGAGGTCATCGCGCGTGCGCTGCGGAGGCTGCCGCACGAGCGCTACGCGTCGATGGCCGAGTTCGGCGAGGCGCTGCAGGCGCTGCAGCGCGCCTACGGCTTCGACGTCACTCCGCTCGAGGTGACTCCCGACGCCTGGGTGCCGCGCACCGAATCGGTCGAGACCGGCACCCGTGGCCCTGTGGTGACCTCCGTCGGTCGCGCGACCCGCGCCGAGGCCCGAGCCGACATGCTCGCGCAGAAGCGCGGCACCGATGACGACGGCCTGCTGCTCGACCGGCCCGCTTCGCCCCTGCGCGCCGGGCTGATCGGTGCCGGGGCCGCGCTCGCCGGCGTCGCCGCGATCGCGGTCGTGGTGTGGGCGCTGACCGGCGGTGCCGGATGACCTCGGCGGGTTCGGGCGAGCGGCGCGGTCCCCGTCGACTGCAGTGGTGGATCGCCGGCGGTGTCGTGACCGCGTTGGTCGTGACGGTCGCCGTGATCGCGAGCGGATACGACGCGAGGCAGACTCCGCGTGAGGAACCGGGGGTCTGGGTCGCGCGCGAATCGGGCCAGTACGCCCGGGTGAACACCGATACCGGGGAGCTCGATCTCGTCCGCAAGGTCTCGGACCCGAGCGGGATCATCCAGAGCGGCGGTCGCGGCGCCGTGCTCTCGAACGGGAACGGCAGGGCCTGGAGCCTCGACCCCTCCAACCCGGTCGACCTCGACGTCAAGCCCGCGACGAGCGGCGGGGAGCAGCCCCCGAAGTCGGCGCAGCCGGCCTCGAACCAGTCCGCGCAGTCCCAGGATTCCGCGGAGTCGGTGCGCATGCCCGAGGGCACTCGCGACATCGTGAGCGCCGGCCGCTTCGTCGCGATCCGCACCGAGTCCGGGGCCGTCTACGCGGGCGAGCTCGCGCCGTCCGAAACGGATGGGCTCGGTGCGAACGCCGCAGCCGTGAGCACTGCGGACACCGCGGATCTGGAGCGGCGATTGTCGTCGCTGGTTCGCGTCGATCCTTCCGGTGAGGGGCAGAAGAAGCCTTCCGCCGGAGCGGACGCCGGCTATCGTGCTGCGGCGATCACGCTCACCTCGGCGGGCGTGATCGGCGCATATTCCAGCTCCGACGGCTCGGTGCTCAGATTCGACATCGCCGCCGGCGAACCCGTCGGCCGCGCGGACCCGGTGCCCGATGCGGCGGGGAAGCTCCAGTCCCCGCAGCTCGCGCTGCTCGGCGACGACTGGGTGCTGCTCGACGGCGAGAGCGGGCGACTGTGGCGCTCGGGCGGCGGCGAGACCACGGTGAAGCTCGAGGGTTCCGGCGTGCTGCAGGGCAGCCTCGATCCCGAGCAGCGGAAGCGGGTCTCGGCCGGCGAACGCCGGAGCGGCCAGGACGCCGCGGTCGATGCGGTGCTCATCGCCGACACCGGCGGACTCCTCGCGGTGTCCTCCGGCGGCACGGCGAAGCGCGTGCTGCAGGCGAACGGTGCGCCGGCGCAGCCGACGGCGGTCGAGGGCGCGGTCTACGCGGCCTGGCTGGGGCAGCGCGCGGGCACGCTGTGGAACTCGAACGAGGGCGACAAGCCGCTGGCGTTCGACGACGCCGCCCGCGAATCCGGCGACCTCCAGCCGACCATCCGGAGCAACGGCTCCCGGGCCGTGCTCAACGAGATGCGCACGGGCATGCTCTGGACGCTGCCCGACGGCAAGCGGATCCCGCTCTCCCAGTGGAGCATCTCGGATCCGCCCAAGCAGGATCGCGGCTCGGTCGTCGTGACCGACGTGACCGATCAGCAACCCCCGACCGCGGTGAACGACACCTTCGGGGTGCGAGCCGGCGCATCGGCGCCGCTCCCGGTCCTGCTCAACGACTTCGATCCCAACAAGCGCGATGTGCTGACGGTCGTGCCGGACTCCCTCGGCGCGAGCAGCCTGCCGAAGCCGTTCGGTTCGCTCGAGCTGATGCCCGACGGGCAGTCCCTCATGGTCCGCGTCGCCGCGAAGGCGAGCGGAACCGCGACGTTCACCTACCGAGTGACCGACGGCGCGCTGACCTCGAACCCGGCGACGGTGACCCTGCGGGTCGCGCCCGAGGCCGAGAACACCGCGCCGGCGTGGTGCCCGGTCGATGGCTGCCGACGCGAGTGGCGTGTGCCTCCGCTCGCCCCCGGCGGCACGCTCGTCGCCCCGCTGCTCGACGGCTGGGTCGATCCCGAGGGCGACGTGATGACTCTCACGAGCGTCGAGCCGCTGCGCAAGGAGGATCCGCTGCGCGCCATGGTGACCGCGGACGGGCGTCTTGCGCTGCGGCACACCGACCCCAACGCCGGGGCGGCCGAGATGACGCTCCGGGTCACCGTCACCGACAGCCGCGGCAAGCAGACCCGCAGGAACCTGGGCGTTTCGGCGCAGCCGGGAGCGGCGGCCGAGTTCACCGCGTCGGCGACGACGGTGCGGGTGGGCCAGACCATGACCGTGCGGCCGCTCGAGCGGGTGGCGGGCGGTTCGGGCAGCTTCGCGCTGCTGGACGCGACCTCGCCGAGCCCCAATCTGCGCGTCACCCCGCACACGTCGAACGGCACGATCGATCTGCAGGCCTCGCAGGCCGGCAGCACGACCGTCTCGGTGATGGTCCGCGATACGGCCACCGGGACCGAGGTCACGGGCCAGCTCCGCGTCACGGCGACCCCGGCCGGTCCGCCGCTCGCGCTTCCCGAACTGCGCGCGTTCGTGCGTCCTCTCACCGACACGACCGTCGAGATCCTCGACGCGATCCCCGGGGCCGGGTCCCGCTCGCTCGCGGTGCAGAGCGCGAAGTCGGGCGGTGGAGAGCTCCAGGCCTCCGTGATCGACCACTCCAAGGTGCACGTGTCCGGAAGCACCCCGGACGGAGCGCCCGGCCGTATCGGCGCTGTCGATGTCACGGTGGCCGAGGGCGGCACGACCGCGACGGGCAAGCTGACCGTGTTCCAGGTCGCGGCGAACGCACCCTCGGGGGTGATCGCCGTCGCGGATACCGCGACCGTTCGCGCCGGTTCGGTGGTCGATATCCGCGTGCTCGACAACGATGTGGCCGCTCCGGGTGAGCGCCTGGTCCTGCAGCCCGAGATCGTCGGCTCGGGAACCAAGGGCGAACTCGCGTTCGCCTCGGGCAACGTGCTCCGTTACCTCGCGCCCAAGAAGCCCGGCACGTACCGGCTCAGCTACACCGCGTACGGGGCGAGCGATCCGACCTCCGGCGACGTCGGCGCCGTGATCGTGACCGTGCTGCCGACCGGAGCGAACCGGGATCCGCAGCCGGCGGCGCTCACCGCGCGAGTCGCAGCGGGGGCCACGGCCCAGGTCGCGGTCCCGCTCTCGGGCGTCGACCCCGACGGCGACCGGGTGCGCCTCACCGGTGTGCAGACCGAAGAAGGATCCGGCATCGTGGCGGCCCTGAACGACACGGGCACCGGGATCGAAGTCTCCGCCGCGGCCGGCGCCAAATCGGGCACGAAGCAGCTCAAGTACACCGTCGTCGATCCCTCGGGCGCCCGCGGCACCGGCAAGCTCGGCGTCGTCGTGCTGCCCGAGCAGGAAGCTGCGGGCATCGTCGCGACGACGGATTCGCTCCGTGTGGGTCCGGGCGGCGACGCGGTCGTTCTGAGTCCGCTCGACAACGATGTCGATCAGTCGGGCGGCACGCTCGAACTCACCTCCGTGACCCCGAATCTTCCGGGCGGGAAGACGAACCCCGCGTACCGGGCGCTCGCCGGGCGCCTCGACCTTTCCGAGATGAAGCAGGGCCGGGTCTCGATCGAGCCCGGCCGCGAGCTCGGCACCGACTCGTTCCGCTACACGGTCCGCTCGGCCAAGACCAAGAGCACGGCGGACGGACTGATCGTGGTGCAGACCTCCGAGCACGTCGGAGCGCAGGCGCCCGCGGTGAGCGACACCGTGCTCAACGTCCGCGACCGGGCCGATCTCGCATCGAAGGGCGTCGATGTGCTCACCGGCAAGACCCGCTGGGCCACGGGCGACGTGTCGAAGCTGAAGCTCTCGATCTGGGGGAGCGGGGCCGCCGACTACCGGGTGAAGGGCTCCCGGATCCTCGGGCAGTACCGCGCGGAGGGCGACACCGTGGTGTTCAAGCTCAGCGGAGCGGACGCCTCGGGCAAGCAGGTCGCGACCTACGGCCTGCTCGTGATCCTGCCGCTCGACGAGCTGCCGTTGACGCTGAAGCCCGGCCTGAAGCCGCTCACGGTCGACGAGAACCAGCAGACCGAGGTCGATGTGACGGACCTCGTCGACGTCGGACCGAGCGATCGGGTCGAGCTGCGCAAGGGCTCCTTCGTGGTCGGACGCGCGCAGGCGAGCTGTCAGGCGGTCTCGGGCGACCGGCTCCGGTACTCGGCCGGCGGAGAGGCTCCGTGGACCGACAGCTGCCTCATCGATGCCCGACTGGTCGGTCAGGACCGCTGGACCGCGCTTCCGGTTCCGGTCGTGATCGTGCCCAAGCAGCCGGTGGCGCAGGCGCAGGCGCTCACCCGCACCGTCGATCCCGGCGCGACGCAGACCATCTCGCTCACCGACATGGTGACCTGGGAGGGCGGGCGCAAGGGTGACACGGGCAAGCTGAGCTTCGCGGAGTCGGGCGGTACCTCGCTGTTCGAGGTGCAGCAGAACGGCAGTTCGCTGCGCGTGACGGCGCGCGCGGACGCGGTACCCGGCACGCAGGAGACGGTGTCCATCGCCGTCAGCGGGGCGGGCGACTCGCGAGCCCCGCTGACCCTGCAGGTCGGCCAGGCCCCGCGCGACCTGCCGCGCGGCGGGACCGTCGCGCTGCAGTGCACCGTGGGCAGCTCCTGCCAGGCGCAGCTCGTCGGCGTCGCCGGCGAGCACGACCCGTTCGCGGGCAAGACGGGAGGCGGCCTCAAGCTCGCCTCGGTGAACGGCGACTCCTGCACCTTCGGTTCCTTCTCTCGGGTGGGCGACTCGGGCATCTCCGTGTCCTGGCCGAACGCGCGCGGCATCGGCGGCACCTGCCGGGTCGGGTTCACCGTGCGCGATGCGCAGGGGCGCACCGGCGAGGGCACGGTCGAGTTCGATGCGCAGGGGCTGCCGGGCACGCCCAGCATCCAGCAGACCGGGTACACGGCGAGCAGCGCGAGCTTCACCGTGACGCTCGGCTCGCAGCAGGCGCACCCGGCGGTCACGAGCGTGACCCTCTTGGGCGGCGGATCGGGATCCTGCGCCGCGGTCGGACCCGCGACCTACCAGTGCACGGCCGGCGACCTGAGCAACGGCCAGAAGCACCAGTTCACCGCGCAGGCGGTCAACGCGGTCGGATCCTCGCAGGCCTCGACCGCCGTGACGGCGTGGGCGTACGATCCGCCGAAGGCTCCGACCGTGACGGTGACTCCGATCAAGAACCCGCAGAACACGAGGACCGACCGGGGCGGGGTCCGCCTGACCGTGAGCGGGTCCGACGACACGAAGCAGTTCGCGCTGCAACTCAACGGCCAGGACGCAGGGTCTCTCGCCGGACCCGGTGGCACCAAGGACTTCCCGGATCAGGCTGCGGGGGAGATCTCGTTCACGGTGACTCCGGTCACTCGGTTCGATCTGCCCAACATTGGAGGCGGTAGCGGGACGGGTGAAGCGACGCGCAAGGACGGCACGGTGATCGGCGCGCCCGTGATAGGCGCCGTGTCTCTCGCGAGCACGGGCGACACCTCCGCGCACGTCAGCTACTCCGGGAGCGGAGCACAGTCGTCCGAGGTCGTCACGGCGAGCTATACGATCGGGAAGAACGCGATCCAGGGCCCCAAGAATTGTTTCGCAGATGGGCAGAGCAGCCCCGACTTCGACGGGTTGCGGAAGTACAGCTTCATCAGCGCCATGGCCTGCCTACGCAGCGACTACGGTATGAGCTCCGGGACGTCCGACCCGGTCTTCATCGGGCGCCAGCTGCAAGCCCCGCAGGTGACCTACACGATCGCGAACGCGCCGGCCGCGGCAGGTGACGGCGTCATCTATGACCTCCTCAAGAATCCCGATGGCACTCCGAAGCTCGATCTGCAGGGGAAAGAAGCCGACACGAAGCTCATATACAGCAACACGGGAACCGAGGAGTTCACGATCGATCCTGCCTCGGCCGCGGAGTTCAAAGTCAAGCAGTGCTACGGCGACAGCCCCTGCTCCGCCGAGGCGAACGTCAGATGGCGGAACGCGCCGACCATCGTGACGGCGAAGCCGAACGGCCAATGCATCCCGTTGACGAACGGATCCGCCGGAAATCCGAGCTCGGACGAGCTCAAGGGGTACCTCACGATTTCGGCGGCAGCAGCCCCGGACGCGACGGTGAAGGCAGGAACGCCTGCCAACGGGCTGATCCCGTTGACCATCACCTGGGGCGGCTCGTTCCAAGCACTGCAACAGGCCACCCTCAACGTCTGCACCACCCCGTAGTCTCGATTCACCCCACCTCTCCCCAGCAGAAGGCCCAGCATGAACACGCAGCCCCAGACCGACTCGACGGCGATCTCACCCGAGCAGGCCCAGTGGGTCGCGCGCCTGTTCTCGACCACGGCGGACGCGATCGAGCAGTCGATCCACGGCAAGCGCCGCGTGGTCGAGCTGGTGATCGCCTGCGTGCTCGCAGGAGGCCACGTGCTGCTCGAGGACGTGCCGGGGACGGGCAAGACGGCGCTCGCCCGCGCGCTCGGCGAAGTCATCCAGGGCTCGTTCTCGCGCGTGCAGTTCACCCCGGACCTGCTGCCGAGCGACATCACCGGCATGTCGGTCTTCGACCAGCGCGCGGGCGCCTTCGAATTCCATCCGGGCCCGATCTTCGCGAACGTCGTGCTGGCCGACGAGATCAACCGCGCCAGCCCGAAGACCCAGTCGGCGCTGCTCGAAGTGATGGAGGAGGGCCGGGTCACGGTCGACCGCACCTCGCACGACGTCGGCAGCCCGTTCCTCGTCATCGCGACCCAGAACCCGGTCGAGCAGGCGGGCACCTACCGGCTGCCCGAGGCCCAGCTCGACCGGTTCATGGTGAAGACCTCCATCGGCTACCCCGACCAGGCGGCGATGACCCGGATCCTGCAGGGCGACCGCTCGCATCAGCAGCCCCTCTCACCGGTCGTCACGACGGGCATGGTGACCCAGGCGCAGGACCTGATCAACCGCGTGCACGTCAGCCCGCTCGTCGCCGAGTACGCGGTGCGCCTCGTCGAAGCCACCCGTCGTGCGAACGAGGTGCGTCTCGGCGCGAGCGTGCGCGGTGCACTGTCGCTCGTGCGCCTCGCCTCCGCCTGGGCGGCCGCGAGCGGTCGGCACTTCGTCACTCCCGACGACGTCCGCGACCTCGCCATGCCGGTACTGACGCACCGCCTCGTGCTCGAGCCCGAGGCCGAGTTCGACGGGGTGACGGCGGCGCAGGTGCTCGGCCAGATCCTGCTCGACGTCGCCGCACCCCAGGAGAACGGCTCGGTGTGAGACAGAACACCTCACGCGCCCCGATCTCCGACACCGGCACGGCGACCCGGGGCAGCACCAGCACGCGCTTCGGCGACACCCAGCGCTCGACGGGATACCTCGGCGCGGGGCGCCGTCGCGCGCGCCGCTGGTGGCGCCGCAATCGACGCCGCATGCGTCGGACGGTCGAGACCATCACGCCGACCGGCTACTTCGTGCTGGGCGCCGCGATCCTCTCGCTCGTGCTCGCCGCGACCCTCGGTTGGATCGAGGCCTGGTTCGTCGCCGCGGTCTTCGGCGTCCTGCTGCTGCTCGGCCTCCCGTTCCTGCTGGGATCCCGCGCCTACCTGATCCGCATCGCCGTCGACCGCACCCGGGTGACCGCGGGCGGGCGGGTACGCCTCGGCATCGAGGTCGAGAACGCGGGTGCCCGGCCCGCGCTCCCCGCGACCGCGGAACTGCCCGTCGGTGAAGCGCTGCGCGAGATCGCGATCCCGTTCATCGGACCGCACGGCGAGACGACGATCCCCGTGGAGATCGCGACGACCGCGCGCGGAGTCATCGGCGTCGGGCCGCTGAAGCTCGCGCGCCGCGACCCGCTCGGGCTCGTGCGCCGCGAGATCACCTGGCGCGACCGCCACCTCATCCACGTGCACCCGCGCACGGTGCTGCTCCCGCCAGGGTCCGTCGGACTCGTGCGCGATCTCGAAGGGGCGTCGAGCCGCCGGCTCACCGACTCCGACCTCTCGTTCCACGCCGTCCGCGAATACGTGCACGGCGATGCGCTCCGACACGTGCACTGGAAGTCGACCGCGAAGACCGGCACCCTGATGGTGCGGCAGTACGAGGAGTCCCAGACCGCGCGGGCCGCGATCCTCTTCGACGCCGACCGCACCTCCTACAGCGACGACGAGGAGTTCGAGCTCGGCGTCAGCGCGGCGGCCTCCCTCGGCCTGCTCGCGGTGCGCGAGGGCCGCGAACGCTTCATCGCCTCCCAGTGGGCCCCCGGCCGGATCCGCCCGAGCATCGACGGGCTCGAAGAACTGCCCGCGCAGACGCCGACCCAGCTGCTCGACGCCTGGGCGGAGCTCGAAGCCGCCGAGGATCCGCTGCCGATCGAACGCCTGGCGCGCCACCTCGCCGAGTCGCGGCGTCCGCTCTCGATCGTGATGCTCGTCACCGGATCGGTCCCCGACCCGTCGCGCCTGCGTCGCGCGGCCGCCGCGTTCGCCGAGGACGTCGATGTGCTCGTGGTGCGCTGCGAACGGCTCGCCGACCCCGCAGCCCGACTGTTCGACGCCGGGACCATGTTCACCGTCGGCGCGCTCGACGACCTGCCGCAGCTCATGGTGCGCGGAGGCTTCGCGTGAGCGGGGAAGCGCGGTCCGCCTCGCGGCGACGCGCACGACGTGCCAACGCGTCGAGACGACCGTCCGCGGCGATCTCGCTCGGCGCGCTGCTGCTGAGCGCGGCCGCTGCCGCGCTCGGTGCCGCCTCGGCGATGCCGATCTACCGGACCCCGCAGGTCTGGCTGGTGGCGGGGGTCGGCTGGGCGCTCGCCGCCGGGATCGTGTGGTGCGGACGCCGGTGGGGCTGGGGCCTCATGACCCCGGTGGCGCTGATCGTCTCGTTCGTCGCGGCCGTCGTGCCGCTCGCCGTCCCCGGCGCCTTGTCCACAGGTCCCGCCGGCTGGGTGCGCGGGCTGAGCGACGGTCTCGCCTCGGTCGCGCTCGGCTGGAAGCAACTGCTCACCCTGACGCTGCCCGTCGGCAGCTACCAGGCGGTGCTCGTCCCGCTGCTCGTCGTCACGATGGTCACCACCGGGGCGATCGTCGCGCTCGCGCTCTCCGGGCGCCGCACGGCCCCGTTCGCGGCGCTGCCCGTCCTCGTGCCCGTCCTCTTCGGCGTCGTGTTCGGCGCCTCTCAGGTGAGCGCTCCCCTCGGCCTCGGACCGCTGCGGATCCAGGCGCCGAAGGAGCTCGCCCTGTGGGCCGGGGCCTGCGTGATCGGTGCGGTCTGGGTCGCGTGGTCGTCCGGCATCGAACGCCGTGCTGCGCTCAGGCTGGGCCGCCTCGGCCAACCCGCGGAGCGCTCCGGCGGGGTGCGGCGCAACACCGCGATGCGCGCGCTCAGCGCCGCGGTGATCGCGGTCGTCGCGCTCGGGGCGGGGGCGCTGATCGCGCCGGCCGTCGGCGCGGACCGCACGGTGCCGCGCGACAGCATCGACCCGCAGCTCGTCGTACGTCAGCAGACCAGCCCCCTCGCCTCCTACCGGTCGGCGAAGCGGGACGACGAGTTCGAACGGACCCTGTTCACCGTGTCGGGGAACGGGACGCTGCCGACCCGGCTGCGCATGGCCGTGCTCGACGATTACGACGGGGTCGACTTCTTCGTGGACCCGGGCGGGGACGGTCGGTTCACCCGGTTCCCGAGCGGCGACCCCATCGCGGAACCGGCCGAGGTCCGGATCCGGATCGACGGCTACCGGGGGATCTGGCTGCCGGTCGCGCCACCGCTCGCCGAACCGCCCGCCTTCCTCGGGCCGCGGGCATCCGAGCTGAGCGACAGCCTCTACATCAACCGCGGCAGCTGGGCCGCGATCGCGGTGCCCGGTGGCAGCGGTCTGCGCGCGGGCGACGAGTACTCGGCCCGGATGAGCACCGCCGGCGACGTCAAGCCCGCCGAGCGTCCCGCAGACGCGAAGCCGCTCATCGACCTCGAACGCACGCCGCAGCTGAAGCGCTGGCTCGACGAGCAGCGGCTCCCCGCCGACCGCGACGGACTCCTCGAGGCCATCGACCGGCTGCGCCAGCGCGGCTACCTCAGCCACTCGCTCACCGACGGCGAGGGCGAACGGAACTGGATCGCCGCGCTCGCGCCGCAGTACGGCACGCGCTTCGTGCCGAGCGCCGGCGGGCATTCGATCGCTCGGATCGAGCAGCTCTTCCAACAGCTGAACGAACAGCAGGCGGCCGCGGGCGAGACGAGCGACGAGCGCGCGCTCGTCTCGGGCATCGGCGACGACGAGCAGTTCTCGGCCGCAGCCGCGCTCATCGCCCGCGCCATGGGCTACGACTCCCGGGTCGTGCTCGGGGTGCGGCTCGGTGGCGAACGGGCCGGAGTACCCGGAGTCCCGGCGTGCGCCGAGGCCTGCACCGGTGAGAATCTCGCCGCGTGGATCGAGGTGCGCGGCGACGGCGGCGACTGGGCCCCGATCGACACGAGCCCGCAGGTCGCGATGCCGCCGGTCACGCTCGACCGCGGCGAGCAGCTCCCCGAGTTCCCGACGGTGCCCGAGGACCGCAATGCGACGGTCGCGGACCCGCCGAGCGGATCGAGCAGCGACTCCACCGATCCCGTGCCCGACCCGCAGCGCAGCAGCTTCGCGGCGCTCTGGCCGATCCTGAAGGGCGTGGGGCTCTCAGCGCTGGCACTGGCGCTGCTCGCCCTGCCACTGCTCTTCGTCCCCGTCGCGAAGCGGCTGCGCGTCCGCCGCAGGCGGCAGACCGCCGCCCCCGAGGTGCGCGCGCTCGGCGCCTGGGACGAACTCGTCGACGGGTACGCCGACAGCGGCGCCGCACCCCGATCCCGGAGGAGCCGCCGCGACATCGCCGAAGAGCTCGGGGTGCCCGGCGGTGACTGGGCCGCCTGGACCGTGGACCGCGCGGTCTACGCCCGCGAGGGCATCGGCGACGCGGAGGCCGAGCAGGTCTGGGCCGTGGTCGACGAGGCCCTGCTCGAACGGCGCCAGCGCATCGGGTTCTGGGGGCGGATGCGCGCGCGGTTCTCGCTGCGCTCGCTGCTGCCCGAATCGCGTCGCGCACGGGCCCGGCGCTCACGACGACCGCGCGGAGGGAACCGACGATGACGGAAGAACGCGCAGGAGCCGGAACCGGCGCCGGCCCGAGCGGACTCGGCCCGGGCGCCGGCCAGAACGGCGAGGACGAGCTCGACGCGACCGTGGTCGCGCCGCGCGCCCGCATCGCGGCGGAGGGCGCGGGACCCGCCGGAGCATCGGCAGAACCCGCAGAACCCGCAGAACCCGCAGAACCCGCAGCGCCGGCGGCGCCGGTAGAACCGGCGGCGCCGGACGACGCGACGATCGTGGCGGCTCGCCCGCCGCGGAGCGCGGGCCCCGCTCCGGTGGGCGACGACGATGGGACGATCGTCGTCGCGCGGCCCCCGCGATCCGATCAGACGCCTCAACCGGATCAGGCGCCGCAACCCGATCGGACGTCGCGGTCCGCGCCGATCGGGGAGGACTCGGGGCGGTCGACCCGCAGCGGGACGGCGAACCCGGCACCGCCCATCGAGGAGCCGTCCGCGGGGCAGCTGCCGGCCGACGTCGTCGCGCGCATGTTCAAGTCGCCGCTCGACGCGAAGCTGCGGATCCCCGACGCGCCGACCCCGCCCGAGGAGCACACCCTGCCGCGGCGGGGCGTCGCCCCGGGCATCCCGGTCCTGAGCCCGGTGCGGAGCCTCAGCGAGGCGGACGCGAGCCAGGGCGGCACCCTCTCGGAGCGTTTCGGTCCGCCGCCGGCGTCGGTGCCGGAGCCGCTCTCGGCCGAGCGTGACGGGCTGCGTTCGACCGCTCGCGCGAACCGGCGCTTCGGGCTCGGCACGATCATCGGGCTCGGCGTCGCGGTCGTCGTCTCGGTGCTCGGCCTCTGGGGGGTCGCGGTCCTCGCCTTCGGCTAGTCAGGCCGCGGTGCCGCCGTCCCGCCGTCCCTCGCCCGGGCGGCGCCGGGTCCGTGCGGCCAGCGCGAACACCGCGATGAGACCTCCGGCACCGAGGACGAGCGCCGCGACGAAGGTGATGTCGTCGGCGCGCGTCTCGTGCGCGGTGACCCGAGTGGACACGGAGGCGCGTGCCGCACCGCTGGTGTCGACGAACGGACTGACCGGGCCCCGGGTGCTGCTGCTCGGCCGCAGACCGAGGGCCGCGGCCGGTCGGATCGTGCCCCAGCCGATCCGGTCATCGCGCGCGTCGGGGTCGGGACGATCCGCCGTCGCCTCGAGCCGGTAGGCCCACTGCTGCGGGGTCTCGCTCGGGTAGGCCTGGGCGACGAGGGCCGCAGCACCCGCCGCGTAGGCCGTCGCGAAGCTCGACGATGGGGACTCCGTCGCGTAGCGGCAGTCCCCGCCCTCTCTCGATGTGGTGAGCACGTTCTGGCCCGGGGCCGCGACGTCGATGTGCGGTCCGTGGATCGACGAGGCCGTGGCGAGGCCGGTGGGGCCGACCGCCGTCACGGCGAGCGCATCGGGATAGGCTGCCGGGAATCGAGGCGAATCCTCGGTCTGCTTGGTCGTGTCGCGGTTGCCCGCGCTCGCGACGACCAGCGCGCCGCGCGACGTCGCGTAGTTCGTCGCATCGCGCAGCGCGGGGGTGTCGACGTCGTCGCTGAGTGCGACGGTGATCACGCGTGCGCCGCGGTCGGTGGCCTTCCGGATCGCCGTGGCGATCCGTCCGGCGTCCGGTCCGAGGCCCTTGTCGATGCTCTGCTGGCTGTCGTCCCGGAACACGCGCAGCGAGATGATCCGTGCGTCGGGCGCGATGCCGACCACGCCGGAGGTGGGGCTGGGGCGAGCCGCGATGATCCCGGCGAGCGCCGTACCGTGGCCCTGGGAATCTCCGAGCCCGTCGGAGCGCTCGCCGTCCGAGATCAGCGATTCGCTGCCCCGGGCGAAGGCGCCGGTGAGCTGCGGGCGGGAGGCGTCGACCCCGGAGTCGACGATCGCGACGGTGATGCCGGCGCCCGTGTACCGTCGTCCGTCGGCCGGGAGCCCCATCTCGGCGAACGCCACGGGCGGTCCGGGCAGGCGCGCCATGACCCCGATGGTGCACTCGTCCGCCGCCGACGCCGGAACGGGTGCCAGCGGGGACAGCACCGCCAGCGGGGAGGCGGGTCCCGTGAGCGCGGTGCCGAGGATCGGCAGCGCGACGAGCGCGGCGGCGATCCTCAGACGGGTCTGCTTCCGGTCCACGCCGCGGTCCTACTGGCCCTCCGGCGTCGCACCGGCAGCCTCGGGCGTGAGCGCCGGTCCCGCCTGCAGCAGCTGGAGCCACGGCGCGGGGAGCACGTCGACATCGGTGCTGCGGTAGCCGAGCCGGGCGGCACCGGTCTTCACGGATCCCGGGATCGCGTACGCGGTGCCGCTGCCGTCGACGAGGGTCAGCGTACCGGCCGAGCCGCCGCGCACGAGCGCTCCGCCGTCCTTCGCCACGGTGACCTCGGTGCTGCCTGCCGCCGCGTCAGAGGAGGCGTTGCGCGATCCGCCGGCCGCGGCGAGGACCGTGCGCTGATCGGAGCGCTCACCCGCGAGCGTGGCGCAGGGCGCCGAGACGCCGGCGAGCGGCACGAGACCGTCCTCCGGCCAGCCCTCGGGCGCGACCGGATCTGCCGTCGGCAGCGGTGCGATCTGGGCCGGGCTCAGTTCGACGGGTTCCCCGAGCGAGCCACCGCCGGGCCCGGTTCCGAGGCCCAGGCGGTAGAGCCGATACGCCAGCGGGCTGAGCGGGGCGAGCTTCCCGTCGCCGGTGAGCAGGTACTGCTTGGCTTCACTGGTTCCGGCGGAGTGGATCACGGATCCCGCGGGCAGGCCGACGCCGGCGACCGTGCCGCCGCCCGCGCGCACGATGGGGGAGAGGTCGTCGCCCTTCGCGAAGAGGGCCAGCCATTCGCCGCGCACCGGGACAGGGGTCGCGGTGTCCAGGCCGATGGCCCGGAGCACAGCGGTGCGGTGCTCCGCCGGAACGAGCAGGCTGGTGCCTGCGGTGACCACGTAGGTCTTGCCGTCGGCCTCGACGACGATGCCCTCCGCGTCGCGGGCGGCGGTCCGCGGCTGGCCGCCGACGCGCACCTCGGTGGTCTCCGCCGTCGAGCAGGCGCGCCAGCCCGTCCCGTCGAGGGCGCTCGCCTTCGGAAGCGTGTCCGGTGCGCCGAGGATCCCGAGCGTCCCGCCGATGGGGATCCCGTCGAGGGACTGCTGCTTGACGCTGATGATGGCGAACTCGTTCGCGGGGATCAGCATGCGCGCGCTGACCGTGTTGATCACGGGGTGCAGGGTGCCGTCGACGCTGACGTAGCGCGCACCGGTGTCGCTCGCCACGATCAGGCGGTTGTTCTGCCAGCCGCTCGGGAGCGAGGGTTGTTTGAGGCCGATGAACACGCCGGCGAGGATCACCATGGCCGTGAGCGCGATGCCCGCGAACACGGCGCGCAGCGGCTTGGCGGGTTCGAGCTCCTTACCGCCGGGGGCGCCGCCGACGAACGCCGAGAGCAGTCGCGCCTTGCTGAAACTCTGCGCCTCGAGCAGGTCCTTCTTGGTCGCCATGCCTACGCGAGCCCAGCGGTGAGTGCACCGAGCGGGAGCAGCAGCGCCAGCAGGATCACCTCGACGGTGTCGCCGAGCGCGGTGAGGCGCATGCGGACCCGGGTGCTGAGCAGGGTCAGCCCGGTGACGATGCCCGTCGCGACCAGCAGCGCGATCAGCAGCAGGGGCGCCTGCTCGCGCTGGTCGAGGATCGCCGCGAGCCCGCCGACGGCGAGGATCGCGGTCCCGCCGGCGAGGAGGACGATGACGGAGGCGCGGCGTGCGGACTGGCGGGACTGGAACATCAGCACGGTCCCGCACGTCAGCACGAGGATCGTGCCGATCCAGCCCGAGCCCGAGACGAGGGGTGCGGCGATCAGGACAGAGAGGGCGAAGGCGACGCGCAGGGCCACGAGCAGCCGATGCCCGGCGTCGACCCGGGCGGCGACGCGCTCGGGATCGATGGGCTGCGGCGGGTCGAACATCTCGAGCTCCGTCGTCGGCGAGATGACCCGGATCCGGGTGCTGCTGAGCGTCAGCCAGGGCAGCGCGCCCGCGAGCAGCCCGGCGCACGCCACCATCACGGCGTAGGGCCCGGTCGGGTCGACCCCCGTGAGGCCGACGATCCCCGCAGGCAGGCCGACCGCGATGCCGAGCGCGATCGGGAGCGCGAGGATCTCGGCCGGTTTCGCCGCGAGCAGGAACGCCGCGCCGCCGCCGACGATGCCCCCGAGTCCGGCCGCCGCGAGCGGGAACCCCCAGAGGGATCCGCCCGGGACCAGGAGGTATCCGGTGAGGCCGGCGAATCCCGCTGCGGCGATCCCGAACGCCAGCCCGGCTTCCGGCTGGGCCAGCCGGCCGAGCGCGGCCGTGAGGGCGAGCAGGACGATCGTGCCCGTTCCGGCGATGATCGCGGGCAGGAGCGAGCCCGCGGGCTGCAGGGCGAGCATGATCGCGCTGAGGCCGACGAGGGTGAGGCTGATCGCGACGGCCGTGCGGGCCGCGTCCTCGGGGCGCCAGGCGGCGTGATGCGCGGAGGTCGCGTCGACCACCGCCTCGACCACGTCGTCGTAGCGACGCGGTACCGCGACGAGCTGGCCCCGGGTCAGGGTCAGGATCTCGCCCTGGTCGATGCCCTGCGCGATCGCGCCGCGGGTCGGATCGAGCTCCGTGCCGTCCGAGCGGGTGAGTCGATAGCCTCCGTGCAGCAGCGTGGCGTCGAGCACGCCGAGGCCGCGGGCGACGCCGGGGAGCACCTCGAGCAGGGGGAGGCGCCCGGGCACGGCCAGGTCGATGCGGCGCTCGGCGTGAACGACCGAGAGCCGCACGACGGCACTCGGGTCGACTGCCTCAACGCTCACGCGTACCTCCTGTGTGATGTCGACACGAAATCGGCTGCTCCGCGCGCAAGTATCCTAACCCGGTTTCTCGGGCCGGATGGCGGGGCGGGATCCGGTTCCGGCATACGGATCCGGCCCCGATCCCGTCGGACCCGACGCTACACTGAGTCGCGTGACCGACCCCATGCCGCAGTTGCGTCGCATCGTGATCGATGTGGCCGGACGGCGTCACGACCTCGCGATGCCGCGCGGCGAGGCGCTCGTCGGGGCTCTCGCGTCCATCGGCGTGCACCTCGGGGCCGGCTCCCGGGTCCAGGGACCGGACGGATCCCCGGTGGATCTCGGCACCCCCGCCGCGCAGCTGCTCGAGGGCGGCCTGTACGCCGTCGCCGGACCCGCGGCGACGCCCGCCCGGCGGATCGACCGCGCGACGGCCGGCGGATCCGTGAACCCGCTGCCCTGGGCGCTGGTCGGTTTCGGGATCGTCGCCGCGATGCTCGCCGTCGGAGACGAGCGGCTGCGGTGGCCGACGGCCGGCGTGCTCGCGCTCGCCGCGCTGGTCTCGATGGTGTTCGGCGTCGCGCGCGGCGGAACCGGCGACATCGGCGCCGCCGCCTCCCTGGTGCTCGCGGGGATCGGGTCGTGCCTGGGCGCGCTGACGATCCTCGTGGACGCACCGGTGCTCGCCTTCGCGGTCGCGGGCGCGGCGATGGCGGTGCTCGCCGCCCTGCTGATGGTCGTCGCGCGGACGGCGCGCGCCCGCGCGGCGGCGGCCCCCGTCGTTGTGATCGCGGCGCTGTTCGCGGCTCTGGCGCTGACCGGCCCGATGCTCGGATGGGCGCCGAATCAGCTGCTGATCGCGGCGTCCGCGATCGCGGTGGTCGGCATCCGGGCCGCGCCCAGCCTCCTCGTCGGCGTGGAGCCGGGCTATCACATCGACTACGGCCGTTTCATGGTGCTCCGGTGGACGGTGCGGGGCCGCGTCCCCGTCTCGATCGACCGGATCGACGAGCAGCGCGTGCGCGAGATCGTCGCCGCAGCCGAAGCCCGTCTCGACTCGGCGATCCTGATGCTCGCGGTGCTCGCCGGGGCCGGGCTGCCCGCCGCGGCGCCGGCGCTGGTCGGTCCCGATCCGGTCGCCCGGATCTCCGCGATGGTCTACGTGCTGCTTGCGGTGCTGGCGCTGCTGCTCACCTCCCGGCGCACGGCGGCGCCCGCGCTGCGCATCCCGCCCCGGGCCGCGGCGGTGATCGGGCTCCTCCTGCTCGCAGCGGTCGTCGTGCCGCAGGCCTCGGCGGCGGGAGCCGCGATCGGAGCCGGCGCGCTGCTGTTCGCCGCGCTCGTCGCCGCGGCCGCGGTGCTGCCGCTCGCGCGCGGCGAACGCTCGCTCGGGTGGTCGCGGACGGGCGACATCGTCGATAGTCTCGCGATCGCACTGGTGCTCCCGGCCGGACTGCTCGCCGCGGGCACGTTGGATCTGCTGCGAGGGGTGCTCACCTGATGTCCGATTACACGCCGAATCCGGCCGGTCCGCGTCGGCGCTCGAACCCCGTGCAGGCGCCCGTATCGCAGACCGCTCAGCAGACCCAGCGGACCCGGCAGCGGCTCGCTCGGGAGGCGGGGCGCGACGCCGCGGCTCCCCGCGGGAGCCGGCCCGATCCGTCGGCCCGTCTCTCGAACGCCCTGGCGCGTTCCCGTGCGTGGGCGCGTCCCGCGAGCACCGGCGCTCGGATCGCCGCGTTCTCCATCGATGCGGCGGTGACCCTGGTGATCGCGGCGGTCGTGGGCGGCCTCACCCGCAGCGCGCTGCTCGGCGTCCTCGTGCTGCTCGAGGTCGCGGTGATCCAGCTCGTGCTCGAAGCGCGCACTGGCGCCACGCTCGGCAACCTCCTGCTGCGGCAGCGCACCGCCCGCGACGACGCCCCCTTCTCGCCCGGTGTCGGGCGGAACCTCGTGCGCGGCCTGATCACCGGGGCCGCGAGCCTGGTCGCCCTGATCGGCGGGTGGATCGTGGTCGCCACGAGCGCGGCGGATCCGACGCGCATGGGGCGCAGCTGGGCCGACCGCGCCGGGCGCACGCTCGTCGTCCGCGTCCCGTCGGAGGCCGAGCGGGAGGCCTGGTCGCGCAACGCCGAGGTGTGGGCGCAGAGCGCGCCCGTGGCGGAGGCCGCGGTGCCCGCCGCCGGTGCCCACCCGCCTCAGCCGGTCGCGACGGCTCCGGCCGTTCCGTCCGCGCCGATCGCTCCGTTCGCTCCGGCGCAGCCGGCTCCACCCGTCGCGCCGCACGGGGGTGCGGCACCGGCACCGGCACCGGCGTCCGCTCCGCTGCCGGCCGGGGTCGTCGCGGTCGACGCCCCGATCGCTCCCGCGCCGCCGAAACCGCAGATCGGTGAGATGCTCGTGCTCTCCTTCGATTCCGGGCACCGG